>JAFVPE010000032.1 GCA_017505465.1 Clostridia bacterium | reverse complement strand
TTCGCACCCAAAAGTTTGGATTTTTAGATGATTTTTGGTGCGAAGGAAGAAATTATACCGAAGTATTATGATGACGACAAGCCGAAAAGCGCTAAAAAGACGGCTTTTGGGCTGGTTCGGATTATATTGCTTTGGTTAAGCGGTTGATTAGTGAAACGCTCACGTTTCACGTTTTCACGAGAATAAATACAAGAAAGACAAGTGGCGCGCGAGGGCGCATACCCACTGTGGTCTGTAACTGAGCGCGACGCGCCGTATTTCACAGTATTTTTCCGTCAAAAATCAACCGTATGTTGGGACAGAGCCATTTTTATATTCAATTTGCACCTGTCACCTTAGAATAATGCTTTTATCGCATTTTGTAGTTCTATTTCCCCTTCATAGCTGCCCACCACTTTTTTCGTGCCGTCCGTTTCAAGAATCCCCCTGCCGTGAATACAAGTATCGCTCACCGGCCAACGAATTTGTGCCGTTGTCAAGGTCACTGCGTCCTTCTTTATCGGATCTACGTAATAGGTCGTTTGCATAATCCCTTTGCCGTAGGTTTTGGCTTCGCCGTTCCACTCCGAAAGGCAAATATCTTCGTACGTCAATGCTCCGTAATCGAGCATACACCCCAAAAGACATTCGGATGCGGATGCGGAATCCCCGTCCGCCAAAACACAAATGCGGCTATCCGCGCCAAAAAACTGCTTGTAGAGATTTCGATCCGCCTTGAACTTTTCCCGTTTCTCGCCGTAGTCGGCAACCGCCACCGTCGGCTTTGCGCTACCGTCCTTACAAAAGTAGGAAGCAATATCCGCCAAGACGTCCATGTAGCCGCCACCATTCCCACGCAGGTCGATAACGAGATTTTTCTTTCCGTCTTGCTTAAACAGCTTCATCGCTTCGTCAAATTCTTTTGCGGCGTTCCCCGTAAACTGTATCAAGCGAATATACGCCGTATCATTATCAAGCACCGAAAGCGATTCCCCTCTTTCCGTCGCCGTCAATGCGTTCTTCCCCGTGAAGGTATAGGCGCTTTTGTTGGTGCGGTAAAAGACGTAATTTTCCACGTATGCACTTCGGCAAATGGCGCTTACGACTCTTTCGCCCGCGTGCGTATATTCAATAAAAAAAGACTCGTCTTCCGCGCAAGTTTCCAAGAACGACTTAAAATCATCGTAAACTTCGCTTCTCGTCAACTGCGTTTCGCTCTTGCCAAACCCGACGATTTTTGCGCCGACGGGGATATTCGCCGTTTCCGCGGGCGAGTTTCCGCACACGCGCGTGACGAGTATTTGCGGATTGCCGTTCTCGTCTTGGGTACGCAACACCAAGCCGATACCAAGCTGTTTCCCCTTCATACTCTCGGTTTCGGCGGCGTATTCTTCCGCCGTCATATAGCCCGAATATTTATCAAGCACTTCGTCGTTAATTGCTCCGAAAATCGCTTCGTAGAAACGCTCGTTAGAAACGTCTTCATAGTATTCCGCGTCTATCCTATCTTTGACCATAATCAACGAGCGCATTTCCGGCTCAATGGAAAACCACCGAGCAAACCAACCGCTAAAAAATACGCCGACCACCGCCAAGGCGGCGCCGACAATACAAGCCACACGCTTGAAAATTTTGCGTTTTTTTGTCGAAACGGGGGTAGCAGGTACGGATTTAACCGTTTTTTGCGTTTCAATCCCCTGTCTTTCATTTTCCTTCTTTTTCATAGCTCAACCCTTTTATTATATCCCCTTAGGGAAAAATATATCCGTCCAAGCCCATTCGCCCGACGGATATTTTCTTTATTTTTTGAGTAGTTTATACAGCACCGTCAATACACGAAAGGATACTGCATCGGAGAAAAGGCGGATATTCAAGCCCGTTGCCTTTTCAATTTTATCCAAACGGTATAACAACGTGTTTCTGTGCATATACAGTTGACGGGAAGTTTCGTTCACGTTCAAGCTGCTTTGCAAAAACGCTTCGGCGGTGGCGAGCATTTCTTCATCGTCGAACACTTCCTTAAACGAATCGTCCGTAATTTCAGCGAGGTATTCCGCAAGCTTCCCTTCGGGAACGTCCTCTAACATTTTGATAAGGATCACTTCGCGGTAAGAATGTACGTTTCCGGGGAGCTCGAACACGTCCGCATAGCGAAGCGCATTTTCCGCGCCTGCATAGGAGTTCGCAGCGTCCTTTAATTCCTTCACAACGGGGCCGACGCCTGCCTGCACGTCCAAACCAAGCTCCTCCTTTAACGATTGCGCAAGAAATTCCGCATAATCGACGGACGAGCGGTAGCTATCTTCGGAATCTTCCAAAAAACGCACGAGCACACACGTTTGCGCGCTCATTTGCACGACGGTATCCAAACTATTTCCAACGTACTGTTCCAAAACGGAAAGGGTTTCCTGCATAAGCTTGGGGACACGCAGGGCGATTACAAAGCAAGACGAGCCCTTAACGGAAAACTTCATGGTATATTTATAAATTCCCATCGAAGAAATTTCCCCGAGCAAAATGCGTTTCAAATGCTCCGTTTTGGAAAGCTCCTTTTCTCTTTCGGCGAAGCCTTCGATATACGATGGCAACAAGAGTGCATAATTACGTTCCGCTTCCCCTGCGCCTATAATATAGCCGATATAGCCTACGCTTCTATATAAAAAACGGAAAAAGGTATGCGTTCCGTCGTCCGTCACGCTCTCGAATTGCTTATCGCAAACGGGCACGTCCGTCGGACGGGAATTTTCCGCGTAAAAAGAAATTTCTATGCCAAGTTTTTCCGATATACCTTTAAATATCCGTTTGAGCTCGGTCATGAATACCGTCCCCCTTTTCTATCCTACTCTTCCATTATAACGCATAGGTAAACTTTTTTCAAGTTTTTTCGTGCTAAAAAATATTTTTTTCCCAATCAAGTATTGACATACGCTTGAAAAAATGTTATAATACATAAACATAGAAATTTTTTCATATTTCCTTAAAGGAAATATCCTATGAGCAAAAAATATTCAGGAGAGTTTGTTATGAGCAATCAAAACACCGCGCGGAAGCCGATTTTACCTTCCCGCATACTTGCAGCAATCATCGCAGTGGCTTGTATCGTTACGTTCATCTTGCCTTTGCAGTTGATCTCGCTTGAAAACGGCACGTTCGTTTTGAAAGAAGGCGCACTTTTCAACGCTTTGGGAAGCTTGTTTAAGTCCGATTTGAAAGTTTTCGGGTTCCTTCCTTCCTTTGCAGGCGCTTCGAACATCGGTCTTGTTGCAACTGCTGCTCTTTATTACTTTATGCTTTCGAGCATCGCAGCATTTATCATCGCCATCGTTGCAATCGTGCTTCGTGATAAGTCCGTTTGCTTCGCACGCATCGCAACCTTGATCTTCACTTGGGGCGTTGCAGTTTATGCGCTCTCGGTTGTGGCAATTAGCTGCTATCTTACCACCACCCCTGCAACGGTGGATAAATGGACCACGATTTTGGCTCTTCTTGGCGCAGTCATCTACTTCGTTATGATGATCCTTAAAGTCGGCGCAAGAGCGATTATCAACGCAGCACAATTCTTGCTTTCCGTCGTAGTAATCGGTATGCTTCTCTTCGCTTTGACGGATGAAGGCAACCTCGTTTCCGATGCAGTAAACGCAAACGAAGCTTATAAAAAGGTAGTTATCATTACGCTTGTCGTAATGACGGCACTCTTGATTCTCGGCTCGCTCACCGCTATGACGAAAAACGGTGCAGGCGTAGAATTTGGCCGTGTTATTGCGCAAGAATTTATCCTTCTCTTCATTCTTTTCGTTGGCTATAAATCCAACCTTGGCAGCGCGTCCTTCCTTCGTTACTGTGTAGAAGGCGCAGTTGTAACGCTTGCACAAATCGTTGTTGCAAGTATCTTGCTCGTTCGTCAAGTAAAGGAAAAAGCAAGTGAAGTTCCTGCCGTTGCGGAAGAGCTTGAACAAGAAGAAGCAGAAGAATCCGAAACGGAAGAAACCGCAGAAGAAACGGAAGAAAATGTAGCGGCAACGGAAGAAATCGCAGAAGAAGCAGCTCCCATAGCGCAAAGCAACGAACCTTTCGATCCCTTCATCGCAACCCTTTCCGAAGAACAAAAAGCGGCGTTCATCGACTTGTACGTTTTGAAATGCAAAACACCTATGCCTGAAATCCCCACCTATGAAGTAGGCGGCAACAATAAGGCGTTCTTCAACAAGGTGTTTATCTATCTTGGACAATATAGAGATAAAATTCCTAGCGATTTGCTTGAAAAAATTTACGAACATTCGATGAAAATCTAAATCCTGATAACAATATTTACCGCGCTTGCCGTATGGCAAGCGCGGTTCTTTTTTTGCACTGCAAACAAAAAACGGGCGACAACGCCCGTTTTATTTTCGCTTATTCAATTTTAATGCGCACAATCAATACGCCGTCTTCGGTCAAAACTCTCTCGTGACAAATGCTATCCACCAAAAAGATTCCCCTGCCGCTCTCGGCATAAACGTCCGCGCATTTGGGACACTTCGGCGGCTCGTAAGGCACGCTTGCAAGAATCTTCACTTCCACAAAGCCGTCCGTGATTGTATAGCGAAGGCTCGCCTTCCCGTTGGAATGTTTGAGCACGTTGCCAAGCAGCTCGTAAACCACAAGCCGACTGTCAAAAATACGTTCCGTAGGAACGTTCGCATCGGAAAGGAAACCACAGAATTCTTCCGTAGCGTGGCGTAACAATTCGTAATTTTCAATTTCGTACGTCATTCCCTTCCTCCATTCAATCTTAAAATGCGCCTTTCAACTTCTCGCGCAATTTCGCAAGAACCTTTCTTTCCATACGGGATACAAACATCTGTGAAACCCCGAACCTCGCCGCAATTTCGCTTTGCGAAAGCTCGTCCACGTAGCGGTATTTGATAAGCAACTGCTCCTGCTCGTCAAAATCCTTTATCGCCGCGCGCAACGTTTCCTTCGTTTCAAACTCCTCGTATTTGTCCTCGTCGGCGGAAATTAAGGAATACAGCGATCTGTCTTCTTCCCCGTCCGCACTCGGCGCCATACCGTCCAAGGAAATCGTCCCACCAATTTCGAGCGCCTTGATTACGTCTTCCTCCGACAGCGACAACGCCTTTGCAATATTACGCACGTTGGGCTTTTCGCCGTACTTCGATTCGTATTCCGAAGCGTACTTTTTCACCGCCATACTAATTTCGCCAAGCCGTCTTGGCACTTTCACCATTCTCGATTTATCACGGAAATAATTTTTGATTTCCCCTGCAATCGTTGGCGTGATAAAGGTGGTAAATTGCATACCCATGTCCGGATCGAACCGTTCGATTCCGCGAAGAAGCGCAAGCGCGGCGACTTGCTTTAAGTCGTCGTACTCCACCCCTCGCCCCACGAATTTTTTGGCGAGAATATCGGCTATGTAGAGATACTTTTCGGCGATTTCGTTGCGTAGCTTTTCGTCGCCCGTCTCTTTGTATCGCTTAAACAGCTCGTTTGTCTTTTCGTCCGTCATAACTTAGCCTTCAAACACCACGCCGACGATATTTTCGCCGTCCTTTACAAACTCTACCTTACCAAGCAACGCAGAAAGCAACGAACGGGAAATTTCATCCTCAAAGCCGTCCTCTTTTTCGCCGCCCTTTTCCACGCCGACAACACGGCAAGCAAGCGCTTCCCCCACCGTAAATTCAATACTTGCAGTGGTAAATCCGTTGCGTTTCAAAATCAAAAGGCTTTCCGTCACACAAACCTTATAATCTTCCGATTCGTCCACGTTAAACCCGACAAGGGAGCAAAGTCCGCCCGTCGTAAGCCTTACCGTTGTGAGATATTCGCCCGTCAAAGGCAAAGTAACCGAAAATTTTTCCATAATTACGCCAACTCCATAATGCTATCCAAAGAACAGATCAAAAAGAGCTTCTTGATCTTGGGTTGCAGCTTTTCAAGGCGCATTTTATATCCGTCCACCTTTGCCGCCTTGAGAATTTTTACAAACGTACCGAGGGTGGTACTGTCGATAAAATTGAGTTTTTCACAATCGAAACAAAGGTTGGCAGGCGTCGCCTTATACGCCGTGATGACCGCAGTGTAGAACTCGTCCGCATTTCCAAGGTCAATATCCCCCGAAAGCACAATATTCAGCGTTCCGTTTTCCAAATTTTTTACGACTACTTCTTGCATTACGCATTACTCCTTATCCTTATTTATTCTATATATAACGCAAAATTCCGCTCTCTTAAACAGAAAGCGGAAAAATATTCAACAAAATACCGATTGTGACGGAAATGAGATAACACGCCAAAATCATCAAAAGATTGCGTTTCCATTTCCGCACGTTGCGCAAAATAACGACGAAACCCATGCCTGCGTTCGCGCACAAGCCTGCCACAAACGTTCCGAAAAAAATGTTTCCGCTCAAAAACGTTTCCGTAATTACGACGGACGACGCACAGTTGGGAATCAACCCGATTGCGCAAGAAATCACAGGTTGCAGGAAACGGTTTTGTTCCATAAAGCTCGCAAAAACCGACGGTCCGCCAACGAGGTGAATAATCATTTCCAACGTGAAGTTAACGGCAAGAATAAGACCGCCCACCTTCAACATATGCAAGAAAGGATTGAGTAGATACCGTATTGCCCAATGCTGTCCTGCGTGGCTCTTTCCGCACGAGCATTCCGCTTCCACTTCACGCTCCTGCTCGTATCTCTGTATGAAAATTTCGTGTACCGTCGTAGGCACGCCGCCCACCGTTTTCGGCATTTCAACGCATACCTGCCTACGTCCTACAAGACGCATAACGAAATCAACGGCATATCCGACGGCAATACCGATTAAAACTTTTGCAAGGAGCGTAGGTAACACCCACATTGCACCCGTTTGCAAATCGGAAAGCATAATGATGAACGCTTCGTCGCTCGTCGCCATAAAGATAGCGAAAAGCGTTCCCATCGTGATATATTTTTGCTCAAAGAGCTTCGCCGCCATCACGGAAAATCCGCATTGGGGAATCAACCCCGTCGCAGAGCCGACAAGCGGCCCAAGCCTTGTCCCAAATTTCGTTATTTTACGCAAATCCGCCTTACTTTCAAGCAGTTCGATAAGTGCATACATCACCAAAATAAACGGAAGCAGGGGCACGGTATCCTTTAACGAGTGCGCTAACCACTCCCAAATATGGGCAAGCACGTGTACGACTTTATCCCACATATTACACCTCTTTCGCCCTGCGGCTCTGCACCGTTTCAAGGGTTGCCGCCAAAGGAATAGACGCCTTCGCCGTCAACGTCATATCGGCAAAATTGCCGAGTCTGTACTGCACCAAACCTTCGGAAGCAATCATTGCCGCATTGTCCGTACAATAACGCTTTTCGGGTAAAATCAAGGTCAAATGATTCTTATCGCAAGCCGCCTGCAAGCTTTGACGAAGATAGGTATTCGCCGCCACACCGCCGCCTGCCGTTACGATAGAAACACCCTTTTCCTTCGCCGCTTCCACCGTTTTTTCCACGAGCACGTCTACTGCCGCGCGTTGGAATGAGCAAGCCACGTCCGCTTTGGAATAAGCTTCGTTTTTCTGCTCTTTGGTATGGCAATAGTTGATAACCGCCGTTTTCAATCCGCTATACGAGAAGTTATAGCCACCGCCGCCCTTTAACATTTTCGGCATTGGAACGTTCGTCTCGCCGTCCAAAGCGCATTTTTCGATATTCGGCCCGCCGGGATATTGAAGCCCAAGCACCCTTGCAACCTTATCAAAGGCTTCGCCTGCCGCATCGTCGAGCGTCGCACCAAGAATTTCAAACTCCGCTTCCGACTTTGCGTGCAAAATAGCGGTATGGCCGCCGCTTGCAAGCAAGGTAATGAAAGGCGGTTTGAGTTCGGGCGAAGAAAGATAGGAAGCCGCAAGATGTCCACGAATATGGTTGACCGCAATCAGCGGTTTGTTGAGCGCATAGGCGAGCGCCTTTGCAAAGTTGACGCCCACGAGCAACGCACCCAAAAGCCCCGCACCGTACGTAACGGCAACGGCATCGATATCGGCATAGGAAATCCCTGCGTTTTTTACGGCGCGTTCCACCACTTCCGCCACCGCATCGGTGTGCGCGCGAGAAGCAATTTCGGGTACGACGCCGCCGAATTGCGCTTGCACGGAAGCAGACGACGCAATTTCGTCGGACAAAATTTTTCTGCCCTTAATGACTGCCGCCGCCGTTTCGTCGCAAGAGCTTTCAATACCAAGGATAATCGGCTCCGCCTTATTCAATTCAAGCTTTTCAAAAGGATTGTACATACTCTTGCCCTTGTCTTGCCACTTTTTTCGATAAAAGAGGGCGGTAATCTCGTACCTGCCCCCTCCGTTTGTTAAAATTTCTTCAAATAGTCGATGATGAACCCGTGAATTTCACCGTCCATAACCGCCTGCACGTCGCCCTTTTCAAAACCCGTGCGGTGGTCTTTGACGAGCGTATACGGACAGAATACGTAGGAGCGAATTTGCGCGCCCCATTCGATTTTCTTCACGTCCCCTTTCATCGCCGCCGCTTCCGCTTGACGCTGTTCAATCTTCTTTTCCAAGAGCTTGGAACGAAGCAACGCAAAACACATCGCCTTGTTTTGAAGCTGCGAACGCTCGTTTTGACACTGTACTACGATACCCGTCGGGAAGTGGGTAATACGCACGGCGGAAGCAACCTTGTTTACGTTTTGACCGCCTGCGCCGCCCGAATGATAAATATCGATACGGATATCGTCGTCGTTAATTTCCACTTCGTTATCGTCTTCAACCTCGGGCATAACTTCCAAGGAGCTAAACGACGTTTGGCGGCGTTTGTTTGCGTCGAACGGGGAAATACGTACCAAACGGTGTACCCCCATTTCCGCCTTCAAATAGCCGTATGCATTTTCCCCTTCCACACGGAAGGAAACGCTCTTCAAGCCTGCGCCGTCGCCTGCTTCACGGTCAAGCTCGGTGACCTTAAAGCCCATCTTTTCGCAATAACGGTTGTACATACGGTAGAGCATTTGACACCAATCGCACGCTTCCGTACCGCCTGCGCCTGCGTGAAGCGCAAGCATGGCGTTATGGTTGTCGTACTGCCCTTTCAAAATGGCGCGGATACGCATTTCTTCAATATCCTTTTCCGCCGTTACGAGCATTTCGTCAAGCTCGGGAATCAACGATTCGTCTTCCGTTTCTTCAATCAAATCCACGACGTCTTCTGCGTCGGAAAGCGCCGTTGCGCCTGCTTCGTATGCGTTGATCTTGTTGCGGAGCGCGGAAATTTCCTTACCGATTTTGGTGGATTTTTCCAAATCCTGCCAAACGTCGGGGTTTTCCTGTTCCCTTTCAAGCTCTACAAGACGGGGGCGCAAATGCTCGATATCCAAAGCGTATTCCGCTTCTTTGAGCACCGCACGCATTCCTTGAATTTTTAATCTGTAATCGTCTGCCTTAAACATAAAATTCCTTACTTATTTTCGTCTTTCTTTTCTTCCGCTTGTGCCTGTCTTTCTTTGTAGGAAGACATATTCATAAGGGATACGGGCATTTGACGGCGGAAAGGTCTAGGAGCAGGCTTTGCGCCGTTTGCAGGCGTTGCCGCAAGTGCAGGAGCAGGCGTGGGCGCCGCCGTAGGCGCAGGTTGCGCAGGACGCATCTCAATCTTTACCTTCAAGAGCACGCTGATAACCGAACGTTGAATGCGCTCTACCATTTCGTCGAACATATCGTAGCCCTCTTTCTTGTAGGAAATGATAGGGTCTACTTGACCGTATGCACGCAAGGAAATACCCTTACGAAGCTGATCCATCGCGTCGATATGGTCGATCCAATTTCTATCAACCGTCATAAGGAGCACTCTACGCTCGATTGCGCTGAAATCCACTCCTTGTTCTTTGAGCTCTTCGATTCTCTTTTCGTATTCCTTTTCGACCTTTCTCGTGATCTTCTTGATTGCAAGCTCGTAATCCCACTTCATCAAACGTTCTCTCGTCACGTAGTTCGTGCCTTCGGGCAACACCTTCGCTTCAAGCGCTGCGTTCAATTCGTCCTCATTCCAACGTTCGGGCATTGCGTTCACGTTGACCGCCGAGCAAACGACTTCTTCCACGTAGTCGGGAATATATTTCATCACTTGTTCGTGTACGTTGACGCCCTTCAAAACGTTCATACGGTTTTCGTACATAACCAAACGTTGTTTGTTCATAACGTCGTCGTACTGCAAGACGTTCTTACGGATACCGAAGTTTCTGCCTTCGATGTTTTTCTGCGCATTTTCAATACCACGGGAAAGCATCTTCGATTCAAGACAAGTATCCTCGTCAATACCAAAGGTATTGTACATTGCTTTCATTCTCTCGCCACCAAAACGAAGCACGAGCTCGTCTTCAAGCGACAAGAAGAATACGGACATACCGATATCCCCTTGACGACCTGCACGTCCACGGAGCTGATTGTCGATACGACGGGATTCGTGACGCTCCGTACCGATAATGCAAAGACCGCCCGCTTCGATAACTTTCGTCTTTTCTTCGTCCGTTTGCGCCTTGTAATATGCGTAAACCTTTTTATATCTTTCACGGAGCTCCGCAATATTTTCGGGAATGTCCGTAATATACATACTCATTGCAAGGTCGATATCCTCGGGCTGCGCACCTTCTTCACGAAGACGTTTCTTCGCAAGATATTCGGGGTTACCGCCGAGCAAGATGTCCGTACCACGGCCTGCCATGTTCGTGGAAATCGTAACGGCGTTCAATCTACCTGCCTGTGCAACGATTTCCGCTTCGCGTTCGTGGTTCTTTGCGTTCAAGATGTTGTGCTTAACGCCGTTTCTCTTCAAAAGACGGGAAAGCTCTTCCGACTTATCAACGGACGACGTACCGACAAGGATCGGTTGACCGCTTTCGTGGCGTTGCATAATTTCTTCTACGATTGCACGTTTTTTGCCGTCGTTGCTCTTGTACACTTTGTCGGGCAAATCTACACGCTTTACGGGACGGTTGGTGGGAATTTCGACTACGTCGAGAGAGTAAATCGTTCTAAATTCCGCTTCTTCCGTCTTTGCCGTACCCGTCATGCCCGAAAGCTTGGAGTACAAACGGAAATAGTTTTGGAAGGTAACGGTCGCATACGTTTTGTTTTCACTGCGTACTTCCACACCTTCCTTCGCTTCGATAGCTTGGTGCAAGCCGTCGGAATATCTTCTACCGATCATAAGACGGCCGGTAAATTCGTCAACGATGATAATTTCGCCTTCGTTTACGATATAATCTTCGTCCAACTTGAAGAGCTTGTGTGCCTTCAAAGCCTGTTGAATGTGGTGGTTGAGATCTGCGTGCTCGATTTCCGCAATGTTGTCGATATGGAAGAATCTTTCCGCTTTTCTTGCACCGCTATCGGTGAGTTCCACCGTCTTGTCTTGACGGTTGATGATGTAATCCCACTCTCTTGCCGCCGCCAAAGATCTCTTGCCCTCGGGTGCCGCCGCCAAAGCCGCCGCCTTCTTTTCCGCAAGCTCCGCTTCGTAGTTCGCCTGTTCTTCAAGCGTCATCTGCGTGTAGTCGACGTATTCTTCCTCTTCATCGTCCTCAACGTCTTCTACAATCTGCTTTTTCTTGTTCTTCTTATTCGCCTTTCTCTGCGCATAAGCTTCTTCTTCCGCTTCCTTCAATTCGTCGTCGAAACCGCCGTTGAAGGTGCGAACAAGCTTGTCAACTTGCACGTACAAATCGGAAGATTTTTCCCCTTTACCCGAAATGATAAGGGGGGTTCTCGCTTCGTCGATAAGAATGGAGTCGACTTCGTCGACAATTGCAAACGTCAAATCACGTTGTACCATTCTCGAAAGGTCGGTTTTAAGGTTATCACGAAGGTAGTCGAAACCGAATTCGTTGTTCGTACCGTAAACGATGTCGCACTTGTATGCTTCACGTTTTTCATTGTCGTCCATACCGGGTACGACAACGCCAACGGTAAGTCCCATGAACTTGTGGACTTTACCCATCCATTCTGCGTCACGCTTTGCCAAGTAGTCGTTTACCGTAACGACGTGTACACTCTTCCCCGAAAGCGCGTTAAGATACGCAGGCAACGTGGAAACGAGCGTCTTACCTTCACCCGTACGCATTTCTGCGATACGGCCTTGATGCAAACAGATACCGCCGATGATTTGCACACGGAAATGGCGCATACCGAGTACGCGCTTTGCCGCTTCGCGGAGCGCCGCAAATGCGTCGTAAAGAATATCGTCCAACGTTTCCCCATTCGCCAAACGCCCTTTCAATACGTTCGTTTGTTCTTTCAGGGTAGCGTCGTCCATCGCCTGATACTTCGGCTCTAATTCTTCTACCTTATCCGTCATCTTGTTCAGCTTTCTCAAGCTTCTTCTGGCGTCTGTGCCCATCAAATATTTGATCAATCCCATCTTAAAACTCCGATAGATTTATTTTTCTTGAATTTTCCTTTCGTCCACATTTTTACCATAGGTAACTTTTTCGTCAATTTCACGTCGAGCCCACAATGTGGCATTTTAATTCATCTTATATTTTACAATATTTTCATTGAAAATGAAAGCGTTTTTATAGCCTTTTTATAAAAAATATCGCAAATCCCCCTTGCGAATAGGTCGAATTTTGCAGATATGAAATATTTATACCCGTTTTTTACTCCGTTCACACGAGAAAAAAAAATAAAAATGGAAACAGCTTTGCAGTCCGTTTCCATTTCAGTTTCGATTTATAAATTAATAATAGTAGCTACCGTAATTACCGTCTATTTCAGAATAGAAATCAGCCAATCCACCCAAATACATAATCAGTACTACCACAACGTACACCGCCGTGATTACAATGGACAAAATACCAAGTATTCTCGCCGCTTTGGACATACCGCTCATCGGTTTCCTGAACTCTCCCTCCTTGTTGCTTGCTATACTTGCAAAAATAAGCCCCAAAATACCGCTAATCGACAATGAACAAACAAGCGCAATTACCGCCCAAAAGTTGAAAGGCTTTCTCGTATCTTGCGTTGCACGCACGGTATCGTTTTTATTGCCGCAAATCGGACAACGTTCCAAATTTCTCGGAAATGCTCGTCCACAACCCTCGCATATTCTCATGGCTACGGATTCTTTTGTCTCCGAATCGTTCGTTTCTTCTTTCGGCTCCTGTTTCTTACCTAAATAGCCGCCGCAGTTTTGACAAAAACGATCAGAACTCGTCGTTTGCTTTCCGCAATAAGGGCAATACGCCTTTTCTTCAACCAATTCCACCTTGTTTTCTTCCATTCCTAACCTCCGTGTAAATCTCGGCGCAATCTTTTGCGCTACAGTTATAGCATATCTTTTTTCACGGATTTTGTCAAGTATTTGAACTATATATTTTTTCAAGAATACAAGCCTAGCAGATTATCAAAAACACCGCCCCTCGAATAGAGAATGATGGGAAGCACCGCACCTAATATCATGCCGAGAATAGAAATGACTATTGCAGCAAAGGATAATTCTACCAGGTGGTCTTGGCGATCAAACGGAAAAAATGATTTTACTTTTAGTAGAATCCACCCCATTTTCAAGGAAATTTCGCCATTTTTTATTCTTCCCCTTGGCAAAAGCGGAATATCGTTGACAAACCGACAAAAAGTATGCTATACTATGATAAATTTTTCAACTTTCGAGGCAGGAATATGAGCAAAGTTACTATTCCCAAAGATTATCAATCGACTTTGAGCCTTTACGACACGCAAACGGCTATCGGGCTTTTGAAGCGCACCTTTGAAGAAAGACTGTGTCTTGCGCTCAACTTGAAGCGTGTTTCCGCTCCCCTTTTCGTAGACCCTACGACGGGCTTGAACGATGATTTGAGCGGCGTGGAACGCCCCGTCCGTTTCGATTTAAAGGAAACGGGTACGGACGCCGTTGTCGTACACTCCCTTGCAAAATGGAAGCGCATGGCGCCTGCCGTTTACGGGTTTTCCGCAGGCGAAGGCTTGTACACCGACATGAACGCAATCCGCCGCGACGAAGAAATGGATAATTTGCATTCCGTTTACACCGACCAATGGGATTGGGAAAAAATCATCACGCGCGAAACGCGCAACGAAAACTATCTCAAAAAGGTGGTGCAGGGCATCGTCGGCGCAATCTGCGACACCCTCGATTTCTTGAAATGCCGCTATCCGCAAATTGACGTAGAGCTTTGCAGAACGGTTGCCTTTATCACGGCGCAGGAATTGGAAAATCTCTATCCCTCGCTCACCCCCGAGCAGCGTGAACACGCCTTTGTGAAAGAACACAAAACGGTGTTTATTATGCAAATCGGCGACAAGCTGCAATCGGGCAAACCGCACGGCAACCGCGCCCCCGACTACGACGATTGGTCGCTCAACGGCGACATTTTGTTTTGGGACGACGTTTTGGACTGCGCTATGGAAATTTCCTCTATGGGGATCCGCGTGGACGAAAAATCTTTGGACGAACAGCTTACGAAAGCAAACGCCAACGAGCGCAGAGAGCTGCCCTTCCATAAAGCGTTACTTGCGGGCGAGCTGCCCTTGACGATGGGCGGCGGTATCGGGCAATCCCGTCTTTCCATGCTCCTTTTGGGCAAAGCGCACATCGGAGAAGTACAGGTATCCCTTTGGGACGAAGAAACCAAACGAATATGCAAAGAAAACGGAATTATATTGCTATAAAAATAATCTAAAAAAGAGAGCTATCATTTCGCTCTCTTTTTTATTTCGTTGCATACCTGCCCCCTTCATTTTTTATTTTCTACATTATTCGACATATTTTTTCTCAAATGGCGCACATAAAAAAATCCGAGCAATATGCTCGGATTTTATAGGTATTAGAGATATTTTTTAAGGTCGTCCACTCTATCCAAGCGTTCCCATGAGAAACCCTTGTAACCGAAGTGTCCGTACGCCGCCGTTTTCTTGAAAACGGGGTTACGGAGTTCGAGCTTACTGATAATCGCATACGGACGAAGGTCAAACTCCTTCGTGACGATTTCAACAAGCGTTTCGTCGTCCACCTTGCCCGTGCCGTGGGAATCCACAAAAACGGAAACGGGTTTTGCTACGCCGATTGCGTATGCAACTTGGATTTCCACTTCGTCTGCAAGCCCTGCCGCCACGAGATTTTTCGCGATATAACGGCAGAAATACGCCGCGCTTCTATCCACCTTCGTAGGATCTTTGCCCGAGAATGCGCCACCGCCGTGGGCGCATCTGCCGCCGTAGGTGTCTACGATAATCTTTCTGCCCGTAAGACCGCTATCCCCCTCAGGACCGCCAATTTCAAATCTGCCCGTGGGGTTGATGTAAATTTTCGTATTTTCGTCCATAAGCTCCGAAGGAACGATTTCATCGATTACGTGTTTTTTCATATCCTCACGAATTTGTTCCTGCGACACGACTGCGTCGTGCTGTGTGGAAACGACAACCGTATCCACGCGCTTTGCAACGTTGTCCTCATATTCCACCGTAACCTGCGTCTTTCCATCGGGACGAAGGTAAGGCAAAAGTCCGCTCTTTCTAACGTCGGTCAATCTCTTTGCAAGACGGTGAGAAAGAGAGAGCGTCAAGGGCATAAGCTCTTTGGTTTCACGGCAAGCATAACCGAACATCATACCTTGGTCGCCTGCGCCGAGTTGGTTTGCTTCGTCGCCGCCTACCGTTTTCTTTTCAAGGGAAGCGTTTACGCCCATCGCAATATCGGGCGACTGTTGATGAATCGCCGTAATAATTTTGCATTTATCGTAAGCAAACGTACCGAAATCGTATCCGATTTCTTTGATAATCTCCCTTGCTTTCGCTTCGTAATCCACGTTCGCCGTCGTCGTAACCTCGCCCATGATAAGCAAAGTATCGAATGCCGCCGCACATTCCACCGCTGCGCGAGCATAGGGATCTTGTGCTAAAATCGCGTCAAGAATACCGTCGGAAATGTTGTCGCAAACCTTATCGGGATGTCCTTCCGTGACGCTTTCGCTGGTAAAAAACTTTTTCATGTAAAAAATCCTCTTAGCCTGACAAGAATCGAACACTTTAAGCCTTAAAAGCCTCTATTTTCGCATCTTCTGACAAATGCGTCCTTGCAGTATTTTTATACAACTGCGCCCACCTTCGCCAAAATCTGCTGAAAAATCCATCTTTTAAGGTGCTGCGCAGTTTTTGTTTGCAAAAATGAGATTCAGACTAGAAAACAAACCGCAATCATACACGGCGTATGATAAGGGTTGTTGACGACGTATCAAGCCATTTTTGCCACAAAAACCTTAATTTGTTCGGTTCTTGTCAGGCTAACTATAGTTCTTCATTGCGCTTGGGATTTACAATGAAGTTCCCACATAAAAAAAGCCCTCGCTTTTTTCATCGGGACTATCATTATATCCTTTTTTTCGACACTTGTCAACTAATTCCGTACGCGCGTACATACATGCTTGCAAATTTTTTCCATTCGTGGTATAATACCAATTATGACGAACGAATGGAAGCATTTGCTTGAAAATTGCAAACTTTGCCCCGTGGAATGCGGCGCAAACCGCTTGGAAAATGCGGGTGCGTGCGGCGTTTCAGGATTGCATATCGCAAAATACTATTTGCACCCCTTTGAAGAACCGTGCATTTCCTTCAAAAACGGAAGCGGTACGGTCTTTTTTACGGGCTGTAATTTGCGTTGCGCGTTCTGTCAAAACTATGAGGTTTCTCGCGCGGAGCGCGGAAAGGCTATCACGCCGCAAGAGCTTGCGGATATCTTCAAAGCCTTGGAAGCTATGGGTGCAGAGAACGTTTCTCTCGTCACTCCGTCCCATCTCATCGCATACCTGCTCCCTGCATTTGAAATTTACAAGCCGAAAATCCCCGTCGTTTATAATTCGAGCGGCTATGAAAAAATCGACGCGCTTAAACGCATCGACCCGTTTATAGACGTCTATTTGCCCGATATGAAATTTTATTCCCCCACCCTTTCCAAACGGTATTTGGGTAAGGAAAACTATTTCGACGTGGCGAGCGAAGCGGTCGAGTTTATGGCAAATTCCAAGCCCTTGAAAATGACGGACGACGGCAAAATGCTGTCGGGGTGTATCGTGCGCCATTTGGTAATGCCCCTTTGCACGGCGGATACGAAAGCCATTTTAAAATGGTTCAAACGCTCCCTTCCAAGCGATACCTATTTGAGCCTTATGAGCCAATACACGCCGTTTGGAAAAATTGACGGTATGCCCGAATTGTCCCGCCCAATTACGGCAAGAGAATACAACGCCGCTTTGGATACGGCGGACGAGCTTGGCATCACCAACCTATTTACGCAAGAACGCAAATCAAGCAACGAGAAATATATCCCCGAGTGGGACTATTAACCGCATATTCGTTCATTCATCGAATACCTGCCCCTTCCATTTGACAATTTTACCCGTCAATTTCGCCGCTCTTCGCGGTTTGGCGTAAGCAAGCTCGGCTTCGGCACGGCGCAATTTTTCAAATTTCTTTTTATCCATCAACAATACTTTGGCGTATTTTGCCAAAAAATATACGAGGTCTTTTATGCTCATTTCTGCTGACAACGTTTCTTTCGGCTTCAACGGCGGCTCTCTTTTAGAGGGAGTCAGTTTTGCGTTGAATGAAGGCGAAAGGATAGGTCTTATCGGCGGCAACGGTGAAGGGAAAACCACACTCATTCGACTTATGTTGTCCGAGCTAAGCCCCGAAAGCGGTACGCTTTTCCGCAAAAATGGGATTCGCATCGGCTATCTTGCCCAAAACGGCGGCTACGATTCTTCCAATACCGTTTTTGAAGAAATGCGTGAGATTTTCACTGCCGATATCCGTGCCATCGAGGCTTTGCGCGAAACGGAAAATAAAATTGCGCAAACGCAGGAAAGCTCCAATGAATACCGTGTGCTTTCCGCAAAATACGAGGCGCTCAATAAGCAAATTGCCGCGCGTGACAGCTACAACTTTGAAGTGCGTATCCGCACCGTTTTAAACGGTATGGGCTTTGAAAAAGTTTATGAGCAACCGATTTCCACCATGTCGGGGGGCGAAAAAACTCGGTTAAAGCTTTGTCGACTTTTACTTGAAGAACCCGAACTGCTCATCCTTGACGAGCCTACCAACCACCTCGATATGAAAACGCTCTTTTGGTTGGAAGATTACCTTTCCGCCTTCAAAGGGGCGATTCTTACCGTCTCGCACGACCGTTATTTTCTCGATCGATTGGTCACGCAGATTTACGAACTTGAAAACAAGAAGCTTTCCGTCTTTAAGGGGAACTACACAAAATACAAGGTTCTCAAAGCGGAAAAGACCGCGCGCCTCTTGAAAGAATACGAAAAACAGCAGGAAGAGCGTGCGCATATGCAGGAATACGTGGATAGAAATCTCGTCCGCGCTTCCACAACGAAAATGGCGCAATCGCGTAGGCTTGCGCTCGAAAAAATGGAGCTTGTGGAAAAGCCCTCGCTCCCCCCCACACCGCCGCGCTTTGTCTTTACCTACTCGGAAAAACCCTACGAACGAGTTTTGGAAATACAAAATTTACGCTTGACTGCAGGGGAAAAGACCTTACTCGAAAACTCGTCCTTCACGTTGATGCGCGGTGAAAAATGCGCCGTCATTGGGGACAACGGCACGGGAAAGTCCACTCTAATCAAGGAAATTGTGAAAGGCAAAAACGCCGCAATCCGTTTTGGTCGATTTGTAAAGGTTGCTTGCTACGACCAAGAAAACGCCAACCTTAACCCCAATGAAAACGTGCTTAGCGAGCTTTGGGGTAGACACGTAACTTGGGAGCAAACGAAGGTGCGCAATATCCTTGCGCAGGCAGGCTTGATCGCCGAAGATATGGACAAAAAGGTGCGTATGCTTTCGGGCGGTGAACGAGCAAAGCTTGCGCTTGCCGTATTTGAGTGCGAAAACGGGAATTTCCTTATTCTCGACGAACCGACCAACCACCTTGACTTGCCAGCAAGAGAAAGCCTTGAAGCTGCCTTGAAGGCGTTTGACGGCACGCTTTTGTTCGTTTCGCACGACCGTTATTTCATACGTGCGTTGGCAGGCAAAATTTTAGAGCTTGAAAACGGGAAATCCACGGAATTTAACGGTTCTTACGACGAATATACCGCCTATAAGCAGCAGCTTAAAAAACAGGTTGAACACGTACCTGCCCCCGCGATTTCAAAAAATTCCGAACAAAAAGAGAGCTATTACCGCACGAAAGAAGAACGTGCGCAGGACGCAAAACGTCGCACGCGCGTCAAAAAGATAGAAGAAGAAATTTCTTTACTCGAAGCGGAAGATGCGGAAATCAACGAAGCGCTTTCCACTCCCGAAGTGACCTCCAATTTCCCTCTTCTTACGGAAAAATGCAACCGTTTAGAAGAAATTAAGACAATGCTGGATAGGTTATACGAAGAATACGAAACGCTTATTTAGTTTTCAATGTGTCGACAATATGAAAATTATGTCAAAAATGCCCCTTTCTTGCTTATTAGTCTTGACTTTTGTTTAAGAATATATTATGATAATGCATAGAAAGGTTTGGTTACGAATTTAACTATGAAGCGATTACTTTTTGTTTTTAATCCCCATGCGGGATCAGGAAAAATAAACGAGCATCTTTCCGAAGTGCTGAATATATTTACCAAAGCCGGCTATCAAGTGGAAGTCTATCCCACGCAAGCGGCAGGCGACGGAACGAGAAAAATTCTCGAAGACGGGCAATCCTTTGACCGTATTGTTATCGCAGGCGGCGACGGAATGCTCAACGAAATGGTAAACGGTGTTATGCACCTTGAAAAGCCCGTTACCGTAGGGTATATTGCCACCGGCACGGTAAACGATTTTGCTCGAACGCACAACATTCCTAAAAACGTTCTCGAAGCTGCGGAAATCGCCGTATCCGACAACGTAAAGGAACTTGACGTAGGTAGATTTGGGGATCGATACTTTGCATACACCGTTGCATTCGGCATCGGCAGCAACGTTCCCTACGACACCAAGCAGACGGCGAAAAAACGTTGGAAATTCCTTGCATACTTCGTAAATTTCCTTAAAAATATCGGGCCTAACAAGCTGAAAGCGGCTTGCCGTAAAATGACCGTACACGCGGACGGTATCGTACTCAACGGCGAATACGCCTTCGGGACGATTTCCAACTCCCGTTCAATTGCAAGTATGCCCTATCTTGTGGACAAATCGGTGGTACTCGACGACGGGCTTTTGGAATGCTTGTTCATTCCCCGCCCCAAAAATAGAAAGGAATGGAAAAAATTGTGGGACAATCTACAAGCGCGCGATTTCTACACGTCCGATCTTACCTTTGTCCGAGCAAAAGAAATTGAAATTCACTCCGAAAAAACAAATTGGTGCATCGACGGCGAAAACGGCGGAACGCACGAGCACATCGTCATCTCAGCGGAACAAAAGGCGCTTAAAATTGCCCTTCCCAAACCGATTGCATAAAAATCAAAACCACGCAAAATTGCGTGGTTTTTTATTTTCCGTATTTTTCAATTTTTGTTTTCGACGCAATCGGCTCGTTTCGCCCGAAAAGTCTATCGCCAACCTAAGAATTCGGGCATGGATACGGCTTCGCCGTCCACCTCCAATTCGGGAATACACCCAAACTTATGCAATTTTTCAAAGAAAAGTCTTTCTAATCCCACACCTTCACCGCATTTGGTAAGATTGATGCGTAGCTTGTCCCCATAGGAAACGACGCCGCAATTATACGGCGAACTATTCCTCGGCGTAAGCGCAAAATCCGCGCCCGTAACGTACTCTTTTATGGAATCGGGCAAGGTGAAAAGCCCCAAATTCGAGAAAAAGAGCGCCGACGTGTTTTCTTCCACAAAATTGAGCACAATACGCACCGTCGTGCTTTTGATAAATAGGGGCAAATATTGCACCCCTTTTTGCAGGTGCGCCGTTTGCGTGATGATTGCCGACAACGGCTCGAAGGCGAATTGACGGCGAAGCTGCCCCTCGACGCTGCTCATCAAGTTTTCAAACGGCATTTCCACGTCGTCGGGATCGAGCGTCAAATACGCCTGCAAGGCAAAGTTGCGCAAGGTAACGCTTGGAAATTGTCTGCGAAGGTCGATAGGAATCATCAAATGTACGGGCTTGCTCTTTTGACGGGGCTTTTTCGTGCGGATTTGAATATCCATAATCGCTTCCAACATCACAGCTGAAAGAAAGGTCGTTACCGTCGTGCCATATTTGTGCGCTGTTTTTATTATGATATCCGTGTCGAACGTCCCCGTGATAAAGGAAATGCTATCCCCACGCTTTTTGCTCTTAAAGCGGTAGGACGAAGAGCTAAAATACGCTTGCTTCGTCTTTCCTGCATAGCTCATAAAGCTATCTTCCGTTTCTGCGTCGGAAACAGCCGTTTTTGGCGTGATAATTTCATCTTTTTCCGTGGTCTCAACGCCATACTTTAAGCGCACGTATTCCGCAATAAGCGCCTTCAAAAAGTAGGTTGCGCCCCTTCCGTCGGTAATCGCGTGGAAAAACTCCACCGCAACCATATTATCCTTATAAAGTATTCGCGTGCCGCACTTTTTGATTTCCTTACGGGGCATATAGATAAGCGGCTTTTCTTCCTCTTTTACAAGCGGCGGCTCGCTTACAGGCACGACAAAATATTGAAACGCGCCGTCTTGTATTCCTGCTAAAACCGTAGGAAATCTCGGCGTAAGGTTGTTCACCGCTTCCTGTAAAGCCGTAGGATCCACCGTTTCCTTTAAGGTCAACGACAAACGAAAAACGTTGCTCATCTTGCCTTGCAAAAGAGCCATATAAATGATTGCGGAGCAATCTAATACGTATTTCTTCTTCGTTCCCTTCATTTTTCTATCCTACAAAACCTAACTTCTACAGTTGCCATGCAACACAATACCAACAAATTATACCACACTTGAAAATTTTAAGCAAGTCTTTTGCTTTACTTTCCATATTATAAAAAGATTAACAAAAAAGAGTTCCGCTTTTGCAGAACTCTTTTCCCAATTTTAATACTTATTCCAAAGAAGGAACGTCTATTTCCTTTTTCTTTTCCTGCGTTTCTTCCGTCGCCTTCATCGGCTCTTCTTCTCTTTCCGTTTCCACGCCGTTTTCTTCCAAAACAGCCGTGAGCGTCGTTCTTTCTGCCGCTACTTCTCTATCACGCATTCCCGCTTGTGCGTCCTCATAAAATCGAGTGATGCGAATAAAGTCCGTTTGCGCACTGCGGCTTGCGTCGTATTCCGCCCCCTTGTCTTCTTCACGTCTAAATACGTCGTGCTGCGCCTCATAGTGGTCTTCAATACCTCTTTCGTCAAGATTTCTACCCATAAGATTTGCAGGGAGCTGCCCCGTTTTCATCGCTTCCGATAACGGACCGCGTACCACGAAATAGCTGTAATCGTCAAGCGCAAGCTGTTCTGCTCGTCTTGTCTTAAAGAGTAGGTCATAGCGATCCTTTATTTGCAGCTTTTGAAGGGCTTTCGTCTTGAACTGTTCCTTCTTTTCCCTTTCTTCGCGCAAGGATTTTTCAAGCTTGGCAAGCTTTTTATCGTCTTTGCTAAAAGCAAGGCCAAGATCTTTTTTCGCACGAATATCTTCAATTTTACGTTGGAGCTTATTCTCTTTTTCAAGGAATTTCAAAAGCTTTTTGTTTTCCTTTTCCGTTTCCTTGCATTGTTTATTGAACGCCTTGTCACCGCTCTTTTTATAGCGGCTTACAAGCGCCTTAGATTCGGCTTGTTTTCTTTTGAGAACTTTTTTCTTCTCCGTTGCCGCTTCGTCATAGGCGCTCATACGTTCTTTGTACGCCGTTTTCTTGACAGCAAAGCACTTTTGAATACGTTCCCTTTCAAACTCCGCTACAAGGTTCGGCGAAGGCTTCAAGCCGTAGGTTGCCCAACCGCTCACTTGGAAATACGCCCTTTCCGCATCCTCGCTATATACTTCCGCTTCGTTGTTTTTCAAGGCTGTAAAGAACTGCAAAAGGTCCGTTTCCCCCTTTAAATAGCGGGAAAACGCGTCCCCTTCCTTTATATTTACAAACTCCGTAACGTCGGCTCCCTCACTCAATGCCACCAACGCACGGGCGTATTTCGTATCCACGCCCGAAAGCATCGTCTGTACGTCGCCTTGGTAAATTCGAAGGGCGGAGCTATTCCAAGCAAGATTTTCTTTTTCCGCCTTTTTTTCCACATCCTTCAAAAGATATCTTTCCAACGTTCCCATCAAAGAAGTTCCAATAATCTTTTGCGGGTTTTGCAATGTTCTAGCCATATATCCCCCTACTTTTTGCTTTAAAATTCCAAATCCTTCTCGTTCTCTTCCACGACAGGCGCGGAATCGTTAGACACCGTTTTTTCCACGGATTTCCCTTCATTTCTTTCCACCGCTACGCCTTGCTTTTGTATCTCTTCCATATAAGCAACCCTTTCACGCATACGGTTTTCTTCTTCAAATCTCTCCACAGCTTCTTCCAAGCCCTCGAAAGATTCCACTTCCACAGCTTCCGCGGCACGCTCGCCATTCAAAAGCGTCCATTCCTCTTCCACCGTCGTATGATCCACACCGCTAATATAAACGTAAGACAAATCGTACGCCCCAACCGTTTGATTTCTGCGATCCGACGTTTCTGCCATGCCGTAAATATCATTCAAGAACTTTTGCATCTTCGTTTGCGTAGCAGCCTGCTTGTTTGCCGCACGGCGAAGAGTACTAAGCGAAGCCTTGTCGTCCAACGCACCTTGCTCTAATACCTGTTCGTATTTGAGATCCGCTTGCACGTGGGCAATCTCCAACCTGCTCCACTTCCTATTTTCCTTCATTTGCTTGTTCATGAGCGTGGAAATGCGCTTGTATTCTTCCTTGGTGTGCGTTTGCTTGTATTCCGCCAAGTACGCCTTGCTGATCTTTTCGTTTTTCTTGATTGCGTTCTTGATTGCTTGCGTTTTCAACTTAATTTGTTGCTTATACGATTTTGCAATCGCTCTCTTTTTCGCTATTTTTTCCCAAAATCCCAAACGAACTTCTTGCTCTTCATTCCTTCTCGCCATCGTTTCCTCCCTTTCCTCTACCGATTCTTCCGCTACGTTTAAGGCTTCCAGCTCCGCGCGGAATTTGTTTCTATAATACGTTTTTGCCTCTTCGGGATTTTTCACTTTCCAAACGCCGCCGCTGCATGCCGTGATTAGCTCTATCAAGCCTTTTTCCGTTTGTTGTTCCGCATAATCGGGCATAGGATGGTCACTCGGCACCACCGCAAAATTACTCACAGCCTTCCCATCGAGATAGCTTTCTAAAACTTGATAATACTCGATAGGCAATTTACTCATAAGCGAAAGCGCGTTGCCTTTTACGATTTGAAGAGTGTTGGCGCCTGCTTCCGTATGGGCTTGCGTTCCCATTACGCTTTCCACAAACGCCACCGCCGCTTGTTCTATAGCCGTATTGAATTTTTCGTGGTCGTAAAGAATATCGATATTTTTCTTGTCGATCATTCCAAATTCTCCTTGTTTTTATTAACCCCCGAAAAGTTGTTGTAAATAGTCGGACGCTACCACGTTGATACCCGTTCGGGAAAGCGGGCCCGTGATTACAAATGCGCTACCGCGGTCATTGTTGATGATATCCTGCTGTTCAATTTCGTTGATTTCGCCTGCCTTTTCGTACAGGGTGCACAAATCCCCCATATCGTTGGGCGAAAGCGCAAAGATCATAGAATATTGACAAGCATTGATAATCGCCGTGGATTTTCTTGCAATTTCAGGACTTCCGACAAAGTCCTTAATGTTTTGTGTAATAACGATTTGCATACCGTTATATTTACGAATACGCTTTGCAAGCTGGAACATGAAATCGAGCGCAATGGGATACTTCGTATCAATAAAGACGTGCGCTTCGTCGATGACAATGATAATCTTTCTATCCGTGCCGTGTTTGAGATTGAAATCTCTATTCTTGATGATTTCATTATCCAACCATTTCAAAACGAGCAGCATTTGCGCATTCGCAATCGTATTGTTCTTATTCGCCAAAAGGCTTTGGAAATTGAACACCGCAAAGTTTTCGTCTACCGAAAGGCTGTTTTCACCATTCCAAAGGTTTGCGTTTCTCCCCGAGCCCGCAAATTTCGCAATATAGTTATTCAATATGCGCAGGTTGGAAAGGTCGTATTCCGATTGCACCGTTCCCATTAACTCTTGAATCATTGCATACAAGTCGTCAAAGGTGGGATAATCCTTGGGGGTAAGCCTTGAAAAATCCGTTGTATGCGTGATATTTTTCTTCGCATAAGTGCGCAAAACAATGTTGTTGAGATATTCGAGCGCATCCGCATTGATACCAACGAGAATTTGCTTGAAAAATTCTTCCAAGAACTGCAAATGTACGGAGAAATTCGAGCCGACTTCATCCAACGACTCGTCCGCCTCCAAGGTCGTAATGACGTGGAAGGGATTGAGTCTGCCTTCCTTTGCCGTCCCGACGTCTATCATTTTGCCGCCCAAGCTACGCGCAAGATTGACGTATTCGTTTTCGGGATCAAGAATGAAAATCTTGCTATTTTCCGCCGCTAAATGGGAAAGTACCGTCTTGGTCGCAAACGACTTACCGCTTCCCGATTTCCCCATAATAACCATATTCGAGTTGACTCTTTCGTTATCTCTCTTGAAGAAATCCACCACGACGGGGAACCCATTGGAATCGCCAAGCAATACCCCCTTGTCGTCCATCAAATAATTGAGTACGAACGGGAATGCCGCCGCCACGGACGAAGAATGGATAGAACGATAATTCTCTTTCATGCCGTCGCTTGCGGAAATATTGCTGCCGATAAACGCACGGAGCTGCTTCGACGAGTTTTCACTCACCTTAAAGCCCTGCTCCGAAAGCAAAGTCTTTACACGCTTTTTCAAACTTTCTTTCGCCGTTGTATCATCGTTAAACACCGTCACGTGAATGGTTACCTCAAAGAGTGTTTCGTTGTCGTTTTGCAACATCGTCAACAGCTCTACAAGCGTATCAATATGCGTTTGTTGATCGATAACGTCCGAAGCCTTGCTCGCATTGTTCGCCTTGGAAAGAAGCTCCTGCAAGGCTCTGTCAATACGGCGTACCGCTTTCGATTTTTCAATCGGCTGCATATTCATCACAACCTTCGTGCCGGGAATGTTGAAAAGTTGATACCCCCAAGCGTTTCGCACCGTTAAAGGATAATCTCGCAGCGTGAACGTCGTAAATTCTCTGCCGTCCATATACGCCTTATTCATCTTAAATTCCACCGATTCGGGAAGGATATAGTTCATATATTCATCCGGCTCGTAATAGCCGATTTCCCGCTCGTCAAATTTGTTCGTATAGTTATATTTCAAGAATACGGCAATCTCTTCGTCGTTCAAGCGTTTGGTATTCATTGCGTATTCTTTAAATTTCAAAACTGCGTTGTTAAGGATTTCGGAAACGGTGGACTGCTTTTCATCGTAAACCACGAAATAGTACGCCGATTTTTCTACGACGATTTTCTTATTTAAGGTTTCCAACGTAGCAGCACGGTCGTCAATGATGTTCTTGCGGTTTACGCTTTCTTCGTACGACATACCGCCGCTTTCCACCATTTTGTCAAGCGCCGCTTTCTTCACCTTTTCTTGCTTAATATAATCGTCCAAAAGCATCGGCCTATCAATTTTGACAAGGCTCGCCGTCGTCTTGCCGCTAACGCTGCGGATAATCGACGCGAATACTCTATCGATCAGCTCCGACTGCTTATAATCGGAAAGCAAACGGAATTCCTTAGGTTGAATTTCCAAAACGCCGCCGTAATAACCGTCAAATTCAATGAAGCCGTCCTTGATACCCGTAAACGGGAACAATTCCTTAATTTCCGATTTTGGATCGGGGGAATTTTTCACAAATTTCTTCTTGCTTACGAGATATTTTATCCAATTGAAAATTTGCAAATACATTTTTTCCCCGTCGAAGGGAATGTATAAACAAATAAATATACCCAAAACAATTGCCATCATCGCATACGTAGCAACGCCGAAATTCGTGAAGAATAACAGTATTTCCAAGATAATGCCCACAACGCCGATTAAGATATCGACAAGGCTAATATTGCGGTAAAATTCCACCTTTACCTTTGTCTTTTTAGGTATAATTCTCACAATTAGCCTCCTTTACTTCCCTTTGCCCTCGTCATCGTCGTGCAAATCGGGCATTGCGTCCTTAATCGTTTGGTTCGCTTGGTTTGCGCTCTCGTGGTTCCCCGAGCTATAACGTCCCATAGGTCCGTCGGGTGCGTATCCCGATACGGGTATCGGCGTGGGTGCGGATTGATTGGGCGGAGCAATATTATTCGTTTTCCCTAAGGGGCTTTGCGAGCCCTTCTGTAAGGTTTCGCGAATCTTTTGTTCCTGTCCGCTCTTCGCTTTATACTTCTCGGTATATTTATCCCGTGCCATCGCCGCTTTTACTTCACGCTTTGCATTGCTGTCTCTATGTATTGCCGCACTTGCTTTGCCTTGAATGCTCCTGCCTGCCTTGGAAGCGGCTCCCGTCAAAGGTTTAAGCAACATTTTTCCGCCTACCGCCGCCATGCCCATAACTCTGCCGAACATACCGTTTGCAAACGCTCTGTCCTGCAAGTCTTGCGAGCCTGCGCCGCTATTGACAAGATTGCCTATCATTGCCGTTCCCTTGTAGCAAGCAAACGCACCGCCGAGCGTGAAGAATAAACGCGCCAAAGCGTTCATAAAGTTGCTATCAAAGAACTCGATTTCACGAATAACGCTCAACATTAGGACGAATACGTTTAGGCATATCAATGCGCCGAATGCGCTTAAAAACTTATTGATGACCGTATCTCGCCAAAGCTTGAATCTTGCGCCGTCGTCAAGTGCAGACGTGCTCATAGAAATGGGAGCAATGATATACAATACCACAAGACTGATGATTCTATCGACAAACGAAAGCATCGAAAGCGCCAAGAGAATCAAGATGGAAACGCCCCCGACAAAGCCAAGGAAATAGTTCATCTCGCTCAAATCGAAATGCGACTGCACTTGCGTAGTACTGTAATAATCGTACGTGCCGTCAAGATAGCCGTCGAGAATGGTTTGCACGTTCCCGTCGCCCGTATACGCTTCCTCTGCGATGATGGTAAACAGCGACGCACCCAAAGAGCCCTCGCCCAAAGACGTGGCTTCAAAAAGCACTCCCATAACGGTGGAAACGAATACGCTGGCAAGCAGCATAATCCCCGGCACCATTAAGAAATATAACAGCGTTTTCGCCGAGTTAAAGCAAATACGCGCAGGCGTTTTTCCTTCTCCGTCCTTTACCTGCGAACGCAGTATCGCAAATGCGGTAAACAAGAACAGCAGAATAAAGCCCACCACAACGACGATGATAAACGCATTCGTTATCTCTTCGCTTGCTAGGAAATGATAGAGTATATCCGTTTCCTTACTCTTTCCGTCTGCGGTTGATACGGTCACGGGCTTAATACCGCAAAGCATCTGCGCAATTTCCAAAATGAAATCGATGCAGTAGAATGCGACTTTTACCAAGCCGTATAAAAATTCCCAAAACCAATTAAACATACGGTCCCTCTGTGCTTTACCTCACAAAACCGTTGTGAAATCACTCCGAATCTGCATACGTAAAGCGAAACATTAAATGATTGACTGTGAACATTACGTTTTTATCTGCCGTTTCGTAATCTTTTGCCACACAGTTATTTAGAATCTTGATGACGATGTAATCCCCGCGGTTTACTTCCTGCGGCACTTCAAACTTAAAATGCGCCGAGGACCAAACGTCCGAGACTTCCATTGTCGCCGAAAAATACTTGCCTTGCAAGTCGTCTTCCGTCACTTCGTTGTCGCGATCTACAACGTTTCCGTCGTCGTCCTTGGGCGGTTCTGCCAAAGGATCGTCGTCGTAATCGTTCTCGTCCGAATAATCGGGCTCTTCAGGCAAATATACGTCGTCCTTTCCAAACAGTCCGCCAAGCTTTGTAGGCATCTTGTCAGTAACGTAAAAGTACATTTCCAAAGTAGCCGAGCTTCCGCCGCCCACTTCGGGCATCTTGGCAAAAAGCGCAAATTCGTCCACCACTACGTCGTACGAAGTGGAAACGTGGAAACCGATGTACGAATACGCCCTATACGGCACAACGTCATCGTTGATCGCGGTGTCGCCCAAATGTATATCTTTGTTGAAACGGAGCATCGTCCGTCTTGTTCTCCCAAGCGGAGAGAGTAGGAGTACGCTAGATATGTACTTCTTATACGAATCGTCCTCGTCCCCTACTCCCAAATCTATACAGGAGCTCAAACTGAAAGCCGTAACAACGCTAAGCAGCAAGGCTGACAGTTTTTTTATAATCTTCATTACTGATAGTTATAGGTCGACCAATAGTTCGTGAATACGCTTACACCAACTTGAAGCATGATGAGAAGAACGAAGATAAGCACGAAACCGATGATTGCGTTTTTAAGCGCATTCTTCGCTTTTTCGTGTTCTTGAGGATCTTCTGCTTTCGCATACTTAACGCCAAGTACGATACACCAAATTGCGCCGAGCGAACCTACCAAGCCCAAAAGCACGGGCAACGCAATAGAAATGAGATCCATAAGGGGATCGACTACTCTTTGAATGTCTGCTTGCGAAATCAATAAATTAGTGATGAAGTTCATAATATATCTCCTTATAATATATTTTTTTATTTAATCTTGTTTTTGTCGCGCAAGACGATATAAATAAATCCGCCTGCTACCGTAAGAGAAAGTAATAAGATGATGAGAAGGTTGGAAGCCCTATTCGTCGTGAATTCACGGGTAAACCTATATTCCGTAGTGTTGCCGGCTTCGTCCGTGATAACCACGCGGTACTTCCCTGCTTCCTTGATTGTCGGGGATTGCCCATCCGCTTCCACCTTGAAGGTTTGTATCAGCTTTTTGCCGTTGTAGATTTTCACAACGTCGCCTGCCTGCAAGCCTTCCAAAGTAACGTTCTTTCTCGTTGTGCCTTTTTGTTCTACGCCTACAAGCGCCGCTGTAGGAGCCGTATCGTCGATGAATACCGTAAACGAGAAGGTTTCCCCCGTCGCTTGGTGATAAAGATCGATTTCGTACTGCCCTTCAATCTTGAACGCGTACACGTGTCTTGTTTGCGTTTCGTCCATTACGACGTCGCCGACGTAGGACTGCAAGCCTTCTTCACGGTGATACCATACTTGAGTGATGGAATAGTTTTCGTTCGCCGTATAAGAAAAGCTATTCATGGCGTGGTTGTAAATCGTAAATTCCAAGGACGTTCTGTTGCCAAGCACGTCTTTAATCACAAGCTTGTAAACGCCGTGTTCGTTGAAACTGCGGTCCTTCGTCTTTAAAACTTTGCCGTCCTTTTCAACGCTTTCCACCGTCAAGCTTTCCCCTTCTTCGTACAAGCTCACCGTGCCGTTTGCCGTAATGCCCGACAATACCGTAATGCCGCCGTTTCTAAGAGAGTAGGAAACCTTTGTATCGATGGTAACCGTTCTCGTCGCTTCATTCCCTGCGATATCCGTAAAGGTGAATGCGTAGTACGCGTCTTCCGTGAATACCGTTCCGCTTACATAAGGCTTCGCGTCGCTCATATCCACCGCATAGGTCGCCGTTACCTTCGTATCCGTCCAAGCGTATGCAAACGAACCCTGCAAATACGCTTCGCCGCCGATGACGATGAGCTGTTTCTCACTTTCAAGCGTCACTTCGGGCGTCTTTCTGTACAAGTGTACGGTAAATGAATACTTGTTTCCGTATTCATCCACGTACACGACTTGTCTTTGCACGTCTTCCGTCGTTGTCATGGAAGGATATTCCAAAACGTACTTACCGTCTACGAATTCCGCCTTCTTGCCGTCCACGGTCAAAAGCGAAGCTTTTGCTTTGTCCGTCAAGGTGACGAGTCGGTTGCTCCAAACGCCGATATCGAGCGCGTCTTGCAACGTCCAAGCATCCGCCCTTGAGCCGTTTTGCGTCGTGCGGCTAATGAAAAGCTGCGCTGCCGTCGAAATTCTCACGGTTTCTTTACACTTGTTGCCGTAGGCGTCGGTAAACGTTACTTCGTATACGCCGTCCCCTTCTTTCCCAATACTGCGAAGGAAATTTTCTTCGCTGTATTCTATCGGCACTTGCGAGATGACGTCGTACAACGTCACCGCGGGGTATTTTTTGCCGTTCCCATCTACGTAAACGTAGGTTACGCAACCGATTGCGCCGTTTTCTACCATCGCGCGGTCAAGACTAACGGGCGCATTTGAATAAAACTTATCCTTATACAAAGCTTCTTCATTAAAGTCCGTCAAATAGTCTTGGTAAGGGATTTCCTTCGGTTCTTGCAGGGAAACGCTTATCTTATAAAGGTTTCCGCAGGAGTCGAGCGCCGTGATTTCATATTCGCCGTATGCGCTCAATTCAAAATAGAAATGTCCTATTCTTTGCTCAAACTTAGGTAAGAAAGCTATGCCGTTTTTCTTTACGGAAATTTTGCATTCCATATCCCAAACGGAGAACCCGACAAGGGAATTACTCTTAAAGCTTTGCGTCTTTTCCGTGCCGAGCGTGTACGTTCTTTGTTCGCCGTCCGCATATTCTACAAGCACGTTAATATCCAAGGCAAAGCTAAGTCTAAGATAGGTCACTTGTTCGTTTCCGTAGATATTCGTTGCAACGATCTTGTAATACCCGTGTTCGGAGATGCTCGCATAGCCCGTTCCGTCATACATAACGTATGCCTGCGCATTCGTGAAATCCATCGAATATTTTTCGTTGCGATACGCCACAACCGATTGAATTTCATCGCTTACGCTTTCGCCGACAATGCTCACCGCCGAGTTCACGCCAACGAAATCGGACGTGTTCTGCGGTACGGCTTCGCCGTCCTCTTCTACAAGCTCCACTTCCGGCAACGCATTCGATTGCACGAACTGCGTGATAACGGGACTAACCCCCATGGCGTCGCTTATACGGAACTGCCAAAATTCGTACGCCGTTTGCGGAGCGGGTATTTCCAAATACCGTCCGTCCGACGTCGAGCCGTGGCACAAACGGAAAGGTTCTTCCATTAACGTACCGCTTGCTATAAGCTCGGTTGTCGTATTGACAAGAATTTCTTCACCGTCTTGCAAATACACGATAAAGATTCCGTCTTCCGAATAAATGATGTAGTAGATGTAAGCTTCCACGCCGTTGGACCAAAGCACAACCGCCGTACCGTAATTGTTGAACATGAAGCGTACCGCTTCGCCCGTATATTGCGTTTCCGTATATACGTCGCCGTCGATATAATCGAGCGGGTTAGGCCTAAACGGGATTTCTTTGTCCCCGATCATATAGGTAAGGTTGAGCGTTTCCGCCAACGTAAAGCTAAATTCCGCCGTATTGCCGATTAAGTCAACCGCATAGAAGGTGTACCTTCCTGCTCCCTCGATCACGCAAGTACCTGCGTTGGGATCTTCCAATTCTACAACCTGCGAATCTTCGCCTTGTCTTACGTAGTAGACCTTTCTCAACTCGTTTTCGTCCGACCAATTCATCGTAATCGACGTGGTGTTGAGTCGGCTTCCGTTTTCCACGACAACCGTTCTCGTGCCGTCCTCTTGGAAGAGTACGTTGTTACCGCCGTTCGTATCGTTATAGACGTACTTCGTCGTTTCTCCGTACGCCGAGATAACGGGAGCGTCCACGTCATAGGAGCAAATCACCGATACGTAAACCAAAGGATCGTCCTCGTATGCAATTTGAATCCCCCAATCTTCCGTACCGCCCGAAATGTCCAACGTAACGGAGTTCAATCCGCCCTGTTTTACCGTCGGATTGCCCGATACCGTTCTCACAATATAGTCGGTTTCGTTCGAGTAGGTAATGCGGATATCTTCCGCACAGATAACCAAATAGGAATTATCCGTTTGTTTGATAACCTTTACCGCTTGGTCGGTGGAAACCGTTGCGTCCTCGCTGTCCTCTGCCGTTTCGTCCACAACGGGAACTTCGTGGTATCTGCCGTTTTCGGTGTAGTAGAATCTAAGTTCGGGATAATCACGGGTAAACTCGAAAGTTTGATCAATTGAATAACCGTAAATATCCGTCAGTTTGACGCGGTATAAACCGCTTTCTTTAAAGGTAATTGCTTCTGCGTAAGCAACGTCTAACTTTACGCCGTCCCGATAGATTTCAAACGTTTCTTCGCGAATTTCCGTCAACCTTCTGTTAAAATGGAAGGTGATGGAATTGTTCTCACGGATTTGTTCGACTACGGACAACGTTTCGTCGTTGACGCGCACCGTCATATAAGTACTGTTTCCCAAACGGTCGTACGCATAAATTTGATACGTACCCGACGTCAAAGGATACCCGTTTTCCATTTCGTGGAGTTGTTTCATCGTCAAGAACTTGAGAAGAACGGTACTGTTGGAGTTCATAACGCATACGTATGCGTATTCGTCCACTTCCGACGTGTACCCGGGAACGCTGTTCGAGCCGTAAAGGATTCCCTTCAACGTAACCGATTTTGCGTTGAATACCGAGCCTTCGATATTCTTATCGAGATAGCTAACCGTCGATTCTTCTGAATTTTGATGCGTGAAATCGTAGAAGAGAATGGGTTCGCTCTTGTCTACGTAGAGATAATACTGTTTGTAGCCGTTCCCCATTTCCACAAATTCGTACACGCCCGTGGTTTTGAAGAAGGATTGCAGTTGATCGCCGTTATAGGCAACCGACCACGCTTCCGCACCGAGCAAGCGGTAGTACAACGCGCCGTAGCCCCCTTCAAAATAAACGTCGTGTTCGCTAAAATAAGGAAGGTCCTGCGCCTTGCCGTTTACGTCCACGTTCACCGTGTTGTCGTAGATGTCGGGATCTCCCGAATATTCTACGGGAATGGCAAATCCGTCCGTATAGGTGAGCGGATCGAAGAAGATTGCTTCCTTTTCATAGGTAAGCGTCCTTCCCGTCGTTTGGTGGCCGTTATTGTACGTCAAGTAGTACGGTTCGCCGTCGTATCCGCAAATCTTCTTTGCGTTGATGATTACCGCTTCTTCCAAGTAGCTAGGAAGCTTTTTCACGTCACTAATGATGGGAGTCGTTCCCGTTTCCACGCCCGAGCCGTCGCCATAGTAGTAATATACCCAACTCGACGTCGAATTGGAGCTCGTACTGCCCACCTTCCAATTCGTACTCTTGTAGCGAATCCAAATTTGCCCTGCCTGCGCCGTGACGTTTTCATTTTCGGGAACGCTCGCTTTCATAAACGCGCTGTTCGTACCCGCTTCTAACTGTTGCGCCTGCGAAGCTTCCAATACGATAGGAGTCAAATCTTGATATTCCTTAAACTTCGCATATTCCAACGCCTTATCCTTGGATGAGAATATCGGATTCTTATCGGGGGTTACGTTGACGTATTTTTCGGGATCCGTCCCGTATTTATAGAAGTAGTTGGTGGTGAAACGCCATACTTCGTTGATGAGCAATCTATCTTCCGCATACAACGCCTTATAGTTGTCGGGATTGGATTGCTCTGCTTCTTTCGTCAAGAAGAAACGGATAACCTGCGATTGTCTTTGCTTGTTTGCAATTACGATAACGTCGTAATAGCCTTCCGCGTCCTGCGCAAACGTAACCGCCGCCGTAAATTTGCTATCCGATGAAGTTACCGTCCAACCGCTAACGTTCGACGCATCGTAGCCGTCCAACTTCGCTTCCTCCGACGGCGACGCGCCGTACGCGCCCTTCGTATCGTCATAGATAAGCGTTCCGTTCTTTGCGATACTCTTTACCGACAAGCTCGCATATTGCGTGCCTTCCGCAATCAAGGATACCGTGCGGCTTTCACCGCTCATCACGATAATTTCCTGATCGTCAAAGATAAAATCTTTTTCGCTTGCGTCCTTTTGAACAATCGCTTCAAAGGTGTCGCGGTTATCGAACGCCGTTGCTTTGTTTGCATATACGGGCTCGGTTTGCGTGTTGCCAAGCGTATCTTCCGCCGTAAAGCCGATTCTATAATCGCCGTAGGTATCTGCGCTTATCCCAAGCAACACCGTGTCCACGTTCATATTGTAAACGTTTCCTTCGCCTGCCGTCAAAAGATTGGAGCTGCTGTCGCGGTCGTACACGAGCTTCTTATCTACAATCGTGCTGCCCGACGTATCTTTTACGTACAGGTACACTTTGTTAAGATAGGTTTGCGCAGCCTCTTCCAAATTCTCAATCGTAACGCTTACCGCATGCTGCTTTTGATAGATATTGTTGTCCGTTACGGAAATATTTTTAATTTTGGGATCGTTATTATCGAACTCGTACGGACCGAGCGTTTTTATCGTCCGTTTGCCCGTCGCGCTCGTTACGCGTACGTGCAAGTATCTCGTTCCCGTAAAGTTGCTGCCCGTTACGTTGACCGTCCCGTTACCGCTAATGTTGACGGGCGTCCAATTCGTAATACTTGCAGCGTCTTGGCTTTCCGACCAACAAACGTCCATCGTCGCCGCGTCCGTAATGCTCGACAATTCGATGGGCACTACGTGCGATTTCTTCGTGTATTGAGACGTATAACTCGTTTCCACGTCGGGGCTTCTCGTATCCACCGTGGTGTTGAAGGTTGCCAAAGGATTGTATCTAGAAGCACGGGGAAGCTCTGCAAGCTCTAACATGTTGTTCATATTATTTCCGTTCATAAACATATCGGAAACTTCTACGTTCGCCCCTTCAAAGCTTACAATACTAACCGACGTTCCGTTGTATTCCACCGCATCCAAGGACTTCTTGAAATACAAGGTGGACGTTTGACTGCCGCCTGCGTAATCGAAGAGTACTTCGCTCCCTCCAATGTAGCCGCGCACTTGGAAGGTCGAACCACTAGGAACTTTTACTTGCACTTCCTTGCTGAAATCCACCGCAAGGTACAGCTCGTCGCCGTAGCCGTATGCGCCCGTGTCCATACGATACCCCGTCACCGTAGGCTTGGTGTTGCTATCAATAATCATCTGATAGTACCAATCGTGCAGCGTTCTCGGGGTACAGGAACGGTTTTTAAACCAAAACGTCACGTCTTTGCCGTCATATTTGAGATATTTCGTTGCGTTGTTCGCTACGTCTCTGCTATTGTGGGAAATTCCCTTCGACGTGCCGTCCCCTTCTCTCGGGAATTCGTAATGACTGCCAACGCCGTCGTCCTTGGGTTCTGCCCAATCGTCTTCGTACAACGTACCGTTGTCGTTCCAAATCTTGAACGTCGTACCCGTAGGCAAATCGCAATCGGTCTTTACGTAGCCGTTCACTCTATAATAATAAGCAAGCTCCTCGCTATAAAAGTTTCTCAAAACGGTCAACTGATCCGTGGGAATCCACGTCGTAGGGTTGAGAAGCGTCGTTTGCGTCGTCTTTTTACCATTTACCTTCTTCGAGGAAAAATCGCTAATGGACTGCGAGTATTCCAAACCCGTTGCAAGATAGCTATACCCCTCGTTAAATTCGCCGAGATAATAAACGAACGTCTCGTTCGTCCACGTATCAAGTATTTGCGACGTATCACACAAAACCTGTGCCAAAAGGGAGTTCTTGTTGTGGTTCGCAACTGCGTTTTCCACCGAATGGATTCGCAAGCCGAATACTTTCGTTGTTATCACTTGCGCATTCCCTTTTCTAATAGACAAGTCAAGACTGTCTTTACGGTAATTGTATTGAGGATACACGCTAATGGCGATTTCCGCCGTCGTCATATCGCTGTTTAAGGTGTACGTATTATCGATTGCGTCGTAATCGCCAATCGAGTTATATCTCTCTCTTGCGGAAACGTCGTGGGTTACCACGCGCACCTTGACGTCTACGTCCTTTTGCGGATTGTGAAGCGTGAGCTTTGCTTTCACCGTTTGCTTCGCAGTTTCCTTCCCCAAATTGGTGGAATATGCAATGCCGCCCGCATCCACAGCCGTGCCGCTTCCGCTTGAAGTATTCCATTCGAGCGTTACGTTCGCTTCCCCGTCCGCCGCCGCCAACTTATTGACGGGCTTTGCATTTCCGCTATAAGAGAATACGGGAATGAGCATGACGATCAAGCAAAACAACGTCATAAAGATAGCCGCTGCTATGGAAGTTATCTTTCTTTTTACTTTCATCCGTTATCCTCCTAATATTTTTTGGTTGCGGACTGCTATATCGTAGAACACCGCCTTTTCATCGAAGTATCTGCCTTCAAGCTCGTTCGTATCCATCATACCCATTTGGTACATAGGCGCTTTGTAGCTCGGGGTGAACTTCGTCTTTAACGGGTAATTACCGAAGGTAACGATAATCGAATTCCCCGTCGAAGTTTTGTTGTTGAGTTTTTGCAATTCGCTCGGATAAATGAGCGGACGGGTTTGAATATTTTGCGAATAATTCGTGTTATCCTTACCCGAAGAAGAGCTCCCTTGCGTTACGACGGTAATGTTGCCGCAAAGCTCGGAAAATTCCTTACACGTGCCCATATCGTTCGAGCCGATGAACATCTTGATGCCGCAGTTGCCTTTGACGATGTCCGCCACGGTGTCGCCGTACACGTTGTTGAGCTGTACGTACGATTGCACGATCATATTAAACCAAATCTTACGGCTGCGCCCTACCGTGATCATCTTATCGAATTTCTCAATCTTGGGCATATTACCGAATTCGTCAAGTATGTAATAAACGTTTCTTGGCAAGGACAAGTCCTCGTATTTCGTGGAAATCTTGATGAGAGATTTGTACACGTTCGTCATAAAGATGGAAGCCAAGCCGTGACGGGTATCCTTTTCGTCGGGAATCTTTACGAAGATTGCCGTGGGCTTTAACGCAAGGTCCGCCGTGTTAAAATCGGATGCCGAGGTCAAGCCGCAAATGCCCGTATCGTTGAAGAGGGAGAGCTTTTCCAAAAGCACGCTCATATACGAAGAACGAGTCTTATCCGCCGCGTCCATAACCTGCTTGGAAAGCGCCACCGCTTTGCTCAATTTACTCCGCCCTGCGAAGAAACGGCGCAGCTCCTTGTACTCCCCTTCGGACGTTTGCAATATCTTCGACATATTGAAGAGATTGAACTTTTCCTTGGTCATGCCAAGCTCGGGATTGTCGCTGTCTTCTAGCATACCGAGAAGCACCGCCATCGTAATCGATCTTGCGCCCTTTTCCCACATCGGATCGTTTTGATTTGCTACGGGAACGAGTACGCTGACGAGATCGCTCATATCCTCGTACATTTCATCGTACTTTTGCGCCTTGTAGACGTTCACTTCCGCAACGAGTCTTTCCACGCTTGGAATCGCCTTATCCTTGAACTCGTACCAAACGTCCGTATATTCGCTTGCAGGGGCAATCATTTTTAAACCGCTCTTTGCAGGATCGTCTTTACGCTTGTAAATTTCGTTTTCCGCTTCCGCATACTCTCTGTACGCGTCCCAAAGAGGCTCTAACGGATTCCAACGGTAGGAGTGGTAGGTATCGCGAAGGTCAAGCACCTTTACGTCGTACCCCCGTTCCACAAGGAACTTGCTATGCAGTGAGAAGAGTTCCCCTTTCGGATCGGTGACAAGCATTGAAGAGCCTGCTGCGCTCGCTGCGAGAATTTGAATCATCGGATTTACAAAAGTCGTCGTTTTACCGCTACCCGTCGCGCCGATAATCAAACTATGGCAGGGAGAGTTGAACGTAACGCCCATATCGTTTCCTTCTACGTAGGCGCGGATGGGAATACCGTCCTTCTTTCTATCTTTCAGCTCGCTGTATTTACAGCTAGAGAAAATTTTATCTCTTTCCGAATCCGTCATCCAACGGGAGTTTTCAAGGTTCGCTTCAATTTGCCCGAGCTTGCCTTTCCCACGAATCCCCTTGCGGAAAATATTAGGGAGCTGCTCTCTGTTGATAAATCCATAGTATAAAGCGAAGAATCCCGCCCAAATGATGAGTACCGCCAACCAATATTTCCAACTGATTGCAAAGCCTTTGAAGATTCGCACCCAATCCATATCCTTAAAATTGAATCTAGAATAGATGAACGCATACACGATAATACCGAATACGCAAGAAATCAAAAGCCCCGTCAACGCCGTGCCGAGCACCGTATAAAGCGTCCCCGACGTTTTTCCAATCCCCCAAAAGGCAACCTGCACCAACGCAATGACCGCCGCCAAGACAAGCGTCATAATAAGGAAAGGCAACGGCGTAAATTCGCCGTATGCAAGCAAAACGCCGACAACGCTAATGAGCATTGCCGCTCCTAAGGTTATTATCGCTCTTATCAAGAGTTTCTTACGATCCATAACGATACCGTTCCTACTTTTTTTAGGCATACTTCGCCCAAAGTGAAGCGAAGTTCATCATTATTATATGGTATCTTCACGATTTTTTCAAGAGCGAAACAACCTGTTTTTACATTCTTCACAAATCTTCACAAATCGGCACAAATTTTTTTCAAAAACTTTATTTTTTATTGTTTTTTTGTATGTAAAGTGTTATAATGGGGTTGCAAAAAGAACGAAACAAGGAGGTTTGTATGCAGGTTAAAGGGCGCACGTTGCTCTTCATTGAGCCAAATCGTGAATACGCAGAAACGTTGCAGGCGCATTTTGCAAAGCAAAATACCGTCATCATCGCCGACTGTTTAAGCACGGCTGAAGAATGCTTGCGACTGTTGCGCTTTGACTTAATCGTACTCGAAATTCTTCTTCCCGACGGTTCGGGATTGGATATTTTCGACTCCTTTAAGGACTTGCCCCCCTGCGTGGTATATTCCACGTTCAACGAAGAAGAAGCCATGCTTGAAAGCTTCTATCACGGCGCGTGCGATTACATAGTAAAGCCCTGTTCTTTAAAACTATTGGAAGCGAAGCTTCACCTGCGCTTGCAACCCGTTAGAAAGAGCGAAAAAACGTACGGGGCATTGAAAATCAATCCCGTTAGCCGTACTGTGTTCTACAACGGCAGGCAAATCCCCTTCACGTCGAGCGAATTTAATATTTTATATTATTTAAGTACGCACGCGGGGCAATTTTATTCGGCAAACGATTTGTATGAAGAAATTTGGAAGGCACAGTCCCTCAATACGACAACCGTCCGCAAGCATATTTCTTCTATGCGGCGTAAATTATTAGACGTAACGGACGGAAAGGAATACGTTCTCACCGATTTTGGGAAAGGTTACGCATTTACGGAGGATTACGAATGAAAAAAATCCCCGCTCTTTTGATTCTTTTGGCAACCCTTCTCGTTGCCTGTGCCATTGCAACCGTTTCCCATTTTATCGAGCCGTTTGGATCGATGCAACTTTGGCCGCTGTATGCTATGACCTTCTTTGCTGGCTTCGTGTTTGCCACCTTTATGCTCATTTGCTTTTTAAAGCGAGAGTTTCGGTTTGTCCCCAACTTAATCATTAGCATTTTCGTTTTTATGTTCCTATTGAGCAATACGCTCGAAATGTACCTTGAAAAATACACGGCGCTTGCGTTGGCATTCGAATACGCCTGCATCGGCATGATCGCTTTCGGTGCGTCCCTTTCCACGGAAAAGAAGCTTTGGAAAATCCCCGTGCGCTTGCCCCTTTTGGGTATTTCCCTTACCGCGGCGGTGCTTTCCTTCCTTTGTCCCCTTATCACGGCGGCGACGGAAGGGTTGAAAATCGTCTTGTTCGTCTTGTACGGCATTTTGATTTTGGGAATTTTAGGCTCTTCCGTGATTACCACCTTGCAAAAGAAGAACGCGGAACTGCAAGCAAACCCCGTTATCGTATGCGTATTGATTTCGGCGTACGTCTATTTCCGTTCTTCCTACGTCAACACCTTCTCGCCCGATTACGTGCTTTGTGTGTTCATTCTTCTTATCACGTTGATTATCGGTGTGAAAGAGGTGGTGTTGTTGGAACGCAAAAACGCCTATCTTACGAAGAATATGCAAGTGGAAATCGAACGGCAAACAAACGAGCTTCGCACCGCTTCGGAAGAGAACAAGCAAATCGTATATTCCCTTTCGCATAATTTGAAAAAGTCCGTCATCGGCTTACGCCGTTTCGCCAAAATTGCGCACGATAGAGAAAAGGATGAAGAGCAGGCGCAGCTTTTACGCATCGTCTATGATAAAGCCCATCATTTGGAAAAGGATTTGGACGAACTTTCTGCGCACGCGCAACGTAATTATGTGGTAGACGCCTCGGAAGTTTTCTTATTGAACGAAGTTCTCGACGAAGTACATCAAGCGCTTTCCCTCGACTGTGAAGCCAACGGCATTTCCTTTAAACTCAACGTGTCGCAATGCAAAATTTTCGGACATAAAAAATCCTTTGTCAACGCTATGATTTCCCTGCTCGTGAATGCATTGAGCCACGACGGCTGTAAAAACATCACGATTTCTACAAAAATAGAACTCGCTCGGTGTATTCTCATTATAACGGACGACAGCGGTTGGTATAGTGAAGACGACAAACAGGATTGGAACGTTTGCAAGGCGGTTGTAGAAAGCATGCAAGGACAAATCGAATACGAAAAACGGCACGAAACGTCAGAGATACGGATTATCCTTCCTATCATATAATACAAAAACGGCTATTCCCCTTTCGGAATGGCCGTTTCCTATTTGTGAAGAGTTGTGAAGAATGTAAAAATTCCCCTTTTGCCTATTGACATTTTTCCCCCTTTTTCATATAATAAACTCGAAAACAAAACCTTGTGGAGGGAATTATGTTACCCGAAGTACAATCATATATCAAAGAATTGAACGACAGGCTTTCTTTGGCAAAGTTTCGTTGCGAACAAAAAGACCAACCCTTGAATATAGTGGGCTATGAAACGCAACAACGCCGCTTCATCTCTGCTGAACGCGGAAACTTTCTTGCAGGCATTTACAATCAACTAACGAAAGAGCAACAGTTTTCCATTGCAAACTTTTTCTACGAAAAAGACCACGGAAAACCGTTTGTTCCTGCAAAAAAAGAGGAGCTTCCCCCCTTCCCCGTTGACTTCGGACAGGGCGAAAAGGACGTCTTTCAAGAGCTTTTAAAAAAGCTTGAGGAGTACGCCACCGATGAAATGTATCAAAGCGCTATGGACGCCGCGCGCAAAAAATCGGCTCGCCACACAAACTATACGGACGTATCCCATCCCCTTGCGGAAAAAGCTGAAGCGCTTTTGAAGGAGCTCCCCTTCGGCGCAAAGGGACATATTGAAATCCGCAGAGATATTGAAGAGGCGGTGTCATTGATACAATACGACCCCTACGCGGAAGAACACGGCGAGATTGTCAATCCCATTACGCAAGGGACGTATGCGGAATGTATGAAAAAGATGGAAAAAACGCTTGCTACGATGGAAGATCGGGAATACGCTTCCCTTTTCACGCGCGAAAGCCATCATAACATCTTCACCGTTCCCCCTATGAAAGATAAGGAAACGTGGAGTAGGTTCCGCAAAACCCCCCGTTTCCAAATTTCCCCCGAGCTGCAGCATATCTACACCGAAATATTCAAAAAAATGGAAGAAATCGGTTTGGCAGACAACAAGTCTGCCGTTTCGGCAGAACAGGGCAAGAAGGTGTATGCGTTTAAGAACTTCCGCGAGGCACAGCAAGCAGTCGTAGAGGCAATCACGCGCGGCGAAGCGGAAGATTTGGACGAACTTTCCGATTTGACCGCAAACTACAAAGAAGAATATCGCAAGATGAAAGAGCTCTACGAGCTTGGATCGAAACTTATCGCCAACGAATATGGGCATCTCCCCGACAACGTGGACAATCAACGCGAGCCTTCCATTCCCCCCGAATTCAAGTCCAACCTGCGCGTCAATAGTTGCTTGAACTCCATTTACTTAACCTATAATTTCTTAAAAACCAACGATATCCCCCTCGACCAATTTTTCAACAATCCACTTCAAGCAATGTACGAATACGTAGAAAAGCCCCTTGCACAACAAGGCTTCGACGCTTGCGTACATGGGCTTCCTATCGGGATAGCGCTCGCGCAAATGAGCAACACCAAGCCCGCCTACTCTTTTAGCGAAATGCAAAAGGCTACCTGCCGTCCGCTCGAAGGCTTTACCACGATGGAATATGACGAAACGAATGCAAGCCTTAACGGATTAGAAGCGGTCCTTTTTGAAAATTATACGGTTGCGATCATCAACGATTTAACGTTGCCCGGCCGCTACGTAGATCAATATTTAGACAGAGCCGCGCCTGCGATTTTCCTTCTTCCCGAAGAAGATATTGATCTTCGCTCGCTTGCGTCGCATAACGAGGCTATTATCGATCCGAAAACGATGACGGCGGCCCCCCGTTTTAATTTCGACGAATATTTACTTTCTCACGACGTCGATTTCGACGTTTTGAACAATCGCATTAAAAGCGTAATGACTTCTTATCTGCGTGCCGGCGGTAATAAGAGCGGCTACGTTCCCCTTGTGCAAGGCGCAGTAGAATGCGCAACGAAAGCGATACTCGTCAAACAACCGAATATGAAATCCCCTGCGGTGCAGGAGCTGCTTACGCTTTGCGAAAATCCCACGGCGTACTTTTCCGACGTGGCAATCAAAGAAGACATTAAATCTCTCCCTGCACGCGTTACGCCTGCAAAAACCTTCAAGGCGGCGCAAAAGGAATTCCAAAAGGCGCAAAAGCAGCACGACAAAGACCGCAAGAAATTTTTAAAGGACGAGAAGAAATACAACAAACAAGCGGAAAAATTGCAAAAAGCTATTGCAAAATTGCAAAAGAAATGCGATAAAGAGCTTTATCCTGCAAAAATAGCGGCAGCAAGACGGGAATTGGACGAAAAAACGCAGAGTCTCGCTACCCTGAAAGCAAGCAAGCTTGAAGCGTTAAAGACGGCGGCAAATAGCGGCTTGATCACAGCAACTTACTATGAGCAAAGAAAGAAGGACGTTGAACGGAATAGGCAATACCGTACGCCCTCTATGTACGTCAAAGGGCTTTGCGATAAAAAGACTTTCTTGAAAGAAAAAATGGACGGTTTCACGACCAAAGCGGAGGTGATTGCGGAATACAACGCGCTCAAAGCACAGGAAAAATCCGCGCAAGCTGCGCACGATTTCAAGATGCTCCAGCATTGGCAATTCCATAGGGAAGTGCTCGCACTCGATACGCCGCAAGCGCCGAGGACGCGCGTGGGAGCACCCGTAGAGCGCACGCAGATTTCCCTTACGGACGTTCAACAAGAGGTTGTGCCCGAAGCTGCGCAGCTTTCCGTCGAACCCCCGATTGCCGAAACACCCACGCTCGAAACGCCGTCAACGGAAACGAAAGAAAGGTTTGAGCTTCCCAAAGAACTCGCTTCCGATACGGAAATTGACAACGAGCTTGAAGAAGAAATCGAAGAAGATGAAGTTGAAGAAGATGCTCCCGACATCAGCGAGTACAAGGAAGAATACGACGAGTTCATCTATTGATAAAAAACAAAAGCCCCGTGGAAAACCACGGGGCTTTCGTTTTTTATAGACAAGCGCGTTTTATGCTTATTTCATTTGAGCTTCAAACCATCGGAAAAGGCGTTTCCTACCCTTTATAAATTTTAAGTTAACGTTTTTTTACTTGCCTGCAGGAAATAATTTCCAAAGAGTTTTCGCCGTCACCTTGTCTTACGCACGAATCGATAAACGCTTGCACGGCACCGACGACGTCGTAGTCGGAATCCACGAATACACACCAACCCTGCGCTTCAATAAAATACTCGTAATTGGAAAGATCCAAGCCTTCTTTATAAAACTCGTTGGTAATCAAGTTTTTCCCAATCAAAATAACGTGTTCGAAGTGTCCGGGATACATACCGTATTCGTCCTGTACGGTAAGGAGCGCACCCGTCTTTTCCAAAACGTAATTTTGCAAAAGCGCAATTGCTTTCTTTTCTTCTTCGCTCGGATTTTGTCCCGTGATGATTCTATAATTCGCAACTTTGTTGCTCGCCAAGGGCATATAGATAGGTACTGCTTCGCCCGACATCTTCAACCCAAGTGCGTCGGCAAGGCGCATATACTTTTCTTCGCACGCTGTATTCGTTTCGCCAAAGTACGTCTTTGCGTGGCGAACCATCATTCGAACGGGAGTAATCAACACCGATTTTATGCGCTTGATATACACGTCCTTTTCCGCTTGGGTTAAATCAGAGTTTTCAACGGCAAGAATGCCTTCTTCCAAGGTTTTCTCTTGGCTTTGCAGCATCGCAAGCGGATAATGCTCGGCGGCGAAATAATCCTGTGTTTTACGATGTCCGCTCACTTCTATATGAAGCCCCCTCTTGCGCCATGCTTGCATAAAGGCTTCCATTTCGTCGATATAAGCCTGCACCTTGTCTGCGCCCGGACCAAAATAGATGGAAACGTATTCTTTCACAAGCTCGTTTACGTCCAAATCGGTATTCCAAAAGAGCTTGGAACTAACGTAGGCCCGGATTTCGTCATGCCAAATGGGAGTAACGTTATTTGCGCCCTGTTTCATAATATAGTGCATACCAAGACGTTCGTACGTCTTCATATTTTCCTTCACGTAGGCAAGATTTGAGAAATACCACAAATAATCGTTGTACGAAACGTTATAGTCCCAAACCATCAAATTTTTCGTCAAAATCGACCAACCTTCGATTTGCCTGCGCGTTTCTATCTTTTGCTTTTCGTCTTCGAGCGCATACCCATAATCCGCCAAAATCGGCGCATAGCGAATATAGAGATCTTTATCGGGAATCACCTGCTTACAAATGGGTTTTCCGTCCTTTACGGGGGGCTCGACGGTGGAAAGGTAAGCAAACGTCACCAACTTCTTATCGAATATCTGCCCCTTTTCTGCAAATTTTTGACGGAGCTTTTTCGCAATCGCATTCATAAATACGACCATAACCCCTGCGTCTCCGTACTTATTTCTCGCCCGTTCGCACTTTGCGCAACGGCAACGGGAATCTTCATTATCCGCTCTGCCGAACATAAAGAACTTTGCGGAAGGCTCGTCTTCCATAAAACGCATCATAGAGTCGGTGGCTACGGAAAGCACCGATTCTTCCACGCTTTCGTCCCATTCCCCGTCTTCCGTCAAGCCGTTTGTGTAACACAATTCCACCGCTTCAATACCGCGGAAAAGCTCATAGCGGAACACGTTGAAAAATTCGGGGTGGGAATCCTTATATTTTGCATAAGGCACATAGCAGTCGGAGTTGTGCGACGTGGGAATTTTACTATACCACTTATTTTTCAAGCCCAGCTCGCTGTAATCGGGAGAAAAATCCGCCGAGAATTTATAGCGAAGATGCAATTTTTTATCTTCGCTTGCCGTATACGAAAGATAGGTTCTTTGTGCGGAAATCGGCACGCATTTCACTTCCTTTTCGGGGATTTCCAAGCCGTCGCACGCAGGCGTATAGCAACAGTCGCTCGATAAAAAGCGAATGCCGAGCCTTTCCAAAAACTCGTACACGCCGAAAATAACACTCTTAGAACAACCGCCGAATATGTAAACGTTCCCGTTTTTAGGAAGTATATAAAACCCTTCCTCATTCAATGTAGAAAGGTCATATTCCGCTATAATTTCACGGGAGTATTCGTTTTCACCAAGCGAAATATAATGCGCTTGACCGTCATACGCCGCCAAACGGAAGCCACACGATTTTTCCACGAAATTTTGCAGTTCCGTTTTGGCAAACTCCAAAGCAGACGTCCCGTCCGTAACGATACCGTATTCCAAAACGTTGTTCTTATCGATCATCATATTGCGTGCTCCTATTTCTAATTTAGGATTTTCTTTTTTTATTATATCACATCACCGCCTCCAACGCAAGTGTTTGGGCGTATTTTACAAAACAGGCGTACCGAAATGGTACGCCTGTTCATCTCTATTTTTCATTTAGATAAGCGCTCAACGAGTGCCGTATTTCTTTTGAAGGTCTATTACGACGTTCTTTTTACGCGCCTCTTCCGCTGCGTAGCAAATCAAGTGGCTATTTACGGAATCTTCTATCACCGTCGTCGAGACGGACGTTTGCTCACCGCTTAAGAAACGCACCAAATCGCGCATGATGTAGTAGTCGCCGCCATAATGTCCTGCTACGGAGTTATCATTGTCACCAAGGTCGTTTTCCACGCTAAAATCAATCGTTTCTTCCGTATACCAAACTTCTTCTTGATCGAATACTCTCACCAAGAATTTATTTTCTTCAATATACCCGACGATTTCGCCGTATTCACAAATAATGTGAATGTGTCTGCCTGCCTTACTTGCGCCACCGACCAAGTGTAACGTACCGATAGAGCCGTTTGCAAACTCTACGCTAACGCACTGTCTATCCACGATGTCCATATCCGTCTTGAAAACGCATTGACCATACGTATCCCCTTTCAAAAACTCGATTTTTTCTTCAAGGGTAATTTCGTTCAACGGCTTGCCAATGCCAAACCACGTGTAAAAGGGAATAAAATCCTTTTCCAACTCAAATTTATAGGCGTTGAACATACATTCTTCACGCTTGGGACACTCATGGCAATACTGCGTTGCCCCTTCGGGGGCGTTTCGTTCGCAAAAGAAGCTCTTCGAGCCAAAGCTCGAAACCTTTTCGGGTACGGTAGCGTTGTTTAACCAACACATCAAGTCGGTATCGTGGCAGCATTTGGCAAGCAATAAGCCCGAGCCGCATTCCTTTTCGCTGCGCCATTTTCCACGCACGTAGGAATTCACGAAATGCCCGTACCAAACGTGTTCGTTAAGTTGCATATCAACGATTTTACCAAGCTTTCCGCTATCGATAATTTGCTTGATGCGAGAATAGAAAGGCGTGTAACGAAGCACATGGCAAACCACCACCTTGCACCCCTTTTCCTTCGCCTTTTTCTCTATATCCAAAAGCTCTTCGGCGCTTGCCGTAACGGGTTTTTCGAGCAATACGTTATAGCCACGTTCCAACAACGCCATCGTAGTAGCGTAATGCAATTGGTCCATCGTTGCATTAATAACGACGTCACAAGAAACGTTCGCCTTGAAAAATGCGTCCAAATTCGAGTACGTTTGCTTATCGCTCAACGCAAATTTTTCTTTCGCTTCGTTGCGTTTGTGCTCTGCCACGTCGATAACGCCGACAATTTCCAATTCCGACGGCGTTAATTTGGCATATTCGGCATACCTTGAGCCTCTATCCCCATAGCCTAGTACAACTGCTTGTAGCCTTTTCATTTTAATGCCTTTATACTGATTTTATTAAAATCCGTAGCCTGCAGGGCTATAATACGCCATATTCGTCTGTCTTACGTCCAAACGCCCGAAGCAAGCCACTACGGGCACGTCGGAAATAACGTGAATCGCATACTGTCCATAGGGAATTTGATACCCTTCCTTGCCGATGGGTTTATCCAACCGTAAACAAGTGGTGCGTTCTGCGTTCAAATCAATCGTAATATTATCATAAGGATCTTTATCTTCAAACAAGATTTTGATGCGGATTTTTGCATCCATGGGCGAAACGTTGGTAATCATCAATGCTTCGTGGCCGGGAAAGTCGGGATTGTCCCCTTTAGGGGGAAGGTCGCCGTCACAAAAAACCCAATTCTTTTTGCCATATTCCATAATTGTTTTCTCCTTTTATATCTTCATTATTTTTTAAATTCCTAGATGTAAGTAAAACGAGGCGCGCGGATTCCCCGACGGGAGTTTACTGATGTGTAAACAATCAAGGGGAAACGCAAACGCAACGCCGCATTACGACGCATATACGGATTTTATTTAACGTAATTGAACAATTCTTCTTCAAATTCAGGGCAAAGCGGTTCTGCGCCGTTTTCCGTGATCACGTAGCAGGTTTCTACACGTAAACCGTGCAAGGTAGGATGTCCAAAGAAAGATACGTCTACGTTGACGATCATATTCTTTTCAAGCGCATCGTCGCTGTTCGGGCCGAAGAAAGGCGCTTCCGCTTCCATAAGCCCCATCGTGTGCGCAAAAGGACAAACGAGATATTTCAAATAACCGCCCTTGTCGTAAAGCTGTCTGCCCACTTTGTCGATTTCTCTGCCCGTGTTGCCGATTTTAAGCATACTCTTCGTGAGCTTCATAACTTCAATCATATCGATAAGGCATTTTCTTTGCTCGGGGGTGTATTCACCGCTTACGGGAACGGTGTGACCGAACGTACCTGCATAGCCGTTGATACGGGGAGCGATACCAAGCATTACCATTTCGCCGTTTTCCATTACCTTATTCGTTGCCGTAGGCACAACCGCATTGGAACGGATACCGCTGCCGACAATCGTTCTATACGCAAAGCTATCCGCACCGTTTTCACGGCAAACCGCTTCGCCTGCCGCCGCAACCTCGTATTCCTTATTGCCTGCCTTCACCTTTGCCGCCATGGCTTTGTACGCCTTGCAAGCAAGCTGCGTCGCTTGACGAGCTTGTTCCACTTCCCAATCACTCTTTACGTAGCGGAATTTAAGGTAGTCTTCCGTCAAGTCTACAATTTCGCAACCCTCAAAACCTGCAACCAAATCCTGATGTACCGCATAAGGCATATCCGTCGTACCGACAAGACCAACCTTCTTTACGGGGAATTTCTTGGAAAGCTCTGCGAACAAATCGCTAAAGCTAATGATGGTTGCCAAGGGATATTCTTCATCGGGAACCATGAATACGGGGAAACAACGCACGTCGGTGATTGCCGAGTCCTGCTTTGCGAAAGGTTCGCTTTCCGGACCGCCCAAAAGCATCGTCGTGCCGTCGCGGCCAACCAAAACCGCGCCCTTTTCAAACTGTCCGCACCAACCGGTCAAATACCAACCGTTCGCCACGTTCAATTCGTCGAAGTAAATGATTGCAATATCCGTATCCTTCTCGTTGAGAAGTTTTACAACCTTCGCAACTCTGTTTTCCGTTTCCTGTTTGTTGTAATAAGCCATATTTATACTCCTATTTTTATTTTTTTCTTTTCTTGATTACGCCTGCCACTCGAAATCTTCAAGCGGAAACATCGGGCGTATAATCCGTTTTAAGTTGAGCCGCGCCAATTCCACACAGCTTGCACCGTCGGAAAGAGCGAACAATTCTCTGTCGGCATAGGGCTTAAGCTCGGTGAACAAATACCCAAGCTTCACTACGACAATTTCATACGAAAGCAAATCGACGTTCGCCTTGTCAAAATTCCCCTTTTCAATGAACGCACTGCGAAGCTCGGTGAAAATTGCGTCCACGTTACCTATCGATACGGTCAAGCTTCTGCCGATAATTTCCTTCGTCCAACCGAGAATTTCCCCGTGCGATTTGACGGTGGCTTTGACGCCGCCGAAAAGCGGCAACGAAACTTCTTCCCCATCGGTTGCCGTCCAAAATCCGTCCACGATTTCTTGATGGGTAATGCCTGCAACGCAAGTCTTTTTCGCAGGCTTTGCGTTTACGAGCAATTCGAGCAAGCCGAGCGTATCCCCTTCTGCCCCTGCCGTCGTATTATCGCCGCTATCGGTGATAAAGATGCGTTTTTCTTTGCCTTCCAAGGCGCGCTTTACGCATTCTTCGGGAAGCTCCGCTTCGCATAAGAATTTATAATCTCTACGGGTTGCCCAAAGCTTGTTCGCCAAGTCCTTGGCAATTTCTTCCGCCTGCGTTTTATCCACCGCACAAACGACGGTGGAAGCGCTCGTATTCGGCGCATCAATCCAACAGTGTCCTAAGAACAAGTTTGCCGTGAATACATCTTCTCTCTCTTCCAAAGCAACCGTTTCTTCTATCAAGCTCTTTAACGGCTCGTAAGCGGTTTGCAAGGTGTCGTTCTTCAATAAAAAAGGCACTCGGCACATATACGCCTGCGGCTTGATTCCCTTTTTCAAGCAATGGCAGAGCGCATTCGCCGCACGCTCTTGACATTCCTTTTGGTCAACGTGCGGAACGGTCTTAAAGCCGCTAATAATATCCGCATATACGGGCAATTCGTCCGTGATATTTGCGTGTGCGTCGAGAGAAATCGAAATCAAGCAATCCTTGCTGACAATTTCACGGATTTTCTTCAATAAGTAAAGCTCGCCGCTGCCGATTTCTTCCACTTCCATACTGCCGTGGAAAAAGATATACACCCCTGCAACGTCGGGATTTGCACGCACGTCGTCCAAAATTTGCTCTGCGTAGTAATTGTACGTTTGCAACTCCACGGTTGCAGACGGCAACGCCACCGCATACACGGACGGTACGACTTCAAAGCCTTCCCTTTCAAATATTTCTTTCACGACCAATTTCTTGAAAATATCATCGCCCTTGAAATACTCGAAATCCGACCTGCTTGGATGCAATTTTGCCTTGCTGTTTGATTCGCATTGAAAGGAAGCCACCAAAATCTTCATAAACCGCCCTCCGTTTGATAACGCCCTATAATTTCCTTAATTATATCATCTTTCTTTGCCCGTTTCAAGGTAAAAAATATTTTAAAAATGGTAAAAAATAAAACACTTAATTTTCTCGTTTGTTATTTTTTCATTTTACTTGCATTCACGTCGGGTTCGTGCTATACTACTAGTATGAAAAAATATTTTAACCACAAAATTAAAAAAGCGCTCGTTGTCGATAGCCTTATCACGATAGAATCTTTAAACGTTTCCGAAAACTTTACTTACCCTACGGAAAAGCACGATTTCTATGAATTTGCCTACATAGACAACGGTACGCTTTGCTGCTATATGGAAGATACGCCCATCGTCCTTTCTCAAGGCGAGTGCTTGCTTATTTCCCCGCAAAAAGCGCATTATTATACGGCGACACAAGGAAAGTCTGCTTCTCTTTTTATCGTTTGTTTTCGCTCTAGCGCGGAAATTTTAACCGTATTCGACAAGAAAATCGTCGTTCACGGGGAGTTGAAAAAACTGCTCGCGGAAATCGTGCAGGAATCCAAAAACGCTTTCTCGTTCCCCTTTAACAGAAAGTTGAAACTGTTGGAATCCCCCTTATTCGGTGCGCAACAGCTTGTGGAAAACAATCTTGAAAAACTGTTTATCCACCTTGTGCGAAGTGAAACGCAAAAGAACGAAAATATTCGTTTCGTTATGAACAGTACGGAGCTTGAAAGCAATCTCGTACACGATATCGTTCTCTTATTGAAGGACAATCTTTACGGGCGGATTACGCTCGACTGCATTTGCCAACAAACCTTTTATAGCAAGACCTTCTTGAATGAAATTTTTAAGAAAAATATGAACTCGTCCATTATGCAATATTACACCCGTTTGAAGGTGGCGGAAGCCAAGAAATTATTGCGCGAAAACCTTTCGCCCGCCGTCATTTCTAGCCAACTTTGCTTTGAGAGTGCCACCTATTTCACAAAGGTATTCAAAAAGCACGTGGGTATGACGCCTTCCGAGTATAAAAAGACGATTTTACAGTAACGCAAGCCAAAAAAACGGCGGAGAGCACAACGCTCTCCGCCGTTATTTTATAAAGCCGTATTTTTAACGCAGCTTATCCATAAGCAGTATTTTTTCGATTAAGTTTCTATCCGTATAATAGTAGTGGTTGGACGCTTCAAACCCAACGCAGGCATTTTGATAAAGCAAGCTTAAAAGCTCCGCCGTATTTTCTTTTTCCTGCCCTGCAATCGCCTTGATTTCTTCCCCATTCCTTTCCTTATTTTCTTTCAAATAGGCGTACTTCGTTTGCAAATAATCCGATTGGAAATGGGAATACGCCGCTTTTGCAAAAAGCGCAAGCTCCGCAACCGCTTTGCTCTTGTTATTTGCAAGCAAGGAGCAGCCAATCCCCCACTCCTTCAACAATTTTTCATACTGCGAAAGGTAGATTTCCACGGGATAGGGATTCGTCCAATTTTCGTAATCTTCGTAGGCGTAGCACACCATTGTAGAGCGAAGATTTTGCTTTTCTATCGGCCACAGATTCGCACAACCCAACGTTTTGGGCGAGAAATACAACGAATCGATGCTAAACGGATATTCTACAAAGCCTTTGCAAAAATGTCCTACCGCTTCTTTCACGAGCGTATGCTCCGCGCCGTACACCCTTTCATACCATTCGTCGAGCTTAAAGGTTTCCCCCTTTTGCGAATAATCGGCAACCATGCCGAGCATAGGCGAAGGATAACCGCCGAGCGTCCAAGTGAGCATGTAATTTTTTACCCCGATTTCCGTTAAGTTTTTCAAATGCTCGTAGAGCAAATCAAATACGGGCAAATAGGGTACGGCAGAACACTCCCAACTGTTGTTCGTCTGTATCTTTGCATAAATTTTATGTCCGTTTTCCGCCGCCTTGCGCAAGGTTTTTTTGGTAATTTCGCTCGGTCCGGGATTGGATATCGAATAGTCGATAATCTTGCTCTTTACCCCACCCTTTTCAATCGCCAAATCATACTCGCTCACGCAAATAACGGAAATCTCTTTGTCGAGCATTTCCACTCCGCGCAGGGTTTGTTCTTCCGTCCATTCCATAAACGGCGACCACCCCCAAAGGTTGGCAAGAAGCTCTGCTTTGCTGCCGCTATCTCGAATGGCTTTTTGAATGACGTTGTTCACCGCCGCCGCCGATTTTTCGGGTGGAATATTTTTGCATATCGGGCAATTCGTGTCGGGGCGGTAATTACAATGGGTAAGGTTTTCACTCATCGTAATGGTAATAATCCCCCCCAAGCCCTGCACGTTGCAAAGCAAATCCTTTACTGCGTTATATAAATATGCACGCGTTTCTTCCTTTTCAAAGCAAAGGGACGCATATCCGTTTTCCTTGCGCCCTATTAAGTGTGCATACTTCCCGAATTTATTTTCGGGCAAAGCGCGCGGCTCGTTGAAATACAAATATATCTTTACACCATACTTTGCGCAACGGTTGATGAGCGTTTGCAAATTCTTTCTACGCGTGGGATAATCCACGGAAACCGTTTCATCAAAAGGATAGGGCGAAAGGGTGGCAAGCGTTCCGTGCAGCCATACGCCGTTCACACCTTGCTCCGCATACTTTTCCAAAAGCTCGTCGGGCATATACGTTTCGCCGTCTTCCATAAGCGCGTCGCCGCAGGGCGACAAGTAGCCGTGTACGATGCGAACGCCGTTTGCGCATACAAGCTCCCCTTTCCCTTCTTGGTTTTTGAAGAAATCAAAGGGCGCAGCTTCATACGGACGGGCATAGCTTTTCACCGTCTTGGAAAGCTTTTCCGTTTCCGCTATTTGCGCTTCCGTCAAGGGCGAATAAGTAACTTTTTCACAGTACGGTTTGAAATTCCCAAGCTTGACAGACAAGAAATCGTCGTTTTGCAAGATAAAATCCAACCTGCTTTCGTTGACGTCTATCAATTGACAAATTTGCTCGTACGGCAACAAAAACCAATTGTTTCTAATGAGCGTAATATACCCCCTTTTGCTCCAATTATCATCGCAAGGCATGGCTTGCAAGCCAAGACGGCTCGCTTCCCTTTCCACCGTTTCTTCGTCGCATGCTAAAAGCGCCGCCAAGGTTTTTGTCGGCACAAACGCATAGTTTCTAAATATAACGGCTTGCCAATCGCAGGGAAATATATTCGGCTGCATCGCAGTGTTTATGAGTTTAGGTAACATACACTTCTCCAAGTGGCTTCTTTATGCAAAACAATGCCAATTTCTTTTTGGCAATCCACAATAATTTTTTTCATTATTTATTTTTTAATTCTTTATATAGGATAAGTAATTTTTGGGAAATTGTACTTATCCGTTGTGAAGAGTAGACTATTTACAATCCTAATTGTTCATAGGTGAGTTGAAATTTAACTTTAATCACACCTCTGGCGTATATGTAATCCGCGATAACGGTATGTAATCAAAACGAAAATAACATGCTCCTTACGGCAATTACATACCAAGCCTTTCGGGTTGAATAAAAGTCGACAAGTTGCTTGTCGACTTTTTGGCGCAGGAAGAGGGATTCGAACCCCCGTGGGCTTTCACCCAAACGGTTTTCAAGACTTTTCGGATACTTCCCGAATCGTCCCGAATAATCCCTAAACCTCCCCGATTTTCAGCCCGATTTAGACTTTTCCTCGCACCTTCCCGGAAATTTGCGAGAAAATTGCGAGAATGGTGCGAGAAATCGGTAAAAACGCATTAGCCACAAGTGCAATCAGTATAACATAAACCCTTAAATAAGTCAAATAAAAATGTAGGTGCATCCATGCTCGTCTGCCTAA
>JAFVPE010000031.1 GCA_017505465.1 Clostridia bacterium | reverse complement strand
GTGAAGCACCTTGTATTCATCTGCTTCAAAATTCGTTTGCCACGTTATCTCATAGGATTCGTTCAAGCCCACCGTTGCACCCGTAGGCTTCACGGTAAATTCCTTTTCAACGTGCTCGACCGCGGTAAACGGTATATCATATACTGCCACGTATTTTTTATAGTCTGCACCAATTGTCCAAACAGCAGGATACGCTTGACCATTCACAGACACAGTAGCACCGTCAGCAAATATATACGGATTTTCGGCAACCAAATACACGTCTACATAATAGGTGTTACCAGCTACAAAAGTTTGATTAGTGAAATCGTTTTCCACGCTTCCGTCGTCAGTTGTTGACCAACCAATTGACACATTATATTTTTCCGAATCAAAAATTTTGCCTCCTGTTGCGGTTTCACCGTCCTCGGGGATCGGGATCGTAACGATTGCAGAAGCAAGAACGTTTTCTCCATCTTCCGCGAACGCAGTAAGAGAAGCAAACGGAACAAGCGCAAGCACCATTACGAGTACGAGCAGAACTCCCAAGAGCTTTGATTTAAATCTTCTTTTCATTTTCTCACAACCTCCTTAGGTCTTTGAGATAATTATAAAATAATTATCTTTCCATGCCAATCCCCCAAGCGGGGTGATTTTAGGGTGATTTTAGGGTGAGACGTTAAAAAACAAAAGAACGACGGCTTAACCGTCGTTCTTCTTTTCGCTATATTTTTTTATTGATAGAGTATCCGCATTAAATCTTGTCGGTTGGAAATCTCTAATTTTTCATACACGTGCGAAATGTGCGTTTTCGCCGTATTCTCGGATATGCTTAACGCCGAAGCGATTTCCTTACGGCTCTTTCCGTCCAACAAGCCGTTCAATACTTCTATTTCCTTCACCGTCAGCGTCTTGCCTTCGGGGAGCTTGGACATAACGATGCGGAGCTTTTCCGCCGTCGATAACTCGTCCACCACCACAATGGTGGATTTTTCCCCTGTATCCGTTTCCGTAACGTCTTCCTTATGCACGTAATCTTGCATCATCCAGAAAAGAAATAGGAATATTAGCTCGCTCATCAAATAGGAAACGGAAAGGAATTCGAAATTCCAATGCACGAATTTTTCCACAATCCACATACCGATATTCCCAAGCACTACGGCAATAAGCAACCCTGCTTTCTTCAACGACCTTACTCTTTTTTGAATAATCGCGTACACGATTGCACAAATCATCGCCGTAAAATAAAGCAGTATATAAATAAGGTATGTAATGTGCAACGGCCCGTATACCTTTTCGAGCTTTGCCGCACCGTCCGCATACGTCAACGTCACTTCTTTATAATACCAAGGCAAGTACCCCGTTGTAAAAATCAAACCGAACATCAACACCCCTACGGAAAACAAAATAATCGGCAATGCCTTGCTATATTTGAATCCGCAAAGTCTAATAACCGACATGAACATGCACATGATTAAAAAGACTTGTCCCAAATAGGCAATTTTATTTGCAATCAACGCAAATTGCACGGTTTTTGACAGGGAAAGCAAAAGATAACCGCAATTGACTACCGCCACGCAAACGTGCAGGAACACCATCCATATTTCCTTTTGCTTCTTATGCACCAAAACACAGTAAAGGATGAGCAATATTATGGATATTGCAAACATAATGCTATATACAATCGTCATATATCCCCTCCTTTTTACCGTTTTGAGGCAGTGATTTTATTTATTGTAGCACATTTTCCCGCAAAAGTCAAGATTTTCTTCTATAATACCCATTTCAAGCATTTCACGCTATTTTTGTAAAACAAAAAGAGCGTTGCGGCATGCAACGCTCTTTCCGTTTTTTCTTCTTTTAGATCGCTTTGATTGCGCCAACGGGGCATCCGTCTTCGCAAGCACCGCAGTCTACGCATTCGTCGTTGATTACGTAGATACCTTTCGCTTCATCCAAAGAGATTGCGCCAACAGGGCAAGTATCTTCGCAAGCACCGCAAGCGAGACATTCGTCAGAAATTACGTGAGCCATAATAGTTACCTCCGATTTTTTGCTTTGTTGTTATCATTATAACACATTTTTTTGAATTAGTAAAGAGTTCGGGGGAATTTTCTTCGCCGTTTTTCAAAAAATTCCTTTCAATCAAATCAAAGCTTGATTGCGCCGTGATCGAGTAAAATATCCGACAGCTTTGCAAGCCGTTGGGGGGACAGCGTTTCCCCTCTCGCCTTTTCATCGACGCCCGCTTCCTGCAAAATAGCCTTCGCTTCTTCTCGCGTTAATTTAAAGGAATTGACGAGATTGTTTTCGAGCGTTTTTCTGCGGTTCAAAAAGGCGCATTTTACCGTTTGGCGATAGGCTTTTTCGTCCTTCACCTCAACCCTGCCCCTCTCAAACGTGATTTTTACGACTGCGGAATCCACGTTGGGACGGGGGTAAAAAAGATTGCGCGAAACACGCTTGACAACCTTTGCCGTACCCTTTAAGGCAATTGCCGCCGTAATCGAGCCGTACTCCGCCGTGCCTTCCTTTGCGCAAAATCTATCCGCAACTTCTTCCTGAACCATAATCGACAAGCCCTGCACCTTATCGCTCTCTTCCAAAAGCTTGGTGACGAGCGGCGTGGTGATGTAATAGGGCAAATTTGCAACGACGGTATATTCTTCGATTTCCTTTTCAAACTCCTTCAAATCAAGCTTGTTGAAATCACGGAAAATTACTTCGACGTTATCGAGCCCTGCAAGCGTTTCCGCTAAAACAGGCTGTAAATCACGGTCAATGTCAAACGCATAGACCTGTTTTGCCGCTTCCGCCAACGCGCGTGTGAGCGTACCTGCGCCACAGCCGATTTCCACCACCGTCGTATCCTTGGTGATGCCCGACGCCTCGACAATCGACTTCAAAAGATTGGTGTCGGATATGAAGTTCTGACCGAACTGCTTTTTAAAACGAAATCCGTGTTTTTCAAGCACGGTGCGAAGTTCTTGCATAACACACCTAAATTAGGAATCAGTAATATATTTTCTAACGTATAAGGGGATTTTGATACTCTCGGCAAGACGTTTGCACGCTTCCACCTCGTCCTCGCCAATGCAATCGACGATAGAGAAACGACAAGGTACGCCGTTTCTACGGCAAAGCTTTGCAAACTCTATCATGCCTGCGAAACCGCTTTCGCCGTACTGCGAACGGCAAATGGGTTGGTATTTTTCCACGCACGAAGCATTGAGCGAAACGTTCACGAAATCAATTTTATCCTTCAAATCGGGAACGATGTCACGCTTGTTGATAAGGTTGCCTTGACCGTTCGTGTTCAAACGAGTTTTCAAGCCCTTTTCGTGGAAGAAATCGCAAAGCGCAAGCATTTCCGCCATTTTGTAGGTCGGCTCGCCGAAGCCGCAGAACACGACTTCCTTGAAACGGCTCAAATCGCCAAATCCCTTCGCCGCCGCAATTACCCCTTCCACCGTGGGATCGCCGTTGCGAAGCCACAAATAGTTGCCGTAGTAGCTCGAACGCTCGTTGCGCACGCAAAAATCACAGCCGTTGGAGCACTTGTTCGTCAAATTGACGTACAAATTGCCGTCCAAGGTGTAAAGATACGTATCCTTGCGGTTCTCTTCCTTTTTCTCGTTCTTATTCTTGCCGTTTCCATTCCCATTGTCGGGGCGGTTTTTCGGTTGATTTTGCTGTTGCTTGGGGGGATTATTCTGCTTTTGGGCTTGAGCGTTTTGCCCCTTTTGTTGATTTTGGTTGCCGCTTTGCTTGTTTTTATTCTTCTTCCCCTGCTGATTTTGTTGGGGCTGGGGGTTTTGCTCTTTTTTGGGTTTTTGCGGTTGATTTTGTTGGGGCTGCGGTTTTTGGGCGCTTTGCACGTTTTGGACGTTTTGGTTGCCGTTTTGGGCGTTTTGATTGCCGCCGTGCCCCCTATGACGTCTTCTTCTGCGACCACCGCCGTTTTGTTGTTCTACGTTCTTATTTTCTTCCATGGGTTTCATTCAACTTAAAAAACAGTTCTTTCGCATTATCGAGAATTTGTTTTTTAAGCGCCTCCTCATTTTCATTACGAAGCACCGCCATATTTTCCACGACGTGCTTCACGTTTTTGGGTTCGTTGGGAAATACCCCTCGAAAAGGCACGGGGGTGAGATACGGACAGTCCGTTTCCGATAAAAGCAAGGGGGCAGGTATGCGTTGAACGCATTCTTGCACCTTTTTTGCATTCTTGAACGTGGACGGGCCTCCGAAGGAAAAATGCAAGCCGAGCTTGGCAAATTCTTCCATCATTTCCGCGGAATAGGAGTAACAATGCATCAAGCCGCCCTTTTTCAAAAGCGCCGCATTTTCCTGCAACAAAAGCAAGGTTTCCTGCGCCGCGTCACGGCTATGCAAGACGACGGGAAGCCCCAACCTATCCGCAAGCTCTAACTGCTTGATAAATAGCTCGCGCTGCGTTTCTTTGGGGGGATTGTCGTCGAAATGGTAATCCAGCCCGATTTCCCCCACCGCCACGCATTTTTCGTGACCGCAAAGGGTTTCGAGACTTTCCAAATCGCCCTCTTTATATTTTGCAAGCTCGCTTGGATGAAAGCCTGCGCAAAAATAGACGTTTTCGTGCTTTTCGCTCAAATCCTTGGCAATATACGAAGAAGCAAGGTCAAAGCCCGAACAAATTACTATACCTACGCCGTTCTCTTCTGCACGGCGCAAAACTTCGTCCACGCCGCCGATTTCGTCAAACTCGCCGCCCGTCAAATGACAATGTACGTCGATATACATTAGCCGAGTACCGTGCCGCTTTCTACGTCCTTTTCAGGAACGATAAGCGAGAAGTTTCCGTTTTCGTCTTCCGCTGCCATAATCATGCCCTGCGATTCGATACCGCAAATTTTTCTCGGCGCAAGGTTGGTAACGAATACCACCTTCTTGCCTACCATTTCTTCGGGCTTGTAATGCTTCGCAATACCCGATACAATCGTGCGGACTTCGTCCCCAAATTTTACCGTTTCTTTCAAGAGCTTGTTCGATTTGGGAACGGCTTCACAAGCGATGATTTCGCCCACGCGGAGCTGTACTTTCATAAAGTCGTCAAAGCTAATTTCGGGCACTTTTTCTTCCGTTTCTTCTACGGGAGCAGGCGTAGCTTCCGCCTTCACTTCCTTCTTATCGGGAGCGGACTTTGCCATTTCTGCCGCATACGCCGCCGCTTGCTCTGCACGGATTTTTTCGATTTCGGGAACGAGCGTCTTGAAATCGATACGCGCAAACAAGGGGGAAATCGCCGTTACCGTTACGCTATCGCGTAAGCCGAAGGAAGCACAATCTTCCAAGCTTCTGCTTTCGCCGCCGTAAGCCGAGAAAATCTTTGCGCTCGTTTCGGGCATAAAGCTGTCCAAAAGACTCGCGCCGATTTGAATGGCTTCCGCAAGGTTGTAGAGAACGTCGTTCAAGCGCGCCTTCTTCCCTTCGTCCTTTGCAAGCGCCCAAGGCATCGTTTCGTCGATGTATTTGTTTGCTCTTCTAAACAGCGTGAACACTTCGGAAATTGCGTCTGCAATACGAAGCTCGTCCGCCTTTGCCTGCACCTTCGCCACAACGCCCGTAACGGTTGCTTTGAATTCTGCGTCGGGATCTTCTTCGTTCGCAGGCAGGGATTTCACCACCGTGCCGCCGAAATATTTGTCGATCATCGCAATCGTGCGGCTCACAAGGTTGCCGAGTACGTTCGCAAGCTCGGTGTTGAAGCGTTCCGCAACAAGCTCCCACGTGATTTGCCCGTCGTTATCGAACGGCATTTCGTGAAGCACGAAATAACGCACTGCGTCTACCCCGAAAAGTCTTGCCAAATCGTCCGCATAGATCACGTTGCCTTTCGACTTACTCATCTTGCCGTCGCCTTGCAAAAGCCAAGGATGACCGAACACCTGCTTGGGCAAAGGTTCGCCCATCGCCATAAGGAAAATCGGCCAATAAATGGTGTGGAAACGCAAGATGTCCTTGCCGATAAGGTGCAAATCCGCAGGCCAATATTTCTTATAATTTTCGCCGTGATTGCCGTCCGCGTCGTAGCCGATACCCGTGATGTAGTTGTTGAGCGCGTCAAGCCATACGTACACGACGTGACGATTGTCGAAGTCCACGGGAATCCCCCACGTGAAGGACGTACGCGAAACGCAAAGGTCTTGTAGACCTTTGAGCAAAAAGTTGTTCATCATCTCGTTCTTACGGGATACGGGTTGAATGAACTCGGGATGCTTGTTGATATGTTCGATAAGTCTATCGGCGTACTTGCCCATTTTGAAGAAATACGCTTCTTCCTTGGCAGGCTTACACTCTCTGCCGCAGTCGGGGCATTTGCCTTCTACAAGCTGACTTTCCGTCCAAAAGGATTCGCAAGGGGTGCAGTACATACCTTCGTAGTAATCCTTGTAAATATCCCCTTGATCGTAGAATTTCTTGAAAATTTTTGCAACCTGCTTGACGTGATCGGCGTCCGTCGTGCGCACGAATTTGTCGTAGGAAGTGCCAACGAGATCCCAAATCCCTTTGATGTCGCCTGCCACCTTATCCACGTAGGCTTGGGGGGTAACCCCTGCCGCTTCCGCTTTTTCCTGAATCTTTTGACCGTGCTCGTCCGTACCCGTTTGGAAGAATACGTCATAGCCTTCCTTGCGCTTGAAACGCGCAATCGCATCCGCCAAAATCGCTTCGTAGGTGTTGCCAATGTGCGGTTTGCCCGAAGTATAGGCAATCGCCGTTGTGATATAGTAAGGTTTCTTTGCCATAATAGCTCCTTTTTTCGCTTTTTCCTACCCATTATATTACTTTTTTTCAAAAAAGTAAACCGTTTTGAGCAGTACAAGCGATAAATCCCGTCATTTTCCCCTTTGAAATGGCATATATTTAGCCTATGAACGTACTTTTTGGCTTGATTTTTCTCGTCTGCACCTTTTTGCTTTTGTGCACTTCCCCCGACGGCTTTCTTCCTGCTATGCTCGACGGCGCAAGCAAAGCTGCCACCCTTTGCCTTTCCCTTGTCGCCACCTATGCGGTGTGGATGGGCTTGATGAAGGTGTGGGAAGATAGCGGCGTGGCACGCGGCGTTTCCCGTCTTTTGAAGCCTGCCGCAAGAAAATTACTCAAAACGGACGATGAAGAAGCCCTTTCCGCCGTCTGCATGAACCTTTCCGTCAATATGCTCGGCATTTCAGGAGCGGCAACCCCCTATGGCATCAAAGCCGCCAATTTACTCGACAAAACGGAAAATGCGGAATACTCTTCCGCTATGCTGTTTGTGCTGAATGCAACTTCGTTGCAAATTTTGCCTTCTTCCCTTGTGGCGGTACGCGTCGCTCTGCATAGCAACGCCCCCACCGACATCATTTTGCCCACCTTATTTTCCACCCTATTTTCCACCGTTTTGGGCGTTCTTCTCGTCATACTGTTCGTGCCGAGTAAAAAGAAGGGCAAGCATAGTGCAAAACGGCGTTTTTTATGGCGGAAAAAAGTAAAAATGAAGGGGGCAGGTACGAGATGACGAAGATTTTGGCTTTTATTATTCCCGTCATTTTTTTGCTTTCTTTCGCCTTTGCTCTCTTTCGCAAAGTGCGCGTTTACGACTCCTTTACCGAGGGAGTAAAAGGAGCCGTCCCCTTGATTTTATCCATATTTCCCTATATCGCCGCCGTAACGATGCTTTCCAAACTGTTAGAGGCGAGCGGTCTTGGGGATCAACTTGCCGAATGGGTTGCGCCTGCCTTCCGTTTTTTGGGGATTCCCGAAGAAATCGCCCCGTTAATTTTGATAAAACCGCTCTCGGGGAGCGGTGCTATTGCCGTGTTGACGGAAATCCTTGAAAAGTACGGCGTGGATAGCTACGCCGCACGCTGCGCCTGCGTTGCCTACGGCTCGTCCGAAACGATTTTTTATATCGGCGCAGTATACTTTGCAGGAATAAAACGCAAAAAATTCACTGTTGCCTTGCTCATTTCCGTCCTTTCCTATCTCGCTTCCGTCATTTTTTCCTGCTTTTTATGTCGATTAATGTAATTCAACGCATACATGGGTATGTCAAATTGTTAAAACACCCCTATCGCAAGGGGTGTTTTCCACAAATTTGTAATTTTTAACACAAATATTTTTAATTTTTTTGCCTTCATTCGTTTGTTTTCTTCTTTATTATATGCTATAATAAAGGTGATGTCATAATTTTTTGGTACATCATTGGGCGAAATTTCTGCCCTTTTGAAATGAAAAAACAAAGCAAGACGCAAGAAAGACAAGGAAAGCGCGGATTTGCGGACGGGAGTTTACTTGGCGTAAACGAGCAAGGCGAAACGCAAGCTTGACGAAGTATTTCGTAGCGGATTCTTTGATTTTTAATAGGTTGTGGTAGGTGTTTTACAAATGAAAGTCAAATCTCTTGACAAGAAGTGGAAAGAATTCCTCTTCGGTTTTTCGGGCTTCGGCCCTAACTTTCTGATGGTGCTTATGGGTGCGTATTTTACGGACGCGATTAACCCTGCGGCACTTGGCGAAGGCTCGTTCCAAGCGATTGCAAGCGGTACTTGCTTTATCTTGCCTGCAGTCTTCCCGATTTTGTTTGCGATTGCAAAGGCATTCGACGGTATCATCGATATCCCCTTTGCGCACGTAACGGATACGCTGTCTACGAAATGGGGACGTAGAAGGCCCACGATTTTGGCTTGTCTTATCCCGATGACGTTGGCGTTCGCTATGTGTTGGTTGCCCATTGGACGCTGGATCCCCTGCTCGCAATTTACTATGCAGCTCATCAATACGATTTGGATCATTATTTGGGCGCTCATCTTCTTTGCGACGTACACCCTTGCAATGATTTCCTATTACGGTTCTTTGTCGACGACTTGCTCCGACGAGCCGCAAAGACTTCGCGTATCGGGCTACAAATCTTTCTTCGATACCATTTCTTACTGCCTTGTATATGCGCTCGTTCCCCTTATTTTGAGCGGCGCGCAAATCCATATCGACAAGTTCGTATTCATGTGCTTGCCCTTGATGTTGACCTTGCTTATCCCCTTGTTCTTGATTAAAGAGGGCGAAAAGTACGGCTACCCCGAAAACGACGGTTTGCAGGAAGAAAAGATTAGCATCGGCGAAAGCATGAAGCTCACCTTCAAAAACAAGATCTTCATGCGTTGGGAAGCGGTAAACTGCTGCACCTATTTCGGCTTGCAAATGTTCCTTGTCGGTATGAACGCACTCATCATCGGCGGTATGGGCATGAGCGGCGGCGAAATGGCAATATTGAATACCTGCGCGTTCGCACCCGTACCCGTAATGTTGTATTTGTTCAATAAATTGAAGGCGAAGAAAGGTATTCGTTTCACTTATCAAACTTGCTTGATTTCCTTTGCGGTTTCGATTATGTCCTTCTTCTTCGGTTCCAACTTCTTTATGGGTTTGGTCGGCGGAACGAAGCTCGTACAAATCATTATCGGCTGTATCGGCGGTTTGTTCGGCAGCTGGGCAATCGGCGCATTCTTCATGATGCCCTATCACGTTACCGCACAGGTTTCGGCTGTGGAAGAAAAGCTCACGAAGAAAAACCACTCCGCAATGTACTTTGCGGCAAACTGTGTATTCACGTCCGTTGTCGGCGCGATTTCCGGTTCTATCGTTTACGAAAACATCAAAATGCTTTTCTTCAAAACGGAAGGCGGCTTTGCTATTAAATGGGCGGAAAGCTTTGAAGCGGCAGCAACGAGCTTTGGCGTAGCGGAAAACCAAGTATTCAACTTTGGTACGGCGCTCGTTCCCTTTATCGTTTCGTTGTTCTGTATTCTCGGTGCTGTACTTGCAAGCAAGATGCCCAAGGATTACACCCCCAAACTTGTTGCGGAAGAGTTCAAAAAACACGATCCCTCGTTGGATATTAGCGTGATTGAAAACGATCCTTCCTACAACGTAAAGGAAGAAAAGAGCGAAATCATTTTCGTACAACTCGGTTTGTCCGTTTTGTCGGGCTTCATCTTCGGCTTTATTTGGGTTCCCCTGCTCTTCAAGTCCATTAAAGAACAGACCAAGAGCTTCAAGAACGTACTGTTTGCGATTTTCTCTTGCGTCGTTCCCTTCTTTGGTATCTACTCTTCGTTGCAAGCTCTGAAGGCTTTGAAGGCGAAAGCGGATGAAATGGAGCTTAATATTTTGAGCGGTAAGAAATATATCGGCCATATGGTTGCCCTTATCGCTTCGGGCGTTTGCTTGCCCTTACTTCCTATCAACGTAGTTACGCTTGCCTTGTTGCAAAACAACGTAAACAAGATTTACGAAGCGGAAGATAAAGCAGAAGAAGCGGTTGCGGAAACCGTAGCAGTGGAAGCATAATATGGTAGGCAGTTTTTTAGGTACTTGGTTTGTGAAGATCACGGGCGCTTTTGTATGGCTGTTTGGCTGCCGCCCGAAGATCTATCACGAAGATCCGTCAATAAAAAGCACGAAAATCAAGGGGAAGGCGATTCTTGCGCCCAATCACCTTGTTATCTATGATATGGCGACCATAATGTTCACGTTTTGGCGCAGAACGCCGCGCGTCGGCGCAGCGGAATTGATGTTCGAAAAGAACGGTTTTATGACCTTCTTCTTGCGGTTGATCGGCGCAATCCGCGTCAATCGCAAACCGAACGATTTTTCCTTCTTGAAAAAATTTCTTGCTATTTTGGATAAGGGGGGCGTGGTGGAAGTGTTTCCCGAAGCCCGTCTTCCCAAGGAAGGCGAAGAAACTCCCCTTCCCTTTACGACGAGCGCCGTATATCTCGCTATGACGAGCGGCGCACCCATTATCCCCATTTACCACAACGGTAAATTCGTAGCGAAGGAACGCGCGCGCGTTATGGTCGGCAAACCTATCTACGTACAAGATCTTTGCGATGAAAATTTGACGAAAAAGGAAAATATCCGCAAGATCACCAACGATTTAAGAGAAAAAATAATTGAATTGCAAAATGAACTCAACAAACGAATTGAAACAGAAAAAGGCAAAAAAGCCTAATTATTTCCTTTATAATTTCATAAAAGTTACGGGACTCCCCGTTGCTTGGCTTGCTTTCCGCCCGAAGTACCATTTCGTTGGAAAAACACAATCCAATAAAATAAAGGGCAAGGCAGTTGCTGTATCCAACCATAGCGGATTTTTCGATCCCATTCTTTTAATGCTCGCATTTTGGCGCAGAAATATGCGTTTTTGGGCAACGCAGGATTTCTTTGATAGAAAAAGCACCCGTTGGTTGTTTAAATACTTTTTCAAAGCGATTCCCGTGAATAAGGAAAACTTAAAGTTGGAAACCGTTCGGGAAACCATAACGGCTTTAAAAAACGACGAGCTCGTTGCTATTTTCCCCGAAGGTACGGTAAATACCGAGCATCCCGACGAGATCCTAACATTTAAAGTTGGCGCTGCATTGATGGCGCTCAAAGGTGATGCGCCTATGATTTCTATTTACGCGCCTCGACGCACTAGTCCTTGGCGCAGACAAATTGTACTCATGGACGATCCCATTACCTTGGACGAAATTATGGGCAGAAAAGCCACTCGCCAAGACTTACAAGCCATTAGCGCCTATTTGCAGGAAAAAGAAAAACGCTTGATGGAACGTTATCAAGAGCTCTATGATGAAAAGGGCAAATTACGAAAAACCCCGAAAAAGAAGGTAGAAAGCAGCGAAGCATGATGCGAAAGAGCAAACAACCCGTCCAAAATACTCCCCTGCCCCCTATTCTTGACGTGTACGTTGCGGAAATTCCGCAAAATACCAAGCTTGGAAAGGTGTATCCCAAAGAACGGCAAAAAGCGATTGAGGATTGCGGCAGCGAAAAGGTACAACGGGAACGCTATTACGTTTGGAAGCTGTTGGAATACGCGTTGAAGCAATCGCTTGGGTTGAAATTCAAGAAGGTAAAATTCGAAGAAAGCGCAAACGGAAAATGGCGTTGCGACGCCTGTTGGTTTTCCCTTTCCCATAGCAAAAACGCCGCGGCGGTTGCGGTATCGAGAAAGACGGTCGGCGTAGATATCGAGCTTTACAAACCCGAAAGAATGAGCGGCTTTGCGCCGAGAATTCTCAACGAAAAGGAAAAGGCGGCGTTTGACGACGTTCCCGAAGCGGAGCAAAACGCCTTCTTGATGCAAAAATGGACGGAGAAGGAAAGCATTTATAAGTGCTTGGACGTTCCCCGTTGTTCCGCAATGAGTATGGACACGACGGCGACGAAAACGTTTACGTCCTTCGTGAAAGTCGGGGGCGAAAAGTTCCTGCTTTCCGTCGCTTCCGATTGCGGAGAAATTCCCAATTATTACGAGCAAATTGATTTATCAAACATATAAAAGGAGCATACCATGTCCGGAACGAAGAAAAAAATAGTAGCCGCTTTGGTCGGATCGATGGCAGGTGTTAGCGGTCTTGCCGTATCCTCTGCTATTTTGGCGTACGACGCCATTTTCCCCCGCTACGAGCGCCCCGATTACGCAATCACCGCAGGTCAATACTGCTATGACCGCGTGAAAGACGAAATCACCCGCAAGGAATTGTATTATCCTTCGGGAAAGGTGAAGCTCAAGGGCTATTATTACGAAGCTACCGAAGCGAAGGGGCTCGTTGTTGTGGTGCACGGCTTTAAGTCGGGCTCGGATAACTATTTACCTATCACGCAATACCTTGTGGAAAACGGCTATAACGTTTTCTCTTACGACTGTACGGGTACGTACGACTCGGAAGGCGACTCCAACATCGGTTGGTGTCAACAACTTATCGACCTCGACCATACCATTTCTTATTTACAAAGAACGTCGCCGTATAGAAATCAACCCCTTTTCCTTTTGGGGCATAGTTGGGGCGGTTACGCCGTTTCTTCCGTTCTCTCGTTGAAGAGCGGTATCCGCGGTGTGGCTTGTCTTGCTCCTATGAACAACGGCTCGACGATTATGATTGAAAAAGGCGAGCAGTACGCAGGCAAAATCGCCTACTCCGCAAAGCCTGTTTTTAGCACCTATCAACGTGTTCTTTTCGGCAAGTACGTGGAAGAATCGGGTGTGAAAGGCATCAACTCTATTGACGTGCCCGTATTGATTGCGCAAGGCGTTGACGATAAGACGATCACCTATAACGAACAGTCGATTATGGCGAAAAAGTCAGAAATCACCAACCCCAACGTGCAGTATTATATCGGCAAAGGCTTGCAGGGCTCGCACGACGGCATTTGGCATTCCAAAGAAGCGTTGCTCTATCAAGCGGAAGTGGAAAGCGAGCTCAAGCTCCTTGAAATGGAAAAAGGCAGCGCCCTTTCCTACGAAGAAAAGGTAGAATTCTATAAGACGGTTGACCATAAGCTTTATAGCGCCGTCAATGAAGAATTAATGGATCAGATTATCAAAATGTTCGACGGGGAGCTTTAATCCGTTCAACTTTTGTTAATAAAAAAATTTTTTAAGGAGAATACTTATGTATTGCAAAAACTGTGGTAAAGAAACGGAAAACGAAGCTGAATTGTGCCCCGAATGCGCAAAAGCAGCGGAAGAAACCGTAGAAACCCCCGCACCTGAGGTTGAAAAAGAAACCTCTGAAGTCGTTTTTGATGAAATCAAATCGACTTTGAACCCTACGTCCGCCGTAGACAACGTGAAACAGGCTATAAGCGACAACGTGGAAGAAGCTGAAGACAGCCCTAAATACTGCTTCAAGAAGTCCCTTACGGGTACGATCCTTGCAGGTGTTGCAATGATCGTTCTTATCTTCGTCAGCATTTTTAACGGCGTAAACGCCTCTTTGCGTTTTGAAGACGGCAGCGACGTTCTCGCTATCGTAGGCAGCGTATTCTGCATGTTGTTTGCTCTTGCGGCAGTCGGTATCAGCATTCCCGCTCTCGTTACCGGTATCAAGTGCGTTATCCGCACCGCAAAACGCTTGAACAAACCTGTGAAGCCCATCGCTCCCTTCGTTCTTTCTTGCGTAGCAGCTCTTCTCGGCCTTTCCTGCATCGGCTGGGGCTTTGGAGCATTCATAAACTCCATCATGGTTATGGTGGCAGCAATCTAACTTCAACTTTAAGATTAAGGCGTCGACAAACGTCGGCGCCTTCCCCTATGGGGTGTTCCCGTTGTATATTGACTTTTCCCTTTGGAGTATTCGAAGGGTTTTAAGGAGAAATTCATACTTATGACTTGTAAAAAATGTGGCAAACCCATTGACGAAGGCGAAAATTATTGCCTTACCTGCCAATCTGAAGAAAAAGACGTTCGCTTTATCGAAGAAGAAACGGGCACACACTTCGGCTTGAAAAAAGCGTTCGTAGCGCTGATTCTTTCCGTTGTATCCGGTCTTATTCTCATTTTTGTTACGGTGTTCGTCGGGCTTATGTTTGCCGGTCAACTCAACGGTTGGGCTTTCGTGTTATGCGCAATCCTTTGCGGCGTTTTCGGCGTGGGCGCTATGGCGCTTTCCTGCTTGGGGCACGGATTTAGCATTCACAACTTTATACTTTGTATAAACCGTTTAAGATGCCCTGAAAAACCCGTTGGTCCTTTCGTCCTTTCGTGTGCGGCGTCCTTCCTTAGCTTTGTTGATATTTGTTGGGCCGTCTTATCCCTCATCCTTGTTGTGGTAAGCGCATTCGTAGGAAAAGCTTGAAAATAAAAGCCTTTGGCTTGAAAAAATAAAGGAGATTTATTATGTATTGTAAAAAATGTGGCAAAGAAATTGCAGACGGTCTTGACATCTGCGAAGAATGTTTGCAGGCAGAAGCGGTAGCGGAAGTTGCACCCGCAGTAGAAGCCGCTCCCGTAGCTCCCGTTGCAACTCCCGTTGCACCCGTAGCAGACGCAGCTCCCGTTCCTGTATTCAACAAGAAAAAATGCGTTCTTGGCATGGTATTCGGTATCATTGGTTTCTATTTGATGATCTCTATGTTCATGTCTATCCCCATGTCCAAAATGATGATTGAAAATATGATGCGCGAAATGGACCAAGGTTCTAACACCGTCGTTTACGTAGCAGACGCAGCTCCTGCAGGCGCAGTTATCATCGTTGGCGGCGTATTCGCTTTGGCTTTCGCCGTTGTATCCGCAATTATGGGTGCGTTAGGTCTTGTTAGCGCTATCAACGGTTTGAATGCAAAACAAAAGGCTATTCCCGGTCTCGTTATGGCGGCTATCGGTCTTGTGTTGACCTTGATCACCATCATTTTGTTCTTCGTTCTTATCGGCGACACGTTGGCGTTCATTGAATATCTTAAAACCTTGCACTATTAATCTTCCCCCTTCGGAGTACATATTATGACCAAAAAGACTTATACAAAAGAAGGATTTTCGCAAGCGTTGCCTAGCATCGGGCTTGCGGCGCTTGCCGTTGTGTTTGCGGCAATCGCATTTGTCGCCTATTTCGACAGTGACGTATCGGCGCTCATCTTTGCCCTCGTCATCATTGCGGCGGCATGGATTGCAACCTTTATTTTCTTTGCCCTCAAACCTATCAAAGAGTTTATTGAAGGGCTGAAAAATAACGGCGAATTGCCCTTGCATGCCGTTATCGTTTCCGTTGCGGCGCTCGTTGTAGAGCTCGCGGCGATGATTATCGCTGTCATTTTGCTTATCCTTCTCTCTATTTAAGTACACAAGAAAAGAACCGCTCTCTTGCGAGGGCGGTTTTTTATTGTCAATTGTTATTTAAACTACAATATAAACAATCCGCAGACGTATGAAAGCCTCACACAATCAAAGACGATATTCTCGAAATTGTCTTGGCGTTAGCCCCGTATATTTCTTAAAAAAACGAATGAAATACAGCTCGTCGGAAAAGCCAAGACAATAGGCAATTTCACGAGAGAGCTTGTCGGTGGCAAGCAAGAGCTCCTTTGCCTTCCCTATTCGCACCTGCGAAACAAACGCCTTCGGCGTGACACCGTAATGCGCTTTAAATTTGTTGATCAAATGCGGCGTGGAATACCCCGTTTGCTTTGCAAGCGCACTTATGCTTATCTCTTTGTCGTAATTTTGCTCCATATAGCTTTTCACAAAAGCAAGCTTGTCGTTTTCCCCCACACCGTCCATAGCAAGATAAAGAATGTCCATGCTGTAATGGGAAAAAATCGGCTCACTGCAAAGGGTATCGCAAAATAAACAACCTTCCAATTTGCAAAGATCGTCGTGGAATCTTAATAGGTTGGAAGCCCTGATTTTTTTACCTGCAAGCGGAAAGGGCTCCGCCGTCTTAAATTTGATCATACAAATTTCCGCAGGTTGAAGAATCCGCCTAAAAAACGGTTGATTGGGCGGACATATCACAATTTCCCCTTCGGAAATCACGTCTTCCCTCTCTTCCCCAATGCGATAGGAAAACGCTCCCTGCTTTACGCAAAACGCCACGCAATCTTCATACGTTTCCTGTTGATAAACGAACCGCTCGATTCTCTTAAAATACGTGCAAAACGTCAACTCGATATTTGGAAGCATACTATCCTCACTAAAATCTTAATTTTGTCCATATTTATTATAATTTCTTTTATTGGAATTGTCAATAGGTTGTGATAGAATAAAAAATAGGAGGGGGTTATGGTTATCAATGAAAATCTTACCACGAAGGTTTTAGGTGAATACGACGCCGTGGTCGTCGGTGCAGGACCAGCAGGCTGCGGAGCGGCGCTCGCTTTGGGCAGAGCAGGTATGAAAACTCTGTTGATTGAAAAATTCAACTGTCTTGGCGGTGCTTGGACGACGGGCTTTATGAACCCCTTTTTCGATTGCCACAGTAAAACGGGGATTGTCCACGAATTGGTAGAAGAATTGAAATCCGCAGGGCATTTCGGCGGCTTTTGGGATATTAGCTTCAATTATGAGTATATGAAATTCTTCCTTGAAAAGAAATTGCAGGAAGCCAACGTTGAAATTTTGTATAACACCACCTTTTCTAGAACTTTGATAGACGAAAAGCGTGTTTACGGAATCGTTGCGGAAAATATTGAAGGTCGTTTTGCCGTTCTTGCCAAAACCGTTTTCGACTGCACGGGCGACGGGAACGTCGCGGCAAGCGCAGGCTGTCCGTTTGAATTGGGCGTTGACGGCGATTATAAGGAATGCCAAGCCATGACGCTTATGTTCCTCGTCGGAAACATTCCCGAAAAATACAAAGACGGGCTTATGATCTATGAAAAATTGAACGCTGTTTATGAAAAAGGTGGAAAGCAAATCCCCTTCCGCGTTCCTTATCTCATCCCCGTACCCAATTCGCACTTCGGTGTTATTCAATTTACGCACATGTACGAATATGATCCCTTAAACGCAAAGGCTCTCACGAGGGCAACCATGGAAGGCAGACAGCAGCTCATCGACGCCTTTGAATTCTTGACGAAATACGACGAAGAGTTTAAGGATTTGGAGCTTATCACCTCATCGAGTGTCTTGGGGGTACGAGAATCTAGACGTATCCTCGGCGAATACCGTATGAGCACGGACGATATTTTGACGGGCGCAAGCTTTGACGACGCCGTGGCGTACGTTACCTTTGGTGCCGACCTGCACACAAAATCCAATAAGGGACAAAACTGTTTCCAAGTGCAGCCCTATCAAATTCCCCTGCGCGCCTTGATTCCCCAAGGCTATAAGGGCATTGTCGTTGCCGGGAGGTGTATTTCCGGCTCACGCGAGGCAATGGCTTCCTACCGTGTAACGGGTAACTGCGCGCAAATGGGCGAAAACGCAGGCTACTACGTGGCGGAAGCCATCAAACAAAACGTAGACGTTTTGGACGTAAAGCTCAACCTGCCTCTTATTTACACATAAAAGTGGATATAATGCAATAAAAGACCACCCGTTTTGGGTGGTCTTTTGGTATACCCGATTGGATTCGAACCAACGGCACCAAGCGTCGGAGGCTTGTGCTCTATCCAACTGAGCTACGGGTATATATTTCAGAAAAGTACCTATATTTTACTATTTTTTGCTTTCTTTTTGCAAGCGTTTATGATATACTATTTTCAAATTAAGAATTTTTTTTCGGGCGCACGCTTGCGCTTTGCTATAATTTGGAGGGATTTATGTCGAAAACGGTCGTTATCGGTATGAGCGGCGGTGTGGATAGCTCGGTTGCGGCTTTGCTCTTAAAGGAGCAAGGCTATAACGTCATCGGGCTCTTTATGCTCAATTGGGAAGAAAACGACGAAAACGGTTGCTGTACCGCCGAGGACGATTACGCCGACGTGCGCCGTGTTTGTTCGGTACTCGATATCCCCTATTACACCGTGAATTTCGCCAAGGAATATATGGACAGAGTTTTTTCCTACTTCCTTGCGGAATATAAAGCAGGCAGAACCCCCAATCCCGACGTGCTTTGCAACCGTGAAATCAAGTTCGGCCCCTTCTTGGAAGAAGCCAAAAAGCTTGGCGCGGACTACATTGCGACGGGGCATTACTGCAAAATTTCCCACGAAAACGGCGTACACCTTTTACAAAAAGCAAAGGACCAAAACAAGGACCAAACCTACTTCTTAAACCAACTTTCGCAGGCACAGCTTGCCGACGTGCTTTTCCCCTTGCAGGATATGGAAAAGCCGGAAATCCGCAAAATTGCGCTTGAAAACGGGCTTGCAACCGCCAAAAAGAAGGATAGTACGGGCATTTGCTTTATCGGCGAACGCAATTTCCGCAAGTTCCTTTCCACCTATCTTCCTGCAAAGAAGGGCAAAATTCTCGACCTTTCGGGCAAAGAAGTGGGCGAACACCTCGGCTTGATGTATTATACGCTTGGACAACGCAAGGGCTTGGAGCTTGGCGGCATCAAGGGAGATAGTGAAGGCGGAAGATGGTTCGTGGTGAAAAAAGACCTTATCAACAACGTTCTTTACGTTTCCCACGGCGACGAAGCGCCCCTTTACTCGAAATCCTGCGAGGTTTCGGGCTTTAATTGGATTCCCAGCAAGCCGATTGCAACCGAGTTCGACTGTATGGCGAAATTCCGCTACCGTCAACCCGATCAACCGGTACACGTGAGCGTGCGTGCGGACGGAACGCTGCATATTGAGTTCGTTGAAAAGCAACGCGCGGTCACCGAGGGGCAATATGCCGTGCTTTACGACGGCATCAACTGCCTTGGCGGCGGCGTTATTGAAAGCGCAGAATATTAATTCAACGCATACCTGCCCCCTTCATTTTATTTTTAGTGGTTTCCAAAAAGATAGAGCGATTTTTTGGCTCTATCTTTTTTTCATTTACATATTGACAAATTTTGTTTTTTATTATATAATGTAAAAAAGGTTCACATCTTTTTATTCTAAAACGTATAATATACACGGAGGATCACAATGAAAAAGAAATTAGCAATAGCAACTTCTGCCGTATTGCTTGCGGCAAGCGCTCTTTCCATGGTTGGGTGCAGCGAAAATACTGCGGACCTTGCTCCCGATTATGCAGGGAAATATTCCGCAAAACTTGAAACGCTCTCTTTTTTGAGCCAAGACAAGAACTATACCTTCTCTTCGCTTAGCGAAAACGGGCTTCTCGTGTTGTCGGATACTGCCAACTCTATGTATTGGCTCTACAACTTGACGGATAAAGAATACGTTATTAGCGCTTCCACTCTTCCCATTACCCAGCTTGACGAAGGCTTGTACTATACGGTTGAGTATGACAGCAACTCGATTGCAAGATATACGTTGTACACCAAACAAGGTATTTACGCAAATCTTTCCTACGTGGAAGGCTCGACGGCAAACGGCGTATTCACGGAAAAGACTACGGGCAACCGTACTTACGTGAACGTAAACGGTAAAGTCGTAACCGAATCTAATCACTTCTTGCCTATCGTTACATACGGCGCAAGTGAATTTGTAGACGGTTACTATATGAAAAACGGCTCGCTCTTTGATAAGAACGGTAAATACGTAAAATCGCTTGCAAGCCTTCTCTTGAAAGCAAACATCCCTGCGGACGCAAACATGATCGGCTCCTTCGCCATTGACGACAGAGTATTTACGCAATACTCCTTAGAACTTCCCGCAGACGCAGCGGAATACACCTATGCGAAAGACGGTACGAAATACGATCTCATAACGATATCTTACGAACCGAAGAGCGATAAGCTTCGTACCATTAACGATTTCGATTATTATATTAACTCCCTCATTCAAGAAAACGACGACAACGTAGTTCTTTCCGTTTACAAGATCACCGATCAAACGATTGGCGCTACGCCTTTCATTCAAAGCTTCGATAAAAAAGGCGACGTTGCAGTGGACATTCAAGCACTCGTTCCCGGCGCAATTTCTTATACGTGGGATGAAAACTACGTTTACATTAAAGATCTTGCAGGCTTCACCTATATCTATAAAGGTGCTAAGCTCGTTCGCACGGTAAACCAAGACTTGCAATATCTTGGCAAATTGGCTTACAAATATTCGGGCAACACGCTTCACCTTTACAACGTAGAAGATAAGAGCTACTATTCCCGTATTGAAAACGTATCAAACTGCGGCGTAACGGCAGACGGCAGATTGTGGTATCAAGTAACCACGGTTGGCATCAATGAAATTTACACCTACGACGTAAGCAATCGCTCCGCAACGTTGCTTCGCACGATTGGCGATACGCAATTGGTTTCTTCTATGACGGAAAATTACATGTTGATCCGTGATTACGTTGACGCCACCTATTCCTACGTATATAGCTTCTATTTCTTCGACGCTAGCTTGAATAACATCATGGGTGCAACTACCTACGACGTTACCACCCTTTCGACGGAAGACGCAACCTACCGTTTCATTGAAACGAAGTCTTCTTCCGACGTTTACAGCTATTACCTTCTTACGACGACGGCAAGAGCAGAAAAATAAGCAAACAAAATGAAAAGCCGCAGCCTTTTGGCTGCGGCTTCTTTTTATTCTTTTTTATATGATATGGAACTCATCACGCATCTTTTTCGCTATTTTACGCCCCATTTCCCCATGCCCGTAAGGGCTAGGGTGAATCAAGTCGGCGGCTAAATACCCTATGTCCGTGATAATATCCCGTCCACGGATATAATAGAGATTTTCGCATTGTAAACGCTCGTAAATACGCTCGTAGCAACGCACGTAGGCATCGTTTTTTTCCTTGAATTTGTCATTCGGGAAGTCGCGAAAGCTCGTGAAATTGCTAATCATTACAACAGGCTTTCCCCTTTCCAAAGCGCGTTTTACGATATATTCCGCACGCTTTTCGTATTCTTCCACGGGAACCGACTCCAACATATTTATACCAAGCTCCAACGTCGCAATATCCCAATCTTCCGAAGCGATATAATCCCCTACTTCCTTTTGGCAAAAGCACGAACCGCCCATTCCCTTATTCAAAACGTCCACACCAAGAAGTCTTCCCACCGTGGCGATATAGGAATTCGTGTAATGGAGCGCTATGGCGCTATGCGTAATCGATGAGCCGTATGCAAGCAGCTTCTTTCTCGGAAGCTCTTCCGCCTTGGGCGGGCGAATGGGCTTGATTGCGTCAAGCGCATGGAAGGTAACACTCATATCGTGGTCGGAAATAACACGCCAAACGGCGGTTGAAAACGTTTCCTTGTAACCGCTTATATCATACTTATCCACGCTTAAATTCGTGCGCAGTTCTATCTTTTGCGGTTCGTTCTTTCTCAAACGTACAATACCGTGCAAAAAGTCTCCACGATAAATTTCCACCGTACCTTCTTCGTTTGAAGAAAGGGTAACGTCCGCCGCTTCACCAACGAAACGAAGTTCGCACCCCGTCGTCAATTCCCCAACGACTTTGAAAAGCTCCGACCCTTCTTCAAAGACGGCTCTCACCCTTTGAGGGAAACGGTACACACGAATAGAACCATCCGCCTGTTCTTCCATTTCGCTTACGTTAAATAATTCTGCATTTTTCCAAATCATCTTTTTACTCCGTTTAAGTAATAACGCCGTAGCTATAACTACGGCGTCTGTTTTTTATAATTGAGAAGGAAAGCTTTCAGGAACGCCTTCTTCGTTTAATTCGTGTTTCCAAACGAACGAAGTGAGCTTTCTGTAATTGAGCGTTTTGGTAACGCTAACCGCCGACGTAATATCCATAATCCAACGCGCGATCGCGATGACAAGAATGATACCGCCGATCAAAAGAAGTATCATACTCAACGTATCCGTAAGGGAAAGGGAGCTGTTGATTTCCGCAATTTTGCTTTCCAACACTGCGATTTGCGCCGTAATTTCGGCGGTAGCAGGCAGCTTTTCAAGTACCGCAAGCTCCTTGGTGAACGTTGCAAGCGCTTCCTTATCTGCAAGCGTAACACCGAGAAGAATGCCGCCGACCGTCGCAAAAATTGCCGCTACGACAAGCATCGCAATTTTGAAGATACCCCCCTTTTTGTCCTTCAAATAGAAACGGTCCACACCGAACAACCCTGCAAAAATCGTGATAAGCAAGGAGGTTTTCCCCTTCTTTAACGGCATATTCATCAAGCCGTCCACGCATTCGTCCGAGCTATCCCTCAAATACCCAACAAACTCTTGATAATTTTCTTTGGGAATGTCGTTTTTATGTTTTTCCGCAACCAAATATACGTTTTCTTCCGTCATTGCCTTGCTCCTTGCAACCATTGTTGTATTACTTATTCATTTTATCATATTCAACAGGCGTTGTCAATGCTTTTTTTGCTTGAAATTCGCATTGTTTTGCTTCACTCGAATAAATACTCGATAAATAAAAACGGGCTTTATATAGCCCGTTTTATTTGTTTGCTTTCGATTAGTTCAAGTTGCCTTGTTCGGGAGCTTCCCCTCTGTCCTCAGGGAACATCGTACCTGCGGGAATTACAGGCAAAATCAAAGGATTGATGAAAGCGTTTGCCGTCAAGCTGCTAACCGCTGCGCGAAGGTAGGGATAAACGATTTCCGTCATATTGATAACAAGGTCGCGGCGATCTTCTTCCGTATCTACTTCTTCCGCTTCAAATGCGCCTACAAGACGTACCTTCAAATTGAAAGGCTTGGGGGATTCTTCCGTGGATTCCACCTTTACTTCCAACGTCAAAAACCAAACTTTATCGTTTTCTTGGATTCTTCTTACCGTACGGGAAAACTGCGGTTTGATTTCAAACTTCGTATCCGGAGCCACTTTGATGCGGTTCATCGTGTAGCTTACTTCTTCTGCCATAATTCTGCCGAGTGCATATCTCATAAAAATTACCTCTTAAATTTATTCTTTGGGTATATTATACCACGCCCTTCCCCTTTTGTCAATATAGAAATATCCTTATCCTATAACTCATAAAAGAGATTTTTTATTTATAAACCTCTTTTTCCCCTCGTAAACAGCCTTTATCACAATTTTTGATCTTTTGTGGAAATTTTATTGACATTTATCCCCTTTTGTAGTATGATTAGTATGAAAAGTATAACTTGTTATACCAACAAGGAGGTTGTTATGAATAAAGATAAATTCGTAGGGATTTGCAAAGTTGGCGAAAAGGGACAAATTGTCATTCCAAAGGAAATGCGAACACTGTTTGATATTAAGCCTGGAGATTCGGTTATCCTGCTTTGCGACAAAGAAAAAGGAATTGCACTTGTCAAATCCGATTTCATAGAAGGCTTAACAGACCAAGTACTCGGCAGTTGAGGCGTGTGTAATGAAAATTATCACCATTCATAATATATGCAAAAGCTACAAAACAAAAAAAGCGCTTGATAACGTTTGCTTGGACGTAGAACAAGGCGAGCTTTTCGGTTTATTGGGCGTAAACGGAGCGGGGAAAACAACTTTGATTAAGATTCTCTGCGGCTTAACGAAAAAATCAAGCGGCTCCGTCACCATAGCGGGTTTAGATTTAGATAATGACGTATCTAAAATTAAAGAAATCGTCGACGTTTCTCCACAAGAAACGTCCATCGCGAATAATCTTACCGTTCGGGAAAACTTGGAATTCTTTGCGCAAATCTACCGCAACAATGATGCGACGTTTTTGCAAGAAATCATCAACACGTTCCGTTTAGAAGAGGTACTCCACCAACGCGCAAAAACGTTATCGGGCGGCTATAAAAGAAGGTTGTCCATCGCGGTTGCGTTGGTTTCTAAGCCTCAAATATTGTTTTTAGACGAACCCACGCTCGGGTTGGACGTTTTCGCAAGACGCGAGCTTTGGAGTATCATTCAAAAATTAAAAAAGACAGTCACTATCGTACTCACCTCTCATTATTTAGAAGAAATTGAAAAATTATGCGATAGAGTTGCCATTTTATCCAAAGGAATATTGTTAAAAGTAGGGACTGTGGAAGAAATAAAGCAATTAACGGGTGCAACCACTTTTGAGAACGCGTTTATAACGCTGGTGGAGGAATCAAATGCATAAAATCCTAAATTTTTCTAAAAGAAATCTGTTAGAAATCCTGCGAGACCCTATCATCTACATTTTTTGTTTGGGCTTTCCCATTATTATGCTCGTATTATTTCAAGTCATCAATAAATATTCTGGGGGGAATACCGTTATCTTTGCGCTTCGCGCATTGCTTCCTGGCATACTCACGTTTTCTTATACGTTCGTGATGCTTACAATGACACTTCTCGTCTCCAAAGACCGTCAAACGTCCTTTTTGAAACGTCTGTACACTTCCCCTATGAAATCTCATCATTTCATTTTGGGATATGCGTTGGTGGGCTTCCTCATTGGCATCTGCCAAACCATTATCTGTATTTTGGCGGGATGGATTATCTCTTTCATCACGGGCGCTTCTTTCCCTAACTTCCCCAACATATTGTTGTTGGCAGTTAGCCAGCTACCCATACTAATTACAAACGTTTTTCTCGGTCTCTTGCTTGGAACATTGTTTAACGACAAAACTGCACCAGGCGTTTGCTCTGCGTTTATAAGTCTTGCGGGAATGTTAGGCGGTTGTTGGATGCCTCTTGAGAATATGGGCCCC
>JAFVPE010000030.1 GCA_017505465.1 Clostridia bacterium | reverse complement strand
TGTATCTCCTTATTTTTGGCATAAAAAAAGCACAGAGCTTTTCTTTCTCTGTGCTGTGTGTTGTGGGCGTTTTTTGTTCTCACGGGAGTTCAAATCCTTTCAGTATCGGAAAATACCCATTTTTCATCTACAAAATCGAACTAAAAAATTTCGCCCGAAAAAAGCAAAAAAGCCTTGAAAAATCAAGGCTTTTTGCGGCGATATCTTTTTTATCGCCCTTTTATGGCTGGGGCGAAGTGATTCGAACACCCGAATGACGGAGTCAGAGTCCGTTGCCTTACCGCTTGGCGACGCCCCAATATATGAGAACTTCCGTTCCTTTTACTTGCGTTATTTTATCAAACTTTTCTCTATTTTGCAAGCGTTTTTATACTCTTTTACAAATTTTTTTCTTTTTTCGCCAAAAAAAGACCTTTCCCCTTCTTTTTCCGTCTCCCCAACTCTTTATTATAAAATAAAAAGGAGTTTCTCATGTTTTTAAGCGACCTATCCAATAAAATAATCTATGCAAGCAACCAACCGCGCGGCGTATGCCTTGGAGTGGGCATTTCTCTAAAAACCTACGCCGTAAAATACTTGCTTTGTTCCTCTTCCGCTACCACGCAAACGGTGGATTTCGCCGTGTCCGTTTCCGCCGTTGACGAAGTGGGCGACGGCGTAAATCTCAAGCGCTTGCGCGCCGTATTCCCCAACGGTTGCGCCCGTATTTTTATTGGACGTCCCATTTACTCCGCCGAAGGCGGCTTCATAGGCTTTATCCGCGACGTGGAAATGCACGATTTCGCCGTTACACGTCTATTTTCCGACCGTGAAGAGATTTTTCCCGTTACCGCTATCGCCGCCTGTGCCGATGCGGTCATTTTGCGTAAAGAACAGCCCTTTCCGCTTGGTCAACGCGTACCTGCCCCCTTGCTTTCATCAAAAAATGAGCCAATCGTCACCAAATCCGTCCTGCGAAAAGCCATAGCAAAAGGCGAGCTGATCAAACTCACGCTCGCCCTTTCCCCCTTCCGCTTGGAGCTTTGTTAAACCGCAACGGAATATTTTGCCGACAATTTCAATAGACAAGAAAACGTATCGTTTACCGTGCGCAAGTCCTCTGCGCTCCACCTTTCTTTCTTCAAATACAGCGCAAAAAGTTTTCCGATTTCTTCCGTTTGTAGCCATTCCGCCGCCGTAAGCGGCGCTTCCTTGACTTTGGCAAGCAACTTCCTTGCATACTCCAACCGAGCAGGCTCGCCGTGGCTATTGTTGCGGTAATTTTCTTCCGCTTCAGGTACTTGCAAAACGGTATTCAACCTTGCTCGAATATAGGTATTTTCCCTTTCGGGCAAGGTGTACTGCAATCTCCGCCCTTCTTCCGCACGACGGCGTTTTCGCTCTTTTACCTTTTGCCTTGCTGTAACAATCGTATACACGATTAAATAGACAACGCCGCCGAATACGGCGAGTCCTGCAAGCCCATAGGCAACGGCACGTTCTTGCGCTTTCCCTATCAAAATGACGAGTGCAAAGCCGCCGCCCACAATTGCTGAGCAAGCCGCATACACCCCCTTCCCTTCCAAAAGGATACTCACGATTGCCGCCACGCAAAGCAATCCCGCCGAAACGGTGAGCGCAATAAACAACGCAGGGTTATCCCCGACAAAGCCTTCCAATCTTTCCCAAAACCACATAAAAAAGCCCCCTTTAACGAGTATTTGATTTATACCCGAAAGGAAGGCTTTCTTTTTGTATTATTTTGTCAAATTTTGCCTTATTTTTTATAAAAGCACGGGGGCAGGTATGCGTTTAATCCATATCCACTTGAAATCCATAACGAATATTGACAATACTGCAATGGATGTTTTCTTCCTTGATAGGCAAGATTTTCGCCACCGCTTTTTTGTAAAGATCCAACTGCGGCTTATAGTGTGTGCGAAGGTAGTCCTTGCCGTGCGAGGAATATTTATAGTCGATAATACGCGCTTTGCCGTCCCCCACCGAAAGCAAGTCGATTGCGCCTTGGAAAATCATCTCTTCCCCGTCGTTTCTGCCCACGATTAACTCGGAAACACCCGTCTTTTTCGCATAGGTATCTTTGACGGGCAGGGAAACAAGGAATTGTTGTTCCTTATAAAGCGTCGTCCCAAGCAATTCATAGAATATTGGGTTGGATAAAATGGAAACAAGCTGCGCTTTATCAAGTAAAGCAACCTGCAAACCGTCCTTTTCCGTCGCAAGCACGTTTTCTACCCGTTCTTCAAGGCTCGCCTTGTCGATAGGCGCACCCGTTTCGTCGTACAAAAGCGAAAAATCAAAACGTTCCAAGAAGGCGTGGTATGCCGTGCCGACGTCCTTGACTTCCGCTTCCATTTCGCTATCGTCAAGCTTGGGCTCTTCCGTTTCTTCTATCGGAACAGCCACCGTTTTTTCCCCATTGTAATCGTCAAGCAGCTGCGTTGCGGAGCTCTTGACGGGCAAATCCTCATAGCCTGCGTACGGATACTCCTTCTTGATTTCCTTTACGATCTTCTTTTTAAGGCTTTCATCACCGTCCATCACAAGCCCTTGCTTGTCAAGCGGTTGCAGCTCTTGCAATTCTTCTTCAAGCTTGTACCCGTCCCAAACGGAAAAATCCGTAAACTCCGCAAAAGATTTTGCGTATTTCACGTCCGCCATAGGCGTTGCTTCGTCGAAAATCATATGCAACGTATGCTTTGCGCGTGTGAGCGCAACGTAATAAAGATTGAGCTCGTCCGCGATAGAATCTTGCACTTCCTTGATTGCATACAAGCGGCGAAGCACCGTCGGATCTTTCGTAATACGTTTCTCATTAAACGAGCGAGGCGCAAGCCCGTATTTCTCTTCTACAAGCACTTCATCGTGGTCTGCCCCACGGAAATCCTGTCCGAGATTGTCAAGAATAACGACGGGAAATTCCAAACCCTTCGAGGCGTGCATCGTCATTACCTTAACCGACTCTTCACCGCCGTTTTCGCAGTAGTTAATTTCATAATCCAAATCCCGAAGCTTATCCAAAAATTCATGCACGGAAAGGGGCTCGGGATTGTACGTTTCTTCGATAAAGCGACGGACTCTCTTCAAGCTTTCCACTCCGTTTACTGCCGAAAGCAGCTTGACTTCCATCTGCGTTTCGCCCAAAATACGGTTCAAAATTTCCCCTGCGCTCAATACGCGCGAGAGCGCACGAATCTCTTCAAAATAAGCGTAGAAATCATTGAGCTTCTTTTCCGTCAAATCCTTCTTTTCCGCAGCATATCTCTTACAAGCCGCACGGAAAGTTTTGACGGTTTCATCGTCCTTGTACGCAAGCCGAATACCTGCAACCATATCCAACGTCATATCCCCCATTGCGGACAAAAGCGCACTGCAAAGGGGTATGTCTTGTTCCGCATTGTCCAAAAGCTGCAAAATATCTATGAGCGTTTTGACTTCCGCAAACTCGCAAACGTTGACGGCAACCGCCGCCGAAACGGGGATACCGAGCGCCGAAAGAGACGCAACCGTTTCTTCGATTTGTCCCTGTTTCTTTCTCGAAAGAATGGCGATATCCGAATAGCGGACGCGCTCTTCCCTATCCTCTATCGTAATATCCTCGGGCTCTTTGTCCACCTTCTTATCGGGGTTATAAAATTTTTCTTTTAACTCTTGGTCAATAATTTGATGAATCATTCTTGCCGCGTTGCTTGCCGTCGAAGAAGCTTTCACGTCGGCGTGTTCCATAACCGAATACACCCCTCTTTTCGTCTTTTCTTCCTCCTCTTTGCCAAGGAAGTGAATTTGCACTTTTCCGCTGTTTATCGGATAACTGCCCCCCTTCTCCATGATCGATTCTTCCTTATAATCGACGCTTGAATTTTGCAAAGTCATCGCAAGGGTGAACTGCGTATTGACGGCGTCAAGCACCTTGTCCGAGCTACGGAAGTTGCTCTTCATCTTCAAGCTTTGTCCTTCGCCCGCCTTATATCTTGCCTGCTTTTCCACAAAGAATTTCGACTTACTGCCACGGAAACCGTAAATGGACTGCTTCACGTCCCCGACAAGGAATACGTTGTCGCCGCTCAATGCGGTAACAATGGCTTCCTGCACGGGATTGACGTCTTGATACTCGTCCACGAACACGTAGCGGTATTTTTCTCTTATCGACGCCGCCATTTCCGGCATACTCAAAAGCTCCAAAGCCTTGTGCTCCAAATCGTTGTAGTCCAAAACACCCTTTTCAAGCTTCAAGGCTTCGTACTTTTCATCGAATTTCAAGAGATACGTTGCAATCGCGCTTGCCGTTCTTGCCGAACGCATAAACGCTTCCAACTCTTCGTCTTCCTTCCCAATAGTGAGCACTTCCTTCTTGTGCAAGTCTACGATTCGATCTTTTAAGAAACCCAAACGCTCAATATGCGCTTTTTTGTCGCCGGAATATCCCTTCGCTGCATTTGTCGTGAATTTTGCGGGCTTGGGAATGCTAGGCAAATTGAAATACCCACTCTCGTGCAAGAAGGCTTCCAACCAATCGCAAAGCTCTTGGCAAAGCTTGCAATGCTGATTCATACCAACACCGCTAAAATACATATTTTCGTTTTCCACGAGATCGAGATAGTATCTGCATTTCGTAAAGAAAAGGTCTTGCAAGTCCGCACAAATTGCCTTAAAGGTGTTTTCGTCGTATTTCTTCGAGCGTTCAAGATATTCTTTATAGTCCGCCCGATCACGCAAGCTTCCGTACGTTTCCACAATGGCTTTGCGCAAGGCTTTATCACTCTTTTTACGCCAATAACAGGACAAGAGATGCTTAAAATCCTCGTCATCGCTTGCGTAGCCTTCTTCTAAAAGTTGATTGAGTGCTTCCCCTTTGAGCGCCGCCCCTTCAGCGTCGTCGCCGCCAATTACGCGGAATGCGTTATCCACGCCCAAAGCAAAGAAATTCGCCCGAATAAGCTTTGCACAGAAGGAGTGAATGGTGGAAATATCCGCATTCGGCACTTCGACAAGCTGCTCCTTCAAGCGTTTACGCTCGTCCTCTGTTGACGTGGGCGCATTGATGGCTTTAATCAAAGCCTTGCTGAGCTTTTCCTTCATCTGCGCCGCCGCCTTTTTCGTGAAGGTAACGGCGAGCAGTTCTTTCACGCTCGCGCCGCTCTTGATCAAACGGATAATTTTTTCAATCATAACCGTCGTCTTACCGCTGCCGGCGGAAGCGGATACTATTACACGGCCTTTCGCGTTAATCGCATCAAGTTGTTCTTGTGTGAATTCCATGCTTTATTCCTCTCCCCCTTCACTATTTTCTTGTGCATTTTCCGCATTTTTCGCAGCCTGTGCAGCCTTTACAGCTTCTGCAATTCCCGCAATTTCCTTGGGCACAATCTTCGCTTCTTTACGCTCTCTCGCTACGTCCTTTTTAAAACCGCACATACCGCCGTACTTACAGAATTTACAGCCGTCCTTATACGGCGTAGCCTTGACGTAGCCGCTCTTAATTTCGTTCGTAGCCTGCTCCGCCACAAATTTCGCATAGTCAAGGAATTGAAGGAAAACGTCTTCTTTCATAACCGACGTTCTCTGCGCGGGATTTTCTAACGCCGCGCTGATATATTCGCTCGCTCCCTTGATAGGCAGGGCATCGTCAGCGCATTTCAGCGCTTCGGTATTGCCGTTTAAAAAACCTTTCATACGAAATCTTCCCTCGCCGTCTGTGGTATAATCGAGAGATGCAGGGAAATAAAGTACGCCCGCAGGAATACGGTCCCCCTTTACCTCAGACATATACAACTCCATTTGCAGCTTTCGTCCCGTATAATATGCGCCTGCCGACTCGTCGATACTTCCCGTCTTATAGTCGACAATACGCACGTACTTTTTGCTATTTTTATCGCTGACCGCGCTATCTATGCTATTCTCGCTTTCCTCTTTCTTGTGAAGCTCAGCGCTGTCCGCAACGTCCACTCTATCTACGAAGCCGTGGAAGAAGGGAGCATGAATCTCTTTTTCCATGTGCTCCACTTTAAACGTCGAATTGGCAATGTGCCGATATGCCGCCAACGCAACGGCTACGCCTTCCTCCAAAAGCCTTTCCGTGAAATATGTGCCCACGTCGGTATCCTGTTGCGCCTCGTATATGGCGTGGCTCAACAATTTCTTGCCTTCTTCCCGTGCAAACTTGCGCATATCTTCTTCCGTTTTGATTTCCGACGTCTTTGGCATCGTCTTCTCTAAAAGCTTATGCACGAAGTTACCGGTATCCACGGCAAGCACTGCCGCCTCTTCTCTCTCTTTGAGCCGCAAACCATTGCCTGCAAACAGCTTAAAAGGACACTCGAAATATTTTTCCAATGCCGTCGGGGATATTTTTTCGTTTTTCAAAAGAAGCTCTTTGCTTGTTGTAACAATTTCCTGCTCCGTAGGACCTGCCCAATACCCGTCGATTGCGTCCACACCGAGCTCCTTCAACACTGCATAAACGGAAGAATACTGCGCTTTTCTCAACTCCTGCGCCTGCACTTCTTCCTTAAGCTTGTTCGCCTTTTCTTGCTCTTCCGCGCTCAACGGTGCTTGGGGTTGGAGTTGTTGTTCTTTTTGACGTTTCAGCTCTTCCCGAAGCTGTTTACTGTCCTTTGAAAGATACTCTCGCTTTAACAACAAAAACTGTCGAACAGCAGGCGTAATCGCCGAACAGCTATACTCGAAGTCTTCAAGGTCGTATTTCTTGCGCCGAAGCAGTTTTTCTTCTTCTTCTTTTTCTTCCTCATTTCTGCAAAACAGATTGTCGATATAACGGAATACGTCGCTCGTGATAGGCGTTTCCCCGTCCGAGCCGAGCGGATAGGTAAGATAGAGCCGCTTCATAAAGGTGCAAAGATTCAAACAAAGGCTTTCCCTTGCACGCAAGTTGACGTCGGCAACCTTCGGCTCTAAATAGGTTTTAAGCGTTTCAAGCCGTTTGATATCGCTGTCCGAAATAAGCGCGGTATCGCCGCCGCATCTAGGCACTTCATCCGTCATACCCATTGCGAACAATACCCCCACCTTTTCGATACGGCTATCCGTAACGTCACCGATAAATACTGCGTCCGCTTTCAAAGGAATAAGAGAAATTTCCGTCGCTTCCAACCCGTCCTGCAAAATAGAGGCAAACTCCGAAGCGGACATTTCCTTGCCGCCCGTGAGCATTTTCGCTTCGACAAGCACGCCGTCAAGCGCACGCGCAATTTGCGCCAAATACCCCTTTTGCGCCAAATCGTCTATATCATCGCTCAATTTTTCGAGCTTTTTATCAATCTCGAAGCTTTTTATAATTTCCCGTACCGCTTGGACGTAGCCACATCCCGTGTCGTTCAGCTTGATTGGCTCGGTTGCCGCCAACAAACGGGCTCTGCCGTCTTCCATTTTTGCAATATTATAGTTCTTGGCAATGATTTCGTTATTCTTAATCGATTGTTTTGCTCCGCCGCGATAATTTGCATACTTCAAAAGATAGTTGCGGTATTCGTCGCTTTCGCCAAAGAACACGTTTTGCGTGAGTGCCTGTACCGCATTCGGGGAATACCCTTCCTTCACAACACGGAAGCAAGAGAGCAAAAACGCCGTCAACGGATGACGTCGAAGAGATTTTTTCTCATCTATAAAGTAAGGAATACCGTATTCGTCAAATACCTTTTTCAATGGCAAGGAGTATGCGGCTACGTTCGGCACGAGCACAGCAAAATCCTTATACCGCAAAGCCGAATCTTCCCCCATTTCACGACGAATTTTCGTCGCAACGAACTCCGCCTCGGCAATTTTATCTTCCCCTTCGTAGATGATAATATTTTCCGTATACGTCGGTTTGCCCATCTTTTCGGGTGTAAACAGTCCCTTGCGCAAGCGTTCCGCTTCTCCGCCAAGCGGTATTTTCACTTCCTTCGTCATCACGTCGCCGCATTCTTTGAGCGCCTCTTTAAACGCATTGACAACGCGATGAGTATAAAGGGATTCTTCCCCGTCGCAAAATACGCCGACAACGTTGTTCGCCGTTTTTGCCGCCGCAGCGATCATATCCATTGCCTGCTTCGTAAAGGAATTATACCCAAGGAAAAATACGTTATAGCCTTTCAGTAACCCTTCTTTACGGATGCGTTCAGAGAGCAACGTCAAATACTTGCTTTCGTCCAAATACCCCTTCGAAAGAAGAAACTTGTCGTATTCTTCATAGATGATTTTAAGGTCGGAAATCTTTTTACAAAGCATATCGTCGGGCAGCTTCTCCGTGCCGTTTTTGCTCGCTTCCTTCCTCATTTCCTCTATGCTATTGTTGAGTTCCTCGGGCGTGATTCGGGAAGCCTTCATTTGCGCTAACGTTTCGTAAATACATCCTGCGTTCTTGCCGACGCTTGCCGCCGTTTTGAAACATTGCAACGCGCCGTCTCGCTGTAAACGAGTCATAATATCGCCCACCGCCATCACCGAGCCTTGCTTGCTAATCGCCCGTTCGTCCGTTTTCAAAAATCTTGCAAACGTGGAAACGGAGCTATGAAAAGTACCGCCACTGCGTGCCAAAAGCGCTCGCTCCGCAATCAGAGTGAGTCTATCCTCGCAGAAGATGATATTTTTTCCGCCCATCTGTTCGAATGCCTGCGCATGCTCCGCCATCGCTTCCATACATTCGGAAAGGGTAAACGCCTTGATAATGTAATTCATACGTTTTTCCTCTGTTTACTGAATTGATATTTATATTATACCATACGCAAGAGCAAAATTTCAGCTTTTTTTCACAAAAACTTGCAAGAAAATGCAAATTTGTTTTTACAAATTGCAAAGAATGTGGTATAATAAGTCAGTAAAGTTAAAAAAATACTTACGGAGACGTATTATGAAAGCAAAAAAACTCATTCCCACATTTGCGCTTTTGCTCTCGTTGACAGCACTTACGGCGTGCGCAGGCGATAAAACGGTGGAATTCGGCAATTATTGGACGGGCGACGCACTTATTTCCGGCACGGAAATTCACGAAACGTTGAAATACGACGCTTCTTTTGCTCCTACCGAAGTAACGGAAACGCTCGACTATACCTTCGCGTATACCAACGGCAGCCTTGTTACTACGCTTGATAGCACGACGGAAAACGGCAAGGTTGTTTACGTATTCAAGACGGAAATGAATATCGACGTCACCTATACCTTCAAGGGCGAATCTAGCGAGCCTTTCAAGGATAGCATCGTATCCGAAGTTCGTTTCTACGAAGCGGCGAACAACTTGAAGCCTATCTCTTCGAACAAGACGATTGTCATTCATAACCCCACGAACGGCAACAAGCATACCAAGCTGTCCGAATGTTATAGAATTTCCAATTATACCATTCAAACGACGTACGACGAAAAAGGCAAAGGCAACTGCGTGGTTACGAGCGCCGACAATGCCGATTTCAGTTTCAAGGATAAATTTAGCCCCGATAAGGACTATAATTTCATTGACAACGAGCAGCTTCTCGTTGCGCTCCGTGCAATTAGCAAGGACACTTCTTCCGCTACGGTAGAATCTTACTCCCCCTTCGTTGGCAACCCGCAGAAGATTAAATTCTCTTTTGCGGACGGCAAGAGCGGACAAAAATTCGATTTGATTGAAAACGGACAAGATTTTACGGGCGACAAATCCCGCGCAATCGCTTACCGTAAGGTAACGATGTCTATCGACGCAACCAACTCCGGCAGTTCGCAAATCGCTTGGGTGGCAACGGGCAATACCTCCACCTATCGCAACGTGGTACTCCGCTATGAAACGCCGCACGCTTACGGCCTCGGCTCTCTCGTATTCCAATTGAAGGAAATTACCCGTTCCTAACAACTTTATAAAGTATTGAACCCCGCCGCTCATAAGAGCGGCGGGGTATTTTTTTATTTTTACAAATCAAATAGAATTTCTCAAAGCGCAAATGCGCAATACCTTTTAAAGCGTCACGGCACAATCATTAAAATAGTGCTTTACGCACAACCGTTCTTTTTTAATACGACGTACAAAACGTTCTTCGTTTCGGGGGTGATTTTCACCTTCTCGGAAATCTCACAGCCGCACACGACAAGCACCTCTTCCCCGTCTACAATCAAAGGGATATATTCCCTTTCTTCGACGGGCGTTTTTTTCTCGTTAAAGAACTTCTTTAAGGTTTTCGTGCCGCCGCCAAACCGCTCGATTTTATCCCCGTCTTTACGGAAACGGAACTCGGCGGTTTCAGGAAGCTTATCTCCGTCAATTCGCAGCGTTTTCCAACCCTTTTCTTCACCTTCTATGGGCGTTTTAGATAAAATAACCTCGTACCTGCCCCCGTCAAATCCGTCCAACGTGCATTTTTTCGCACACGGCTTTTCAACGGCTACGGTCTCTTTTTTTATGCGGAGCAACACGCCCGTTTCCGTCTTTACGCCTTCGATTTCCTTGGGCAAATCCACCTTTGCGCCACGTTCGCTTTTTTGCAAAGCAAATACGCTTTCCAAATGGGCGGACGTGTAGTCCTTTTCCAATCCCAATCCCTTTACCGCAAGCAAACAAGCACGGGTAAAAAGCGGTTTTTTCTCGCTAAACGCAATGAGATACCCCCCTTCCGTTTCGCAGATTAAATCACGGGCATATTCGTATAAAAGCGCATCGTCTTCCGCCGCAAGCGACGCATAGCGCACGAGATTTTCCGCCGCCCCATGCACCGTTTCATTCAAAAGGGGCAACACCTCGTTGCGCAATTTATTGCGGGTAAATTCCACGTCCGCATTCGTGCTATCCTCACGATAGGTAAGCCCGTTTTCCTCGATATATCCGTCGATGTCCGCACGGCTCCACGCCAAGAAAGGACGGAGCAAATATCCGCTTTCTTCATCCATGCCCTTCACGCCCGAAAGCGTACCGCGCGCAATGCGGAAGAGCACCGTTTCCGCCTCGTCGCCGCTATGATGCGCCGTTGCAATATAGTCGGCTTCCCCCCTTTCGATAAGGGCGGAAAAGCTCTCGTAGCGGAACTCTCTTGCCGCCGTTTCCAAGCTGCGCTTGGTCACCTTTGCCCGCGTGGGACAATCGGCTTGAAAAAGGAAAAGCGGAATATTCCAAGCCTTGCAAATGGACTCCACAAAGCGCATATCCGCAAGACTTTCTTCGCCTCGGATTCCGTGTTCACAATGTACGGCAGACAAGAGAAAACCGCAAGCTTTCGCCTGCGTTTTCAAATAATGCAGCAGGGCGACGGAATCCCTTCCGCCGCTCACCGCCACGCATATTCTTTTGTCAATAAATTTTTTCAAGTCCACCATAGCAACAGTATATCATATTCCGCCGCCTTTTGCAAGACTTTTTTTAACATTCCTTAATACACGCTCAAATGCATGATAAAGGAAAGCAGCATACCTACCCCATGTCCAATGCCGAGCATGAGCCAATACCAACCCTTGATACGGAAACTGCGGCGGTAAATAACCGTCAAGACGACGGATACGCTCGCTATCATAAAGTACAAGGGCACCCACCACAATATCGAATCCACCAAGCCGACAAAGGCGAGTACACACGCTACGTAAATGGGAATAAGTACGCGGTAGCCAAACCAAGAATCGGAATTTTGCTCCGCATTTTCCGCCTTTTCAAAACGCAAGGTCGTGAACAGCAGCGTATAGCCAATCACCCCATACACCGCAGGTATAGCGAACATCCAACCGTTCCAAGTATAGCTTGGATTATTCACCATATCCTGTGCGCCGTACATAATCAAGGCTTCGGTATTTACCATAAAATGCGCATTCCCTGCAGGGGAAATGAAGTAGAGCATCTTCTCTATATGTTCCCACTTCGCAAAGCCGATAACCTCGAACACGAGCAGCACAAGGAACGCCACGAACGTATACGCAAGCATAAACACAACGCCGTCCGCAGGATGATTCGCACGGGTAAAGGTAAAGGAATTAAACCCGAACAAACACACGCCGAAGAACAACAGCCCAAGGTATTGCACAAAATACCAACCCAAGTGATATACGCCGTCTAAACGCAGCAAAACAATGAAAAATCCGCTAAAATACGCCGCCGTAAACGGAATAAACACCGTGCAAAGCCCTATCAACGTCTTCACAAGGAAGAGTTTTTCTTTTTTGATAGGCAAAGCATAGTAGCAATCGAGCGTGCGCTTGCGCATCTTAAACGAGAAGGTCAAAACGGGTACGACGAAACACATAATTAAAAGCTCCACCCATACCATCCACGTCATCGGCGTCATCGGGTGATCCACGTTCATTTGCAATCTGTAATCGTACCCCTCGTACGTAGAGTCCATCACGAACGTCGTAACCACGTACGGCACGGCGCAAATCAGCGTGAGAATGATCATCGTCCACATTCTTTTCTTGAATTCATAAGCAAAGAATTTTCTCATTTCAGATACCCCCTTGCCTGTACTTCGCCGATGAAGAGTTCTTCAAAATCGACGTCAATTTCTTCCACAAAAAGGGGATTCAACGCCTTTATCTTCGCCAAAATTTCTTCCTTATCCCCCTTGATGATAAAGCGAATAACCCTGCCCGTCTTTTCTGCGGACATATATTCCACGCCGAGCTGTTCAGGCGTCATTTCACGGTCAAACGCCACTTGAAATTTATATACCTTTTGCAAATCGTTGCCAAGATCGCCCGAGCTCGTGATGCTACCCATATCAAGAATACCGTAGCTGTCGCAAATATCTTCCAGCTCTCGCAAGGAGTGGCTTGAAATGATAATCGTCGAGCCTTTCGATTCCACAAGCTCCACAAGCGCTTTTTTTAATACGAGTCTTGCAAGCGGATCGAGTCCGTCAAACGCCTCGTCCAAGAGCAAATATTTCGGCTTCACCGCCAATGCAAGCGCAACGAACACCTGCCGTTTCATCCCCTTGGAAAAATTGCGGATAGGCGCTTTCGAATCGAGCGAGAACTTTTCCAAATAGGCAAAAAAGGCAGTATTATCAAAATCGTACGTCGCGCGATAAAGATCGGCAAGCCCTTCCGCCGTTACGTTCGAGGTGTAATAGGGATCGTCGGGCAGGAAGAAAATCTGTTTCTTCGCCCTCTCGTTTTCATACACGTCCTCGCCGTCAACGCATACCTGCCCCCTATCTCCGCGCATAACGCCTGCTATCAAGCGGAGCAACGTAGACTTCCCTGCACCGTTGATTCCGACAAGCCCGAACACCGTCGCATCCGCAATCGTTGCCGTCAAATCGATTAAAACGTCCTTCTTTTTATCATAGCTTTTGCTTAAATTTTTAATCTCAATCAAGGTCCTCACCCCCGTAAATTTCTTCCAAAAGCAGTTCTACCTGCCCACGCTCCACTCCTGCCGTCTTCCAAGCAAGGAGCTCTTGCCGAATCGCTTCCGTTTGCTCGCGATTTTTTCCACGGTCATAGCTGACGTACGCACCTTTTTTGAGAAGCACAACGATATACCCTTCCTCTTCCAAAACGGAATATGCTTTCGCCACCGTGGTGGGATTGACTCGCCTTTCCACGGCATACGCGCGCACGGACGGGAGCTTTTCGCCATTCGCCAACACTCCGAGCTCTATCAATTTTTTCAGCTCGCCAACCAACGTTTCATAAACGTTCGCTTTTCCAAAGCCCATTCAATCCCCTCCTTGGTTGTAGTATTTCAAAGTAATTGTAATTTTTAAAGTTTATTCATAAATAGTAGCACAAGCAAATAACGTTATACTTTGTTCACTTTCATTATATACAACTTGATACACGTCGGTATTACCTCGCGTTTCTCCGTCCCCAAGCAAAACGTCTAACGGATCTCTCCACTTATATCCTTCAAAATAGATTTTGCCGTCCCTTTCAACAATTTTTGCTTTATAATCGCAATAACTACTGCACCATTCTTCCGCAGTATCCCCGTCAATTACCCAACCGAAACTATCGCGAATATCATTTTCGGTAAAAACATAAACATCTTCATTTTGACTTATCATAGAATAATGACCGCTTGGAACAGGTCCTGTTTTTTTACAACCCACAAGGCTTATACTCATACAAAGCATAAGCAAAACCGCAAGCCCGATTGTCCATAATTTTTTAATCTTTTTCATAGTTTTCTCCGTGCATTTTTTACCACGTATCAATAGAATAAACAAGCATAAGTTTTTCGGGAACGTATATCAAAGCAACACTATCATATTCATTTTCCCTTTTATGTTCTTTCCACCAATATTCTTTTTCAAAATCAGGGAGATATTCTTCGGGCAAAACCGTTAAGCCACTACCAAGAAATTCAGCATCTTCGGGCGTCGCGTTCTTACTAAACTCAAAATATCTATTAACGGCTTCCTTTGTTTTGCGTTCAAATTCTTCGTCTTTTTCTTTGAAAAATTCACTTTCATTTAGCCAATCCGTAGGTTCTTGTTCAAAGATAAAAACAGTATAACCTGTGGATTCTTGCCAAGACTGGTAATAATTATATACCATTTTTGCTTCCTTTGGAACTTCTATATCAAAGCAACTTTCAATTCTTGACCTTGCTTCTTTTTCTTCTATTCCTGCGCACCCGACAAGGCTTATACTCATACAAAGCATAAGCAAAACCGCAAGTCCGATTGTCCATAATTTTTTAATCTTTTTCATAACACTTTTCTCCACAATCTGTATCATCTGTCTTATTTATATGCAGTATAGCACAGATAGTACACCTTGTCAATAGGTTTTTCAAAAAAATTATAGAAAATGAAAAGAACGGTTGAACAAATGTCCAACCGTCCACTTCGTGAAACCTTTTCCGTGTTACTTTTCTTCCTTATATTTATATTCTTCACCGTAATACGCGCGCAAATACATTTCCTTGATTTCGGCAACGAGCGGATATCTCGGATTCGCCCCCGTGCATTGATCGTCGAATGCGTCACGGCTCATTTCGTCCACACTCGCCAAAAACGCTTCCTCGCTTACCCCTTCGCCGAGAGCGTCCTTTATCGTGCGTGGAATTTCGAGTACCCTTTGCAGCTCCACGATTTTTGCAATCAGCTCTTCCAAAAGCTTTTCTTCCGTATTCCCTTCGCAACCGATATATCTTGCGACCTTCGCATACCGCGAAAGGCAGTCGGGATAGGCATACTGCGGAAACGTACCCATTTTTTCGGGAACGGGCTCCGCATTAAAGCGCATCACCTCTACAAGCAAAAGGGAGTTCGCCATACCGTGCGGCAAGTGCCACCGCGCGCCAAGCTTATGCGCCATGGAATGACACACGCCAAGGAATGCGTTTGCAAACGCCATACCTGCCATCGTTGCGGCATTCGCCACCTTTTCTCGGGCAAGCGGATCTTCCTTTCCCTTCCAAAATGCACGGGGCAGGTATGCGATGAGCAAGGAAATTGCCTCGTAAGCAAACCCGTTCGTAAAATCGGACGCAAGCAAGGACGCCACCCCTTCCATGGCGTGCGAAAGAGCGTCAAAACCTGCGTACGCCGTCAATTTCGGGGGAATATCCGACATCAATTCGGCGTCGCAAATTGCCACCGTCGGCATCAATTCGTAATCGGCAAGCGGATATTTTGCCCCCGTTTTCTCGTCCGTAATGACGGCGAACGGCGTCACCTCGCTCCCCGTCCCTGCCGTCGTGGGAACGGCGACGAAAATCGACTTTTTGCCCATTTTCGGGAAACCGAACACACGCTTTCGTATATCCATAAACCGCAGAGCAAGGTCCTCAAACCGCACCTCAGGATGCTCGTAGAGCACCCACATAATTTTTGCCGCGTCCATCGGCGAGCCGCCGCCCACGGCGATGATGACGTCGGGTTCAAATAGCCGCATACGCTCCGCCCCCTCTCTCGCCGTTTTGAGCGTCGGATCGGGCTTCACCTCGAAAAATTCGGTATGCGAAATCCCAAGTCCGTCCAACTCGTCCGTTACCTTTTTGCACATACCGCTCTTGAATAGATACTCGTCCGTCACGACGAACGCGCGCTTGCAGCCATAGTATTCGCTCCCCAATTCTTTCAGAGCCGTCGAAAGACAGCCGCGCTTGAAATACACCTTTTCGGGCGCACGAAACCACAGCATATTTTCCCTGCGCTCGGCAACCGTTTTCACGTTGATAAGCTCGCTAATACCCACGTTTTCGCAAACGCTGTTCCCACCCCAAGAACCGCATCCAAGGGTGAGCGACGGCGTCAAACGGAAATTGTACAAATCGCCAATCCCCCCTTGCGCCGCAGGTGTATTCACCAAAATTCGACAGGTTTTCATGCGCTCGCAAAATGCCGAAAGCCGCCCGTCCGCCTTTTTCTCGTCGATATAGATTGCCGCCGTATGCCCAAAGCCGCCGCCGCGCACAAGCGCGTCCGCCTTTTCCACGCCGTCCGCAAAATCCGCCGCCTTATACATCGCCAACACAGGGGAAAGTTTCTCTTGCGAGAAAGGCTCGTCTTGTCCCGTGGAGCTCACTTCTACGACCAATATTTTCGTTTCATCGCGTACCTGTATACCGCAAAGCTCTGCAATACGGGTTGCCTTTTGCCCGACTACCGCCGCATTCAAATGTCCTTCGCCAAACATCAAAGTGCGCAGCTTTTCCGCTTCAGCACGGCTTAAAAAGTGACAGCCCTGCGCCTTCATTTCCGCCTTGACTTCGGCATAAATTTCCTTTAATGCAATCACCGCTTGCTCAGACGCGCAAATCACGCCGTTGTCAAAAGTCTTGGAATGGACGATAGACGAAACGGCAAGACGGATATCCGCCGATGAATCGATGAGCGCAGGCGTGTTCCCTGCCCCCACGCCGATTGCAGGCTTTCCCGAGGAATACGCCGCACGCACCATTTGCGGTCCGCCCGTGGCAAGAATAATATCCGACTCCTTCATAAGCAAAGCAGACAAGGCTACGGACGGCGTTTCTATCCAACCGATAATCCCTTTCGGCGCACCTGCTTTCACCGCCGCTTGCAACACGATTTTCGCCGCCGCAATCGTACACTTTTTCGCGCGCGGATGGGGGGACATAATCAACCCATTCCGTGTTTTTAAGCAAATTAGACATTTAAAAATAGCCGTCGACGTAGGGTTCGTGGTCGGTATTACCGCCGCCGCAACCCCAATCGATTCGGCTATCCTCGTGTAACCGCCTGCTTCATCCCGCTCGATTACACCGCACGTCTTTTCATTTTTATATCGGTTGTAGATATACTCCGCGGCATAATGGTTTTTGAGCACCTTGTCTTCAAAAACACCCATACCCGTTTCTTCCACAGCCATTTCAGCAAGCTCGATACGCGCCGCATTCGCCGCAAGCGCCGCCGCCTTAAAAATCTCATCCACTCGCTCTTGCGAATAGGTAGAAAATTCTACCTGCGCTTGGCGTACCTGCGCAAGCAACTGCAAAAGCTCCTCTTCCCCCTGTACCTTTTCTTTGACTTCCGACATACTCCTCCTTACCGCCCTTTGCCTGCGGCAAGGACGAAATTCAAACGCCGTTTCTCTTGTACAGTTTTCCTGCGAGCATTGCAAGCGAAGCCGCGAGATCTTCCGTTTTGAGTACGATCTCTTTGGGAACACGCAAGGGCGCAGGGGCAAAATTCCACACCGCTTGAATCCCTGCGTCAATCATTTTATTGAGCACTTCTTGCGCCGCAATCTTGGGAACGGTAATAATCCCGATACGGATTTTATGCTCCGCAACGAAATCCTTCATAGCGGAAATGGGCAAAATTTCCTTCCCCATTACCTTCGTTCCAATCAAGTTTTCCGCAATATCGAACGCCGCCACGATATTGAGCCCGTTACTCTTAAAGCCTTCGTAGCCAAGGAATGCACGCCCAAGCCCACCTGCGCCGACAATAATGGCGTCGGAAAGGTTGTCATAGCCCAAAAACTTCTCAATATCGACGATCAAACGGCTAATCGCAAAGCCCAATCTCGGCCGACCTGCTTCGGACGAAACCAAAGCAAGATCCTTTCGTACAAGCACCGACGATACGGAAATATTTTGCGCAATTACCGTCGAAGATATATACTGCGCCCCCTTGGAACTTTCTTCCTGCAAGAAATGCAGATACAAGGGCATTCTCGCAAGCGTTGCTTTGGAAATGCTTTTTTCGTCTTTGTTTTCAATCATCTTCTCTTTCATATTTGTTACTCCTTTCTTTTATTATACAACACTTTATCGATAAAAACAAGCGATTGAGAAAAATTTTCTCAATCGCTTGCAAATTTTATAGTAAAATTTTATCGTATTCTCTTTTCCACCTGCAACGCCACGATATTCATCGCAAGCTCCAACACAAGCCCTACGACGAATGAAACGCCAACGAGTGCAAACAATTGCGGAATTTCCGCATATATTTTCGCTTCCTGCATCATACCGCCAAGGCTCTTTGCGGTATTTGCCAACACTTCCGCCGACACGACGAGCTTGATTGCAAACGAGAGCGCACCGCCTGCTTCCCTTAAAACGTAGGGTGCGGTCAAGGGTAAATACACTCTGCCCACTCGCCCCCAAAAACTTGCGCCGTACACACGGCTAATTTCAAGCAGCTGCTTGTCTATTCCCGACAGCGCCGCCAAAATCCCCGTATAAAGCATCGGGAATAAAGACAAAAACGCCACCGCAATCGGTGCTTCCCCTACCCCTAAAAAGGACAAGAGAATGAGCAGCACTGCGAGCACGGGCAAGGAGCGCAAAGCCGATACAATCGGGGCTAAAAATCCCCCAAACGAGGGGTACATGTACGCGATGACGGCAAAAACGAGTGCCAAAGCAAAGGAAATTCCAAAGGCAATCAGCACACGGAGCATACTCATTCCAAGCCCCCGCCAAAACGCTGCCGAAATAAAAAGTTTCCCCCCTGCCTTCAAGCTGTCCACAAAATTCGGTATAATCAACTCATTCCCCACGATAAGGTATGCAACGAGCCATACGACAATCAAAAAAGCGATTGCCGCAAGCGTTTGCCATACGTTTTTCCAAAGAAGTTTTTTCATACCGATTTCCTAATAATTTTGATTATTTTTGATACGTCCAAAAGAATTTTTCGGCAGGAATTGCCGTAGCCTTCTCGTTGATTTCCAACACCCCTTGCAAATAGCTATGCACCTCTGCCGAGCTATCCGCCGCATAGGTGAAATACACGCCGCATCTCCCCAAAACGTCCGCGGTAAGCAAGGGCGCTTTCAAGCTCGTCGCTTGGTTAGGATCTTCCATATGCGCGGATACCGTTTCTACCAATTCCGCACCCGTCGCCGTTTGCAAATACGTCGCATTTTTCGAAAGCTTTTCCACGAACTCCTTGACGTCCTTTTCACGAGAAGCAATCACCGAGTTTTTTGCCACGAGCACCGCCTGCGGATACCCGTTTTCACCACCGTAAAGCGCTTGAACGTCCCCAACGATAGAGTACCCCTTTTTTGATTGCGCACTTGCCGCAGGCTCGGCGAGCAGGTAATATTCCGCCCCCTCTACCGTACCGACTGCATCTGCGCCCGAAATCGCCGTCAAATTAACATTCGATGCGGACACGGTACCGTCATTTCCAACAACCGACCACGCCACGCCGTGTTTATTAAGCACCGTTTTCAGCGTCATACCGGGCACTTCGTTGATGTTCAACACGCCCATATTCTTTCCTACGAGAGAAGAAAGATTGCTCTCGTCGAGTTTCGTTTCGCTTTTGGATACGATATACAAATTTCCGTGCGTCACCACGCCGAGCATCGTGTATTTATCCCCTTTTCCGAGCAACTTACTCGCCGCCGTCACGGGCATCACGCAAAAGTCTGCGTTTTTATCCATATCTTCGTAGGTAACCTTGCTTGCAATGGCGCTAGCCGCCACCACGCGATAGACAAAGCTATCCTTATCCGTATCTTCCTTCATCATTTGTGCGAGCGCCAACGCAGGCGCGCCGTCGGGCATATACACCGTCAATTCTTCAGGATTAACGTTTCCCGTACAAGCTACCGAACCCAAAACACAGCTCAACGCCATGATCGCCGAAACAGCCGTAAACAATCTTTTTTTCATTTTTCTCAACTCCTAATACTGTAAAGTGCGCACACAAGCGCACCTTTGCGCCCCTTAAAAAGCGCACACTCCTCACGTTAAATTTATTATAGCATAGCTTGGACGAATTTTCAAGTCCACGCCGTAAAAAAGTTGCCGAAAAAGTCAAATTTTCTGGGTTTTACGACGTATGCCGCCACGGGCATATATTTTTTAGGGCTTCGTTAGTATAAACTGTCCTTTCAAAGTCAACAATTACCAAAGAATTATTTTAAACCCATTGACTTTTTCTATTGATTTGTGCTATACTAACCATGTCACACAATTCTATATAAAATGCCACGGGTACAACTATGCGATTTTGTACCTTCTTTTCCCTGTGGCGGAGAATTGTGTGACAACAAGTAAGGTGCATTTTCGGGTGTGTCTTGCTTGCAAGACACACTTTTTATTTATAAGGAGATTATTATGGAAACCTACGAACAACGATTAGAACGCACTGCAAAAGAACGCCTGAATGCTATGTCTCCCAGCGAAATTCACGCGCTTGCCGAAACGAGAAGACACTCCTTAAGAAAAAAGAGAATCGGTTTTGGAATTCTTTGGATTTCCCTCTTTTGCATTTTCCTGTTATTATCCATTGTCGGATGGGCTGGAGGCTTTGCTGACGACACCACATCCGCATATCAATCGCAGACACAAACCATTTGCATTGAAGAAAACCGTCAAGCATCCCCTGTCACTTATAATAACCCTTCGAAAAATGCATACGTAGATATGTACGATGATTTCTACAAAGATGCTTATAATTATTACGATGATAATTATTATTACGATGATAATTATTATTACGATGATGACGATTCTTACGAACCAACAACTTACTCTGACTCAGTAGGAATGGGTGTCGTCTATTGCTTTTTCTCTTTGGTGTTTGCTACCTTCATGATCTTACACTTCGCCCTCATACATAAACATATTAGTAAAAGCGACGCGGAGATTGCGCTCATTTTAATCAAAAATCAAATCGCGAGAGATGTCAAACTTGCTATGGAAAAGGAGGCAGACCAAAATGCTGTCCCCTATCCCAACTTCATCATCACAAAGACAATAAAACTCTGGACAAAGGCACCTATCGAGCAAAAATTATTTTTAGACGAGCCCAAGAAAAAGTTCACAATTAAAATCGGGGATAAATTTTATCCTTTATATAACTATACCGACGTTATTCGATATGAGGTCTATGAAAATGGCAACACTGTACTTGAAGGCCGCACAGGCAGGGCAATTGCTGGTGGGCTTATAGGTGGTGCCGCGGGCGCAATTATTGCAAACAGCGGTAGCCGTGAGGTAAAAGGTACCTGTAGCGATTTACAACTTATCATTCATCTTAATGACCCCAACTGCACGCACGTCGTATTAAATTACGTACAAAGAAAAGAGATTGATAAAGACAGCTCCGATTATAGAAGAATCCGCGAAGATTTGCAAACGATTTGCGCGCAATTGGAATTCATGATGAACCAAAAAAACATGCAGGAATCCCAAAAAATCCACAACTATTGGGAACAATCTATTTCCTTGCAAGAATCAAATCTTCAAGCCAAGCAAGCAAGTGCAACGACTTCCGCCTCCGCCCCTGCGCCCACGGATAAGAGAGCGCAATTAAGCGAATTAAAAAGCCTTTTAGATGACGGCTTCATAACACAAGAAGAATACGACCAAAAGCGCAAGCAAATATTAGGCTTGTAAGAAATTTACAAAAAAAGGTACGACAAGTGTCGTACCTTTTCTATTTATTCAACAACCGCTTCCACACGGTGAATGGGCAAGCCGCGTTCCACCCATTTACTTTCGTATTCCGTCACGATATTCCATTCGGGATTGCCGTTTTCGTGCAGGTTATACGTCACGTTTTGCAAATCAAAACCACACGCCTTATACTCTTCCAACGAGAACTCGAAAAAGTCCCTATCGTCCGTCTTTTGAATAATTTTTCCACCCTTTTTTAAGAGCTTTTTATACACTTCCAAAAAGCCCCTGTGCGTAAGCCTTTGCGTTGCGTAGCCAAGCTTGGGCAACGGTGTGGAAAAGTTGAGATAGATAACGTCCAAGCTCCCCTCGGGGATATAGCAAGGAATACACTCCGCACGAATATTCAAAAAGCGGACGTTTTCCACACCTTGCTTTTTCACCTCTTCCATTGGCGTCAAAATGACGTTACTCATCTTTTCAAGCGCGATAAAATTCACGTCGGGCTGTCTTTTCGCAAGCTCGATGACGAAACCGCCCTTGCCGCAACCGATTTCAAGAGCCACAGGCAAATTCTTTCTCTCTTCCCCGAATACTGAGGCAAAATCCACCAACGCGCGATAGCTTTCCGCCGCTTCTTTCATATTCAAAATGCCGTTTGCGCCCTTGGCGATTAGTAAATCGCCGCATGCTTGCATACGCGCGTCAAAATTTCTCTTTTTTCGCATTCTCATCGACATTGTCGTAACCGTCCTTATTTTCTGCCCGTACTGCCGAAACCGCCCTCGCCGCGCACGGTATCGTGCAATTCTTCCGCTTGCTCAAAGCTCGCCTTTAAAAAGGGAGCAACCACGAGCTGCGCAATGCGTTCCATCGGCGCAATTTTTTGCTCCACGGTCGAATGATTATGAAGCGCCACCATCACTTCGCCGCGGTAATCAGAGTCCACAACCCCTACCTTGTTCGCAGGTGCAAGTCCACGCTTGCAGGCCAAACCGCTGCGCGCATAAATCAAGCCGGCGTACCCTTCGGGAATTTCCATAGCAAGCCCCGTTCTAACAAACTTCGTTTCGCCGGGCGCAAACACGAGCTCCTCATCGCAAAGCGCGTACAAATCCGCACCTGCCGCATATTCCGAGCCGTAAGTAGGAAGCACCGCTCTTTCGTCCAATTTCTTCACTGCGATAACAGGCATATTTTTTCCTCCGTAACGGGAACGCAAAGCCGTTCCCTACTTATTTCGCTATCTATTATACCAAAAGTGCAAAAAAAAGGCAAGAAAACGGCACGGCTTTTATCGGATTTTTGCATTTTCCGTAAAAGAATACGGCGCGGGCGCATAAATGCGCCCGCGCCTTGCTTCGCCCGACTTTTATTCGACAAATTCATGAAAATAATCACGCAAGGGTGCGTACAATTCCCCAAGGTACAATCTCGCCACGTCGTCTTTGACAAAGACGTTATAGCGTTCCGTACCGTCCACGTACGTCGTTTCGTAATAGTTTTTGACTACCGCCAAACGTTCCTCGTAAGTAAGCGAATAATCAAGCGGATACGGCCCTGCGTCATCCGTTTTACTGCCGTAAAGCAAATAGAACGTCAAGCCGTCGCGCAGCCACTCAATTTCCCTTTCGCACTCTGCCCGAAGCTCCGCTTCAATCAAAGGCCAACTTTCGGAAAAATACGTACCATTGTTGATCATTCTCATGCGCTCTTTATGGATTTTTTCTTCCAAATTACGCTCCATCTTATTCTTTTGGATTTGCGTTTCTTCCACCTTTTGAAGCTGTTCGGGCGAGAGCAAAGCAAACTGCTCGCTCGTATAGGATATAATATTAATTTCCATAGTCGCCCCCTTATAAACTTTCCACTTCCGCAGTCATACTGCGAATTTTTGCGTCCTCTCGCAACATAAAGCTTACGTTAAACGTTCTTCCGCGTTCTTTAAGCGTCCATTCGGCAACACCGTCCACAAAAGTGAATCCATTCGAACGTATAGTCGTATCGTTTCCCACAGTACAAGAGAAAGTTCCCTCGCCCGTAAAGCGGAGTTTTCGCAACAATTTTCGTTCTTTGTTTCCAAAATCGAAGCTTCCGCAGTCAAAATAGCAACCGCCCAAAACTTCGCCGCCCTCCATTACTTCGCTCAATACACCGTTCGTATTGCAAATCGCACGTCCGTCGCATCCCGTCAAGCCAAGGATTTTCCACGTAAAATATCCCTGCTCCCCATCCGCATGCAAAACGAGAGTAACTTCCCCCTTGTTCACATCGGTATAAGAGAGCAAATATTGATTGTTACAAGTAGCTTGAACGCATACCTGCCCCGTCCGTTTTGGTTGAATATTAAGTTTTTTATACCCTTTTTCCGCCTTATTGCCGTCGAAACGGTACACGCCGTCCGCCGCCAAAAATACGATACCTTTTCCAAATACGCCAACCGAGCCTGCAAAAATTTCACCGCCGCTATACGCAATCGGCTTCATTTTGAAATTCCGCGCCGCCGCATCCGCTTCAAAACGAGAAATCCCCCTTTCGAAGAACACGTAAACAACCTCTTCAAGATTGACAAGCGCAACGACTTTACCGTATTCCGTCGGCAAACGCAAGCTTCCGCCGCCGTCGATTGTACTGCTAAAATCCCACGGATCGCCCGCCTCCGAATACATCAACCTGTTTGGCTTTTGCACGAGAAAAATTCGGTTTTTGCAAGCGCACGCCACCGGCAAGAGATCGGTCAATCTAATGGGTTGTATCACGCCGTCCGGCCACGCCTCAAAGCAAGCGTTTTCCCCGACGAATATTACGCGCATTTCCATCACACGGTTAGTCGCCACGGCAAAATCAATCACCTTTCCAATATTGTCTATCTTGGTTCGCTCCCCGTCCACGTCGTAACGGTACAGTACGCCGTCCGTATCGTGGCAAAATACCGCCTTTTTCGTTTCGAGCTGCGCTTCGTTTCGCACAAAATCAAAAAAATACACGCCCTTGGTTTTCTCTTCATGTAAGCCAAGAAAAAAAGTTTTGCCGTCGGCAAAAAACGTATCCGTTCCCAAGCCCGAGCGTAATACGCCATCTTCACAAGCGCATGCCGCGCTATCTTTCGCCGTAATCCAACCATCCTTCTCGTCGAAAAGTGAAAATCCGTCGTAAACGAAGGTTTGCATCTTTCCTTTTTTTATCTCACTTTTTCGATTCCAAAACATCACACCCACCTTCGCGAGCGCAGGCGCTTGCCCTTTTGACCGCTGCAAGCTGCCACGATCCCATCCTTATATTTTTTATCCCAAACAGCAGCTTCCGTGAACATACCCCTATTCACGCAATATTCCGCCGCCATACCATACGAAATTAGCCGTTCGGAAACGTTAAGGGTGAAATCGCTCTCCCCGTCCACGTCCTTTCTTTTCGGCGTATAGGTGAATTTGACGCGCACCTTCCCCGGTTGCGTTTTTAAATACGCAGGGAATAAACGGAAGGGAATTGAATTCCCCCACTCGTCCTCCACACCGAGAATACGCACCGCCGATTCGGAAAGCTCGGAAAAATAAATTTGTCCCGTTTGCGATTGCATTTCGTCTTCCATATATAAAGGGAGATAATCGAACGCAAGCTCGTTTTCCACGGTATTAAAGCAATCGACAAGGCGCTCCGCGTCCGCTTTACCCGAACCTACGTTCCTTTCAAGATACCCCTCTACGGAATCGTAAATTCCCAAATGTTTTGCCGCCTGCAAGACGGCATCCTTTACCTTCATTATTCCCTCCTAACAACAAATTTCCCACCGCCCTCCCGACTTAAACAAGTCTACTTTACGCTACGCCGTTCTTACTCTTCGATACAATTGATAATACGCGCTTGTGCGCAGGGCGTATCACAAATAAGTTCCGCATACTTAACGAGCGTTGCGGTATACGCAGCTTTGCCGGGAATCTGTTTAAGGATCTTGCCGTCTTCCGCTTCCAACCACTGCCAATCGCAAAGCTGACAAAGCTTAAAGCACTCCGTCGTAAGAAGATACATTTCCCCTGCTGGACAGAATCTATCCGCAACGATAGGCACGCCGAAGTAATCAAGCGCAATATCCCCGCTTTCAAGCTTCATCGTAGGTATGTGCATGCCAATTTCTCTAAAGTGTCTCATAAGCGCGCGTTTTACACCGTACGAGCAAACGATAAAGTCCACCTTTTTGCCGGACGCCAACTCCACTCTATCCATCATTTCTTGGATACGGTCCATTTGGACGTAGTCATCCAAATCCAACTCGTGGGGCTGCATGAAGGAGCTTGCACGGTCGAGATTGTACAATTCATTCTTCGAAAAGATTGCCTTTAAGCCGGTAATTTCATTGTCTTTGCTATTATGCAAATACATACTGCCTGGATTCGTTGCGCTATCGGGAATATCATCATCCGACGCAAAGAACACCTGTTTATTCTCTCTATCAACCGTCGTAATTTTCAGTTTTTTATACGTTGTTCCGTCAAGAACCACGTCCACGTACATACCCTCAAAGACGTTTTGAATGGTATCCAAAGTGAATGCGTAAGATTCATAGCTTTCGATCTTCGCAAGCTGACCGCTACCATCGCCAAAAAGCATTCTGCCAAAATTGATCTTTGCACTCTTTACCAAGCTTTCAATTTCCGAATCAAGAAGGCTTACCATTGCACCTTCCTTCTTTGCGGAGGCACGAATGGCTTTATCGGAAATTTCAATCATACCGTAAAGGTTTTTCAGGCTCGAAGTCAAAACCAAAAACTCTTGCGTAGACGTCTTAGGAAGATCGTCCATTTCCGAGCCTGCCACAAAACCGCCGTGAATGCCGGGGCGGCAAACCACCTGCACGTCTTTACCTACAACGTCTGTTTCCGTCTTCTTGATTCTCGCCAAGAAGGGATTGATTTTCGCGTTTAAATAATCCGTTACTGCATCCAAATAAAATGTTTTTAATACGTAATCCGTTGATTGCAACGTTATCATATAATTATTCTCCTTAAAATAAAATTATTTTTTTAAAAATTGCAGAGCCATCTGCGAAGCTTCGCCAAGATTTCTCGCACGCATAGGCGGCGAAGCCAACGCCCCTGCGCTACCTGCCGTAGCCGTAATGGGCGCGGAACTTTTTCCTATCGAAGTGAGATATTCCCCAATAATCCGAAGCCGCACGCCCTCGTCACAGCATACCTTTGCGTAAAGCTCGTCGGACGAAAGCGCTACGTTTCCGCCGTTTGCGACGGGCTGCACGGTCGTCTCTCCCCCGACCTTCGCTCCTTTACCGCCAAAATCAACCGTTTCGGCGGTCTGCGAAACCTCTTCTTCCGTCATCGTCTTTACGCTATGCGTTTCTTGCGTTTCCGTTTCCCGTTTCAAGCCTTCGTTCATAGGCTTTTCTTCCACGGAAACGTCGTCCGAGGGTAAGTTTTCAGCGTCGGGTCCGTCGGCGGAATCGGGTTGTACCTTCCCGACCGTAGCAACGAATTCGTCAAACGCCTTCGCCGCCGTTCTTCTCGCTTCGGCGGTCTTACGGAGCTTTTCCGCCCCCGAAACCGCCTTGTCCGCCTTCGAATTTTCCGACTGCTTCTCCAATTCCTTCAAGCGTTGACTGCGACGGGTAAACTCCGACTGCAACGCACTGTACGCCCTCACAAGGGCGTCTACGTCCTTAAACTTCCCCAATACTGCCGAGTCCTTTTGGGCCTCTTCACCCTTTCCTGCGTCTATGCCATTCTCCGTTTGGGTAGTTTCTTCGTAAACGTTATCCTCTAATTCCATAATTCTCTCCTTTTACTCCATATTTTTCATTTTCTTGTGTTGCGCAATATGCGCTTCAAAACGCCCCTTCAACGTGCTGTTTTTCTTGTTGTTTTTGAACTCCGACGAAAGCAAATAGCGCACGTGTTCCCCGATATGTAACTCGTGATCGTCGTAGCTATCCACCTCGATTTCCCCGTCCGCCATCTCAATATTTTCCTCACTCGCTTTCGCAATGTGTAGCGAAGAAATATCCTTGGCATTTTCATAGCTTCCATAGCCGAACGCTGCCAAAATCCGATTTTTATTCTCTTGCGTAAGATTCCCGTCCTTGTCCGTCAAAAGCCCCGCTTGATACAAGCGCAAAAGGGTTTCGCGTTTTTCTTCGGGCGTAGCCGCGTCGTTGGATTCGAATTGAATGTCGTTGACGGAAAGCTTCGCCGCATTGAAATAATACACCTGCGTTTTTTTGTTTTCCCCCGTCAAAGTCATAAGCCTCGCACTGCCTGCAAACTGTCTATACAAGCGCAAAATTTGCCTACCTATCTCTTTGAGCGCACGCTCGATACATACGAGCGTTGCCGACAAACGGGACTCGTCCTGCGACAAAAGGAGCTGTAACCCCGTCGCACTCGTTACTCTTGCCGGGGTAGAATGCTCCGAAAGCTCGCTCACACCGCTAATTTGCGAAAATTCCTTCTCAAGCCAAGCTTCCTCGTCCTTAAACTCATTCGGGATATTACCGCAATCGAGCATTTCAGGCGCTTTCCCACCTTGTCTATACACGAGCACCTTCCCAGGCAAAAGCCCTTCTTCGCTAAGCTCGTCCGTATCCACAGAGCCGTCCTCAACGGTTAAAACCCCCATCGTCGCCCTATTCAAAAATTCGTGCTTGCGGTTGCGTACCGCATTGTACGCACGCTGTAAGGGAATAAGCCTGTCAATCACACTGCTTGCGAAAAACGCACCGGGCAAGCGCATACTGTCCTGCTTGACGAACGGGAAAGAACGCTCCCCTCTATCCCCGTTTTTATAGGGCAAGGGCCCTGCGTAAAGCAATGCACCGCCTGCCACGATTTCCAATTTCCCGTCGGGGAATTCGCTATTCGGGCGAGTATATCGCTCAATCAAAATCACGCTGTCTTCCATCTTTGCGACGTTCTTTTTCCCCATATCGTGTGGCAATCTTCCTGCGGAAGGCTCGCTATACCCACACATTCCGGTAATTTCTTCCCCTTGCACCGCTTTATTGAATCGCTCGAAAACGTACGCCGTACTCACCACTTGCGCATGGATTACACTCTGCACGCCGTCGAAATCTTCCACGTCCAATCGGTCGGGAAAAATCTCGAAAGGCGAAACGACAGCCACCTGTACTTCCCCCTCATAAACAGGCTGATTTTGCTCGTCAACGGCTACCTGCCTACCACCTTTCTCATCCCAAAGCACTTTGTAGAATACACTTCCGCAAGTTTCCGACCACATCGTCGCACGAGAAATTGCGTCCTGCAAACGGATACGTTCTTGTACGTATTTGAGTATCCCCGTCGCAAGCTTTGCCGCATTGACGTCCCCGTCCTCATCAGAGAATGCGCGCACCTTCAATTCCGGCTTCATCTTTTCGAGCTTCGCAATACGCGAATCCACCGTCGGCGCAATATGGTTGAACACCCTGCGCGACTGCCAATAAAAACGCTTATCCTCTTCAATCACTTCACCAATCGGCGAAACGTCGCAATATTGATTGCCGCTAAAAAAGTTCAAGTTGAGTACCCAACCGTTTTCAATTTTTCGCCTTGCCTCTCTACGGGCGAAAAAATCCTGCTCAATCTCTTCGACAAGTCTTTTTTCTTCCCGTTCCTTCTGTCTTATTTCCTCTTCTTTGAAATCCAATTTTTGCCTCCTATAACCTTATTTTTTCTTCGTTTCCGTCCGCTTGCGCGGCTTCGCCTTCGCCTTTGGCTTTTTCGCAGGCGTTTTTTCGCTTGAAACGGATTCGTTTAAGATCGCAAGCAATCTCGCCCGTTCCGTCTCCAATTCCTCATCCGACAAACCGCCGTATTCTCCGCCGTTTTCCGTCAACAACATCTGCACGGCCTTCAAATCGGGCGGTACGTCCTTTTTCGTCTTTTTACGTTTCGTGAGCTTGAGTTGTCCGTCCACCTCGGCATATTCTTCCGTCACTTCGGCAATTTGAAACCCAAGCGCCACCTTCATCAACGCTTCTCCAATTTTTTCCTCCTTGTTCGCCATATTCCTCCTTTACAACTCCGCTCGCCCACGTTTTAGCTTTCGAATAAGCCGCTCCTTCTCCCGTTGAATGGGGGCTTTTTGTTCGGCTGTCGGCTTCTTTTTCGGGCGAGTCATCAAATAATACCGCATCTCATCCAAGCTATGGTCATCCGTTTTTCTCGGCGTATCGCCGCTCCCCCAATAGTACCCCTTCAATTCGCTAATCAAATGCACGCAGTTTTTGAAAATATACAAATTCGGTAAGCCGTTCGTACGGTTTAGATAGCTTTTCACCCTTGCAATTCCCGAAAAAAGATCCTTTTCCACGTTGGGATTGACAAGAATTCCTCTCTCGTAAAAAAGCTCCACCACGCTCTTTACACTCCCCAAGGTGCGTTGCTTTGCCGCGCTGTCAATAAGGGCGCAAATCCGCCCCTGCCCGTCCCTATGCCAAGCGAGCCGCTCACAAATCCGTTTGATCTCTTCGGCGTGATAATCGACGTCCCGCCCCGCCTCGTAATGCTCCGCAATCACGTACACGTTGTCGTCGAAATCCACCGCATACCAATGTGCGGAAAGCGGATTATTCAACCCGGGGTCAATGGAAATATTGTCCTGCCACTCTTTGGGTACGGAAAAAGGCTCGATCACGTGCACGCCCTCGTCGAATTCGGGATACACAAGCCCCGCACCCGCCGAGACGAACCGTCCAAACTTTCTCGACTGCAACGTCCGCTCATCCATGCTCGACTCCAACGCACGAATTTCTTCCGTATCGAGATAGGGATTGTCGCTCCATTCCATAAACTCGTACCAAATTTCAGGATCGGCTCTGCGATTGAGATACACCTCGTTATACACGAACGTCAAGCCCTTCAAAGGCGTCATCGTTCCAAAAATATCCCCCCTGCGATCAATCACGCGCATACGGCATTCCATATAAATATCTTCGCTCGGTTCTTCGTCGAACCACACGAAATCAAGAGAAGTTCCTTGAAATTTTTCCCTGCCTTGATCACAGCTTTTGAACCCAATCACCGACGTACCGCCGAGCACGTTTTTCACGCGGATAAAATCGATAATCCCATGTTCGGGAGCGTCCTTTCTTCCGCTCAACATCACGATATCTTCTATCCAATCCCGACGCAAATAGTGAAGTATCTTCTTTTGCGCAACGTCCCTTTGTACTTGCGCGGAAAGGGAAACCACCCAACCGCACACGTCTTTTCTGTTTTCTCGGTAGGGATGCACTCCCCTTGCCATATACACGGCTTCGACTGCGCCGCATTCCGTCTTACCCGAACGGTTACCGCCGAACACCCAACGATTGCGTTTTTTACACTTGTGAAAGGCAAGCTGTTTTTCGTGCTTTTTCTCACCCGTATTATAGGCGGCAAGGAAATCCCTTTCCCGTCTTCGCAAGAGCTCCGCTTCAATTTTCATTAACTTTTCTACAATTTCTCTCATAAATACCTTCAATCTTGCAAAACCTATCCGCTTTGCCACTCTATAATGGAATAAAATTCCCATTATACCGCCTAAGCAAAGCAATATAATTCGAATTAGCCCAAAAGCCGTCTTTTCAGCGATTTTTCGGTTTGTCGTCATCATAATACTTCGGTATAATTTCTTCCTTCGCACCAAAAATCTTAATTCAGATTACATTTCTTTGGTTACACGAACGCTATGAAAAAACTTTTGACGTGGGTATTGCTTACCCTATTTTTGACAATGATCTCATACCTGCCCCCTTCACCCTTGACCGCCAAAGCGGATACGCCCAGCAAGGGCGCTTACGCTTGCGTCCTTTCCGACGCCTTTTTCTATGCGGAAGCGGACGAGCGCAAGGGGTTATTTCTCATTCCCAAGACCTACTACGTCAAGCTCGTAGAATACGGTTCTCCCTATTGTAAAGTCGAATATATGAGCGACGGAAACTATACCAAACGGCTTGTCGGCTATACGAAAACAGAGTGTTTGACCTTTGTCAAATACGCGCCGAACCGCCCCTATCTCACCTATATTTTCGACGTAAATTACCGCATTGAAGACGCCGATTCCACCGACGGCTTTTTGACGGGATTAACCGTTACTTGCGCCTATTACGGGGATTATAAAATCGGTTCGGAAACCTATTGCTACGTCCTTCGCGGCGACGAATTCGGCTACATTCCCAAGCCTACGTCCATTTCCTACGAAGACAATACGGAATACGCCGATTATCTAGCAAGCCAAAAGGAAAACGAACCGCCGACAGACAGCTCCTCTACGGCTTCGCCGTCAAAAAAGGGTGCGGCTACACCCATTCAAATCGCCATTCTCATCACCTTGTGTTTACTTGTTCCCGTGCTAGCCGCCTTGATTTTGAAGCCGCCTAGACGCCCGTCCTACGAAAAAGACGAATAGTAGATTGTGGGGTGCATTGCTTTGCGTTGCAATTCACTTCTTTACCCACGCATCCGTCTCCGCTCCTCAGCGGAGATTTTTTTATCCTTCCCCTCTTCCACAAAACGATGGATTTTTCGAAAGATATCCATATCCACAAATTCGGCAAGATACCTCTCCTGCGTGAGACCTGCCCCGTAAAACATCGCCGATACCTTTTCCGCCGCCTTCGCTTGACGGCGGAAATATTTTCGCTCGCTCCAAGCGCTTTCACTAGATTCTAGAAAATCACGCAGCTTCTTCCTCTTCCCGAAATAGCGAATGGCAATCAAATCGCGATCCGTCTTATCCAACCTTTCTAAAATCTCTTCCACTTTCCCTTTCAACCACTCCAAAGCGCGCATTTCTAAGATTTCTCCCGCTATGTATTCGGCAGTTTTTTCCGCCGTCATATTGCTGTTATACGATAACACCGCTCTGTTGCGAATATGATCTTCGTAATCCTTTCGCACACTCTTTAATAGCGGATACGCATATAGCACTTCCTTTACGTAATTTTCCAAAATCCGATTCACCTCCTGTCAACCCACGTTGACCTTTATTTTTTTAGGCTATGTCACAATAAACGGTTGATTAGTGAAACGCTCGCGTTTCACGTTTTCACGAGAATAAATACAAGAAAGACAAGCGTCGCGCGAGAGCGCATACCCACTGTGGTCTGTAACCGAGCGCGACGCGCCGTATTTCACAGTATTTTTCCGTCAAAAATCAACCGTATGTTGGGATAGAGCCTTTTTTTAAAGCTTGTCCAAACAAAATAACATCTTGTTTTCCCACTTGAACTCGCCCGATTTTTACCTTTATTTTTTCTCGAGAGCACCCCCGCGAGAAAGGTTGCGCCTATTATGCCATTAAACCCAATTTTTGGCAAGTGGGTACTGCCACTTTTTATGAAAAATGCGAACATTTGTTCGTGTTTTGCTATGAATAAGCACATTAAAACTTGACATATGTATGCCTGTTATAGACAAAAAAGGGCATTTTTCGCAAAAACCAAGCTATTTTTGCCTGAACAAATACGAACACTGCACGAACAGCATACAAACAAACTTTTGCCGCTCTTTTTCCCTTGGCGAACGTCTAGTAACTCCCCTTACACCCTACTAAACATCTATTTTCTAAAGGAGCATATTTTTAAAGCATTCCTGCTTTTGCCCTTAAAAAACAAGTTTTTCCCTAAAAATGGCAAGGCTTTACTTTTATAAAGTAAAAACTTCCCTACCTCGCCTATTTTTTTGCGCCAATGCCTTGCATTTTTTGATATAACGTGGTATAATAATTCCGTATGAAGAAAATCACGGCAATAATTTTATCGGCGCTTACCTGCGCCGCGCTTGGAATTACGGGCGCGGCGATGCTTGGCGCACAAAATTTCGCCGAGGCAAAAGCGGAAACGGCAAACGAAAACGGAGCGACGGCGCAAACGTCCCTCATTTCCCCTGCCACGTATGAAGAATACCTTTCCCTTTCCGCTCCTTCCGACGTGGCGGTTAGCGAACATTACACCGCTATTGCCGATGGAAACGTCATCTATATCTTTGACCGTGAAGCAGGGATTTACCGCAAATATTCCCACGAGTTCAACACGCAAGATCCATTGAAAAACAACGTGACGAAGCTGCAATTTTACGGCAACCGCTATTTGTATTTCCTTGACGCAACCTATTTGTATGCGCTCGATTTAAAAACAATCGACGAAGATACCGTCAAGATTTTGGAAACCCGTTTCAATTGCAGTACCTTCTATTTACACGAAAACACCTTGTACTATACGGACGTCAAGAGCACGACGCAGCTTTCCAAGTTGGATATTTCCGAGCTTGACCTTGAAAATCCCCTGCTTGACGGCAACCAAGCGATAACGCTTGCAAGCAATCTTTCGGGCAATCCGACGATTACCGTATATCAAAACGAGTTATATTATACGAGCCATTTGATGCTCTATAAAATCAATCTTGATACAAACAAGAGCAGCTACGTTGCGGCGTTTCCCAACCTTTCGGGGATTTCTTCCATTGCGATTGAGAAGGACGTACTCGTTTGCACGGACAACTCCCCCCGCGATGAAAATTCGACGGCTCGCCCCACTTTCTTTGCTTATGATTTAACCGAGCTTACGGCAAGCAAAGCGACGGATTTAATTTCGCCGATCACCATGGACGTCGGCGGCTATTCTGCTCTCAACGTCTACGGCGAATGCGTGTATGCCGTCAAAGAGAATTCCGTTCGTTGCTACTCGATTGCAGAATCGCAATTCACGAGCTATGAAATTTGTAGCGAATCCGATTCCGCACACCGCTTAAACGACGGTACGGCAATGACGCTTGCGAACGGCAAACTGCTCATTGCGGAAAACGGCAACCACCGCATTTCGGTGTACGACGTACAAGACGAAACCTACCTTCCTGCTATCCCTTCGGATTTGACCGCCGCATACCTGTCCTCGGACGGAACAACGGTGATGTCGGCAACGGAAGGCGAAGCGGTTTTGTATAGTCTTGAAACGAACGATTACGGCACGGCAGTCTTTGCCTTCGACGATTTCAACGGGCGAGTGGAAGGAGTTACCAACGTCTACGGGAAATATTATTTCGCAACGGACAACTACTGTCACTACGTGGCGGAACAAACGGCGGAAGGTTGGACGCTTACCAAAATCGAGCACCTGCAAAAACGCAAAGCCGATTTGCTCACTTCCGACGTCTACGGCAACTTGTACGTAACAAGCGGCGCGCAGGTATATAAATTCACGGAAGAAGAGTTCCTTTCCGCAACGTACGAAACGACCGCCCCTTTCTACGAAAATCCCTTACTTGAACAAGCAAGCAACCTTCTTATCGATTATGAGGGGAGCATGTACGCGTTGATTGACGGAAAGCTGCAAAAGCTTGGCAAAAACGAGCCGTTTGACTTGAACACGCCGCTCGTATATTCGGATAGCGCAACCGTTCGCTCGTTTGCGTTCAGCATTGAAGAAAACGTAACCTATCTTTTGTACGGCGAAAATTATCTTGCAAAGACGGCGGCGCTTCAACTTCCCACCGTCCGCAGCATTGCGGTAAACGGTGTGGACAAGAGTATCTTTGCCAACGAAAGCGCAGAATTTTCCGTTATAGAAACAACGTCGGGGGCGCTTGCCGTAGAGTTTGACATCAACAAGCTGCAAGGTGCGGAATATTTCCCCTACCTTTCCTATGAGCGCAGAGCTTCCTTCACGGCGCTCCGTATCGGCGAAGCCGCTCCGTACAGCGTGCTCGTCGTATACGACGAAGTAAGCAACTCGTACAGCACCTGTCTTGTTCTCACAAGCGCGTGCAAGGAAGTAGATTTCCGTGACAGCGAAGAAACGTTAAAAACAGGGTATCTTACTAGCGACGTTACCCTTTATAAATTCCCCTATCTCACCGAGCTTTTGACCGTTGCAAGATTGCAACAAGGGCATACGGTGAAGGTGCTTGGCAAGGTAGAAAACCTCGACTACCCCTATTACTACGTAGAATATACGGACGGTGAAACCACCCTTCGCGGCTACGTTCCGCAGTCCTTCGTTTGCGCCTTCGACGGTGCTCCGCCCCAAACGGAAACGGTGATCTACGGCGGCACGGCGAACAATAACGACTCTGTTTGGAGACTCGCTTATCTCGTGCTTGGTTCGGCGGCAATTTGTATTCTCGTAGACATTTTGCTCTTGAAAAAGAAGAAAGAAAACTAACGAAACAAACGGGCGGCTCCCCCAACAGCCAAATTTATAACAAAGGAGAAGAACGTTATGCTAAACGACAGTCACCCAAGCGTAGACCCGCCAAGTAAGATTTTACGTGTAGCGCGTTCTTTTTCGCGCCCTTAAATCACGACGAGTGTACGCTACCTACGATTTACGCATTATCACGGAGGTAGAGTATGGAACAGAAAGAACTTTTTGAATTTTTGGAAGCGCAAGACTACGAAAGCGCGGCAAAGCTTGTAGATAAGCTTTCGCCCGAAGATCTTGCACAAATCCTTCCTAACGTAAATACCGAGCAGCTCACGCCCTTTACGCGCGCTTTGGATAGCGAACTGCTCGCAGACACCCTTTTGCTTTTAGAGCCCACCCTGCAAGAGCAAATTATTAGCGGCTTGCGCGACGACGAGCTTGAAAAGGTCATGGACGAAATGTCCGTTGACGAAACGGTGGAAATCATCGAGGACATGCCGCAGGAAATCGTCCGCCGTATTGCGGAATTGGATGAAATTTTGATGTTGCTTGAAGACCGCAATTACGCCGTCTTGAAGCCCCTGCTCGCATCAATGAACGCCATCGACCTTGCCGAAGTATTCGAAGAATCGGAAAAGGATACCGACCTTTTGATCCTCTTCCGTATCCTGCCCAAAGACCTTGCGGCGGAAACGTTCATTGAAATGGATAGCAAGACGAAAGAAAAGCTCATTCACAAATTGAGCGACCGCGAATTGCGCGCCGTCATGGACGAGCTTTTCCTCGACGATACCGTCGACCTTATCGAAGAAATGCCTGCAAGCGTCGTCAAGCGTGTTTTGGCGCAAAGCGACAGCGAAACCCGTGCATACATCAATGAAATTTTAAAATATCCGAAGGATAGTGCAGGGAGTATTATGACGATTGAGTTCGTTTCCCTTCGCCCCACCATGACGGTGGACGACGCCTTCGAGCGGATTCGCAGAACGGCAATCGACAAGGAAACGATCTACACCTGCTACGTTGTAGACGAAACGAAAAAGATTCTCGGCCTTGTCACGGCAAAGGATTTGATGCTCTCGCAAAAGACCGATCTCGTATCCGAAATCATGAACGAAAACGTCATCTACGCCTATACCGAAGACGATAAAGAAGACGTTGCGAGAAAGATTTCCGATTACGGTTTCTTGGCGCTCCCTATTGTGGATAGAGAAATGCGCCTTGTCGGTATCGTTACCGTCGACGACGCAATGGACGTCATTCAAGAAGAGAACACGGAAGATATTTCGAAAATGGCGGCTATCACGCCAACCGAAACCCCTTACTTGAAAACGAGCGCTTGGCGCATTTGCTTAAACCGCTTGCCTTGGCTTTTGATATTGCTCGTTTCCTCCACCCTTTCGGGGCTTGTCATTACGGCGAATGAAAACGTGCTCAATATGCCCGTTTTCGGCATTATTTTGACGGCTTGCACCCCCATGCTCATGGGTACGGGCGGTAACGCAGGTTCGCAGGCGAGCGCCATGGTCATTCGTGGTATCGCCTTAAAGGAAATGGAGTTTTCCGACATTTTGAAGGTCGTTTGGAAGGAAATCCGTGTATCGCTCATGCTCGGCGCAATGCTTTGCGTAGCTTGCTTTGGTAAGTTGATGCTCATCGATAGACTTTGGAAAGTCGAAAACGGTATGTGGGTAGCCCTTGTGATTTGCTTGTCCTTGTTCATAACCGTTTTGATCGCAAAAATCATCGGTGCGGCGTTGCCCCTTTTGGCAAAGAAATGCAAGCTCGATCCTGCGGTAGTCGCATCCCCCTTCATTACCACGATTGTGGACGTGCTTTCCTTGACGATTTGTTGCGCCCTTGCTTCGGCATTCTTAATGCCCTTGGTCAGCTAAAATTTTTTGCATGAAAAAAGGATTTGGAGTTTTTCCAAATCCTTTTTTGTTTGCCTAAAACGGCATTATTTCCTAACTATATTATTACAGCACCGAAAGATAACGATTTCCGTCGTCAGGGAACACCGTCACGATGCGCTTGCCTACGTTTTCTTTTCGTTTGGCAATCGCAATCGCCGCTGCAGCCGCCGCCCCCGAAGAAATCCCTACGAATAAGCTTTCTTCCCGTTGCAGTGCACGCGCCGTTTCGTAGGCATCTTCGTCCGTTACCGTCACAATTTCGTCATAAATCGTTCTATCCAACACGCTCGGCACGAAATTTGCACCGATGCCCTGAATACCGTGCGAAGCCGCCCTTCCTTGCGATAATAGTGGGGATTTCGCAGGCTCAACCGCCACGATTTTCACGTTGGGATTGCGTTCCTTTAAGTACCGTCCAATCCCAGTCAACGTACCGCCCGTGCCCACGCACGCCACGAAAATATCCACCTTGCCTTGCATTTGCTCCCAAATTTCCACACCCGTCTTTTCGTAATGCACCTGTGCGCAAACGGGGTTGTTGAATTGATCGGCAAGAATGGCGTTCTGTGTGCTTTCGACAAGCATTTTCGCCCTTTCTACTGCGCCTTGCATACCCAATTTCCCATCGGTAAGAACCACTTCGCCGCCGTATGCCTTAATCATCTCACGGCGCTCAGCCGTCATGGTGTCGGGCATCACGATCACCGCTTTGTACCCAAGCGTTTTCGCCACGAGCGCAAGCCCAATGCCCGTATTTCCCGACGTCGCTTCCACTACCGTGCCGCCCTTTTGCAGCTTGCCCGATTTCACGGCGTTTTCGATAATCGCCAAAGCCACTCTATCCTTAATGGAGCCGCCGCCGTTTTCCTTCTCTATTTTCGCAAACACTTGCAATCCTGCGCCAAGTTTTTCTATTTGTACAAGCGGCGTATTCCCGATTTTTAAGCTACAATAATTGAATATCTCATTAGGGGAATCCACCAAACGGCTTGCACCGTTATCAATCAAAAATCCCCTATCCTTGAACCCCCAAGTGACGGAAATGCAGTCTACGCCCGCATTTTTCGCTGTTTGAATATCCACTTCGGAGTCCCCGACGTACACCGTCGTTTCTTTCTTCGCCCCAAGCTTTTTCATAACGGCAAACAGAGAATCAGGCGCAGGTTTTTTGCGTATTCCCATACACTCGTTTTCCCCCACGGCGTCGAGCAATAACCCGTCGAAATATTCTTCTGCCAAAATCTTAACGGCAAAATCCGCTTTATTCGACACCACCGCCGTTTGGATGCCGCGCGCTTTCAACTGCGCAAGCAGGGGTAAAATCCCTTCGTACGGCTTCGTTTCGTCCTTGCAGTGCTCTCCATAGTATTCCTTGAATTTTTGCAAGGCATCAGCAAAATGCGGAAAATCTTTATCTCCAATCGAGCGTTCCATCAATTTTGCAATACCGTTACCGACGAAAGAGCGCACTTCCTCTCCCGTCCGCTCCTTCAAGCCGTAAAAGGACAGAGCGGCGTTGACCGCCGCCCGTAAATCGTCCAAAGTATCCAAAAGTGTACCGTCTAAATCGAATATGATAGTCTCGTACATGGTATGCCCTTTTCGTGTTTTTACACGTCTACAAATTTACGAAAGCACCTTTTTGATGGCATCTACCGCACCGACGCGGTTTTCCGTGTTTGTTTTGATATAAATGGTGGAAACGTAGTTTCTCGTCGTACCTTCGGAAAGCTTCAACGCCGCCGAAATTTGACGGTTGGTAAAGCCTTCGTACATCATAAGCGCAATTTCCACTTCACGGTCCGACATATTAAACGCGCGTTGCAAACGGATTTCTCTATCTGCCGCGACGTGTCTTGCCGCATCGGTAATGCGGCGTGCAATTTTCGCAGGCAAAATGGTATCCCCTGCGTGCGCGTTTTTGATTGCATTGAGAAGCGCGTTGCCGCCGATATCCTTTAAAAGATAACCGCTTGCGCCGTTGTTGATTGCGTTGAGAATATAGTCGCTATCGTCAAAGGTCGTCAAAATGATCACCTTTGCGTCGGGGAACTCCGATCTAATGCGCTGCGTTGCCACTACGCCGTTCATATTCGGCATACGAATGTCCATCAAAACGACGTCCGGCTTGCAATCCGCCATTTTTCCCAAGGCTTCAAAGCCGTCGTTTGCAAGCCCAACCACTTCCAATTCCTCGTCCGTTCTAACAACGCTTGCGATTTCTTCCGCAAGCTCCGTTTGATCGTCCACTACAAGCACTTTAATCTTTTCCATTATTTTTCCTCCGTATCCATCGGTAACGTAATTTCAATTTCAAAGCCTTCATCAATTTCCGAATGTATCGTCAATTGCCCACCGAGCGATTTTACACGCTCGCGCATGGTCGTGAGCCCAAAGCCTTCATGCAGCTCACCGTCAACTCCCTTGCCGTTGTCTGAAAGCAAGAAAGTAAGCTTTCCGTCTCGTTGTTTGAGCTCAAACCAAAACGCCGTCGCACCCCCATGCCGCAAGCCGTTGGAAATTCCTTCCTTTAAGGTATTGCAAAGAAAACGGTATTTCGCTTCGGAAATGGTAACGTCCTCGATTTCCGAGCGGATATTGATTCCCGTCCCGTCCGTCGACTCGTGTATAATATCAAGAAGCGCGTCCCTAAACGTCTTATTTTCGCTCACACCCGAGAGAAGATGTACGCTGTTGCGCAATTCTTCCAAGGCGTGCTTTGCCTGCAAATTCGCCGCAACGATCTTCGATTTTGCTTCCATGGGATTGTCTTCAATGATGCGTTTCGCCGCTTCCGTTTGCATAATAACGGTGGTGATAGAATGCCCTGCCGTATCGTGAATATCCTTCGCGATGCGTTGACGTTCTTCAAGCGCCGTTACTTCCGCAACAACGGCGTATGCCTTTTCCAATTCCTGCTTACTTTCGTCAAGCTCGCGAATTGCCTTTTCCAAGCGCAAATACTGCCGATAAAAAGCAAGCGCAATATGCACGATGACAAAATGCGAAGCAAGCGCCACTACGGGGCCAAGCGATTCCCGAAGAAGATATACGAAATCGAAATCCCAACGCTTCCACGCAATTTGCGCACCGTAGCAAAGAGCATACGAAAGCACACAGCTTCCAAACACCGAGAAGGAAAAGCGCATCTTTTCCGAGCTAATATAGAATTCCGTCAAAACCAACATATAGATGATGAGCGGATAAATACCACCGACAAGGAAGATAAACGCACACGCCACGAGTGCGTCCACCGCATAGAAAATATAGCGGATTTTCTCGTTCTTGACGGCGAAACGTTGAATCGCTTCCGACGAGCCGAGCAAGGTAATAAGCCCAATCATCACGAGCAAGCGCAGTCTTCCGCCCTCTGCAACAAAAAGATCAAGCTGTTGCAAAAGCATAAGAAATTCCACAACGAGCAGTACGATAAAGATAAGCCAATTAAGGAAGTTCATAAAGTTCTCTTCGTTACGGAATTTTATCTTACCGAAGAGTAATACGAAAGTATGTCGAAAGGCGTTATCATCCTTTCTATCCTTGGGAAGCTTGCGTTTTCCCGTTTCACGGACTCCCTTTTCAAGCGCTTCATCTTTCGTTTGTTTCGTTTCTATTTCGTGGGCGTTTTCAAGTTCTTTTTTACTCATTTAAATCGCCCCCTCTCGCCTTCATTATGCTATCCAAGGAGTATTCTGCCCCGATTTCCTGCATTCTGCCCGAAAGATAATAACTGTACACGCCGTCTTTTGCATAAATGACGTGGTCGCAGAACATAATATTGTGCATACTGCAAAGAATTTGGCATTTTCTCGTCATTTCTTCATCGGTGTCCGACGGAGCCGCCGAGCCAAGCAAATGATTATGCACAAGTACGATACCCGACGGACAATATTCCATAACAAGCTCAGCAAGCTTTATCGGCTCGAACGTTACGTGCCCGATATGATCCAAGGTGAAACGCTTACGCCGTAAAATTTCGTTATGTTCGTTCAAAAGATAGACGTCCGCCACTTCCGATTTCTCGTCCGCGTACAGCTCGTTGACGTACAGCGCGAATTTACGCGCGTCAAACTCGCCCGTATATTGGTTTTTATCTTCCCTGTAATATTTTTGAAATACCGCGCCAAGATAAGTGAGATACGCAGCGGCGCTTTCGCCAATGCCGTCCACGCTTATAAGCTCCGCATAGCTTGCGGAAAGCACCTTCGGCAAAGAGCCGAATTTCGCAAGCAAACGGTGGGCAATATCATTTGTGTTTCTTCTAGGAATTGCGTAAAACAATAGACATTCAAGATACTCATGATCGACAAGACCGCCCTTTTTGAGTCTTTCGATCATGCGCTTTCTATGTCCTTGATGCAATTCGCCTTCTTTCTTTATTTCTTTCATACGCTTATTGTAACATACTTTCCACGAAAAGTCAAAGCGGATACTAAAAAAATTATATTTTTTTATACTTTCCCATTCATTTTGTTTACGAAAGCAAAAAAATCGTGTATAATAGTAATATATCATGAAAAGGAAGTGCACGTATGGACAACGTAATGCGTAACTATTTCAATGACATTGTCAATGCAACTGTCGATATTATTAAATACGATTCTTCGTTAAAGCCTGCGGAAGGCGAATACCCCTTCGGTAAGGAAACGGCGGATTGTTTACAGTTTTTTCTCTCTCTTGCAGAAAAACTCGGTTTTGAAACGCGCAACTACGATAACTACGTCGGTGAAGTAATTTACGGCGAAGGGAAAGATTTTGCCGTTTTGGCGCATCTTGACGTTGTGCCCGCAGGCAGCGGTTGGAAATATCCCCCCTTTGGCGGCGTCATCAACGACGACGTTTCCGACGGCGGCGTGGAAGGTACGAAAATTTGGGGGCGTGGCACAATGGACGACAAAACGCCTGCCATCGTTTGTTTGTATGCGCTCAAAGCGTTGAAGGACGAAGGGATCGTCCCCAACCGCACGATTAAAATCATCGTCGGCTGCAACGAAGAAGCCGGTTGGAAGTGCATCGACCACTATAACAAGGTAGCGGTGATGCCCGAAGAAGGTTTCACGCCCGATTCCGACTTCCCCATTATCTATGCCGAGAAGGGCATCTATCAATTCACGGCAAAAGTACCTATAAACGACGCACCCATGTCCGCGTTGAACGCAGGTGAACGCGTCAATATGGTATGCGATCTTGCTACCGCCGTACTCACGAGAAAAGCGGCGGAAAAGCTCGTTGGATACATCAATCCCGTTGCAGGAACAAGTCTTTCCTACGACAACACCACGAACATTTTGCGTGTGAACGGCAAATCGGCGCACGGCTCTACCCCCCACAAGGGTGCGAACGCCTTGGAAGCGCTCCTTGCCTTCCTTGCGGAATGCAACGAAGATTGCAAAAAGGCGTACGACCTGTTTTTCAACGACGTTCTCGGCTTAAAGCAAATGCAGGATGAAACGGGGTATCTCACGATGTCCCCCGACGTTGCGTCCTATAAGGACGGCGTGTTGACGGTTACAACGGATATCCGTTTCCCGTCCACCCACGATTTAAGTGAAATCACCGAGAAGTTGGACGCTTATGGGCTTGAATACTCTTTGAATAACTATCAAGCTCCCCTTTATAACGATCCGAACGGCAAGCTCATTTCCACCCTTATCAACGTCTATCACGAAGTGACGGGACGGAATGAGAAGCCCATTGCTATCGGCGGCGGCACGTATGCGCGTGCATTGAAATGCGGTTGCGCCTTCGGCCCGGAAATGCCCGATCTTGAATCCACGATTCACCAACCGAACGAATACGTAACCTTCGAATCCATTCGTTTGATGAGCGACGTCTATTACAAGGCTTTGAAGGCTGTTATCACCGAAAAGGAAGTGAAAAAGGTGCGCATCGCGACCGTAACCAAGCGTTACGTCGACCCGCAGCCCAAAGAACCGCCCAAGCAGACGAGAATCTTGACGGCGACGTTCGGCTACAAGAACTAACCTTACAAACAAAAAGAGCAAACGCAAGTTTGCTCTTTTTGTTTGTCCTTTTTTAGAAAAATACCGATTTTGCCTGCTCTTTAATTTCTTCCGACGCGATAAACGGAATCCTTGTCGTGTAGCCGTTCTTTGCGGCGACAATCATCTTCGTCGGCCAATTAAAAATTTCACGGTTCCACGTGTTGACGGTGTCGTTATACAGCTCGCGCGCGGCGGTGATTTCCCTTTGCAGGTACATATTTTGTTTCATCGCCTCTTGAATTTCCTCGTGCGCCTTCAACTCGGGATAGTTCTCGAACGCCATATTCAAGTCTCGGGAAACCATATCCAATTTGCTCGCAGCTTCGTTTCTCGCCTCGTCGCCCGCGCCGCTTCTATACTGCGCAATCTCCGCAAACGTCGTCTTATCCAAATCAATCGCCTTTTCTACAAGGCGCGCGCAATTTTGCAATACCATAACTCTCTGTTCCAAGTAGTTATCAATCTGCGAAGCGTTATGTTGGATTTTCTGCTCCAACTGCTGAAAATACTCCTTCGCCTCAATCTTCTTAAACAGAAATACGACGCCGGGAATAATCCCCAAGCACCAAAGCATTACCTCAAACGCCGTAGAACCCTTCCCTACTTTTACAGGAATCTTTTTGGGAATAACCCTCGTATCCAATCCCTCGGTACGGACTTCCGTACTCAATTCATCCAATTCGTTTGCCATATATTTTCTCCTTTCTATTATTTTTCTTGTAATAACCATGCGGATGCGCCATGCACGAAAGCCCTTTTGGCAAGCTCTTCTCGGCTCGCCTTTTCGCCGTCCCCTCTCGGCGGTTCCACGAGGATTTGCGTTATCCTTGTCAAGGGAATATACTCAATCCACGGAACGGGAACACTATGCATCCTGCCGTCGCCGCCAAACACAAGCACAAAATCCACCCGCTCTTGCGTCGCGTACGAATACGCCGTCACCTGCACTCTGTCCGTGTTCTTTCCCTTGGATAAAAACTGCGTTTTGAAAATCGTTTCCGTCCGCGTTGCGCTATGTGCGAGCGTTCGCGCGCCAATCGCATTCGCCATCACCTCGTGATGATACGTGGTACAATGGCTGGGGTATTCCACGTCTCCCAAGCCGTAAGAGCCCTCTTCTAAATAAGCAGGCACGGAAAAGAGGGGGGCAAAATCGAAAAATACCGATTTGAAATACCGAACGTTGAAGTCGATAAACTTTCGACGGATTTCATCCACGTCAAAGGAATAATAATTTTGCGGCGAACTGTCTATCGTCCAATGCTGTCCGTGCTCGCTCACGATGATATTACAACGTCGGCGCTTGGTAAAATGGAAGTCATCCCCATATCCCACCTTGGACGTGAGCAAATCCACCGTGTTGCATTGTGCCAACGGGGTGTACAGCACGCGAAATTCTACTTCGTGATTTCGATTGGTCGCTCCAAAAAGCACTTCAAACTCATCGTTCGCCATATTTTGGAAAGAACCGCCCTTACCAACCGACTCTTCCGATTTCTCTTCCAACCGTTTCTTCCCTTTTTGCACCTTTTTCTCTCGTGTTTTTTCCGTCAAACGCTCTACGTGTTGCGGATCTCGGCTGAAAGAAAGGTTGGGGGCGGCTTGACAGCCGTAAAACAAAACGTTTTTATAACTATATTCAGGTTTGGGCTTCACGACCGATGCGTGCAGGGTCTGCGTTCTCGTCCGCGTGCGGCTACGCCCGTCCTTGTCTATATAATGCTCCGTCCAAGAAATTACTTTCGTGCCGTGATAAACGTGCGTTCCCATGCGATGGGTTCGCGTCCTACGGTATAAAAAGGGATTCCCCTCAAAACGTCCCGAGAGGGTATCCAAGACGGACGTTTGCAAATCGTTCTCTTCCGCCCAATCACAATGATGAACGAGCAAGGCACATGTTTCAGGCGTGAAGCAAGGCTCGAAATCGAGCGTAGGCAAGGTCTTTTCTATCAGTCGAACGGTATCCTCTTCTTGGAACAATGCATTCAAAGCCGCCGTTTGTTTTGCCGCCTCAATTCGAATCCCCGCCGCTTTTTTCTCGTGCTTTTCGACGAGCTCGGTCACCTTTTTAATTTCAGGATTTATTTTCGCTACCAAAAGGGGAATACTCACACCGAGCAAAACCACCCCCACCGCAATCGCAATCCATCCGTACAGTACTTTTTCCGAAAACAGGAAAATACTCGCCACAAGCGCAATGCCGCCAAGGACGATCATCACGATCATCAGCGCGCGGAGGGCTATTTTTTGTGCACGCTTTGCGCGAAGCTTTTCGACCGTTAACATCTCCGCCTTGTACTTTTTCACGGTCGCACGGTTTTGCTCCACGTTGACGTTCGACTCTTTGAGTAGTTTCTCAAAATGCTCCGTCACGTTTTGCTTATGCGTGGGCGCGCCCGTCTTTTCATAATATTTTAACGGTTCTAATAAAAGTTCGTTCATCGCTTATCAAGGTCCTCTGTCAAGCTTATTTTATCATAAAATCCGATTGCTGTCAATAGCACGAAATAAAAAATCCCCGAAAACAAAACGCTTTCGAAGATTTTTTTTTGCCTATTATTCCCTGATAAGATATGCAGATACGCCGTTGACAATCATATCGCCAAGATTTTTGGTGAATTCTTCCAAAGGCTCTTTCTGCCCCGTTTGAAACCAATATTGATAGGAACAGAACAATGCGCCCGTAACGAATTCCGTTGCAAGATGCGCTCTTTCGAGCTTGATTCGTTTACTTGTGTTGATCGTTTCCGATACCTTCGCGCGAAGGTAGGAATAGAGTTTCCCGCTAATACGGGGATCGGGCTTGATGCGCATCAACAACGTATATACTTCCATATTGTCACTAATCAACTGCGTGAGCGCTTCAAACACCGCAAGCGGATGCTCGACGTCAAACTTCAAATCGTGCGTGGCCTTCTCGAAATCCGAGAGCAATTCATTTTCCAAATCGTCCCAAATATCATACACGCCTGTGTAGTAGTTATAAATCGTCTTTCTATCGACGTCCGCCGTTTCCGCAATCTCTTTGATTGTGATTTTTTCTACTTCTTTCTCGACCATCAGTTTGACGAACGCGTTGCGAATCGCTTTTTTCGTCTTGATAACACGACGGTCTATCTTTTTGTGCTTCTCCTCCATTGTTTTTTTACCTCTTCTCTTCTCATGTTTTTTCTGTGGTTTTTTCCACACGAATAGATTATACTACATTTTTCCTGAATTTGCAACCGTTTCCGCAGCGAAAAACAAAAAAGATATACGGCTTGCGCATTGCACAAGCCGTATACCTTTAGTGAGAGAATATGAAAAAAGTTTAGTATAGTCTATTCTCTACTTTACTTTACGTTCAGGTTATCTTTTCCAATTCCCCCCTGCCATATAAAGTAAACGTGACGAACGGTATCTCCCATTCGTATTCTTTATCTTACTCCTAATTTGTGAATGTTTTGTGATAGTTGTGTGATAATAAAGTGAAATGGTATCAAACAAACAAAAAATGTTGTATATTAACAAGGCTTTTCCATTAAGCGTTATTAAATAGCATAAAAATTGCTTCGGCAACGCGGAGTCCGTCTGCTGCGGAAGAAGTGATTCCCCCTGCGTAGCCTGCCCCTTCGCCACAGGGATACAAGCGAGCAACACCCACCGATTGAAAGCTTTCGTCCCGCTCGATGCGCACGGGGGAGCTCGTCCGTGTTTCCGCCGCCGTCAATATTGCGTCGGGGGCAGCAAAGCCCTTGAGCCGTCTATCCATATCGGGAATTGCCGCCTTTAACGCTTGCACGATAGGCTCCGGCAATACGGTGCGAAGCTCCGCAAATTTCGTGCCTGCCGCATAGGTGGGTTGCACTTCCCCAAAACGGGAGCTTTCTCTATCCCGCAAAAAATCCCCGACGAGCTGTACGGGCGCAGCGTAGTTTTCGCCGCCTGCACGATATGCAGTTCTCTCCATCTTGCGTTGAAATTCCACACCTGCAAGCGGATCGTCCGAACCGAAATCTTCCTTACGGACTTGCGCAATCAAAGCGCTATTGGCATTTTTGCCGTCACGCGCATAGTTGCTCATGCCGTTGGTAACAACGCCCCCTTCTTCGCTCGCCGAAGGCATAACGAAGCCGCCGGGACACATACAAAAGGTGAACGCCGCGCGTTCGGATGCGTGAGAAACGAGTTTATAATCCGCCGCCGGAAGCAAGGTATGCGCCTTGCCGTACTGCGAAAAACCGATATTCTCTTGCAAATGTTCGATGCGCACTCCAACGGCAAAATCCTTTGCATGCATAGGTACGCTGCGTTTCGCAAGCATTGCAAAGGTATCTCTTGCGCTATGCCCCACCGCCAAAACGATTGCCGAAACGGGCAAAATTCGTTCCGTACCGTTGGTCGTCAACACCGCTTCGCACACACTCCCGCCTTGCACCTTAAAATCGGTAAGTTGGGTGTGGAAAAGCACTTCGACGCCTTGCGAAATAAGGTACTCGCGAATGTTTTTAACAACTTTTTTAAGATTATCGCTGCCGACGTGCGGTTTCGAGAGATAGAGTATCTCTTCGGGTGCGCCAAAGCGCACGAACGTCTGCAAAACCTCACGGTTTAAGGGGCTATGCGTTTGCGTATTGAGCTTGCCGTCCGAAAAGGTGCCTGCGCCCCCTTCACCGAATTGAATGTTCGTTTGCGTATCGAGTAATTTACTCTCAAAAAAGCTCTCTATTTTCTTCTCACGCTCTTCCACGGGCGCTCCGCGCTCGATAAGAATGGGCGTGACGCCGTGCTCCAAAAGCCGTACGGCGCAAAAAAGCCCCGCAGGACCGCTGCCGACCACAAGCACCTTGTGTTTGGGTTGTTTTTCCTTGGGCAACCGCGGGAAAACGGGCGTTTCCGACCTTTGCGGTTGCTTGGAAAATTCGATAGAATACACCCAACGGATATTGCTTTTATCCCGTGCGTCAAGGGATTTTTTGCGAATGGAAAAATATTTCGGCTCTGCGCCGCCCAATTTCTTGCGAGCGAGCGAAATGAGCTGCTTTTCATCCGCGCCAACGGGCAATTTTATGTCCGAAAGGGTGATTATTTGCATACCTGCCCCCTTGTTTTCTTGTCAATCGCCCTTGCGACCACGCAAGCGGACGCATACGCAAAATGCAAGTTAAAGCCGCCGCATTGACCGTCCACGTCGAGAATTTCCCCTGCAAAATACAAATTGGGCGCAAGCTTACTTTGCAAATTTTCGTCCGTTTCGCAAAGGGGAATCCCCCCCTTCGTTACTTGGGCATAATCGAAACCGAGGTTGCCCGTCACCTGTAACGGGAACGTTTTTACAAGCTTCGCCGCCCTCTTCAAATCGCCGTTTGCTCTGCGAAGAACGACTCTGCCGATTTGATTGTTGACGATACCGAAAAGTAACTCCGTCTTATCCAAGGTAGGATACGCCGCAAGCTTTCTTTGCATCATTTCATAGACGTTTTGTTCGTCAAATTGCGGTAAAAAGTCAATAGAAACGCACACCTCACCGCTTGCGATTTCAGGAGTGATAAACGCCGAAATGCGGAATACCGCATCCCCCGAAATGCCGTAATCGGTGAAGATAATATCGCCGTTTAACGAATATTCGCCGTTAGGGGTATGCGCCGTCAAACCGCCGTCCGTCACACGAATCCCCTTGAGCGTTTTGGTGTGCGCCGTGTCCGTTTTAAGCTGCACAAGAGAGGGATACAACGGCGTAACGGTGTGTCCAAAGCCTTGCGCCAAAGCATACGCCGTGCCGTCCGTCCCAAAGTTCTTCGCCGCCTTGCCACCTGCGCAAAGTACCACCGTTTGGGCATAGCAGGTATGCGTTGAACCGTCCTTTTCATAGGCAACAACAAACTCTGCGCCCTCTTTTTTTAAGGCGGTTACGCGTGCGCCCGTGCGAAGCTCTATCCCCTTTTCGCTTGCGTAAAAACGGAGTGCGTCCGTCAAAGCAGAAGCCTGCCTACTTGCAGGATATGCCCTGCCTCGTTCGTCGTAGGTAAGCGCAACGCCTCGGCTTGCCCAAAACTTCTCAAAAGACGTTGTGTCGTACGTCTTCAAATATTCGTACACGCGCGCACTATCGCACGAAGAAAAATAGCCGCGCTCTTCCGTCAACAGGTGCGCATTGGTGATATTCCCCTGCCCGTTACCCGTGGACGAGAGTTTTTTCCCCACTCTTTCCCCACGCTCAAATACCACCGTTTTCACGGCGGTTACGTCTTTTTTATTTCGATTGGCAAGCACGTTTGCGAGAAACAACCCCGACGCACCGCCACCGATAATTGCAATTTCTATCCTTTCCATATCTTTATTGTACTCTATTTCCTGCGGATTGTCAATTTTTTTGAGAAAATCCGTTAAATTTTTCGCCCCCTTTCATTGACTTTTTGCATTTTTTATATTAAAATATAAATACTAACAACAAAGAGAGGAAATTTTTATGGGAGCAATCACAAATTTTTTCGATAACGTGAAAGAAAAAGCGCCTGAATTTTGGGACACTTGCCTCGAGTATATGAAAGCGCATCCGAAGCTTACGTTAATTCTTTTTGCGTGCTTGGCACTTCTTGTTTGCGTCATTATCGTACTCATCGTAGTTGGCGCAGTTGCTAATTCGAAGAAGAAAAAACGCAGAGCAGCGGAAAAAGCAGCGCTTGAAGCGGCGGCTACGGCGGATGCTGCAGAAACGGAAAAACCCGTGGAAGAAACGGTAGAAGAAACGCAAGAAGCGGTTAAGGAAGAACCAGTAGAGGAAACGCAAGAACCCATTGCGGAAGCTCCCGTTGAAGAAGTAAAAGAAGCGCCTGCTCCCGTTGAAGAAAAAGCGGAAGAAAAGGCGGAAGAAAAGCCTGCTCCCGTTGCAAAGAAACCTGCGGCAAAGAAGGAAACGAAGCCTGCTGAAAAGAAAGAAACGAAACCTGCGGCGAAAAAGGAAACGGCGGCAAAAACCGCCCCCAAAGCAGCAAAAGCTGCTACGGATAAAGGCACAAAATACACTGGTAAATGGGTAATTTTGCGCATGGTAACCGACCAAGAAGGCGAAGAAGAGACCTATTTCTTCGAGCTCCACGCATCCAACGGCGAAAAACTGCTTTCGAGTGAAGAATACACTTCCTATGCAGGCGCAGTAAAAGGCATTGCCACCCACAAATCGAACATCGAAAAAGGCAATTTCCGCATTACCCTTTCCAAAAAGGGCGACTACATTTTCAAGCTTTTGAGCGGCAAAAACACCTTGCTTTGCACGGGTGAAAATTATCCCACGAAAGCACGTTGCGAAAGCGCAATCGAATCGACCAAGCGTTTTGCGCAATCGGCAGTCCTTGACGAAAACGTCCAAGAATTGCACGTAAAAGTTCCTACGGAAGACGACAGCGCAATCGCACCCCTTCCTGAAAATTGCACCGGAAAATGGATCATCGAAAAGCAAAACGGCATCGACGGCGAGCCCGTTTACTATTTCGCTCTCTATGCAAACAACGGCGAAAAACTGCTTTCAAGCGAAGAATATACCACCTACGAAGGCGCAGTAAACGGCGTTGCTACCCACAAGAAGAATATTGAAAGCGGCAATTTCCGCATCACTTTAACCAAGCGCGGCGACTACATTTACAAGCTTTTGAACGGCAACGGTCAACTCCTTTGCCTTGGCGAGCATTATAAGACGAGACGTCTTTGCCAAAACGCAGTGGATTCCGTAAAGAGATTTGCGGCGAACTCCCCTACGTTGACGGATGCGGCAAATAAGTAATTTATCCATATGAACGTAGCAAAAAACGCACTCCTTGCCGAGTGCGTTTTTTCTTGTCTTTTTTATTCTTACCGTTAACGTTTTTCCGCTCTGCGCTTGCCTTCCGCTTCGTCGAGATAGAAATAAGGCTCTTTTTCGTAATGCTCTTCCATACGTTTTGCAACGATTTTGGAAGGGAATTTCACGAGCTTGCTGTTGAAAGCTCTCACCGTACTGTTGTAATATCTTCTCGATTTATCCAAGTCGTCTTCCACGCCCGTGAGTTGGTAATACGCGCCGAGATATGTTTCGTTTGCAGTTGCTTCGGGGTATCTTACGGGAACACTTGCCATAAATTCGCGAAGGAGTAACGTAAGTCTTGCGTTGCTGGTAATAACGTGTGCTTGCGAGCCTTCTTCCACGGCGAACTTGCTTGCTGCCATAAGCTCTCGCAACGCTTCGTCGTCCTCCCCCTTTACCTTGCGAATACAGTCGACGTAAACGTTTACAAGCTCCGCGCGTTTTTGCAGACGTCTTTCAATCGTCCCCCACGCGTCTTCCACTCTATACTGCAAGTTTTTATACTGCTTTTCGGTGTTCACCCACCAACCGATACAAATCAGCGCCACGATGCAAGAAATGCCGACGACGCAAAGCACCGCGACCACGATAACGAGCACGGTCAAAGCAATATCCAATTTGCTCATCAACAGAGAATTTAACACTTTTTTACTCCTCTTTCGGGCTTTTTAGACCTTTTTGCTTCTTTATTATACTATAATTTCCTTATCTTGTCAATATTTTCGCAAAAAAAACGGAGTTTTGTGGAAAAATCCGCAAAACTCCGTTCCCCTTTGCCATAAAGGCTTATTTAACCGTGTGTTTATTCTTTAACCAAAGCACACCGCTCGTGATGAATGGCGAAATGATGAGCCAAAGCGCCGCGAGTGCGATAAGCGAATACACGATAATCGAGCCTGCCGTACGCGCACCTGCGAAAATCATGGAAACGAGGTTGAAATTGAAAATTCCAAACAAGCCCCAATTCACAGCGCCAATAATCACGAGAATATAAGAAATAATATTGACTACTCTCATTATTTTTCCCTCCTGCATACAGTATGTGTCGGGAAAAAGAAATTATACGGCGTTATCGTTCAATAAAAGCGAGTAAATCTTGATAGACTTCCTTGCGTTCAAGCTCTTGCAAAATCTCGTGGCGCAAGCCGTCGTAAAGCTTGCCCGTTACCTGCTCGTAGCCAAGTGATTTCATAAACTCCACGGCGTTGAACCATTGCTTTTCATTCACGATAACGGGATCGTCGCCCCCTGCCACAAAATGAATGGGCAGGTTGGGATTTTTCACTTCGTAGCCCTTCTTGGTATAGGTGCGTTTGAGCAATTTGAACAAGTTTTCAAAGCCGTTGCAGGTAAAGCGATAGCTGCATTTCGGACTTGCGAGATACGCCGCAACGCTTTCCTTGTTCTTGCTAAGCCAAGCGCATTTGCCTTCACCGGGGAATTGCTTATCCCCCTTACCCGTCGCAAGAAAAGCAAGCATTTTACTTCTATGGCGTGCGCCCTTGAAAAGGCGGATACACTTTTCCAAGAAAATGGCAACGCCCGACAAGGGATTCTTGGACGGACTGCCGCAAACGATAAGCTTATCGATTTCTTCGTCGTGTTCTCTTGCGTAACAACGCACGACGAGCGAGCCCATACTGTGCCCGAACAAAATCAACGGAAGCCCTGCGTACTCTTCCTTCAAATAACGGCTAAACTGCACGGCGTCGTCTACGACGGCTTTGCCGTCGTAATCGCCAAACCAACCGAAGTCCGCTTCGCTCTTCACGCTGTCGCCGTGGCCGCGGTGATCGTGACACGCCGCAACGTAGCCGTTTTCACAAAGAAATTCCATAAATTCCAAGTAGCGTTCTTTGTGTTCGCACATACCATGTACGAGTTGAACGATGCCTTTGGGCGAATTTTGCGGTTCGCAGATTATACAGCTCAAAGGCAATTCATCATAGTTTGATTGCAGAGTAAATTCCTTTTTAACCATAACTTTTTCCTATAATTTCGTAGCAATTATTCAGTGCGGAGTGCAATAACGGGATCCTTCTTCGCTGCTGCGCTTGCAGGGATAAGCCCGCTGATGAGCGTCAATCCAATGCTAATAGCAATCATAATGAGCGCCGACGTGATAGGCAAGGACGCAAGGTTGGCAATCCCCGTCAACGACATGAAGATAATGTTAATGAAAATCGAAAGGATATACGTCACGACAACGCCAATCACCCCCGAAGCCAAGCCGATGATGAAGGTTTCCGCATTGAACAAGTTTTTGATGTCCCGCTTTCTTGCGCCAAGGGATCGCAATACGCCGATTTCCTTGACTCGCTCGACAACGGAAACGTAGGTGATGATACCGATCATGACGGAAGATACCACAAGGGAAATGGACGTGAAGGCGACGAGAACGTAAGTGATTGCGTCGAGCATCGTCTGCATCATCGTCATCATCAAACCAACCGTATCGGTGTATTTGACCTGTTGTTCCTTCTCGTGGGTGTCGTTCCAATCGTCAAGATAGGAAAGGATTTCTTCCTTGGATTCGAAATTATCCGTATAGACTGCAATGCGATTCGGACGATCCATACCGCCAACTTCGCGAAGCGCATTATTTCCGTAGAGCATATAGCCCTGCGTATTACCTGCATTGTCTTTATAGTCGATATAATAATCGTTGAGCGATTCCGCTACGCGGTTGTAGGCACGGGGATTCGTCGAAAGAATTTGCATCAATTCCGTGTATTTTTCCGTGTACGCAGGGTTGGGCGTCATGTCGGGATTCATCGGGGGCACGTTGGCAAGCTCCGCCATAATCGCCGTGATTTTAGAAATCGTTTCCGACTGCGCAAGCAATGCATTTGCAATTTCGGAATCCGCATTCTTATCAAGATATTCGTGTACGAGCATTTCGGTAAAGTTCAAGCCTTCCGAAAGACAGCCGTAGTTGAGTCCGTCCTTCAAACGAAGGATACCCGTTACCTTGATTTCCATACCGTTGCCATTGCTCACGGTTAAGCCGCCCTTCGCCGTTCTATCCCCTTCGTAATGGAATTGGTAGTCCCCCGTATCGTTGATAGCGGTATTCTTGGAATAGATCGCATCGTTATAGAAAAGGGTGAACTTTTGCGAGAGAATTTCGCTGAAATTGATTTCGGTGGGTTTGTCGGGAGCGTCCGTATTCCCTTCCGTGGGGAAGAGCGCAAGAAATTCCTTTTCGTTCAAGAAACCGAGCTGTGCAAGATTAAGATCGGTTACGTCGTTCTTTGTGCCGACAACAAGCACCGCTTCGTTCACCGCATTCGGGAATTCCCCTTCAACAACGTCGTATTGCGAGCGCACGTAATCGCCGTAGCGATCATCGGACAAATCGTCCGTACCGGGCATCGTGCCGTAGATACTGCCGAGATAATCCACGAGATATACGAGCTGCGCATATTTCTCTTCCTGCTCGGTCAAGCGTTGCACGTAATAAGATTTCAACGTGGAAAGGGAAAGCACGCTTGCCTTACCCCCTTCCGTCGTGTCCAAGGTCACTTCGGTGTAAAGGTTGGGAAGAAGGTTCACGCCGTATTCGTACTTAATGGCGGAATACCAATCCTTATCCATACTTTCCAAATAGTTGATATAGTCGTCGGACAAGTCGTTGGATACCTGCATACCCTGCGCGATGTTCGTCAAGAAGGAATTAACGTACACCTTATCCCCAATTTTGTCCGCATCGGGAATGTCTTCAAGGGTGCTCATACCCGACATAATCGCCGCCACGTCCACCGTCGTTTCCGTGATTTCCACAGGATAATACGAAAGCATATCTTCTTCCGTTTTCATAATGTAATTGTTAAAGCCGTTCGAGAGCGCAAGCACAAGACAAACGCTGATAATACCGATACTCCCTGCAAAGGACGTGAGCGCCGTTCTCCCCTTTTTCGTCCAAAGGTTTCTTGCGCTCAAGCCAAGCGACGTAAAGAAGGACATGGCAGAGCGTTCCTTCTTTTTCTTCACTTTTTTCGTCTTGATAGGCTCGGCTTCCGCAAGGATTTCTTCCACGGGCTCAACCGCCTTTTCCGCTTCTGCTTCCGTGTAAGGGTTGCTGTCGGAAATCACCAAGCCATCCTGCAAACGAATGATACGGGAAGAATATTCTTCCGCAAGCTCGGGATTGTGCGTAACCATAATAACGAGGCGTTCACCTGCGATTTCACGAATGAGATCCATAATTTGTACGCTCGTTACCGTATCAAGCGCACCCGTAGGCTCGTCGGCGAGCAAAATTTCGGGATTGTTTACAAGCGCACGCGCGATAGCGACACGTTGCATTTGACCGCCCGAAAGTTGGTTGGGGTTCTTATGGATTTCCTTTTCAAGCCCCACTCTCTTCAAGGCGTCGATCGCACGTTGTTTACGCTCCGCCTTGGAAATGCCTGCAATCGTCAACGCAATTTCAACGTTTCCGAGCACCGTTTGATGGGGAATGAGATTGTAGGATTGGAATACGAACCCGATGCGGTGATTTCTATACACGTCCCAATCGTGATCCTTATAATCCTTCGTCGACTTTCCGCAAATGACAAGGTCGCCCGAAGTGTATTGATCCAAGCCGCCGATGATGTTGAGCATCGTCGTTTTACCGCACCCCGAAGGGCCTAAAATGGATACGAATTCGTTTTTGCGGAAACGCACGTTCACGCCTTTGAGCGCCTGTACCGTTTGCCCAACGGTCTTATAATCCTTTTTAACGTCAATAAGTTGTAACATATCTTGCTCCTTTCCCTCTTATGGGGAAAACTTTTTTATTCTCTCACGACTTTGTTCACAACTGAATTGTGAAACACTTGATAATATTTTCCGAAAAGGGAAGGCGGGATTTCTCATCCCGCCCAATTCGGCTTATTTTCCTTTGCAGCAACACTTCTTCTTTTCTTCTTCCACAATAGAAGTAAATTCCGTGAAAAGCTCGCGCATCTTTTCGAATTTTTCGTCGCCATAACGCTCGATTACCCTACTCATAAGTGCAATACATCCGTTGATTTCCTTTTCATAGGCCGCAAGCGTTTTTTCCGTCACTACGATGTATGCGATTTTTCTATCCACGTCGTCCGCAACGCGTTTTACGTAACCTTCTGCTTCCAAACGATTTACAATTTGTGAGATCGCCGAACGGGTAACCCCAAGCATACTTGCAATTTGTGTAGAAATAAGACGTCTGCCTTCATATTGTGCGGAAAGAATTTCCGAAATCAAACGAAGTTCGGTATCGCTAAAATACCCTTTCGGATCGGAAAAAACAAGACATTCTGCTTTTTTTAATATTGTGAATGCGTCATTCAAATGTTTGATGTTCTTTTCTGTTTCCTTTGCTTTTTTTGCTCCCTTTTTAGCGCAAGCCATAATTTATTCTCCTCTGTGTGTTCTCTCAATAAAGTTTAAAGTTCTACAACTTTATTAACTATTTTTATTATATCCTATTCTCTATTTAATTGTCAAGATTTGTAACTATTTTTTTAGAAATTTTCCCCATTTTTTCACAAAAGTATCCCAACAAATACCTTTTTTTCGCTTTTTTTGACGAAAAACTTTTAAAGGATCGCAAAAATGAGTCAAACGGGCGTAAGTCCCTGAATTCTTTTGCAGAATTTTCTCGAAAGACTTGTCAAATTGCGCAAGGTGTGCTATACTATAAAGGAATAAAAAATCACGAAAGGAATTTCGGATATGAAAGAAACTTTGATGAACTTTTTGAGAACTTCCCCCACCGCTTATCAAGCTTGTGAAAACGCGGCGGAGCTTTTGGAAGCGCACGGCTTCACCAAATTATCGGAAGCGGATGATTGGAGCATTTGTGAAGGCGGAAAATATTACGTCGTTCGCGGCGGCAGCTCGCTCGTTGCTTTTACCGTCGGCAGTCTCGACGATTTCTCGTATAAAATCGCCGCGGCGCACACCGATTCCCCTGCGTTGAAGCTCAAAGAGAATCCCGTAAAGCAATCGGGCGTTTGCGCGACGCTTAACGTCGAAAAATACGGCGGCGGTATTTTGTATTCCTACTTCGATAGACCCTTACATATCGCAGGGCGCGTCGTGAGAAGGACGGGAAGTATCTTGCGCTCGGAAAACGTTGTTTCCCCCTTCTTGGTAACGATTCCGTCCCTTGCCATTCATCAAAACCGCAACGTAAACGACGGTTTCCCCATCAGTGTGCAGGTAGATCTTTCTCCCCTTTGCGCCCTTTCAGGTGAATCCTTTAACGCCGATTCCATCTTGAAAAAAATCGTCGGTGAAAATGCCGTTTCATACGATCTTTTTCTCGCCAACGCGGACATGCCCTATACCTTTGGGGTGGATAACGAGTTTTTAGCTTCCCCCCGCATTGACAATTTGACGAGCATTTTCGCTTCCTTGCAAGCCCTTTTATCTTCCGCGGAAAGCAGCGGCATTTGTGTGGCTGCGTGTTTGGATAACGAAGAAGTGGGCAGTCTTTCTGCACAAGGCGCAGACGGGGATTTCCTTGAAAACGTACTTCGCCGCATTGCGTATGCTTTGCGCTTTGACGACAACGAATACTATAAAGCGCTCGCTTCGTCCTTCCTTCTTTCGATTGACAATGCGCACGCCATACATCCAAATCACCCCGAAAAATCCGACCCGACGAACAAAACCGTTCTCGGTGGCGGCATCGTTATCAAACATCACGCAGGCAAAGCGTACGTCACGGATGCCGTTTCGTCCGCTATCGCCAAAACGATATTTGATAATGCCGGCGTAGCCCATCAAAGCTTCTTTAATCATTCAGACGCTAAAAGCGGCGCGACGCTCGGCTCGGCAATCCTGCGCCATGCGAGTATGCCCGGCGCAGATATCGGGCTTGCGCAGCTTGCGATGCACTCTGCGAGCGAATGCATTGCATGGAAGGACTACGAGTCTCTTATTTCAGGCTTGTCGGCATATTTTGCAACCACCCTCCGTTTCACGGAAAACGGAATTTGCGTAGAATAAGGTATCCTATGAAAAACTGTCCAAACTGTGGCAAACTTTTGGAAGACGACGCCGTGCGTTGCGCTTGCGGAACACATCAATTTGAAGATGCGTACCCCGTTGCGTCCGTGGCGGAGTTGACGGAAGTTTCACGCCCAGGCGAAAACAAAGAAACGCGCGATGAAAAAGAAATCAAGCGGTTAGAGCGTGAAGAACGGTATCAATTGACGCCGTGGAACGTGATTTTTGTGTTTATATGCAATCTCTCGGCAACGCTCGTAGTGATTGACGTGCTGACCAAGGGAATCCCTTGGAGCTACTTCGTCGTCCCCGCTTTAATCTTTGGCTATTTCGTTGTGTTTGCACTCTCGTCCAGGAGCGCAAAAAAATTCTTTTCAAGATATCGCAACGGCGTGCTTATCCTAAATATCGTTTGCGGAATACTGTGCTTTATTTTGCAGGACAAGGAAAAGCTTGCCAACAACTACTTTATCCCCTGCAACCTAATTACCGCCGGCATCATCTTTATGCTTTTGCTGTGCAGTAAAGAAATTTCGTCGAAAACTGTGTTTATTTCCATGCTGCTTTTGACTTGGCAAAGTTTCGTACAGTTTTTCTTGTTGATGTTCCGAATCACCGATACGCCTACGATATCCATCATTCTCATTTCCTTGGCGTTCCTTTTGAATCTCAACGGCAGTATTAGCACCTTCGTGCTATTTGCGAAAAAGTTTAGAAGAAAGAAATCGGAAAAGTTCTGTTGGTGGGAATAAAACTACATAGAAAAACCGCCTTGCAAGATACTTGCAAGGCGGTTGTTTTTTAATTCAACGCGGACACGGTGTGCCCGTTTTGTTTTTTAACCCTATTTTTTCCTTATTTAATGAACGCACGGAAAGCAAGGTAGTTTTCGTACAAGTCCGCTTTGGAAATGACTTCGTACGGGGAGTGCATCGAGATAACGGGAACGCCGATATCAATCGTGTCGATGTTCATGTTTGCGATATATTTCGCAACCGTACCGCCGCCGCCGACGTCCACTCTGCCCATTTCTCCCGTTTGCCAAATAACACCGTTTTCGTCAAAAAGCTTGCGAAGGTAGCCGACGTATTCCGCATTGGCATCATTCGAGCCGCTCTTACCTCTAGCCCCCGTGAATTTGGTGATACCTGCGCCGTGGGAAAGGTATGCGGAGTTCAATTTTTCGCAAACTTCGGGATAGTTGGGATCGTACCCTGCGTTTACGTCTGCGGAAAGGCACATAGAGTGTGCGCGGATCGCCGCGGACGTAACGCCGAAGGAAGCTGCAATTTCATCGATAAGGTCGGTGAAGAGCGCGCATTGCATACCCGTCGTCCCTTCGCTGCCGATTTCTTCCTTATCTGCAAGAATAACCATAACGGTATGCTCGTTCGATTCTTCGTCGAAAAGCGCCGTGTATGCAGGATAGGAGCATACTCTGTCGTCGTGTCCATATGCGCCAATCAAAGCGCGGTCAAAGCCGATATCCTTCGCCTTGAAAGAAGGCACGAGAGAAAGCTCCGCAGAAAGGAAATCCGCTTCCGTAATGCCGTACTTCTCATTGAGAATTTTCAGCAAGTTTTCCTTTACCGTCTTATCTTTATCATTTTCCGCCGCCGTATAGGGAACGTTACCGAACCAAATGTTGAGATCTTCGCCGCCGATTGCTTCGCCAAGGGGCTTTGCATTTTGCTTTGCCGCAAGGTGGGGAAGCAAATCGCTAATGTAGAATACGGGATCCGCTTCGTCTTCACCGATCTTCACGTTGAGCGCTTCACCGTTTGCGAGCACTACCGTGCCGTGCAACGCAAGGGGAATCGCCGCCCATTGATACTTACGGATACCGCCGTAATAATGGGTTTTACCGAACGCAATGCCGTCCGTTTCATACAAGGGCACTTGCTTCAAGTCGATTCTAGGGCTGTCAATGTGGGATGCAATAATACGAACGCCGTCCTTCGCTACGTCCGCCGTGCCGATTTTGAGCAAGTAAACGTTCTTGCCGCGGTTGTCGTAATATACCTTATCGCCCGCTTTGAGCTTCATACCGAATTCGAAGGGCTTATAGCCCGCCTTTTTCGCCGCTTCCACCACGTAAGCGCAAGCTTCTCTTTCCGTCTTGCCTTCGTCAATGAACGTCTTATAGCCTTCCGCGTAATCGAAAATTGCTTTCATAAGCTTTTCGTCCGCTACTTCGTAAACGTTGGTTCTTTTGTATGCAAGTTCACTCATTTCTATATACTCCTTTATTCTTCTCCTAAATTAATGCAGGAAGCCCTTGATAATTTGCTCTTCCGCTTCCTTTTCCGTCAAGCCGAGCGTCATCAATTTGATGAGCTGTTCGCCTGCGATTTTTCCGATTGCCGCTTCGTGGATAAGCTCCGCGTCGACGTTGTTCGCCGCAAGACAGGGCGCTGCCGTTACCGCCGCGTTATCCATAATGATGGCGTCGCATTCCGTATGCCCGTGACAAGGCGCATTGCCGTTCATCGTCGAAACGAAATGCTGACGGGAATTGTCCGCCGCCACCGATCTTGACATAACGTCTGCGCTACAGCCTTCGCCGTTCATATCGATAATGAAATCGGTGTCCGCTACCTGCTCGCCGTGGGTATAGAGCTTTTCCTTTACGATGAAGTTCGCGCCCGCTTTCATATCCACTTTCGTCAAACGCTTGGTCGAGTCCACGCCTTTGATTTGCGTACTTTGCATTTCCATGTAAGCGCCTTCGTCCAAATGCACCACCGTCGTGGGGTTCATTACGTTCTTACCGTTGCCGTCCCCCGTGCCGTAGTGTTTCTCCACGTATTTCACCTTGGCATTTTTGCCGACGTAGAAGGTGTGCTCGCCGTCGTGTTGGGACGTAGCGCATTCACTGCTCGAATTGTGAATGCCGCACCCGGCTACGATAACGACGTCCGCCCCCTCGCCGATATAGAAATCGTTATAAACGACTTCTTGCAAGCCTGCTTTGCTAATGATGACGGGAATGTGCACGCTCTCGTTTTTCGTGCCCGGTTTGATGAAGATATCTATCCCCGATTTGCCGTCCGTTTTTGTGACGATGTCGATGTTTGCCGTTACGTTTCTACCCACGAGTTGACTGTTGCCGCGAATGTTATACGCGCCCTCGGGAGTGCCGTGCAAATCTGCGATCTGCAATAACAAGTCTTTTTCGATTGCATCCATACCTGCCCCCTCCCTTTACATCTTATCCGTGAGCACACGGCACGCTTCCGTGCCGAGCAATTTGGGCAAAATATCGTCCTTTGCGCCGACGTTTTGCACCTGTCCGTCCGCAATTACGACAATCTTGTCCGCAATATTCAAAATACGCTCTTGGTGGGAGATAATGAGAATACTCCCCTGCGTTTTTTCGTGCATTTTCTCGAATACCTTGATAAGATTACCAAAGCTCCAAAGGTCGATACCTGCTTCGGGTTCGTCGAACAAGGAAAGCTTCGTGCCACGCGCCAAAATGGTGGCGATTTCGATGCGTTTAAGCTCGCCGCCCGAAAGGGACGCATTCACTTCTCTATCGATATAATCTCTTGCGCACATACCCACTTCGGAAAGGTAAGCACAAGCGTCGGAAACCTTCAAGGTTTTCCCTGCTGCGATGTTGATGAGATCGCGCACGGTCAAGCCCTTAAAGCGCACGGGCTGTTGGAAGGCATACGAAATGCCCTTGTTCGCGCGCTCGGTTACCGACAAGTCGGTAATATCTTCGCCGTCGAAATAAATTTTACCTTCCGTGGGCTTATAGATGCCGGCAATCACCTTGGCGAGTGTGGATTTGCCACCCCCGTTCGGTCCGGTAAAGGCAACGAAGCGATCATCCAACTTCAAGTTGATATTTTTGAGTATTTGCTTTTTCGCCGAGCTCGTCCGACACGCGGTAGCCGACGTTTCTTAATTCTAACATACTTTCCTCTTTCGGAATTTTTATTCTCTCTTATTTATACCGCAATCTAAAAAGTGTTAAACACTTTTACTCTCAAAAGATTTCCATCAACGCACCGCGGTTTTTCAACCAAGCTCGCTTTTCCTTCCAATCGGGAATGAATTTTGACACTTCGTTCCAAAACAATGCAGAGTGGTTTTTATGCTTGGTGTGCGCCAATTCGTGTACGACGACGTAATCGACAACCTCTTTCGGCGCATAAAGCAAGCGGAAGGAATAGTGTATCGCATTATTGAAGGAGCACGAGCCCCACCTGCCTTTTGCCGACGTCACCGTCACCGATTTGAAAGTCGTTTGCATTCTTTCCGCCATTCTTTTCGTGACCGCAGTGAAGATGCGTTTCGCGTTTTCCTTTATCCATTTGACGAGTTTTTCTTTCGGCTTCTCTTGTGGTAAAAACAGATATAAATTTTCATCGTCCACGACGATTCGTTTTGTGTCAGTGAGTATAATTTTATACTTTTTGCCAAGCAGTAGCAATTCGTAACCGTTCAAATTTTCGGGCGGTAAATAGATACCTGCCCCCTGCATTTTTGCTTTTTGACGTAAAATCCACCCTTCTTTTTCCCGTATAAACGCAAAAATCCGCTCTTCCCCGCAGCGCTTTGGCGCACGGACAATCAACCTGCCGAACGGATCGACGGAGATTGCCAACGTTTTGCGGTTAGAACGGATGATTTCGTCGGGACGTATCATGGAATTACGATTCGTACCCCATAGGATTACCGCTCTGCCATTTCCATTGCGAAGCGCACATTTCTTCAATACCGAATTTCGCTTCCCATTCAAGCTCTTTCTTTGCCTTATCGGGAGCTGCGTAGCATGCGGCGATGTCGCCGGGACGGCGTTCGCAAATCTTGTAAGGCAATTCCTTACCGCAAGCCTTTTCAAAGGCGTGAATCATATCCAAAACACTGTAACCGTGCCCGGTGCCAAGGTTATAAATGTGCACACCGCTTTCGTTACAATGCTCGATTGCCGCAATGTGGCCAAGCGCAAGATCCACTACGTGGATATAATCGCGCACGCCCGTTCCGTCGGGGGTATCGTAGTCGTTTCCGAAAACGTTGATGCATTGCAATTTGCCGCTTGCAACCTGCGCCACGAAGGGCATAAGGTTGTTGGGAATCCCCTTGGGATCTTCGCCGATCAAGCCGCTTTCGTGCGCGCCGACGGGGTTGAAATAACGGAGCAAAATAATGTTCCATTCCTTATCCGCCTTATGCAAATCTTGCATGATCATTTCCATCATAAGCTTCGTGCTGCCGTAAGGATTCGTCGTCGAAAGACGGCAATTTTCATCCAAAGGCAAGCGTTCGGGATCGCCGTAAACGGTTGCGGAAGACGAGAAGATAACCTTCTTCACGTTGTACTTTTCCATCACCTTTAAAAGGGAAACCGTACCGCTAATGTTGTTTTCATAATACTTCAAGGGCAATTTGCAGCTTTCGCCAACCGCCTTGAACGCCGCAAAGTGAATGACTGCGTCAAACTTATGCGCCGCAAATATCTTTTCCATCGCTTCGCTGTCGCGAATGTCCGCTTCGTAAAAGGTAACCGTCTTGCCCGTAATCTTTTGCACACGGCGAAGACTCTCAAAACTCGAATTACTAAAATTATCTACCACGACTACGTCGTAGTTCTTGTTCAAAAGCTCCAATACCGTATGTGAGCCGATGTAACCGCAGCCGCCCGTAACCAAAATCGTTGCCATAATTTTCACCTCTTTAATAGTTTTCGAGTTCATTATACACGCTGCCTTTATAAAAGGCAATAGCAAATATTTCTTTTAATTGTGATATTCTTTCGCTGTTTTTCTTGGCAAAAGATTTGCGGAATTAGTCTTCGTCGGGCTCTTCAAACGCTTCCGTTTTTAAGGAGCGCACTTTAAGCACCTTTTGGCGGGTAGCCTTGACAATTTTGATTTCCAAGCCTTTGAATTCAAGCGTTTCGCCAATCGGGGGAATGCCGCCGTATTTCTCGGTTACCCAACCGCCGACGGTGTTTGCGTCGAACTCCTCGTCCTCTTTTTCCATTTCATAAAGGCCGAAGAATTCTTCCAATTCACACTTACCGTCCACCCAATATTCGTCGTCGGAAATCTTGCCGTAAAGGACTTCTTCTTCGTCGTGTTCGTCCCAAATTTCACCGACAAGCTCTTCCAAAATATCTTCAAGCGTTACGATACCGACCAAGCCGCCGTATTCGTCCGAAACCGCCGCCATGTGAATTTTCTGCTTTTGCAATTGTTTCAAAAGGGTGGAAATTCTCGTATATTCCGTCGTAAACACGATGTCTTGCACAATGTGCGCAATCGTTTTTTCACCGCGGACGTAGCCCATAAAGAAATCGCGCTCGTGGATTAGACCGATTACGTTATCAATCGTGTCCTTATACACGGGCAAACGGGAATATCCCGTTTCTTCGAAAATCTTGCGGATTTCGTCCATCGGAGTGTCCTCTTCTACCGCATAGACGTTGACGCGGGGAACAAGGATATCTTCCACCTTCAAATCGTCAAATTCCAGCGCAGAACGCACGAGCTCCGATTCGTCCTCTTTGAGCGTACCGCTCTCTTCCGCTTCGTCGACAAGGGACATAAGCTCTTCGTCCGTAATCGTTTCGTCTTTCTTCAATCTGAAAATCTTGGATATGAGCCACTTGTAGCCGTCGAAGATTTTGCAGATAGGCCACAAAATCCAATAGAAAAGCTGCATCAAGGGATAGAAGAAGAAACACATCTTCTCGGGGTACACACTCGACAAATACTTGGGAGTAATTTCACCAAAAAGCAGGATTAACACCGTCAATGCGGCGGTAGAAATCGTTTCTGAAAGGTTTTCCGCGGAAGTGTTTGCCAAAAGCATTGCAAATAATATCGTACCGATTGCGGAAGCCGTCAAATTTACGATGTTGTTCCCAACGAGAATGGCTGTTACGAGTTTATCGTATTTTTCATCGGCAAACTTATATACCGCTTTTGCATTTTTCTTGCCAAGCGTGATATAGCTTTTCAGCTTGATTTTATTTACGCAAGAAAAGGCAGTTTCCGTACCGGAAAAGAATCCGGAAAGAAGCACGAGTACGATGATGGCGACGATAAAAATCGGAATAAGATTCGGGTTCGTTTGCGCCGCCAAGGTTAGACTTAGGTCCATAGTTGTTGTTGAATATCCTCCAAAAAAATAAATAATCTCGAGCTTGTGATTTTTCAGCTCAAATATTATTATAATATTTTTTCACCCACTTTGTCAACACAAGTGAGTACTTATTTGCAAGTTTTTGCATATTTTCAACATACTTTCACACAAAAAACCGCCCAATGGGCGGCTTGACGTTTTCTCTTTCATCCTTTCACCTTTTGCTTGGATAGAGCAATCTTCCTTTTCTCTTCCGTCGTTTTTTCGGCAAAATGACAAGCAACGAAATGCCCCTTTTCTATCTCTACGACAGGGGCAGGTATGCGACGACAACATTCCTGCGCCATAAAACAACGCATGTGAAAGGGACATCCCGAAGGGGGCGAAACGGGACTTGGCATATTTCCCGAAAGCAAAATTTTATCCTTTTTCCCTTCCGTCGTCGGAATAGCGCTAATAAGCGCAACGGTGTACGGATGACGAGGATTTTCAAACACGTCTTGCGCATTTCCGCTTTCCACAATTTTCCCAAGATACATCACGGCAATGCGATTGGATACGTGGCGCACGACGGACAAGTCGTGCGAGATGAAAAGATAAGTCAATCCTTCCTGCTCTTTCAAATCAAGAAGCAGGTTGAGAATTTGCGACTGCACGGATACGTCGAGCGCAGAAACACACTCGTCGCAAACAATAAATTTCGGCTTGACGGCAAGGGCGCGCGCAATGCACACCCTTTGTCTTTGTCCGCCCGAAAATTGGTGAGGGTAACGGTGAAGCATATACGGCTGCAAGCCGCACTTTTTCATCGTTTCCACCACGTAATTTTGCAGCTCCTTCGAGCCTTTTTTATAGTATTTATGCGTGATTGCGCCTTCGGCAATAATTTGTCCCACCGTCATACGCGGATTCAACGACGAATAGGGATCTTGAAAGATAATCTGTAAATCCTTGCGAAGCAAGCGCAACTCTTTGGGCGTGAGCTTGGTCAAGTCAATCCCCTCGTCCGCCGTGGTTTTTCTCGCATATTTGGGAGCAAATTCTTGCAAGCTGCGTCCAAAATACTTCACTTCGCCCGACGTAGGCGAATAGAGCTGTAAGAGTGTTCTGCCAAAAGTGGATTTTCCGCAGCCGCTTTCGCCAACAAGCCCAAAAATTTCCCCCTTTTTAACGTCCAAAGTGATTTCGTCTACGGCGCGAAGGTGCGGTCTACCCTTTTGAAAAAAAGATTTTTTCGGAAGCGGAAAATACTTTTTAAGACGGATAACGGACAGTAATTCTTGCGTGCTGTTCACTCTTTCGCTCCTCCTTTTTAGGGTAAAAACAACGGATAAGATGAGCATCCCCTTTCTCAAAAAGCGTCGGCTCTTCCTCGATACATTTTTGCGTGCAATACGGGCATCTAGGCGCAAATTTACACCCCTTGGGCAAACGCAACGGATGCGGTACGTTGCCGGGAATTGTCGGTAGGCGTTCCCCTGCCGTTTTTCCGCTTGGAACGGAGCTTAAAAGCCCTTCCGTGTAGGGATGTGAAAAGGCCGAATTTTGAAAAATGATGGGGGCAGGTACGCGTTCAACCACTTGTCCGCAATACATAACCGCCACGTCATCCGCCATTTCCGCCACCACGCCAAGATCGTGCGTGATAAACAAAATTGCCGTTCCCTTTTCCCGTTGCAAATCTCGCATGAGCTGCAAAATTTGCGCTTGAATGGTAACGTCGAGCGCCGTCGTCGGCTCGTCTGCGATCAAAATACGGGGTTCACAAGCGAGCGCCATTGCAATCATCACCCTTTGGCGCATACCGCCTGAAAGTTGGTGTGGATATTGCTTTAACACCTGCTTTGGATTTGGAATTCGCACCGCCGCAAGCATTTTTCTCGCCTCTTCCGCCGCTTGCTTTTTCGACAGTCTTTTGTGAATCACAAACGGCTCCCGCAGTTGTCTTTCCACCGAAAAAACGGGATTGAGCGCCGTCATCGGCTCTTGAAAAATAACGGAAATTCTATTCCCTCGAATGGAATACATTTTTTCGAGCGGCAATCGAGCAAGCTCCTTTTTTTCGCCGTCGTCAAAGAGAATTTCCCCGCTTTCGATATAGCCGTTTTCGTCGAGCAGGCGCAAAATACTCATTGCGGAAACGCTCTTTCCCGAACCGCTTTCCCCCACGAGCGCAAGCGTCTTTCCTTCTTCAAGCGTGAAGGATACGTCGTTTACCGCCCGCACAATCCCCTTTCTCGTGCGGAAGCAGGCACGCAAATTTTTCACTTCAAGTAACGGCATTATATTTCTTTTCACTCCTATTTCGATTGCGATTTCGGATCGAGCGCGTCACGTAGCGCATCCCCAATCACGTTGATGCAAATGACGGCAAGGGATAGAAATAGCGCAGGAAAGAGCCATTGCCACCAATAATTTTGAATGACCGTGCTATTATTGCTCCCCGAAAGCATATTTCCCCACGTCGGTTGTGGTTGTTGCACTCCAAATCCCAAGTAGGACAGCGACGATTCCGTCAAAAGACAGCTTGCAAAATCCAACGTCATACTGACGAGAATAACGGACACGACATTTGGCAAAACGTGGCGGAAGGCAATTTTACTCTCACGCACGCCGAGCGCCCTTGCGGCGGTGACGAATTCCTTTTCCCGTTCGGATAAAATTTGCCCGCGGATCATTCTCGCAAGCCCCGTCCAAGAGAGTGCGCCGAGTATGAGCATAATGATAAAAATACGAGCCGTTTCCGTAACGTTGTAATTTTTGATAATTTGCGAAAGCAGCATCGCAAACGGCAAAAACGGAATGGAAGAAAAAATTTCCGTCACGCGCATCAAAAGGGTGTCCACCCAACCGCCGAAATATCCCGAAACACACCCCACGAGCACGGCGATAAGCGATGAAATCAAAACGGCGACGCCACCAACGGTCAACGTCATTTTACCGCCGTGCACAATCCGCGCGTACACGTCCCGTCCACGCCCATCCGTACCCATAAGATACCCTTTGAGCCCTGCCGCTTGCGCTAGTTTTCCCTCTTTGACGGCGTAAGTTTGCAAAGAGCCCGCAAATACGTTATCAATCTTCCCTTGCCCCTTGTCAACGTCGCATTGTCCGTAAGAATTATCCCCCCACGCGTAGATATTGCCAAGGTTGGTTACGCCGACGAAATGCCGAGTCCCACCGTCGATTTCCGTGAAATATTCCCCTGCTTTTAGCTTAGGCAAGACATCCTCGCCGTTTTCAAACGCCCCAGAAAGAACAAGATCGTTATCTTCCGTCAAAAGAGCAATACACTTGTTGTTTGCGGCAATTTTGAGCACTTTTCTACCCACCAGGTATGCGTTGAGTTCATTTTGCCACCCATTTTTTAGGGAAATTGCCGCATGAAAATTATCCGCACCGCCCGTGAATATCCCACCGTCTTTCTTTAACGCAATAGCGGTAGAATTGGTAAAAACGAGCGTTTCCACGTCCGTCATTCCTTGAAAGCTTGCAAGGTTGGAAACGGCATTCAAATTCCCCCAAACGAATGCTTGTCCGTCCGTTTTTACAAGCGCGGTAACTTGATAACCGCAGGTGAGCGAGCAAATTTCGCTTGGATTGACGCCGTTTGCAAGTACCTGCGGCATCGCAAGGGCATTAAGCGTAGGTTTCGTGCCGTACTGTCCGCAGCTATCATCCCCCCAACCGATAATTTCGCCCGATTTTGTAACGGCAATTATATGGTCTTTCCCTGACGCTGCAAAAGCAACGCCTTCCGTTTTTACCCGTTTTGGCACGTCCTTTAAGTCGGTTTTTTGCAGGCGGTTTTGGGTGTTTCCCCAAATGTAAAACCTACCGTCCTTCCCCACGCCGACGGTGAAATCCGCAAAACCGTCCACACTCTTTATCCCCTTTCGCAAACGTCGGGGCATACTGCGGAGCGTGTATCCCGGCGCAACGTTTTGTTGCAAAGGATCGGTATAGTTGACGTCGAGAGAAACGAAAATAGGCGCAATAAACACGAAAAGGAAAAGCCCCACGAGAAGGATAAGCGCAGCAACCGCCGTTTTCTTGCGAAAAAAGGTTTCTTTGAGTATTTTCGAGGGGCTTTCTATTTCGGCATCCCCCATTTCAAAAAGCTCTTTTTTGCCCCCGAAAAAAGCTCGCTTTATCCACCGCCAAAATCGTTTGAACACGGACATGGTACCCCCGTTTTTCTTTTTATCCGACATAAAACACCCCTTTAACGATAGACTCGAATGCGCGGATCCGCCAAGCCGTAGGCAATATCCACAAGCAAATTCCCCAAAAGAGCAAGCAAAATGTAGAACATTTGCATCGCCAGCACGATTTCATTATCGTTTGCGGTTAGCGCGTCGAAATACACCTTACCGATGCCGTTGATACCAAAAATATTTTCAATCATGATCGAGCCGGAGAAAATTCCAAGCAACCAACCGATTACAAGTGCAATCACGGGAATAAGCGCATTCCGCCAAGCGTGCGAGCGCACGACAAGACGTTCACGCAAGCCCTTCGCCCTTGCCGTACGAATGCAATCGAGAGAGAGTGCGTCTATCATCGCCGCGCGGACGTATCTCGTCATTCCGCCAAGCGAGCAAAAGGTCATAATGATGAGCGGTAGCGCAAAATGGTATAGTTTGTCAAGAAACGCACGAAATCCCACGTAGTCCTTCCCTACCGAGCTCATACCCGACACAGGGAAGATGCCGAGCTTGACTGCAAAAAACCAAATAAATAAAATTGCCGTAATAAACACGGGCATGCTATATCCGACAATCGTACCTACTTGCACGGCGAGATCCCGTTTACTCCCCTTTTTTGCCGCACAAAAAATGCCGAGCGGAATGGTTATACCCAGCGCCGCCGTCGTAGCGAATAAATTAAGGAAAATCGTATTCAAAAGCGGCTCTTTAATAACCGCCGAAACGGGTTTGCCGTAGGCAACGGACGAGCCGAGATTTCCTTGCAATAAGCCTTGAAACGAACCGTCGTAAAAGGGGGCAAACCCCAACCAACGGAAATACCGCAAGACAAGCCCCCCGTCCAACCCAAGCCGTCGTTGCCAATAGAGATAACGTTCCGCATAGATCAAATTTTTATTGGCGGCAATTTCCTGTAACGCCATATCCGCCGCCTTGTCTACGGGCAACATATTGTACACTGCAAAAACCAAAAAGGAAAGGAGCAGCAACACAACGAGCAAATAACCCAAACGCTTTACTATATATTTTGCCATATCTTTCCTCCTTTTTTAATTTACAAACTTCCAATTATTATACCAAGAAATCCGCTTCGTCCATTAAAAAGTTCGTGCTATAATTCGCATATTTTGCAGGATCAATCGTCCACATAAACGCTTGGTCGTACGCTGCTCCCGTAAAGCCCGTGGCGAAATTCACCGCACCGTATTTGGCTCTCGTGAAACCGTAGGCAGGCATTTGGTAATACTCCCCATAGAGCGCCGAATTCATATCCCCCGACGTGTAAGTCAAGTATGCGCCGATATTTTTGCCTGCGTTGGGATTGTTTTGCCAAGCGGTAATAAGTTGATCGGTAACAGGGTTTGGCTGCGTACCCATCCAATTGATGACAAGCGGCATATAATACTCCCCGTCCACCTTGACCGTCTTGTATTTATTATCCGTAGAAGCAAACGTCAAATTGTTATAGCTCTTTTCATACCCCGACAGCTTTTTATAGCGCACACCGCCCTTGCTCTCGTCATAGGCTTTCCCCTTGGCATCGTACACCCAACCGCCCTTTTCAAGCTCCGCTTTCGCCGCCGAAACACTGTACGCATACTTGTTGAGTTTTAGCCTATCCTTGACCGCCAAATAGGCGTCCGAGCCTGCGTGATAGGGTGCGTGTACAACACTTCCGTAGCCGCCCGTAAAGACTTGCGCAAACTCTTCTCTATCAATCGTATGCATCACGGCGCGGCGGACTTCCGCAAATTGCGTAGGCCCAAAATCGCAACGGAAGGCAAGCTTACCGTAACCTGCTCTATCGTAGTGCGTTTCCTTGAAGCGCTTTCCGTCCACAATGGCAAGCGCCGCTTTCGTTTCCTCGCCGCCCGTCACGGAAGCGAGCACGTCCACCCTACCCTTATTCAATTGATCAAGTTGCGTTTCGGGGATAATTTTTACGTATGAAATCCGTTCGATGGACGGAATCCCCCTATGGTCGCCCTTATAATATGCGTTGCGCTTTAAGGTGGCAACACGCGTTGCCGCATCGTAGCTTTCCACGGCGTACGGCCCCGAATACGGAAAAGCCGAAGCGCTTACGTTGGCGAGATTTTTCGTGATAACGTCCGCCATAACGTACGATTTTATGCCGTTCTTTTCCGTTTTATCGTAGAAGCTTTTTTCCATATACGCGCCTTGACCGTCGTCCTTCAACGCATACCTGCCCCCATATAATTGCATATTTGCGGGTGTAAATGCGCCGTAACGAAGGGCGTAATAATAGTCCGCATACTCCTTTTTCACCGTAACGGAAAAGGTATAATCGTCAAGCAAACGAACACCCGAAAAGGGAACGGGTTCCCCTTCCCCTTCGTAGGCATTGAAAGCTTCGTATCCCACGAGGGTGAGCCCTGCGGCTTCGCCGCCGCCCGCTTCTTTCATCACTTTACTGCTCCCCACGAGCAGGGAAACGAGATAGTTTTCTGCTCGTATGGGCGAGCCGTTCGAAAAGACGAGATCTTTGGCAATTTCCACCGTAAAGGTTTTTGTTCCGTCCACGTTTTCTACTTCGCTGTGGGACGCCAAAATTTCCTTCCCAGCCCATTGATATAAGCCGTTTTCATTCGTAACGACAGTGGAATAACCGCTTGTTAAATCTTGTATGGCAAGATCCGCCGCCCCCGGTGCGGATTTTCCAAACGAAGCGTCCCGAAAAGCCCCCGAAAGCTCGGTATTGCTCCCCAATATCACCGAATTGTCCCCCGATAGAATTTTTGCACCGACAATGGCATCGTTCACGCTCCAATAAGGGCTCGTTTTTAGCTCGTTGATTTTCGCATTATACACGTCGTAGTATTGATTAGAATAGAGCGGCACTTCGGGCGCAAGCAAATTCCACCGTTGCATGAATAGCCGCCACCACTCGTTATATACCGCCGTGGCGGTTGGGTATTCGCCCGTAGGGCGAGTGTTATAAACCATCGCCATAGATAAGAAATCCATACCGAGCTCGTACTCCTTGTTATCCAACGTGACGTATGCCCTACCGTCTTCCTTTTCCGTTACCATATCAAGCGTAACCCTTTCCCCGATTGCGTCGTATACGCTTTGGTAATTCTCTCGCTGCACGGCGTCTTTGAGTGCATCTGCGTTATCCCCCCTTCCGCAAGCGGTAAAACAAGCAGTTAAAAAGGCGCTCGTTCCAAACAAAAGGGCATAAAAAATACTTTTCCTTTTTCTTTCCATAGTATTTATTTTGCTCTTTGCGGATTTTTTTATCCCCAAACAGCGCAAAACTTAAAAAATACTTGACGGAAAAGGTCGTGCGTGGTATACTAAAGAGGATACGAAATTCATTATCAAGTCACGCACACGCGTGCAAGGAGAGATTATGAGCAACAAAGAACGTCGCATTGAAACCACTTGCGTACAGGGCGGTTATACCCCCGGCAACGGCGAACCCCGTCAAGTACCCATCATTCAAAGTACGACTTTTAAATACGCCACGAGCGAAGATATGGGCAAACTGTTCGATTTGGAAGCGAGCGGTTATTTCTATTCCCGTTTGCAAAACCCCACCTGCGACACCGTCGCGGCGAAGATTTGCGCGTTGGAGGGCGGCTCGGCTGCAATGCTTCTCTCTTCGGGACAAGCGGCGAATTTCTTTGCCGTGTTCAACATCGCAACCTGCGGCGACCATATCATTTCTTCTTCGTCCATTTACGGCGGTACGTTCAACCTTTTCGCCGTTACGATGAAGAAAATGGATATTGAATTCACTTTCCTTTCCCCCGATTGTACGGAAGAAGAATTGAACGCGGCGTTCAAGCCCAACACCAAAGCAGTATTCGGAGAAACGATTGCCAACCCTGCACTCACCGTCCTCGACATTGAAAAGTTTGCAAAAGCGGCGCACGCACACGGCGTTCCCCTTATCATCGACAACACGTTTGCAACTCCCGTAAACTGCCGTCCTTTCGAGTTCGGCGCGGACATCGTAACCCATTCCACCACGAAGTATATGGACGGTCACGGCGTGGCAGTGGGCGGTTGTATCGTAGACAGCGGCAAGTTCGATTGGTTGGCGCATGCGGACAAGTTCCCCGGTCTTTGCACCCCCGATATGAGCTATCACGGCATCACGTATGCGATCAAGTTCGGGCAAGGCGGCGCATTCATCACGAAGGCGACGGCACAGCTCATGCGTGATTTCGGTTGCACGCAATCCCCCCAAAGCGCTTTCTATCTCAACCTTGGTTTGGAAAGCTTACACGTGCGTATGGAACGCCATTGCTTGAATGCGCAAAAGGTAGCGGAATTCTTGGAAAGCAACGAAAATATTAGTTGGGTAAACTATCCCGGCTTGCCCTCGAATAAATACTACGATTTGGCGCAAAAGTATATGCCGAAGGGTACTTGCGGCGTCGTGAGCTTCGGCGTAAAAGGCGGCAGAGCGGCTGCTGAAAAATTCATGAAGGCTCTCAATATCATCGCCATTGAAACGCACGTTGCGGACGCGCGTAGCTGCTGCTTGCACCCTGCAAGCGCAACCCATCGCCAAATGAGCGAAGAAGAACTGATTGCGGCAGGCGTTCCCGGCGATCTCGTTCGTCTTTCCTGTGGCATCGAAAACTACGAAGACTTGATTGCAGACATCGAACAAGCCTTGAAAACGTTATAAGAAACGTAAGAAACACATCATTTTAAACTTTCGGAGAAAGTTATGCCTATAAAAATCCCCGACAATTTACCTGCGGTAAAAACGCTTGAAAGCGAAAACATTTTCGTGATGACGGAGCACCGTGCAATCACACAAGATATCCGTCCCTTGCGCATCCTTATTCTCAATTTGATGCCGAAAAAAATCGAGACGGAAACGCAGTTTGCACGCCTTCTCGGCAACTCCCCCTTGCAGGTGGAAATGGAGCTTATCCATACCAAATCCCACCAATCCAAGAACGTTGCAGAGGAGCATTTGCTCGCCTTTTACAAGACCTTTGACGACGTCAAAGAGCAAAAATTCGACGGTATGATCATTACGGGCGCGCCCGTGGAGCATATGCCCTTTGAAGAAGTAGAATATTGGCAAGAGCTCACGCAAATTATGGAATGGAGCAAAACGCACGTTCATAGCACCCTGCACGTTTGTTGGGGCGCACAAGCAGGACTTTACTACCACTATGGCATCGATAAGCAGGAAGTTCCCGCCAAAATGTTCGGCGTTTTTCCGCACATTGTAGAGTATAAAAACTCTATGCTTTTCCGTGGCTTTGACGACATTTTTATGGTGCCGCAATCCCGCCACACCACTGTTTTGAGAAAGGACATCGAAGCCGTTCCCGCCTTGCAGATTCTCGCTTCGTCCGATAAGACGGGCGTGTATGCCGTTTACAGCAAAGAAAATCGGCAAATCTTCATTACGGGACATTCGGAATACGACCCCGAAACGTTGAAAAACGAGTATTTGCGTGATCTTTCACAAGGAAAGCCGATCGCTGTTCCCGAAAATTACTTCCCCGACAACGATCCGTCTATGCCGCCCCTTGTTTCGTGGCGCGGACATGCGCATTTACTCTTCTCGAATTGGTTAAACTATTTCGTTTACCAAAGCACGCCTTACGACATTAAAAAGGTCAACGAATAAAATAATAATGCGTTCATCGCATACCTGCCTCCTTGGTTTTATCTGCCAACGGGGCTTTCTTTATAAAATTGGCGTTACCTATTGACAAACATGCGCGCGCGTGTTATAATATTATATATAGTTCGACAAAATTTATTTTCGAGGCTTTTTATGAAAAGATGGATTATTATAGGCGCAGTACTTACCGCTCTTGGCGGCGGTATCGCAATCGCGGGCTGTACCACGAATGCAGACGGCTCGGTCGCTTGTGATTTGTCGGGTTGCTCCTATTCCCAAAACGGCTCGACTTTTTCCTGCTATACAGATGAGACGACGGGCGATTACACCTGCAACCAATGCGCTTTTGGCGACCAAGTTTTCGATTGTACTGATCCCGACCAACAGGCGGGCTGTATGGGCGCCTGCACAAGCACCTGCATAGGCAACTGCATCGAGCAAAACTGCGGGGATTGCGGCGCAGCAAGTTGCAACGGGTGCGAGCTTCCCGAAGCGTGCGAAGAAGGTTATTGGATTACACGTGAGCTTGTAGAAGGCGAGGATTATAAAGTATATCTTCTTAAAGTTACAAACGTAGACAAAGAATATAATGAGGACAAGTATACCATTGAATATACCCTTCAATACGACAATTTTGCTTGGTCCGCTAAATTCCACGAAATTAATACAACGATAGAATTGTTGGTAGACGGCGAAGTCATTGTAACGGACGTTACCATAAATCTTGCTTATTGGAATGCGAGTGTTTACGATTATACGATGCGTGACGTTTATAGCGAATCGTTGCATGCCCTTTACGAACAGCATGGGGATTCTACGCGTTTATACGAGCATCTTGAACTCCGCATCGTAAAAGTTGTCGCAAACCAGTACATCTTGAGGTAATTTATCGGAGCTTATTATGTTTCCTTTCCTGCAAATTGGTCTTTTCCGCATTCCCATGTTTTGGGTGATGATTTGGCTCGGCATCGTTGCTTTCGTCGTGATGACCATCGTTATTCTCGAAGTATTCGCCAAAACGGAAAAACGTACTACAAACAGAATATTGATTATCGGCGCTGTCGGTTTGGCAGCGCTGTATGCTTTTGCATTCGCCTTTAATTCCCTCTTCCACTCGATTGAAGAAAAGAAAATCGTTATCGGCGGCATTACGTGGCTTGGCGGCGTGCTTGGGGCATTCCCCATTATGGTTCTGCTCATTCACTTCTTCTGTCCGAGAATTAAAGGGAACGCCCTTTTTTATTTCAACCTGCTTATCCCTGCCATTGCGCTTGGGCACGCCTTCGGGCGCATTGGATGCTTTTGCGCAGGTTGCTGCTACGGCGGCGTAACGGATAGCTTTTTGGGCGTTAGCTTTCCGCCGCACAGCGCGGCGGCGCATCAATATCCTGCCGAAAACGGCGGCAGCTTGCCCGTATATCCCACGCAGCTTTTTGAAGCGATTTTCGAGCTTTGCACGTTTGCCGTTATGTTGATTTTCTACAAGAAACTGCACAAGCATTTCTTAAAAATCTACTGCTTTAGCTATGGAACCTTCCGTTTCCTTGTGGAATTTTTGCGCGGCGACGACCGCGGTTCGACGGGTTTTGTTCTTTCCCCCTCGCAGGTGATGAGTATCCTTCTCATCATCATTGGCGTTCTTTTGATTTTGTACGAACACCGTATTATTTTCAAGAAGCTTTACGACAAAATGCAAGCGTACCGCGACGAATCGGCGTTGTACGGCGCGCACTTAAAAGCGGACGTAAAATCGACGTTGAAGCGTTTAAAATCCCTGCAAAAGGACGGCGCTATCACCGAAGCGGAATACGAAGAAATGCAAACTCTTTTGCAAAATAGGCTAAAAGAAAAGCCCGAAATACCGTCACAAGAAAACGAAGTATTAGACAATCAAACGTAAATAAATCCCCGCCGTTGCTTTTGCAACGGCGGGGATATTTTTATATCTAAAAATCAAACAAATCATTAAAAAATCAAAACAAAAAGAACTTGTATGTAATCTTACAGTATGCTATACTTTAAGTATAGATTTTCGATATTGCAACGGCGAAACACCCGTATACTTTTTGAAAAGCTCGGAAAAGCGTTGCACGGAAGAAAAGCCTACTGAATACGCAATCTCTTCTACGGAATATGAGCGCGTTTCAAGGTATTCCTTTGCGCGCCTAATGCGAATTTTCGTGAGATAGCCGTACGGCGTTTCCCCCGTTCGCTTGGAAAATATCGAGGTGAAATACGCGCGGGAAAAGCCCATTTGCATTGCAAGCGTCCCCACGTCGATTGCACGGAAATAGTTATTTTCAATATAGTGCATTGCCGCCGTGATAACGTCCGTTTCGTCGTCCCCCTTGCGAGCGTCTTTGATTGAGTTCAACACTTCAAAAAGGGTATTCAAGCACCCCATGTAGTCGTTCACTCGATTTTCAAAGGCTGTTTTAAGGGCAATAATTCCGCTTTTTTGATATTTCATAAAGAGCTTATCCGTTGTCTTTTCAAGGAGCATTTTCGCCAAGCTCCCTTCAAAACTAATCCAACGATATTCCCATGGCTCTTTCTCGTCAGAACAATAGAGGGTAACCTCTTCGGGCTTGATTAAAAAAGCGTCCCCTGCGGAAAGCTCCGTGCGCTCGCCATTCCGCAAAACGTATCCTCTGCCTTTTTCAATCAAATGCAAAAGATAATAGGGGCGAACGGCAGGGCCAAAGCAATGCAATGGCGGCGTTTTGTGATATCCAACGTCAAAAATACGAACGGGATCATCCGTCCCAAAAAGCGGAGAAACGTAATGTTGTTGCACTTGCATATTCGTATGCCTTGCCCCCTTACCTCAAAAACTATATGCAGTATAGCATAAAATACACAAAAAATCAAGTAGGAGAACGAACAAAAAATGAAAATTACTTTTATTGGCGCAGGAAGCACAATCTTTGCAAAAAACGTACTTGGCGACTGCCTTTTATCGGAAAACTTGCCTTGCTTTGAAATTGCTCTTTTGGACATTGACGCAGAGCGTTTGGAAGAATCTTATGCGCTCATTTGCGCACTTCGTGATAAATACAAACCTGCCGTTACCGTGCGCAAATATCTCTCTACGGACGAAGCGCAGCTCGAAGAAGCGTTCCGCGGCGCAGCGTATGCAATCAACGCCATTCAGGTAGGCGGCTACGAGCCTTGTACCGTAACCGATTTCGAAATCCCTAAAAAGTACGGTCTTCGCCAAACGATCGCCGACACACTCGGTATCGGCGGCATTTTCTGCGGACTCCGCACCATTCCCGTCATGAAAAAATATGCAGACGTTATGGAAAAGGTTTGTCCCAACGTGCTCCTGCTGAACTATACCAATCCGATGAGTATTCTTTCGGGATATATGCAAAGATACACGAAGATAAGAACTGTCGGGCTTTGTCATTCTTGTCAAGTGGTCGTTAGCCACATCAACGAATCCTTGAAGCTGCCCGAGCTTGAAAATGCGAGATATACGCTTGCAGGGATCAACCATATGTGTTGGTTGCTTTCGTTGGAAGACAAGAACGGAAAGGACCTTTATCCCCTTTTCAAGGAAAAGTTCAACGAAGTGCAACCTCAAAACGACCTCGTGCGCCTTGAAATTATGAACCGCTTCGGCTACTATAACACGGAAAGCAGTGAGCATACGTCGGAATATCACCCCTATTTCATCAAAAAAGATCATCCCGAGCTTATCGAGCGTTTCAATATTCCTCTTGACGAATATCCAAGACGCTGTATCAATCAAATTCGAGATTGGAAAGAGCTTCGTGAAAAGATTATGTTGCCAGAAAACGTCGAGCACGAACGCTCCCGTGAGTACGGTTCTCGGATTATTGAGGCATGCGAAACGGGCAAGCCTTACAAAATTTACGGCAACGTACAAAACAATGGTTTGATTACCAATTTGCCTGCAAACGCTTGCGTCGAAGTGCCTATCATGATTGACGAAAACGGCTTAAATCCTTGCGTTGTCGGGGATATTCCCGATCAGCTTGCAGGCTTGAATATGACGCATATCGCCGTGCATAACATGACCATTCAAGCGGCGGTTACGTTGGAAAAGAAATACGTTTATATGGCGGCGTACCTCGATCCGCACACGCGCGATCAGTTGACGCTAGACGAAATCAAGAGCCTTTGCGACGATCTCATCGAAGCGCACGGCGATTGGTTGCCCAAGTTCCACTAATCCCCTTATAAAAACGAAAGAGCAGACGTTTTCGTCTGCTCTTTGTTATTTTATCAAATCTTTGATGACTTCGCCTGCGAGTATCAAACCCACAACCGAGGGCACGAATGCGATGCTTCCAGGAACAGCTTTTCCGCTCTCTTCGTCCGTAACGGAGCTTGCGAGAGGCTCTTCCTTGGAATAGACCACTTTTACGTGTTCTATGCCCCGTTTTTTGAGTTCTCGACGCATAACGCGAGCGAGCGGACAAACGCTCGTTTTGGCTATGTCTGCGACCTCAAAAGCGGTCGCGTCGAGCTTATTCCCCGCACCCATGGACGAGATGACGGGGATATTTGCCTTTTTCGCCTGCTCGATGAGCGCAAGCTTTCCGCTAACGGTATCGATAGCGTCCACCACGTAATCGTACTGCGAAAAATCAAACGAGTCCGCCGTTTCGGGCAGGTAAAAAACGTTGTGCGTACGCACGGTTACGTTGGGATTGATATCCCTTGCGCGCTCCGCCGCCACTTCCGTTTTCAACCGTCCCACCGTCGAATGCAAGGCGATAATTTGGCGATTGATATTGCTTTCACTTACTGTGTCTTTGTCGATTAAATCGAGCGCTCCCACGCCGCTGCGAGCCAACGCTTCTACGACGTAACCGCCCACGCCGCCGATTCCAAACACCGCCACGCGCGCCTTTTTCAGTTTTTCAACGCCTTTGTCGCCGATGAGCAAGGCCGTTCTTGAAAATTGCATATTCTTCTTACCCCATGCGCAATTCGCTGTTTTCTATCCAAATCGCATTTCTCACACAAGCGTTCCTCATTAAAAAAATGAAGTCAACACGCTAATGCCGCCTCAAAGCTCAGCTTTGCCAAGCATCAGGCATCGTTCTATTCTCTTTAAACCAATCGGTATCTTTGAGTAAAATATTATTATTCGTACAGTTTACCGTCATCCTTTTTCCGTCCGTGCAAGATACCACAATATTTCCGTTCATAGACTTGTAACCCGTTGTTTTTCCATTCGTATCATTGATTGCTAAAGTAGTCACATATACTTTATCGGTATACGACGCAATACGATTTACAAATTCCTGCGAAGGGAATTTATTCTCTTCTATGCTCGTATATTCATTACTACCCGCGCAGCAACATACACAAATGATTTCAGGTTGAATCATTTTTAAAAGTGCGTCTGTCGAGGACGTAGGACTGCCGTGATGTCCGCCTTTGTAAAGCTTACATTTCGGCAGGGTGTTTTTCTCTACGAGCGAAGCTTCCCCTTTCTCTTCAAGGTCACCTGTGAAAAGATAATTGTTTTCGCCCTGTGTCAAAAGCATACATACGGAGTAGTCGTTCTCATCGTTCGTCTTTTCCTCGTAATATTTTTGATAGAGGAAATTCATCGTGATGCCTTCGCCAAGCGTATAGCTACGCTTTGCGCCGTTCGCATTATTCCAACATTCCAAAACGGTATAGTGCTTTGCGCCACTTGCAACTTCCGCATCTCGTTTTGTCTCATAATCTTTACGAATCTGCGTTGTAGAGCTTGACAAGGCATAATCGATAATTGTTTCGCACTCAAAACTATCAAAAATCCCTTTTGCCGACGACGTCCCAACGAAAGCCGCAATATGATCCTCGTGCGCATGCGTAGCAATAACGTATTCCAAAACGCCGTCTGCGCAATATTGTTTGATATACGGAACAATCGTCGCAGCAGAGCCTTTGATAGAGCCTGCATCAATAAGAATTTCCGTCTCTCCTATATCAATTAACGTGCAATCCCCCGCATATTTATTCCCAAGTTCCAAGAAATGGATACTCAAAGCGTCCGTCGTTACCACAGGGGGAACGTCACCGCCGCCCGAACCATCGCTCGAACCACCGTTTGAACTATCGCTCGAACCACCGTTTGCACTGTCGCTCGAACCACCGTTTGAACTATCGCTTGCATTGCCGCCCGAGCTATCGCTTGCGCCGTCGTCGCTACCCAAGACGCTTTCCGACGAGCTTTCATCATTTAAAAATGGAATATTGATAACCCCTTTTTTATGTAAGACAAAGCAAACGACAATCGCCGCTACGAGAAGAAGCGCGATGACCGTTACCCATATCGGGGCTTTCTTTTTCCTTCTTGCCATTTTATTCTCCCTTTGAAAAAACTGCCGTCGAGCTTTGGTCGACGGCAGTTCGTTTTACAAATTATTTCTCACATGCCAACGAATTACATGGATTCGTGAATGGTTCTGGAAATAACGTCATCCTGCTGTTCCTTCGTGAGTTTGATGAAGTTAACTGCGTAACCAGATACACGAATGGTAAGCTGAGGATATTTTTCAGGATGCGCCTGCGCATCCAAAAGGGTTTCGCGGTTGAAAACGTTAACGTTGAGGTGGTAACCGCCGTCGCCAACGTAACCGTCTAACATGTTCACCAAGTTATCTACTCTTTCCGACATAATATTATCTCCTTTTTTATTTTTATTTTATGCTCTACGCGCTTGTTTTATTGCAAGCGCGCAGAAGCGAAATTCTGACTGAATTAGTCTTCTTTGCCAAGCGAGCCGGGCGTGATCGAGAAGGTGTTGGAAATACCGTCTCTCGAATATTCGTAAGGAAGCTTTGCAACCGATTCAAGGGATGCCAAAGCACCGTTGCAGTCTCTGCCGTGCATAGGGTTAGCACCGGGAGCAAGAGGCGTACCGCCGCGACGACCGTCAGGCGTGTTACCCGTCTTCTTACCGTATACAACGTTGGACGTGATGGTAAGAATGGACGTCGTAGGAACGCTATCACGATAGGTGTAGTGGCTCTTAACCTTCTTCATGAAGGTCTTGAGTACCCAAACTGCAAGTTCGTCTGCTCTATCGTCGTTGTTACCGTATTTAGGGAAGTCGCCTTCGATACGGTAGTCCACTACGATACCGTCTTCGTTACGAACGGGATATACTTTCGCATACTTGATTGCGGAAAGTGCGTCAGCCGTACAGGAAAGACCTGCGATACCCGTTGCGAAGAAACGGCGAACCTTCGTGTCGTGAAGAGACATTTCCAACGCTTCGTAGCTGTACTTATCGTGCATATAGTGGATAAGGTTAAGCGTATTTACGTAGAGGTCTGCAAGCCACGTCATCATGTTGTCGAACTTTGCAATTACTTCGTTGAAGTCAAGCGCATCGTTGCTCGTGATAGGCATAAATTCGGGGGATACCTGCATAGGCTTGCCCGTCTTCTTGTCCTTCATAAGTTCGTCTTTACCGCCGTTGATAGCGTAAAGCAAGCACTTCGCAAGGTTTGCTCTCGCGCCGAAGAACTGCATATCCTTACCAACTTTCATACAGCTTACGCAGCAAGCGATTGCATAATCGTCACCCATTTCAGGACGCATCAAATCGTCGCTTTCGTACTGAATGGAAGAGGTACGGATAGAGATGTCTGCGCAGAATCTCTTGAAGTTCACGGGCAATCTCTTCGACCAAAGAACCGTAAGGTTAGGTTCGGGTGCAGGGCCGAGGTTGTCAAGCGTGTGGAGTACACGGTAAGCCGTCTTCGTAACGAGCGTTCTGCCGTCTACACCCATACCGCCGATTGCTTCGGTAACCCACGTGGGGTCGCCCGAGAAGAGTTCGTTGTATTCTTTCGTTCTCATGAACTTCACGATACGAAGCTTCATGATGAAATGATCGATGAATTCTTGCGCTTGTTCTTCCGTGATAATGCCCTTTTGAAGGTCTCTTTCGATATAGATATCAAGGAAGGTCGTGTTTCTACCGATGGACATAGCCGCGCCGTTTTGATCTTTAACAGCTGCAAGGTAACCAAAGTACAATGCTTGGATTGCTTCTTGTGCCGTTTCTGCGGGACGGGAAATATCACAACCGTAAATAGCTGCCATTTCCTTCAAAGCTTTGAGCGCTTTGATTTGGTCTGCGAGTTCTTCACGATCTCTTACCTTTTCGGGAAGCATATCGCCGTTGATCGCAAGCTTGTCTTCTTCCTTCTTGCGGATAAGGTAATCTACACCGTAGAGCGCTACACGACGATAGTCACCGATGATACGGCCACGACCGTAAGCGTCGGGCAAACCGGTCAAAATGTGTGCGGAACGAGCCGCTCTCATTTCCGGGGTATATGCGTCGAAAACGCCTTCGTTGTGCGTCTTACGATACTTCGTGAAGATTTCCTTTACTTGAGGATCAATCGTGTAACCGTACATTTCCAAAGCGCCTTCGGACATACGGATACCGCCGAAGGGTTGCAAAGCACGTTTAAAGGGTTCGTCCGTTTGCAAACCTACGATTTTTTCGAGGTCTTTATCAAGATAACCTGCGCCGTGCGAGGTAAGCGTGGAAACGATTTTCGTGTCCGCGTTGAGAACGCCGCCTGCTGCGATTTCCTTCTTCGTCAAATCACAGATGATATCCCAAAGTTTCTTCGTAGCTTCCGTTGCGGGAGCAAGGAATGCTGCGTCACCTTCATAAGGCGTGTAGTTGTGCTGAATGAAATCGCGCACGTCTACTTCGTCATTGCACCATTTACCGGGAACAAATCCTTCCCAACCTTTGTATTGCATCATGTCAATAACTCCTATAAAAATTATTTTTTGTTCAATTATTTATCAACAAAATCCCCTTCCTTCAAACGTTAGTTTGAAAAATATAGGATTTGTTTTTCCGAATTTATTTCGCCTTGCGCTCTTCCACCTTCGCGTCGATCCAAAGCTCCAAGATCTCTTCGGGCTGAAAGCCTGCACAGCGAGCGAAGATTTCACCGTCTTCCACGAGCAAAATCGTAGGCACTTTTTCCACTTCCAACGCTTCCATAAGCGCCATCGTTGAATAGTCCGCCTCAATATGCACCAAGCGCAAGTCGCCACGTGCATCGCAAATGTCCTTCAAAATGGGCATGAGCGTCAAGCAGTTTGCGCAGGATTCGCCGCTAATTTCTACACAGCAAAGTCCTTTTAAATGCTCTTTATAGTCTTTTTCGTTCATACTTATTTCTCCGTCAAAATGCGTTTTGCGTACGCAACCTTTTCCTTGGAAGGCGCGTCCACCCCTTGGAGTGGATATTCCAAGCCAAGCTTTTCATACTTGACCGCCCCCATCGTGTGATAGGGTAAAACTTCCACCTTTTGCACCGTCTTTAACTCGTCAATGAACGCACGAGTGCGCGCAAGACTCTCTTCGCCGTCCGTAATCCCCGGAACGAGCACCTGTCTTATCCAAATCGGCGTGCCGTTGTCGCTCAAAAACTTCGCGAACGCAAGCGTATGTGCATTCCCCTGCCCCGTCAGATTTTTACAAGCTTCATCGTCGATGTGCTTGATGTCAAGAAGAACGAGATCGGTCACTCCCAAAAGCTTTTTATGTTTGTCCACACTCGTTTCACTTTCGGGGTTGAAGGTAATCCCCGACGTGTCTACACAAGTGTGAATGCCTTTCGCTTTAAGTGCTTTGAAAAGCTCGGTAACGAAATCAATTTGCACAAGTGGCTCGCCGCCCGTAACCGTGACGCCGCCCTTGTCTCCAAAGTAGTTTTTATAGCGCAAAGCTTGCGCAACCACTTCTTCAACCGTGTATTCCTTGCCGCCTGCTTCCCAAGTATCGGGATTGTGACAGTATTGACAACGCAAGGGACACCCCTGCAAGAATACCACGAAACGGATCCCGGGACCGTCTACCGTACCGAAGGATTCAAATGAATGAATACGTCCAATCATGCCTTTCCTCCTATGTACGTATACGCCGCTTTTCTCTCGCTCAAATCATTATAGCAAATTTCTTCCTATGCTGTCAAGTCTTTGTGTTTATTTTTTCAATCTTTTTAACATTTTCCCCTAGAGGGGAATTTTGGCAGCGTCGAAAGGCTTTTAAAAGTGCCTATAAATTAGAAAGAACCGAGACAAAGCGCCGCGGTTCTTTCCAACATCAAAAAAGGAGTTTAACACATCTTGTGAGCAAAATTCAATAATTCCAAAGCCGCTTTATTGTAAGGCACTTTGCAATTTGTAGATTCATTATACACTACCTTGCATCAAATTTCAATACCTTTTCAAAAAAAAGTTGTAAAAATTTTTAAGACTTAAATACGAAAAGTTTTCTGCCGATATAATTCCACACCAAAACGATGAGCGTCAACGCCACTTTCATTGCCCACCATTTCCACTCTTCATGCAAAAAAGTGTTCGATCCAAAAAGGGAAAAGGACGGGATTATCCGCACAAGCTGCATACCAAGCAAGGATATTCCCAAACCAATCACGCTAATGAGAACAAATTTCAAAAAGGATTTGCCCGAACGAGCTTCCTTTTTGTCCCTAACCGCCTTAAACACGAATAAAAAGGACAAAAACCAATTCACGACAAGCCCTGCGCTAAAACCAAGCGCCGTGGAAATAATCAACGCCCACGTTTCCCCAATAAGACTCGGTGTCAAAAGCCAAGTATAAAAAAGATAGGAAACGGCATAATCCACAACGGTTGCCGTTCCGCCGACGAGCAAGAAACGAAAAATTTCCCAAAATAGTTGCTTTTTCGTCTGCTTTACGGTCGCTTGTCCTTCTTTAGTTGTCAAATCTTTCTTTTCTTCCATAGATATCACCATTATACTATAAGCATCATGGAAAGTCAACACCTTCCCCTTGATTTTTCAAGGGATAGAGCATTCTTTTATTCCCCTCAATATCACCGCCCTTTCTCATTTCAACGCGGACATGGGTGCCTCATTTCTTCATTTCCTGCAAAGTAAAACGCCTTTTGGCTCGGCCAAAAGGCGTTTATTTTTAAGCTTTTAAGGCATTAGAGCGCTTGTTCTTCTTCTGCGCTTTCCGCCTTTTCTTCTTGCGCTACGGGAGCATTATAGTTGCCGATATACTGCGGCGTAATGCCCTTGTAAGCCTTTGTACCCGTACCTGCGGGGATGAGCTTACCGATGATAACGTTTTCTTTCAAGCCAACGAGATAGTCTCTCTTCGTGCGGATAGCCGCTTCGGTGAGAACCTTCGACGTTTCTTGGAAGGACGCTGCGGACAAGAAGGAGTCGGTTGCAAGAGCCGCTTTCGTGATACCGAGAAGGACACGCTTTGCAAGAGCAGGTCTGCCGCCGTTTGCCATCGCTTTTGCGCTTTCGTCTTGGAAGGTAACCATATCGACAAGCTCGCCGGGCAACAAGTTGGTGTCGCCTGCGTTTTCGATGCGTACCTTCTTGAGCATTTGACGTACGATGATTTCAACGTGCTTGTCGTTGATTTCAACGCCTTGCGAGCGATATACGGACTGTACCTGTTCAAGGATATAGTCTTGAACGCCCTTGACGCCTTGTACGTGCAAGATATCTTGAGGATATACGCTACCTGCGTTAAGCAATACGCCGGGGATAACCTTATCACCGTTCTTAACCTTGATTTCTGCGTTGAAAGGCAAGGTGTATTCTTTCTTAACTTCGTTCGTTGCTTCGTCACAAACCTTGATGTGCTTGGAGCCGTCGGAATCGTCGATGTTGATGATACCTTCTACTTCGCAGATTGTTGCGCAACCCTTCGGTTTACGAACTTCGAACAACTCTTCGACACGGGGAAGACCTTGCGTGATGTCCCCCGTCGCCGCGATACCACCCGTGTGGAAGGTACGCATGGTAAGCTGAGTACCAGGTTCACCGATAGACTGCGCTGCAATCGTACCGACTGCTTCGCCGACTTGTACGGGAAGGGTGGTAGCCATGTTCTTACCGTAACACTTCGCACAAACGCCTGCTCTCGAAGAGCAACCGAAGATGCTTCGAATAGAAACTTCCGTAATATTTGCGCCAACGATTGCATCCGCTTCCTTTTCGTCGATGAATTGGTTTACGCCAACCAAAACTTCGCCCGTTTCGGGATGGATAACGTCTTCTGCCGCAAATCTACCAAGAATTCTCGAACGGAGCCCTTCGATTTCTTTGCCTACGGTGTCATAGATCGCCTTAACAACCATACCTTGAGGCTTTCTGCCTGCGCAGCAATCCTCTTCACGAACGATGATTTCGTGGGATACGTCTACAAGACGACGGGTAAGGTAACCGGAGTCCGCCGTTTTAAGAGCGGTATCGGTAAGACCTTTACGACCACCGTGCGAGGAAATGAAGTATTCGAGAACGGACAAACCGTTACGGAAACAGGATTTAACGGGAACCTCAATCTTTTTACCTTGAGGGTTAACCATTAGACCACGCATACCTGCAAGCTGTTTAATCTGGTCGATGGAACCACGGGCGCCGGAGTCAGCCATCATCCAAATAGGATTGAACTTATCTTCTTCACCCTGCTTTTTAAGCAAGCCTGCAACCTTATCCGTAGCTGCGTCCCACTGTGCGATCACTGCGCTGTAACGTTCTTCTTCGTTCAACAAACCTCTTGCGAATTTCTTTTCGATCTTGGAAACTTCCTTTTCCGCATTTTCTACGATTTCTTCCTTTTCCGTAGGAATCTTCATATCGAATACGGACGTCGTCAAAGCCGCAAGCGTCGAATATTTGTAACCTCTTTCCTTCATTGCGTCGAGCACGTAGGAAGCCTTGGGAGCTTTGCCCGTTCTGAACGCCGCTTCTACGATGCGGGAAAGGTGCTTCTTGCCGATTGCACGAGCCTTGCCGATGAATTCGGTATCGAGTTCAAGGCGAAGGTAGGATTCAGGCGTGTTTCTCTTTACGAAGCCGAGATCTTGAGGAAGGCCGTCGTTGTAGATAAGTCTACCGATCGTCGTTTTGATAACACCGGAAACTTCAAGCTTGCCCGTCTTTTCGTTGCGGCGTACTTCCGCATACTTAACGGGGGTTTCGCCCTCTTTGTTTTCGATGGGACATCTATAAGGCAAGGGCAGGTCTTCGAACATTCCTTCGGGAAGCTCGATCGTACGCTTGAGGTACATTTCATCCTGCTCGTGCGCGATCTTGTTTTGATATGCGATGAGCGCTTCGTTTTCGGAAGCGTATACGGGAGGCATATAAACCTCGCCGTTGGGATCAGGTCTGCCCTGATCGTCATACGTTTTGCCTTCTTCACGGCGCTTAATGGTAAGACAGTAAGCACCGATGATCATATCTTGCGTGGGCGACATAACGGATTTACCGTCAGCAAGCTTCAAGATGTTGTTTGCAGACAACATAAGGAAACGAGCTTCCGCCTGCGCTTCTACGCTCAAAGGAAGGTGTACAGCCATTTGGTCACCGTCGAAGTCGGCGTTGAAAGGTCCGCAGACAAGGGGCGAAATCTTAATAGCTCTACCTTCGATGAGTACGGGTTCAAACGCTTGAATGGACAAACGGTGAAGTGTAGGTGCACGGTTCAAAAGCACGGGATGGTCTTTGATAACGTCTTCGAGAACGTTCCAAACCATATCCTTTGCCTTTTCAACTGCACGCTTTGCCGTCTTGATGTTGTGGCATTGACCGCTTTCTACCAAACGCTTCATGATGAAGGGTTTGAAAAGCTCAATTGCCATTTCCTTAGGCAAACCGCATTGATAAATCTTAAGTTCAGGACCTACGACGATAACCGAACGACCGGAATAGTCTACACGCTTACCGAGCAAGTTCTGACGGAAACGACCTTGTTTACCGCGGAGCATTGCGGACAAGGACTTCAAATCACGGTTGGAAGGTCCGGAAAGCGCCTTACCGCGACGGCCGTTGTCGATGAGTGCGTCAACCGCTTCTTGCAACATACGTTTTTCGTTCTTGATGATCATATCAGGTGCGCTGAGTTCCATCATTCTCTTCAAACGGTTGTTACGGTTGATAACGCGGCGGTACAAATCGTTCAAGTCGGACGTAGCAAATCTACCGCCGTCAAGCTGTACCATAGGACGGATATCGGGAGGAATAACGGGAAGCACCGTCAAAATCATCCATTCGGGGCGGTTGCCGCTCTTTCTGAACGATTCGATAACTTCCAAACGCTTGATTGCCTTAATCGCCTTTTGGCCGGGGCCCTTTTGGCTGTTTTGGGAATCCGCAAGCGCCTTTTTGCATTCTTCGCTTTCCTTATCAAGGTCCACTGCCATCAAAAGCTCGCGGATTGCTTCCGCGCCCATGCCGACTTTAAGTCCGCTAACGGAGGATTCGCCGTAGCGTTCTTCAATTTCACGGAGTTGCTTGTCGGTGATGACTTGCTTATATTCAAGCTCGTCTACGCTACCCGGATCGAGAACAACGTAAGCCGCAAAGTAGATAACCTGTTCCAAAACCTTGGGCCCCATATTAAGGAGCAAACCGATTTTGGAAGGAACGCCCTTGAAATACCAAATGTGGGAAACGGGAGCTGCAAGCTCGATGTGCCCCATTCTTTCACGGCGTACTTAGCAACGGTTAATTTCTACTCTACACTTTTCGCAGACGTGGCCCTTGTATTTTACTTTCTTGTATTTACCGCAGTTACATTCCCAATCCTTCGTCGGTCCAAAGATTCTTTCGCAGAAAAGACCGTCTTTTTCGGGTTTTTGGGTGCGGTAGTTGATGGTTTCGGGTTTGGTTACCTCACCGTACGACCATTCTCTGATTTTCTCGGGAGAAGCAATGCTGATCTGAATAGAATTGAAATCGCTTAATTCGTACATATTATTATCTCCTTTCTCCTCAATTACTCATCGTCGCCGAACGAATCATCGTCCTCTACGGTTTCGAACAATTTGCTGAAATCGAAAGCATCGTCGTCCTCGTCGTCTTCAAAATCTTCATCGTCGCCCGATTCATCGATATTGAAACCGTCTTCGTCATCGCCCTCTTCTTCGAAGATGGACTTAACGTCGAAGTCTTCTTCGTCTTCGTCTTCATCATCGTCCACGTTGAAGTCAAGCTCTTCAAGATCGTCGTCTTTGAGGCTTTCCTTACGGCTCGTCATAGGATCTACGTCGTCTTCATCTTCCACTTCGCGGATAATGAGCTCGTCGCCCGATTCCGTAAGCACCTTAACGTCGAGTGCCAATGCCTGCAATTCTTTAAGCAATACCTTGAACGCTTCGGGGATGCCGGGCTCGGAAATATTCTCACCGCGAACGATGGATTCATACGTCTTCACACGACCGTTGGTATCGTCTGACTTAACCGTCAAGATTTCCTGCAAGATGTGTGCCGCGCCGTATGCTTCGAGCGCCCAAACTTCCATTTCACCGAAACGCTGACCACCGAACTGCGCTTTACCGCCGAGAGGCTGTTGCGTTACGAGCGAATAAGGACCGATTGCACGCGCGTGAATCTTATCGTCAACGAGGTGGATAAGTTTAATCATATACTGAACGCCGATGGTTACGCGGTTTTCGAAGGGTTCGCCGGTTCTGCCGTCGAATACTTGGAACTTACCGTCAACGTTGCCGTCGGGGTTCAAAAGGTTGTTTTCACGGAACATAGTCTCAAGGTCTTTTTCCGTTGCGCCGTCGAATACAGGGGTTGCAATCTTCCAACCAAGCTGCTTACATACGTAGCCAAGGTGCACTTCGAGTACCTGACCGATGTTCATACGCGAAGGAACGCCCAAGGGGTTAAGCAAGATTTGAAGAGGCGTACCGTCTGCAAGGAAAGGCATATCCGCTTGCGAAAGCACGCGGGAGATAACGCCCTTATTACCGTGACGACCTGCCATCTTATCACCGACTTGAATCTTACGCTTCTGCGCAATATATACGCGTACAAGCTTGTTTACACCGGGATCAAGTTCATCTTTATTTTCTCTCGTGAATACCTTAACGTCAACGACCACGCCGCCTTCGCCGTGAGGTACTTTCAAAGAGGTGTCGCGCACTTCTCTTGACTTTTCGCCGAAGATTGCGCGGAGCAATCTTTCTTCGGGGGTAAGGTCTGCTTCGCCCTTCGGGGAAACCTTACCAACGAGAATGTCGCCGCTTTGCACTTCCGCACCGATACGAATGATACCGTCTTCGTCCAAATCTTTAAGCGCGTCGTCGCCAACGTTGGGAATGTCGCGCGTGATTTCTTCTGCACCAAGCTTGGTATCTCTCGCTTCCATTTCGTGCTTTTCAATGTGAATGGAAGTAAATACGTCGTCTTGAACGAGCTTTTCGGAAAGCAAGATAGCGTCTTCGTAGTTGTAGCCTTCCCATTCCATGTAGCCGACAAGAATGTTCTTACCAAGCGCAAGTTCACCGTTGTTGGTCGAAGGACCGTCTGCGATGATTTCGCCCTTGAATACTCTGTCGCCCGAGGAAACGATGGGACGCTGATTCAAACACGTACCTGCGTTGGAACGCTCGAACTTCTTCAAAGGATATTCGCGAATCGTACCGTCGTCTTCCTTAATTTTAATCATGTTGGAAGCACAGTAAACGACTACGCCGGGTTCTTTCGCCGTAACGATAACGCCGGAGTATTTCGCGATGGAGCTTTCAATACCCGTTGCAACGATTGCAGATTCCGTTTTAAGAAGAGGAACTGCCTGACGTTGCATGTTCGAACCCATGAGGGCACGGTTGGTATCGTCGTTTTCAAGGAAAGGAATAAGTGCCGTTGCAACGGAAACGAGCTGTTTGGGCGAAACGTCCATATAGTCCATTTTCTCGCGAGGCATTTCCGTGATATCGTTTTGGTGACGGCAACCTACACGTTCGTTGATGAAGTGACCTTCTTCGTCGAGCGGTTCGTTCGCCTGTGCAACGATATACTTATCTTCTTCGTCTGCCGTAAGGTAATCTACCTGTTCAGTAACTACGCCGGTTGCCTTGTCCACTCTGCGGTACGGGCTCATGATGAAGCCGTATTCGTTTACCTTTGCAAAGGTCGCAAGGGACGTGATAAGACCGATGTTTTGACCTTCGGGTGTTTCGATAGGACACATACGGCCATAGTGCGTATGGTGAATGTCACGAACTTCGAAGGTTGCACGGTCTCTGTTCAAACCGCCGGGACCGAGTGCGGAAAGCTTACGCTTGTGCGTAAGTTCTGCAATGGGGTTGGTCTGATCCATGAACTGGGAAAGCTGGGAAGAACCGAAGAATTCGCGAATAACCGCCGATACAGGACGGATATTGATGAGCGAAGGCGCGGTAATTTCCATGGGATCTTGCGTACCCATTCTTTCCTTGATGAGTCTTTCCAAACGAGCAATACCGATACGGAGATAGTTTTGCAACAATTCGCCAACGGAACGAACACGACGGTTGCCGAGGTGGTCGATATTATCCGTCGTACCGATGCCGTACTTCAAGTCGAGGTTGTTCGAAATGGAAGCTACGATATCGTCTACGGTAACGTGCTTGTGGCAAAGCTTGTCGATCAAGGGACGCATCTCTTTCTTTTGTTCCTTCGTGGGAATGGGATGCTCGCTATTCATAATTTCGTGGAAAAGCTTACAAGCCGCAACAAACTTACGACGGTTGTCGCGTCTCTTTTCTCTATTCTTCTTTTCTTCGGGCTTTTCGTCGGGTTCTTCCGCCTTTTCCACCGTCTTGTAAAGCTCGTTGATATCGTCAACGTACTTTTCTGCAACCTCTTCCACAGTCAAGTTCGCGCATTCTTCCGCGATGAGCTTGGAGAATTTGAAGGTAGGATAGTAAACGGTAGGAAGCAAGCCGAAATCCTTTCCGCGTACTTGTACGGGAACGTCGGAAATCGCAGAGAAGTCCACCGTGTTGTTTGCGATGATCTTATGACGAATTTCGCCGTCTTCGGGATCGTCAACGAGTACGTAAATCTCGTTGATACCGCAATTTTGAATTTCTTTTGCTTTGATTTCGGAAATCTTCTCCCCTGCTTCTGCGATTACTTCGCCCGTTTCGGGGTTGATAACGGCATCCGCTACGCGGCAGCCTTCCAAACGGAAGGAAAGGCAAAGCTTTTTGTTGTACTTGTATCTGCCTACCTTCGTGATGTCGTAACGGCGAGTCTCGAAGAAGAGATTGTAAAGGTGCGCTCTTACGGAGTCTTCCGTAGGCGCTTCGCCGGGACGAAGGCGGCGGTACAATTCGTACAAGCCGTCCGATTCGGACTTCGCGGTATCCTTTGCAAGGGTAGCCGCAATAATCTTATTGCCACTGAAAAGATCTTCGATAGAACGGTTCGAGCCATAGCCGAGCGCACGCAAAAGTACCGTGACGGGCAGTTTCTTCTTTCTGTCCACACGTACGTAGAGTGCGTCTTGCGCGTCCTGTTCAAGTTCAAGCCATGCGCCGCGGTTGGGCATAACGGTCGTAGCGAACATTTCCTTGCCGGTCTTGTCCTTGCTCGAAACGTTGATAACACCGGGCGAACGAACGAGCTGGGATACGATAACACGTTCCGCACCGTTAATGATGAACGCACCGTTTTCCGTCATAAGGGGAATAGGGCCCATGAACACTTCACTGTCAAGGACTTCATTCTTTACCTTATTGACAAGACGAACCTTTACGTAAAGCGGACGTTCGTACGTTGCATCGTGAATACGGCATTCTTGTTCGTTGTACTTGATCTTGTCGCCGAATCTATGCTCCAAGAAATAGAGCTCGAAACGGTCGGAGTAATCGGTGATCGGAGAGAAATCTTCAAAAACTTCGCTGATCCCTTCTTCGATGAAGGTATTGTAGCTGTCTTTTTGGATTTCAACAAGATCGGGAATGTCGATTACTTCGTTGATGTTACCGAATTTTCTTCTTTCGGTTTTGCCATACTTTTGAATAGGTAAATCCATCGCTTAAATTTTGCTCCTTAATTTTTTTAGGCGATCTACCGAGTATATCTTTTCATCGATAAAAATCGAAATTTTTGTCTTGGTTTGATTTTTTTATATCTTACGCTTTACTTTTGTGCTCTTTTCGGTTATAATATATATAATGAAAAGAATTTTTACCGCTTTTTCCTCTATTTTTGACGATTTTTGGGGTAAATTCCCTGCCAAAAATTCGACTTTACGCGATATTACACCATTTTAAGCATAATGATACATTATCTAATTATATCGCCCCCAAAAAAAGATGTCAAGTATTTTTTGAAAAGTTTTGAAAATTTTTTTGCGTTATCCACAAAAAAGGAGCTTTCTCTTATGAGAATCGACAAATTTCTCAAAGTTTCACGTATTTTGAAGCGCCGCACCGTGGCGCAAGAGGCCTGCTCGGAAGAAAAGGTCGTTATCAACGGCAAACCGGCAAAACCCTCCACCGCCGTTAAAATCGGCGACGTCGTGGAAGTGTTGTACGCTTCGGGCGTGTTGAAATTCCGCATAATAAACATCAAGGAAACGGTAAAAAAGGAAGAGGCCGCTTCCCTTTACGAGGTGATCGTATGAAACAAACGGTATGTGCCATTATTTGCGCCGCAGGCAAAGGCGCGCGCGCAGGCTTTGAAAAGAACAAGCTTTTGGTGGGCGATAAGGCGTTACGTACAACCCTTTCCGCCTTTGATTTCCCTGCTATCGACGAGATAATCGTCACGGCGTCGGAAGCAGATTTTGAAGAAATATCTTCGCTCGTTACCACGCTCCCTCGCGCGAAAGTCGTCTTGGGCGGCGAGAGCCGCTCTCACTCCGTCTACAATGCCTTAAAGTCGGCAACGGCGGATATCGTACTTATCCACGACGGGGCAAGACCGTACGTTACGCGCACGGTGATTGAAGGCTGTATCGAAAGTGTGAAGAGGAACGGCAGCGGTATTTGCGCCGTGGAATGCCGTGATACGGTTGCCACCGTCAAAAACGGCAAGGTCATCAACGTTCCCAACCGCGATACCCTTCGTCAAATTCAAACGCCGCAGGGCTTTTTCCGTGAGAATATCACTTGCGCCTACGAACGGGCTTTTGAAGAAGAATCCCCTTCCTACACGGACGATTCGTCGGTGTTTGCTCGCTATTGCGGAGCGCCCTATCTTTGCGAAGGTAGCCGTGAAAATATCAAGCTCACCTATGCGGAAGACTTCCGCGATAACACCGCGCGTTGCGGCTTCGGGGTAGATACGCACGCATTCGGCAAGGCGCAGGACTATATCCTGCTCGCAGGCGTGAAAATCCCTTCGGAAAGCGGCTTGATTGCCCATAGCGACGGGGACGTTTTGGTACACGCCGTGATGGACGCGCTCCTTTCGGCGGCAGGCTTGAAGGATATCGGGCATTACTTCCCCGATACGGACGAAAAATGGAAGGGCGCAAGCTCTATGAGTATGTTGGAGCAGGTGCTTTCGATGATAGGCGAGCAAGGCTATGCGGTGAAGAATCTTTCCGTGGCAATCCAAGCGGAAAAGCCCCGCCTTGCAAAATATATCGACGATATGAAAAACGCCCTTTCGGGCGTATTGAAGGTCGATCCGACGGCAATCGGCATTTCCGCAGGCACGAACGAAGGCTTGGGCTACGTCGGCGAAGGCAAGGGCATTACCGTAAACGCTTACGTACTGCTTCGCACGTTATAAAATACTACGTTCATTAGGTGATTCATTATGGCTACCAAACAAAAAGCGCCGACAAGTCAATTCGTTTGTTCAAACTGCGGCTTTGCCACGCCGAAATGGCTTGGCAGATGCCCCGACTGCGGCAATTTTAATACTTTCCAAGAAGAGCTCGTCCGTGTGGCAGAACCCACGAAAAACGATTTGCGCAGGGGCGTGTCCGAGATGAAAACGCGCGCGCTCCCCCTTTCCAAGGTTGGCTACGAGAAATTTGACCGTGTGAAAAGCGGCATTGCGGAGTTCGACACCGTCCTTGGCGGCGGTATTGTAAGAGGCTCGCTCGTGCTGCTTGGCGGCGATCCCGGCATCGGGAAATCCACCCTGCTTACGCAGGTGGCGTCGCATCTTGCCGCTACGCAGCCTTCCCCCACACTCTACGTTTCCGCCGAAGAAAGCTGTTCACAAGTCAAAATGCGTTGCGAGCGTTTGGGGCTCAACTCCGACAATCTTCTTTTGCTCAACGAAACGTGCTTAGAGGACATTGAAAACTCGCTCGGCGAAAGCAAATTCGTAATCATTGACTCCGTACAAGCTATTTACACCGAAGCCCTTTCGTCTGCGGCAGGTTCCGTCGGGCAGGTGCGCGAATGTGCGGCAAGGCTTATGCGGATTGCAAAATCGCAAAACATCACTTTCTTTATTATCGGTCACGTAACGAAGGAAGGCTCGCTTGCAGGGCCGAAGGTACTCGAACATATTATGGACACCGTGCTCTATTTCGAAGGACAGCAGGAAGATAATTTCAAGCTGCTCCGCGCCGTGAAAAACCGTTTTGGCTCGGCGCAAGAGGTGGGCGTATTCGAGATGACGGACACGGGCATTAAGAGTGTAACCGACTACGCCGAAATTTTCCTTTCCGAAACGCGCGGACTTGCGGCAGGCTCTGCCGTTACCCCTTCCGAGAGCGGCAACCGTTGCATGAACGTGGAATTGCAAACGCTCATTTCCAAAACGGCGTACGGGCAACCGCGCCGCATGAGCCTTGGCGTGGACTATAACAAGCTCGTCGTGCTTATTGCCGTCCTTGAAAAACGTTGCGGCATTCCCTTCTACGCGTCGGACGTGTATATCAACGCCATGGGCGGTATCCGCTTGGACGAGCCGTCCGTCGACCTTGCGATTTGCGCCGCTTTGGCAAGTGCGGCGAACGACGCCCCTATCGACAAATACACCGCGCTCTTTGGCGAAGTGGGTTTGACGGGGGAAATCCGCCCCGTAGCCTATGCGGATAAACGTGTTTACGAATGCATCAAAACGGGCTTCAAACGGGTGATTTTGCCCGCTAAAAATATGAAAGCCTGCGAAAAATACAAAGGCAAAATCGAGCTTATACCCGTACAGTACGTCGGGCAAATGATTAAGGCGTTGAACCTTCGCCCTACAAACGCTCCCCCTACCTTTGGCAGCAAAACGGACGAATGATAAATTGTTTAAAAAAAACCGCCCCGATGAAAACGTCGGGGCGGTGCTTTTTTACGCAAGCTTTTGCGTATTGATACTCATTAAATTGTCTTGGAACAATTGTTTCTTTGCAGGCGTTGCAAAATAGTCCTGCTTGAAGATATAGTCGCAATGCTTTATCTTCTCGACAAGCTCTCTCGCTTCATTCTCGTAACCTTGGATACGCCCTGCGCTCAAACCGTCTTGTTTATAAAGATGCGTGATAACGCTTCTGCCGACAATCCCTTCAAACACGAAAATATCGTACGAACGGGAATACAACACCGATTCCACGGGCGTGAGAATGGGTTTTCCGTTTTCATCCTTATCGGGAATACCGTCCTTGTCTTTATCCTGCGTTTGATAGTCGAAAATCGAATGCCCGTAATACAGATTCTTGAAATAGCGAATACCAAGCAAATCAAGCAAGGTAGGCATAACATCCGACGTGCAGGTAAACTTGTCGATGAAACGGGTTTGCCACTTATCTTGTACCGCTTGCGTCAAGTCGCTATCGCGAATCATCAAGGGCACTTTGTACATATCCGTGAATTTGCGTTCGGTCTTGTAACCGTCGATATCCTTCACGTAATTGCTAAGCTCGTTGTAGTACGCATTGTGGTCGCCGAACATAAGAATGGTCGTTTTGTCCAAAAGATTCTTGCTTTCCAAATCGGCGTAAATGCAACCGACTGCATCGTCAAATTCCTTCGCCGTTACCATATAATGGAGCAAGATATTCCCCTTTTCGTCCGACGTCTTGGGCAAGTTTGCGCCAAGCACGCTTTCCACTTCCGCTCGCTCGTCTGCAAGACTGCGGCGGTTGTAATACGCACCGTGCATACTAATGGTCGTGATATACGTATAGAAACGCTTGTCCGCAGGGAACATTTCGTCCTTACAAATCTCGATCATTTCGCTGTCCAAATTCATTTCGTCGTATTTTTCTTTATAGTCGGTAAAAATGGGCGTGAGCTTTTCCGCCTCTTCCGTTTTCCCGCTCTCGATAAGTGCCTTCTTTTGTTCTTCGTACAAAGCGTTTGCCTTGTCCGCCATATCGAAACGGTCCGTCAAGCCTTCAAATCCGAAGGTTTTATGCGTTACCTCACGGTTATAGAAGGTCTTTTCGCCGTTGTGGAAGGAACGAGCCTGAATATCCGTATCAAAAAGCTTCATCACGTTGGGCATCGTTTGCGGCATCGTTACGTCATAATAGTCGTACGTAATATATTTTTCCGTAGGATAGCAACCCAAAATCGTCAACGTTTCGGAAGCGTCCGTCTTTTCACGGGAATGGAAGTTCGTCGCAACCACGCTCTCGTTATAGAAACGGGTGAGATTGGGATACAACGCCGCAAGCTGTTCTTCCGTAAACGCCAAGGCGTTGGGGGAATCGTAAAACGCTTCGCTGCGCATAAACGAGTACCATTCAAAGGATTCGCTCAAAATCACAACGACGTTTTTATCCTTGGATTTTCCAAAGAATTCCGTTTGATTGGACACGTACTTCGAATTAAATTCCCCACCCGATTTTTTGCCGTAAATGAAGTCTTCAATTTGATCGTTGGACATCGTGCTTCTGTCGCCGCGGATCGTCGTACCTACTTCCCCGATGAGATTGCCGAGCATACCGTACGAAGCGTAAACGCTCGTCGATTTACCCATGACCATTTCTTCATACTTATTCGTATTTTGGGGATAGTACGCAAAGAAGGAGCCGAAAAGCGTCGCAACGCCCACAAGCACCGTACCTGCATAGAAGAAGAACGGCTTTTTACTTGTTTTCCCCTTTTTCTTGGATTTGTCGCGCCCTCTAATCAAGCGTAAGCCGTAAACGATATAAGCTACGCAGCAAAACAAGCCGACGTAGAATACGAGAAAGTTTACGGGGATTTTTTCCAACGCCGCAACTGCGTCGTTACGAAGGTTGAGCAAGCTAAACTCGAAATACTGCCCCGTCATATCGAAGAGTGCGGCAAAAATCAAGTCGATAACCACTTGCGCCACAAGAAACAACGCACCGACCGGCAAACGAATGCGATCGTCGGGAATCAAGAGTAACCCACCCGTAATGAAGATGAGCAACCCAAGCAAAAGGAAAGGTCTGCTCATGAATGCGTTTTTCTCGACGGAAAATACCGCCACCATTTCAATGGCAATCGCAAATACAAAATATATGAGCGCAAGCTGATTTGCTTTCAGCCAAGCCGCTACTTTTTCAATGAAAGTTTTCATTTTCATTTGTCTAAACTCCTTGCGTTACCATTAGAAAATATAGAGAAAGAAAATCAATAAATAAGATTTTACGTTGCTTCTTTGTTGGAAATAATAAATCGCCGTGAACGCCACGTAGAAAATAATATACGTCCAAGCAAAAGGATTTGCGGAAGTGAATACGTCGTACAAACCGAACAAGAGCACCATTGCGCCTGCGCCAATCCATTTGATAAACTTAACGTGTGCAACGTTGCAATATTCCATAAGCGCCTGCCAAATACCAAGCGCCGATTGAATAATCATAACGATCCAAATACACTTGAACAAGTTCATCACAAGGAACCCGAGCATATTGACGATTTCACTGTACGTCGTCTTGTCCCCCAAATCGTAGAAAGGCTTTACTTGGAAATCGATCTGCACGCTAATAAGCAAAATACAAGCCGCCGTGATAAGGAACAAGATACCTACGTTTCGCAAGGGCAGCATCGGCTTCGGCTTCCACCAACTATTCACCCGTTGGGAAAGCTTTTCCTTTTTCAAGAGCGTCTTTTCTTCTCCCTTGAACATTGTTTCCGCCTCGGTTGCAGCGACTTCCGCTTCCGCTTCCGTTTCCTGCAGGAGCGGCTCTACCGCCAATTCATCGCCCTGCAATTCGCGAATACCCGTCTCGCCCATCTTCTTCTCAAAAGAACGTTTTGCGAAATGTTCTACGATCAAAATTACCACAAGCTCGTTAAGCCACAAAATCGCCGTAAACAAATCGGTGAAGAAACCGCGAAGCTGTCCGGGGGACGACCAATCGAGTACACACCAATCGAAAAGCTTTGCAATCGGCGTTGCAATGAGCGGCGTCAATACCACCGCAAGGAAATACAACGCGTATCTCGCAAGGTTTTTTGCAATATCCATAACGTTTCTCACGTATTTTTTCTTCTCTTGCATAACTCGCCTCTTTGGTTCGTTTTTGCACGCGCACGTGTGCTGCGTACTTTTCTATTATAAAATATTCAACAAAAAAATTCAACCGTTATTTCTATGAAATAAAGAATTTTTTCACATTTTTCATCTTCACATTCCACAAACCTTTATCCATTTGTGGAACAATTACGCAAAAAAGGAAAAGCGCGGCATTTTGCCGCGCTTTGTGTGCTTTTACTTATGAAATTATAACAGGGTGGAAATAAGCGTTTCCCTGCTGTTTGCCGAAAGGTAAACGGGGGGAATATCAAGCATCGTTTTGCCACCGATTACTCCTTCCTTATTCAACCGATACGCCGCCCTTGCGCAAGCCACGAGTACAGACGCCGTAAACTCGGGATTGGAATCGAGCTTCAAGGAATATTCAATCACGTGTCTGTTTTTTCCATTCCCCGTGACGCCGCTGCGAATCACCGAACCGCCGTGCGGCAATCCTGCGTGTTTCTCGTTCAATTCTTCTTGGGAAATGAAATGCACCGTCGTATGATAGTCCGCAAAATAGTTGGGCATTTCCTTAATTTCTTTTTCGATACGGGCTTTATCCGCACCGTCCGCTACCACGACGTAGCACTCTCTTTCGTGCTTTTCCGAGGTGGAAAGAACGGGATCTTCCCCGTTGCGTACACGTTCGATTGCCGATTGCGTCGGAATGGTATATTGCCGCGCGTCGAGCACGCCTTCGATACGGCGGATTGCGTCCGAATGCCCTTGGCTAACCCCTTTTCCCCAAAAGGTATAGTCCTTCCCTTGGGAAAGGATTGCGTCCGAATACAAACGGGCAAGCGAGAACATACCGGGATCCCAACCTGCGGAAATAACCGCCGTTTTCCCTGCCTTTACCGCCGCCGCGTGCACGTTTTTCAAATGCTCGGAAATCTTTGCGTGCGTGTCGAAGCTATCCACAACGTTAAAATACTGTGCCAAATAAGGCGTTTGCTTGGGTAGGTCGGTTGCACTGCCGCCGCAAAGGATCATCACGTCGATTTTATCTTGCATTTCTTCCATTTTGGAAACGAAATACACGGGCAACCCCGTCAACGTTTTCACGCTTTCAGGCGCACGTCTTGTGAACACGCCCACTGCGGTCAAGTCGGGATTTTGCCCTATCGCAAGCTCCACGCCCTTGCCTAAATTCCCGTAACCGTAAATGCCGATACGAATACTCATAAAGTACCTCGTTAAAAAATATCTGCTATCATTATAACACTTGTTGCGCCATTTTTCAAGTATTCACACATAAAAAATTTATCCAACTTTTTTATAGGAAATATTTGTGTTGCTTATAAAAACTCCCTGCGGAAAAACCGCAGGGAATAAACCTTAGTACATTTCGATATACGCGTCGCGTTCTGCGCCGACGGATACGTATTTGATCTTGCAGCCGCAAGCTTTTTCAAGGTATCTAACGTAGTCGAGCGCTTCCTTGGGCAAATCTTCCTTCTTTCTGCACTTGGAAATGTCGCAATTCCAACCCTTTACCGTTTCGAATACAGGCTTGCAATCGTCCAAAACGTCGATGAACGGGAACTCGTGAATGATTTCACCGTTAAGCTCGTATGCTACGCAAACCTCGATTTCTTCATAGCCGGAAAGGACGTCCATTTTCGTGAGAGCAATCTCCGTTGCGCCTTGGCAACGAATGCCGTAACGGGAAGCTACGATATCGAAAGGACCAACGCGACGGGGTCTGCCCGTAGCCGCGCCGTATTCGCCGCCGAGATCACGGAGCTTTTCCGCCTTTTCGCCGAAATATTCCGCTGTGAAAGGGCCTTCCCCTACGCAGGTGGAATAGGCTTTCATAATACCGATAGAATTGTCAAGTTGAAGTTGTGGAACGCCCGCGCCGATGGGTGCGTATGCCGCAATCGTCGAAGAGGACGACGTATAGGGATGGATACCGAAATCGATATCGCGCATTGCGCCAAGCTGCGCTTCAAACATGATGTTCTTGCCTTCGTCGTTCGCTTTCGTCAAGTAAAGCCCTACGTCGCATACGAACGGAGCAAGCTTTTTGCCGTATTCTTCGAAATATGCAATCATATCTTCCGTTTTCACTTCTTCCGCCTTGTAGCCGCCGACAACGGTGAGATTTTTCCATTCCACGATGTCTGCAACACGCGCATAAAGGCGTTCGGTATTCAAAAGCTCGCCCATACGGAATACCTTTTTGAAGAACTTATCCGCATACACGGGGCCGATCCCGCGACGGGTAGAGCCGAATTTCTTGCCTGCAAGACGGTCTTCTTCCAAGCAGTCCATCAAAACGTGGTACGGCATTGTGATAACCGCACGATCGGAAATCTTTAAATTTTCGGGGGTAATTTTAATCCCTGCTTCCTGCAACTTTGCAATTTCTCCGCAAAGGTGCTTAATGTCGATAACCATACCAGGTCCCATCACGTTGACAACGTCTTCGCGAAGAATACCCGAAGGCAAAAGATTCAAAATGAACTTACCGCGTTCGTTGATAACGGTGTGGCCTGCGTTATTACCGCCTTGGTAGCGACAAACAACGTCGAATTTTTCGCTCAAAAGGTCGACCATTCTCCCTTTTCCTTCGTCGCCCCAATTGATACCGCAAATGGATGTAAGCATATTATCTACGTTCTCCTTTTGGTGAATTCTTTTAAACAAAAAAAATAAAAGCCCTTTGACTTTTACAAGCCAAAACGCTTTCCGTCGCATTTTTACTTGCAACTAATTATACCGCATTTTTCTACGCTTGTCAAACACAAATACCCCCTATCGACACTTTTTGCATAAAAAATTCACAAATTTTTCTTGACCCCTTGACAATTTTTTCAAACGGGAGTATTATTATATAGAATGAACGTTTAACCAAAGCAATATAATCCGACGGTTTATCAAGGAGTTCAACGCAGTAGGCGAAGAAATTTGCCGCCAAAAATCTTGGTTCAGATTATATTTCTTTGATTATGAAAAGGAGGTAAAAAGTATGTATTGTAGAGAATGCGGAGAGAAACTCACCTTGCGCTTTTGTGAAAACGAAGGACTTATTCCCTATTGCGGAAAATGCGAAGCTTATATGTTCCCTCAATTCCCCGTAGCGGTATCCATGGTCGTAACCAACCGCACGCAAGATAAAATTTTGCTTGCAAAGCACGTAGAAGACGACGATTTTATTCTGTTTGCAGGATACATCAAAAAGGGCGAAAATGCGGAAAAGGCAGTCCCTCGCGAAATCAAAGAAGAGCTTGGCCTTGACGTCGTGAAAGCAAAGTATATGTCCTCTCGCTACCACGCACTTAAAGAAGTGTTGATGCTCAACTTCATCGTTATCGTAGAAGAAAAGACAATCAAGTTGAAGGAAGACGAAGTAGCCGAGGCGCGTTGGTGCACCCCCGAAGAAGCTTTACAGCTCATTCGCAAGGGCACGACGGCGGAATATTTCTTAACCCACGCCGTTCGCGAACTCAAAAAGAAAATTTAACGAAAAGGCAAGTCTTTAACAGGCTTGTCTTTTTTTTGCAAAAAATTTCCTGCAAGCCCCTCTTTTCCCCGTTTACTTCCTTGACTTTTTTTCTCGAATTTGCTATACTGTAAAAGATAATGCTTTTGGCGATAACAAAGGAGAAGTTTATGAACAAAATCGGGTTCGATAACAAGCAGTATCTGTCTTTGCAATCGGAAAAAATCCAAGAACGCATCGACTCTTTCGGCGACAAGCTCTACCTCGAATTCGGCGGTAAGCTCTTCGACGACTACCACGCGTCCCGCGTTTTGCCCGGTTTTGAGCCCGACAGTAAAATCAAAATGCTGTTGAAGCTCCGCTCGATTGCGGAAATTCTTGTCGTCATTAACGCAAACGATATCGTGAAGAATAAGTACCGCAGCGACCTTGGAATTACCTACGACGCGGACGTCATTCGCCTTATCGATATTTTCAAGAGCAAGGGCTTGTACGTTGGCAGCGTGGTTATGACGATGTACCAACCGCAACCTGCCGTGGACGGCTTTATCAAGCGTTTGACCAATCTCGGCATTCCCGTATACAAGCACTACCCCATTGAAGGATACCCTTCGGACGTATCGAAAATCGTAAGCGAAGAAGGCTACGGACGAAACGAATACATCCCTACGAAACGCCGTTTGGTAGTGGTTACCGCCCCCGGTCCCGGAAGCGGTAAAATGGCGACTTGCCTTTCCCAACTTTATCACGAAAATCAACGCGGCGTGAAAGCAGGTTATGCGAAGTTTGAAACCTTCCCTATTTGGAACCTTCCCCTTTCTCACCCCGTCAACGTCGCGTACGAAGCGGCTACCGCCGATTTGAACGACGTGAATATGATCGACCACTATCACTTGGACGCCTACGGCTCTTTGGCGGTGAACTATAACCGTGACGTGGAAATTTTCCCCGTAGTGTCGGCGATGCTCAGCAAAATTTTGGGGTATTCCCCCTACAAATCCCCCACGGATATGGGCGTAAATATGGCAGGTTTTTGCATCGTGGACGACCAAGCTTGCCGTGAAGCGTCGAACAATGAAATCATTCGCCGCTACTACGCTGCGCTTTGCGACGCGAAAAAAGGCAGAATTTCGAGAGACGTCGTAAGCAAGCTCGAACTGATGATGAGCAAATCAGGCATCTCGGTAGACGATAGAAAAGCGGTTGCCCCCGCCCTTTCCAAAGCGGAAGAAACGGGCGCGCCTGCCGTTGCCATTGAACTCAACGACGGACGCATTATTACAGGCAAAACAAGCGCGCTTTTGGGCGCTTCGGCTGCGGCGATGCTCAACGCCTTGAAGGTGCTCGGCGGCATTGACGATAAACTCGAACTCATTTCCCCCACCATCATCGAGCCCATTCAACAATTGAAGGTTAAGCACATGGGCTCGGCAAACCCCCGTTTGCATACGGACGAAATCCTTATGGCGCTTTCCATTTGCGCCGTAAATAGTCCCAAAGCGAAAAAGGCAATTCAACAGTTGGACAAATTGAAAGGCTGTGAAGTCCACTCCACCGTCATGTTGGCGCACGTGGACGAAAAAACCTTCAAAACGCTGGGTATGCACTTAACCTGCGAGCCCGAACGCCAAATCTTTGTCAACGAACAAGCATAACTAAAAAATCCGAGTTTTTCAACTCGGATTTCTTTTTTTATTCGGGCAATTTCATATCGTTCGGGCGAATCCATTTGAGCTTTCGCATAATTTCCGAAAAGACGATATTTAACACCGCAGGCAGGACGATCATCAGCACGAAAATACCGATTTTCCCAAGTACCCCGTCCGTGTACTGCCACAAATCGAAGATACCAACCAAACCGCTCGTGCCCATACCGCCGCCTGCCGTACCGCATTTCAACTTAAACACGCAGGTTGCCAAAGGTCCGCAAATAGCGCTCGATACAATCATCGGAAGCATAATAATCGGGCGTTTCATGATATTGGGAATTTGTAGCATACTCGTGCCGATCCCCTGCGAAATCAAACCGCTAAATTTATTCTCACGGAAGCTCGCCACGGCAAAGCCGACCATATGGCAGGCGCAACCAACCGTCGCTGCACCGCCTGCAAGGAGCATCGCATCGTAGTTCGCCTGCGAAACCGTGCCGTTTGCAAAACCCGTAATGACGGGCGTTGCCACCGCCACCCAAATCGCCGCGGACGACGTGGGCATGGTCAAAAGCACACCCATTACCACCGCAATGATAATCCCCATAAAGAAAGGAGTGAAATCCGTTGCCATTGCAATCAGCACGCCAAGTTGGTTGACAAGCCAAATAAACGGATAGGCAAGATATACGCCGCCAAGCGAAAGGATAAGCGCGCCGAGCGGTACAAGCAAAATATCCAATTTGGTTTTCCCTGCGTAAAGCCCTACCACTTCCACGACGAGCATCGTCACCACGTACGCACCGATAGGATTCCCGGGCGCACCAAACGTAAGCGCCGTAATGCCACCGCCGCCGAGAAAATCAGCAGTTTATTTTTCCCAAGTGCGTAGGCAATACCGACGCCGATACCGACGCCCATCAAGGATTTGGCGATATTCGCTATGTACGTCAACGCCGTCCCTACGTAGTTGCCGTCCCCTATTAAGTTGATCCAACCTGCAATTTGCGCGAGAATCGTCCCTGCAATTAAGGTGACGAACAACCCTTGTGCCATGCCCGAAAACGCCGTGATAAAATACCGCTTGGGCAACGCCTTCAAGTAAGAAACAAATTTATTTTCCTTTTTTGTTTGTTCCATTTTCGTAAGCTCCTATTTTAGGATACTTTTATTATACACCTTAATTCGATAAAAATCAAGCGATTTACACCAATCGATAAAAAATTATCTATTCGATATATTTTAGCGAACGAAGAAAGCGCCGCCTTGCTCAAAAGCAAGGCGGCGCTTTGCATATCCACGCTGAATCTTACTTCTTTTCGAAACTATCGCAGCAAGTACAGCACCCTGCTTCATTGCAAGTGTTGCCTACGTGGATTTTACGCAAGGTACAATAATCCCCTGCGCGGTTGTACTTACATTCGGTTACGTTACAGCCGATACAAGTATTTACGTCTCTTTCTTCGTTCATCATATAAAAATCCTCCTTTCAAGGTAGAAACAGTATGCGCAAATTTCTTGCAGAGTATTGACAATTTCAAAAAAATCTTGTACAATAGAATTGGAAAAGAAATACAGGAGGATATGTATATGAAAGTTATTTTGATTGCAGACGTTAAAGGCACGGGCAAAAAAGGTGACGTCGTAGAAGTGGCAGACGGCTACGGACGGAACTTCCTTATTAAAAAAGGACTTGCAAAAGCGGCTACGGCAAGCAACGTACATGAAGCGGCACAAAAGAAAGCCGCACAAGAATTCCATAAGGCGGAAGAAGTTAAGGCGCTCAAAGCATTGGCTGCGGAGCTTAACGGCAAGTCGGTCAGCGTAAAAATTAAAACGGGTGAGAATGGCAAAGTGTTCGGCTCGGTAACGGCAGCACACGTGGCGGCGGCTTTGGCGGACGCCGGCTACGACATCGACAAGAAGAAAATTAAAATGGACAACGTAAAAACGCTCGGCTCTTTCCCTGCGGAAATCCGTTTGATGGAAGGCGTTATCACGAAAATCAATTTCGTGGTAGAACCGCAATAATTGAGTGAATTTACGCCGCTCCGCAAAAAACAAATTGCGGAGCGGCTTTTTATGTAAAAATTTGCCGATAATTTTACACAACTACTTGCAGTGACAATAAAAATATGTTACAATATCCCTTGGATAAATTTGATTGAGGTATATATTTATGGAAGAGAACGAACTCGTTACGGAAAACGGGACGCAGCAAGAAATCCCCGACCTTCCCCCTAAAATCACGAAAGAAAACATAGACGCGGAATCAAGCACGAAAAAAGGCGTAATTTCAACGTGGATTAAGGGTGTCTTGTACACGCTTTTATCCTCGCTCCTCATTGCCTTCGCGGCAAAGACGTTGATTGTATGTAACGATTTCACCATCGGCGGTGCAAGCGGTATCGCTATTCTTGTGGCAGAAGCTACGGGTGGCAAAGTTCCACAAAGTCTTATGTCCCTTGCCTTAAACCTTCCGCTTGTCATCCTTTCTTTCTTTTTCGTAAAAAAGAAATTTGCGATTCTCACGTCTATTAATATCGGCATGCAATCCGTTTGGCTGCTCTTGCTCGAACAACTCGCCCCGAATTTTGAAATCGTATTCCCCGGCGGCGAAGCCTCCAAGCTTTTTGCGGCGTTGGCGGCAGGGCTTTGTATCGGTGTATCCATTGCACTTGCTTTCAAAGTAGGAGGCAGTACGGGCGGCGCGGATATCCTTGCCGTCATGATTCAAAAGAAATTTAAAGCAACTTCCATTGCTTGGATGTTATTTGCGATTAACTGCGTTGTCATCGTAAGCTACGTCGTCATCATTCATATGATTCTCAACCCCTTGCCTCGCACGGAGGACGGTCATATCCACTATGGATTGCTCCTTTTGCCCATTGTCCTGTCGGCATTTGAATCGTACATTGAAAGCAAGACGAATGAATCGGTAACGAACGGCTTCCACTCCGCAATCGAATTCCGTATCATCACGAGCAAGCCCGAAGAAATGAGCAAGGCGATTATGAAAGAGCTTAGCCGCGGCGTAACCGCACTTCCTGCCAAAGGTATGTACACCAAAGAAGACAAGTCGATGTTGCTTTGCGTAGTATCTCGCAGACAGATCGTAGCGTTGCAAAGAATCGTGCGTCAAGTAGACCCCGATTCCTTCGCGGTGATGTCGAATACGTCCCAAGTTTTGGGACTTGGTTTCCACAAAGACGACATTTAATCGAAAAATCCCTGAAAGCCTTTTAATGAGCGGTTTTCGGGGATTTTTTATGCGCAAAGCGCGAATTTTGAGAAAAATTTAGACAGCAAGGAATCCCCTGCTGTCTGTGATGCGTTTCATTATTAAATTTTAATCAGTTAAACACTTTTTAAGGAAAGAAACTGCCTTGGCTATATCCTCCTCAGGAGTATCCCCACATTCACGCTCAATCGTCAAAAAGCCGTCATAACCAATTTCGCGCAATGCTTTGATGTATTGCTCCCAATCCACGTCCCCCTCGCCAAGGGGAAGTTCTTTGAACCCTTCGCAAGCATTGAGCGCGTCTACGCCGCCAACCGCAAAGGCGTGATACACGTCCGCAGGATTTTGATTTTCATTTAACATTCTGCCGTCTTTCGCATGCGTATGCACAATATGATCTTTCAGCAAATACACCGCTTCTACGGCGTCTTGCCCCGTTACCATTGTAAAGTTTGCAGGATCAAGGTTGACGCCCACGCCGCCTTTGGTATCTTCTATAAACGCCAACAAAGTTTTCGCCTTTTCGGGCCCCGTTTCTATTGCAAGCGTTACCCCTTTTTCCTTTGCGTATAGCCCACATTCCGTCAATGCAGAAAGCATAACCTCGTACCTAGGGTGGCTCTTTTCTTCGGGAATCACCCCGATATGCGTTGTAACAACCTTTGCTCCAAATTCTACGGCAAGATCGATAATGCGCTTTGTCTTTTCGATACGCTCCGCATTATCCTCGGCAATTTCAAACCCATATCCGCCCATATCCCCGCAAAGCGCAGAGACAACCAAACCTTTTTCTTGTAACAGCCGTTTGTATTCGGCTTTTTTTTCTGCGGATAACGCAGGTGAAAATTCACCCGTCGTGGCGTAAATTTGAACGCCGTCAAGCCCCAACGTTGCCGCTTGCTTTATTCCTTCTTCGTGCGTTTTTTTGAAACAATCTGTAATTACGCCTATTTTCATCTCATACCTGCCTTGCCCATTTTGTAAATTTCCATAATTAGACGGTGTGTTTTCAAAGCTTCCTCGCCGCTGATTTCAAGCGGTTCTCTTTTCAATACCGCATTATAAAATTGCCGTATTTGCCGAATATGTTGAAAACCCCAATAATCCTTTCCGCCTTCATATTCCACTATCTTGTCATCTTGATGCGCTTCTTCGCTTGCTCCATCGTTATACGCAATATACGCATCATCGTACCCAAAGACAGCCTTGCCCTTTTCACAGTAAAGACGGATTTCAATCGGCTCGTCACAACCGTAATTGTTCATACAGTAAAACCCGTATCTTACCCCGTTTTTATAGGTAATTAAGCCCTCGGCGCTATCCTCTACGTCCACTACCTTATGCCCGCGGTTTGCCATGGAGCAGGAAACGCTCTGTATTTTGCTATCCACCAACCAGTTTACAAGGTCTATGGAATGAATGGCTTGATCGATCACAACGCCGCCGCCTTCCTTGTCCCAAGTCCCCTTCCAATCGCTTTCCGCATAGTAACTATCGGGACGCGTCCACGTAAGCGTCGAGCGGGCGGAAATAATTTTACCGAGCTTCCCACTTTGTAACGCCTTCTTCACAAGCTGTGCGGAATTGTTATAGCGGCACTGAAAAATAACGCCGTATAAAACGCCTTTTTCTTTCGCCTTTTGCACAGCGTTTTCCGCGCTCTGCAAGTCAACGTCCATCGGCTTTTCCGTTAAAACGTTTACCCCTTTTTCAAAGGCGTAACAAGCCGCTTTGCTGTGCAAATAATGCGGCAAGCAAATATGTACGGCGTCGAGGGTTTCGTTATCCAACATTTCCTCATACGAATAGTACGCTTTCGCCCCGTATTTCGTTGCAACTTCATCGGCGCGTTCTTTTTTAATATCACAACATGCAATTAGTTCCGTTTCCTCTAAAAACGCAATCGACTTAAGATGCATAACGGAAATCCGACCGCAACCTATTAAGCCAACTCTTAATGTTTTCATACGTTCAACCATATCCCTGCTTTTGATTTTGCTTCTATAACCCTTTCCCTAATCTTCATAACCTCTAACGTTTCGCAAGAACAAAAGGACGTTTCCCCCGTTTCAAAGAAATGGAAAATATCCGCAATCAAATTATCAAAAAATGGGGAATTGATTTCTACGTGCGCAGAGCGTCCTTCTTTGTCTGCCACCGTTGCTGCAAACGGCATACAGGGCGCAAACATCATTGTCGCATATCTTCCGTCGGGATAGGATACCTCTGCCCATTCCTGATCGGCATGTTTGCTATAACGCACCTTCTCCGCACCAACGCCAAGACACTTCACCGCCATCTCGATTTGGTGAATTACGTACTCGTCAAAATTGGAGCCGCCACCTACCGTAGAAATGACTTTTGCCGTCCCCATGTATGCGTTGAGTTCATCCGCATAACGCAAAGCGGAGCTACTAAAAAACTTCACTCCGTGCTTTTCCGCAAGCGCATAAATCTCTTTCGCAGTTGCATAATCAGGAGCAAACGTCTTATCTATATAAGGATTCTTTCCACATTCGAATACTTCTTTTGCGTACTCCAAATGTTTTTCGGGATTTGAGGGCGCCAACACAAATACGTAATCGCATTTCGCGCAAAGTTCTTTCATCGAATTACAGCGAATAACGCCGTGAAGTTCGCACCATTCATCGGTGCTCATCCCCCCGGGGATATCCATTTCCGCCCAAGCATATTTCACCTGATAATCCGTTCCGTTTTTTTCATTGTACGCCTTAATCATTGCAGGGTATTCGTTCGCGTGCCATTCATTCAAAAAATAATCAATAAAACCAACCGTCTTCATTAGAATCTAATCTCCTCTTTCTTTTCGGCTGACGTATACAACGCATCAAGCAATTTCATACTTTCAAGAATGTTATCAATATTGTTCTTATCTTTTACACCCGTTTCAATGGACTGTATAAACGCCGTATCCTCACAAAGATACATATTGGGAATATCATATTCGGGAGTGATGGTTTCAAGAGTTTGTCCGTCGTAAAATTCAAACTTGCCGCCGTAGGTCAATCTTGCGCCGCCTTTATCCCCCATAAAGTCGATAAACAGCTCGTATTTATTAATGTTCTGCGCCCACGCGCCGTTAAAGGAAATACTTGCCTTATCCGTACGAATATGCCCCGTGATAAAATCGTCCACGTCGTTCGTTCCGTTTTCGATATCCGAGGTGTCTTCCGCCCACATACCGTGGTATTTGTACGATTTCATATCCTTCGCCATTTCATTGTACGCATCACAAGTAACACTCTTAATCTTTGCGCCGCCAAGCACGTACAAAATCAAATCGAGGAAATGAATTCCCCAGTCAATCAAAACGCCGCCGCCCGATTGCGATTTCGTCGTAAACGCGCCGCCAAGCCCGGGAATACTTCTAAAATCACGGAAAGAACAGTACACGTGATAAATGTCGCCAAATTTCCCTGCGTCTGCCCATTCACGCAACATTTCCACCGATTTTTGATAACGGTTGCAAACGCCTATATCAAGAATTTTACCCTGTTTTTTGGCTTCTTCTGCCATCTCCACCGAAAGCGCATAATTTACCGTGATAGGCTTTTCACAAAGCACGTGCTTTCCTGCTTTTAACGCATCCATCGTGATCGTGTAATGCGCATAGTTGGGCGTCAAAACGAACACCGCGTCCACTTCTTCGTCCGCAAGCACCACTTTATAATCCGTAATTACGTTTTCAATTTTAGGATATTTCGCTTTCTTTTCTTCCGCTTTTTCAATTAATAAATCACAAGCGTATTTAATTCTCACGTTATCCATTTGGGAAAGCGCAGGAAAATGCGCTATATCGGAAATTCTTCCGCAACCAATTACTGCTACTACCGTCATAATCTATTTCTCCTTAAGAAAATTTGTATTTCTATCATATAATAAATACTTGTACAAGTAAATGGTTATAGTTCACGCAAAATTTATCATTTTTTCATATTTCTTAAATATTCAACGAAAAAAATATCAATTTCTTTATCAAAACATTGACATAGCCACATATTTTTTTTATAATTATAGTCAACAAGGAGGGCTGGAATGGAAAATAAAACGCGTTATCACTTAATCAACCATTACGTTGAGAATCCTTTACCCTTTGGCAACATCCACCTTTTGCAATTAGGGAGAAGATATTGCGAACCCATGGAAATTATTTCTCCTCACCCTCATTTGAATTGGTTTGAATTGACAATCGTCACCAAAGGCAGCGGCAGTATTATTACCAATGGAGAAGAAAGCATCGTAAAAGCAGGCGACATCTATCTTTCATTTCCATGTGATATTCATGAAATCAAGGCAGATCAAGACGTTCGCCTAGAATACGACTTTTTTTCCTTTTACTGCGTAGATAAAACGCTCGACAAGGATTTGAAAAATATCACACGCAATTATAGAGGCGGTGATAAACGCCTCTTCCAAGACGGCAAAATTTCACAGCTTATAGAATATGCAATATCCGAATTCATATCTCAAGAGCAACCACACTCTCAAACTGCGCTAATCGATATTTTTCAGTTGATTATCGTGTATTTGATCCGCGACTTTAATAGCATTCCTCAAAACACAACGACCATTTCCGAGCCTGAAGTATTGTGCTTTCAGTTAATGAATTATATTGATACGCATATTTATACCATTAAAAAATTAGAAGAGCTTGCCCCTAAATTTAATTACAGCTATGGTTATCTTTCCGGACTTTTTCAGCGCACAACGGGAAAAACATTATCGGAATACCACAAGCACCGTAAAATGGAAACAGGGAAAGCGCTTATTCTTGAAAAGAAAAAAAGTATCAGTGAAATCGCCGAAATGCTTGGATATAATTTATATTCTTTCAGTAAAGCTTTTAAGAACATGTACGGTATTTCTCCGAAAAACCTACAAAAGACCGATAGTAAACACCTACATAGTAAGACGACACCTTGACTTTTGCGAGCGCGCCTGCGACGCTTATATAGAAAAAAGCTAAAAAGCACAAAAGCCTTGACCTACTAACGCCCGAAATTGTAAGATTGTTTATTGCGAGGATTGAGGTCGGTAAACGCGCCAAAAAATATTCAAGATATTCCACTCAAAAAAACCGAATCGTCTACCGTGACATTGGGGAATGGGACAAGGCTGCGGAAACCGAAGAAAAACCGACTCAATACCCCGAAAGAAGCTCAGAATCAGCATAAAACAAAACACAAAATATAGCAAATGCGAACAGCTTTCGCCATTCGTCTTTACTTTTCGCCAAAATCCACCTGTCAAAAGTGTCCCTATGGACAAAAAAACCTTTATTTTTAAGGGTTTTCGTCGATTTTTTTTGCTTTCAGTACTTGACAAATGCTTTTCTATCCGTTATAATTAAATTACTTAAAGATTTTATGTTTTTAAGAATAATAAAAATTAAAGGGGATTCTCTATGAACAAAGGCGAATTGATTAAAGCAATTGCAGAAAAAGCAGGTTTATCGAACAAAGATGCAGCGAAAGCATACGAAGCGCTCGTAGCAAGCGTAACGGAAGCTTTGAAAGCTGGTGAAAAAGTACAACTCGTTGGCTTCGGCACGATCGAAGTGAAAGACGTTGCAGCTAAGACGGGTATCAACCCTCAAACGAAAGCTCCCGTAGCTATCCCCGCTTGCAAGAAGCCCGTTATGAAATTCGGTAAAGCTTACAAGGATATCATCAACAACTAATTAGAGATCTATGAAAGCCGAGGACAAGTTCCTCGGCTTTTTTCTTTCCCCTTTCGATTAAAAATAGTACGCCCCAAGCTATGAAGCTTGGAGCGTTTTATTCCATTCTTTAATAATAAGGGTAAAAAGGATTAATCTCTATGTAATGCATAATCGAAACGTAATGCATAAGACACGCAATGAACAGCACTAAAGCAAAAACAGTGTTTGTAATGGTTAATACCTTCACCAAAGACTGCTCTTTTTTGATAAATGCAATAGCGCAAGCGCATCCCGCCGAAACAATAGTCAACGCAGAGAAAACCGTCGCTACAATCATCAAGCCAGGAATATTACTATCATTCCCCGCGTTTATAAATATGAATAGCATGGCGATAAATGACAAGGCAATAGAAGCAAACGATGCATAAGTAATAATTTTATTGTTCGGTTTTTCTTCTGCTACCTTCTGCACTTCATTCGTTTTTTGTTCCACCTCTTTCACGTCCGCCGTCTTGCCACAATGCATACAATAAACAGCAGCAACATCATTCTCTTTACCACAATTCACGCAAAGTTTCTTGGAAGCTTGAACAGGCATTGCAGAAGCAACGGGTGCCACGGGCGCGACGGGCACAACAGGCACAGCTTCCATAGGCATTGTAGAAGCAACGGGCGTAACCGACTCTGCTACTACGGACTCAACCTTCTTTTCTACGACAGGAGCAGGCTTCACAGGCGCAGCGACCATATCTTCGGTCAACGCCTTCACGGCACTCATAATAGATGGCAACTGCGACTGAATTTGCGAAACGTACGTCCCGGCAAACGAGGAAATTTGCGCCGCCATTACAGAATTGGAAAGCTGCGTATTAATTGTACTTATATACATATCAATTTGCGACATAGGTTGTGAGAATTGCCCACGTGCATCCAAAGGCACTTTTTTAATGCGTTTTGCAAGCTCCTCTTTAATCGCTTTCATCGGTTCAAACATACTAGCGCTAGGCGCATCCGCAAAATTACTTGCGCTTTCGTCTAGCAATTCAACAAGTTCCAACATCGTTTTGGTTGCATAGTCAATCGCAGGCGCAGCAGGCTCCTCAATATTAACCTTTTCTAAGTCAGGCAAAGCCTCCAACTGCTTCTTGAACTCATTAAATACAATTTTCGAGCAACAAGTCGTCAATCTCAATTTTACTTGATAAGCCACGCCATTCATATACATAACCGTAAAATGCCAGAGAATTTTTTGATTCGGCGCATTTTTAGGTCCCTTACCTATATCATAGTAACCAAAATTGCGAACATCCTTGATGACCTCGTGAGGACTAAGCCAAAAATCTCTTTTCTCACGGAAATGACGTACAAGGTCAAGAACTTCGTCCAACGATTTTGAACATTCTATCGTGCCTTCATACGTATCCACTTTGCCCATAAGCGTTTTAATCAAACGTATAAACATAAAACAACCTCCAAAATATTGTTATTCATATTATACATCACCTAATATACGATTGTCAAGCAAATAATCGTATAACGTGCGATTATTAGTATCAGAATAATGATGCAAGGAGCTAAGCATATGGACTTACAGTCAATACAACTTCGTTTAAGGGAATGCATAAAAAATTCTGGGATACCGCAAAACGTGATTGCGAAAGAGATATCCGTATCCCCACAAACCGTATCAAAATATATGAAAAAGGACATTTTTCCTGCTTTGGATACCTTAGCCAAACTGTGCAAGTTGTTAGATTGTAGCGCAGATTATATTTTAGGTTTATCCGATTGTTAAACAGCAGCCGCTCTAAAAAAGAGCGGCTGCTGTTTTATAAAAGCGGCGAGAAATTTCTCGCCGCTTTTATATCATGAAATGTTTTTACACATTTTATTTACCATTATTTTCTATCCGCAAAATAGTCGATACGCATTGATTTTTTTACTTCCGCAAGCGTTTCTGCCGCTGCGGCTCTCGCAATTTCGCTTCCTCTATATAACATATCCCAAATTGCAGGAATATCCTTTGCAAGCTCTTCCCTTCTCTCGCGGATAGGCGCAAGCGTTTCCTGCATAACTTCGTTCAAGAAACGTTTTACCTTCATATCACCAAGCCCGCCACGCTCGTAATGCGCCTTCAATTCATCAAGATTCGCATATTCGGGCAAGTATTTCTTGAAATGCTCTTCCGTCGAGAATGCGTCGAGATAAATAAACGTGGGGTTATTCTTCGTATCGCCGGGATCGGTCACCTTGATGTGGTTGGGATCGGTGTACATACCCATAACCTTGCGTTTGATTTCGTCCGCACTATCCGAAAGGTAGATACAGTTGCCGAGCGATTTACTCATCTTCGCCATACCGTCCGTTCCGGGCAAACGCAAGCAGGATTTATTTTCGGGCAATACCGCTTTGGGCTCTACGAGCGTTTCCCCGTACAAACCGTTGAAACTTCTCACGATTTCTCTCGCCTGTTCGAGCATGGGAAGTTGGTCTTCCCCTACGGGTACGGTATTCGCCTTAAACGCCGTAATATCCGCCGTTTGCGACACGGGATAGGTCAAAAAGCCCATGGGAATGGACGTTTCGAAATTCTTTTGCTTCATCTCCGTCTTTACCGTCGGATTTCGTTCCAAACGAGAAAGGGTAACGAGGTTCATATAATAGAAAGTAAGCTCGGTGAGCTGTTCTACGTGTGATTGTACGAAAATCGTCGATTTTTTAGGATCGAGTCCGCACGCCAAATAGTCGAGCGCTACTTCCGTAATGTTTGCGCGTACCTTTTCGGGATTATCGAAATTATCCGTCAATGCTTGCGCGTCCGCAATCATGATGTAGATTTTATCAAACTTACCGCTATTTTGCAGCTCCACGCGGCGTTTGAGAGAGCCAACGTAATGCCCGATGTGTAATTTTCCCGAAGGTCTATCCCCCGTCAAAATAATGTTTTTCATAATTCACTCCTTTCGATTTTCGAGGTATAGCAATCCCTCGTTTTCACATACTTTGTATATGAGAAAAAATCAATACGTATTGTTAGCGGCTTGTCTTTTATCCGCCGCCTTTTTTATCTTTTCCAATCCGCGCGCTTTTGATAAGCACGCAAAATCTACCGTCACCAAAACGACCGAGCGCACGATAGAACGCACCTTGCCGCATATACGATTGCCGAAAATCGACAAACGCTCTATGCCTTATTTTGCGCCGTACGTGTTACGGTAAGCATACATCGCTTCAAGATGCTCCTTGCCGTCTACCACGCCGTTTTCAATCGCCGCGATGATGTCGTCCATCGTTACGACGGAATACACGTCGATACCAAATTCCTTTTTCGCTTCGGAAACCGCAGACAAATCGCTCGTCAAGCCCTTTTCTCTACGGTCTACGGAAATAATCATACCGACAACGTTTACCTTTGCCGCCGCTTCGAGCTTGGGTAAAATTTCACGCAAAGCCTTGCCCGACGTCATAACGTCTTCGATGATGATAACTTTTTCCCCGTCCACAAGCTGCTTGCCTACGAAAAGACCGCCTTCGCCGTGGTCTTTTACTTCTTTACGGTCGAAACAGTAATTGAGCTCTTCATTATAATTATGATACATAGCGATTGCGGTTGCTACGGACAAAGGAATCCCCTTATACGCAGGGCCGACAAGGGTTTCCGCCTGCAAGCCGTTGTCGTGAATGCAAGCTGCGTAATATTCGCCGAGCTTTGCGAGCTGTTTGCCCGTTTTATAGTTGCCCGTATTGATGAAATAGGGTGCAAGTCTGCCGCTCTTCAAGGTGAATTGACCGAATTTCAAAACGCCGTTGTCTACCATGAAACGGATAAATTCTTCTTTGTAGGTGTAAGCCATAATATTTTCTCTCCTATCGGTTTTTATTGTAGTTTATTGGACGACTTTCGTCGTATGGACCGCTTGCGCGGTTATAGCGCAAGCAAAGCTTGCTTTTATGGGCTATTTTTGTGGCTCTGCCACACCGCCAAAGGCTCTGCCTTTGGAAAGTTTCTCGACTCCCTATCGTTATCTTTGGTTGAGTTGCAACGTGCCCGTGAGCTCGGATACGTTCGCGATGCCGTGCTTGTCGCACCACGCGTTCAAGCCGTCAATAATTTTAGGCATTGCATACGGATCGGTAAAGTTCGCCGTGCCTACCTGCACCGCCGCCGCGCCTGCCATCAAAAATTCAATGGCGTCTTCCGCACACGTGATACCGCCCATACCGATCACGGGAATCTTCACCGCCTGCGACGCTTCGTAGACCATACGCACCGCAATCGGCTTCACGCCTGCGCCCGATACGCCGCCCGTATTGTTGGCAATAATCGGTTTGCGGCGCTCAATATCAATCGCCATGCCCGTCAACGTGTTGATGAGCGAAATACAATCCGCGCCCCCCCTTTCAGCCGCACGGGCGTTTTCCGCAATGCTCTCTACGTTGGGGGAAAGCTTTACAATCAACGGCGTTACCTTCAACGCGCTCTTCGCCGCACGCGTAACCTGCTCCACCGATTCGGGCTTAATCCCGAACGCCATACCGCCGCTCTTTACGTTGGGGCAGGAAATGTTCAATTCAATCATATCCACAAGCCCGTCGAGTCTTGCGCAAATGCCTGCATAGTCATCAAGTGTCTTGCCTGCGACGTTCGCAATCACAACCGTACCCGTTGCTTTGAGCCATTCCAAATCATTTTCGATGAAATGCTCCACACCGGGATTTTGCAAACCGACTGCGTTGAGAATTACCCCGCGCGATTCCGCAATACGGGGAACGGGATTGCCGAGCCGAGGCTCTAACGTCATGCCCTTCGTGGACACGCCGCCGATTTTGCCGATATCGTAAAGTTCGTTGAACTCACGCCCAAAACCGTACGTTCCCGAAGCCGCAATAACGGGATTTTTGAAATTTACACCGCAAAGATTTACCGATAAATTCGCCATATTCTTTTTCCTTATTCGTTCTTTTTTAAGTATTCCACCAAACGTAGAGATGCGAGCAAGACAAAGCGCACGAGGCTTTTCGATGGGCGTGTACTACCCGTACACGAGCAAGAAAAACATAGCGCAACACAGTATTGCGACGCAGATATGCGTTTAAAGAGAAACGTCGCGACTGTTAAATACGGGGCCGTCCTTACAAACTCTTGCGCGCTTGCCATCCGTCATATTGCATACGCAGACAAGGCACGCGCCGATGCCGCAACCCATACGTTCTTCCAAAGATACGTAGCAGTTGAGATTTTCTCTTTCCACGAGCGTTTTCAAAGCGCGGAGCATAGGCGTAGGGCCGCATGCAAGCACCACGTCAGGGCGGTTGCCCTTTGCAAGATCCGCTTCAAATGCTTGTACGGCGTTCATTTGCGAGCCGTAGCTGCCATCGTCGGTTACGAGCAGGAATTTTTGCGCTTTTGCGAACTCTTCCACGCCGCAAACCGCCGCTTTGTTTCTATAACCGATATAGGCGGAAATTTCTTTCGTGGATGCGTACGCACGCAAGACGGAAATAAGCGGGAACACGCCGACGCCGCCGCCAACGAGCGCCACTTTCTTTTCCTCTTCTTCCACGTAGAAGCCGTTGCCGAGCGGCATAAGTACGTTTAATTTCGTACCTGCCCCCATTGTTTTTAATTTTTGCGTACCTTCGCCCTTGATTTGGTAGCAAAAGGTAACCTCGTTCCCTTCCGCTTTACAAATGGCAATCGGGCGGCGCAAAAGATGAGTTTCGCCGACGGAAATATTGCCGAACTGTCCACAGCGCACCTTCGCTTCTTCACCAAGGTCAAAGGTGACCGCATAGACGTTTTCGGCAATTTGCTCGTTTTTGATAATGGTTGCAACGTAATCTTTCATAGTTGTTTCCTTTTCGCCAAATGGCGATTCACCGTTTTACGGTAGTTGCGCAACCTACCGGTTGCTTTTGTTTGGGGTTTGATTTCGCCAAACGGCGATGGACCGCTTTCGCGGTGGTGACGCAAAACTGCGTTTTGCTTTGTTGGGATATAAACGGCGCAACTTTCGTTGCGTAGATGCCTTATGACATAGTGCGCAAGCGGAGCTTGCTTATTTGGGGCACATTTTTGTGGCTCTGCCACACCTACAAAGGCTTCGCCTTTGGAATCCACGAGAAACTGAGTTTCTCGACTTCCTACTGTGCGCAAGCGGAGCTTGCTTATTATAGGTTGCTTTCGCCTTACGGCGATTCAACGCTTTCGCGGTAGTTACGCAAGCGCAGCTTGCTTATTTGAGGCTTGCATTGCGGGGCGTTGCCCCTGCGCCCCACGAGAAACTGAGTTTCTCGACTTCCTACTGTGCGCAAGCGGAGCTTGCTTATTGTGGGCATATTTTTGTGGCTTTGCCACACCTACAAAGGCTTTGCCTTTGGAATCCACGAGAAACTGAGTTTCTCGACTTCCTACTGTGCGCAAGCAGAGCTTGCTTATTGGGGGCATATTTTTGTGGCTTTGCCACACCTACAAAGGCTTCGCCTTTGGAATCCACGAGAAACTGAGTTTCTCGACTGCCTGTTATTTGCCCATTTTGCCGATGACGCTCGACAAGTCTTTTTGCATCGCAATACACGCCGCACGTGCTGCGTCGTAGTATGTGCCGCCGTTTTTCTTGTATGCGCACAAGATACCGCGCGAATTGTTTACTACACCGCCAAGGCCGTCTGCGCCAAAACAGCTCTTGAGCATTTCTGCGTTGCCGCCCTGCGCGCCATAGCCGGGAATCAGGAAGAAGGTATGCGGCAATACTTCACGAAGACGTGCCGCTTCCGTGGGATGCGTTGCGCCAACAACCGCACCTACTGCCGAATAGCCGTATTTGCCAATCGTGCTTGCCCCCCACTTTTCCACCAAGCCGCCCACGTATTCGTACATAGGCATGCCGTTGTCAAGTACCATGTTTTGAATTTCCGCACCCGAAGGGTTAGACGTCTTAACAAGCACGAAAATACCCTTATCGTTCTTTTCGCACTGCTCCACAAACGGTACGATCCCGTCCGAACCAAGATAGCCGTTTACCGTTACGTAATCGGAAGGAAATGCCTTCATCAAGCCGTCGTTTACCTGCGTTTCGCCAAGGAATGCCTTAGCATAACAGCTCGCCGTAGAGCCGATGTCGTTGCGCTTTGCGTCCGCAATAACGACGAGTCCCTTTTCCGCCGCGTATTTGAGCGTTTCGTAGTATGCCTTCATACCTGCCACGCCGTACATTTCATAATATGCGATTTGTACCTTTACGGAAGGAACAATATCGTAAACGTTATCAATAATCTTCTTATTGAATGCAAACACTCTTTCCGCAACGTCGTCAAACGTCTTTGCCCCTTCTCTCATATCGTCGGGAAGATAGTCGAACAACGTATCCAAGCCTACGCAGGTAGGGTTTTGCATTGCAATAATGCCGTCGATGAGCTTATCCGTAATCATAGTTCTCTCCTTTTACGCTTGATATTTAATTTCGCCGTCTACAATCGTGTATTTCACTGCGCCGTAAAGCTTCGTGCCGCCGAAAGGATTGTTCTTGCCCTTGCTGACGAATTTTTCAGGCTCAATCGTCCATTCTTCGTCCAAATCCGCAATCGTGAAATCCGCTACGCCGCCTTCCTTAATTTCGCCGCCTTCCAAGCCAAGAATACGCGCAGGCGCACCCGACATTCTGTCGGCGATTTCATTCAAGCTCAACACCCCTGCTTTATACAGGTTCGTAATCGCAAACCCAAACGACGTTTCAATGCCGCTGATCCCAAACGCCGCTTGTTGATATTCCACGTTCTTATCGTCGAAGTGGTGCGGTGCATGGTCGGTGACGATACAGTCGAGCGTGCCGTCCTTCAAGCCTTCCAAAATCGCTTGTTTATCAATTTCTTCACGAATGGGCGGATTCACCTTCGTGTTCGTATCGTACGTTCTAACGATTTCGTCTGTAAAGGAGTAGTAATGGGGACAAGTTTCCGCCGTTACTTTGATACCTGCTCTCTTTGCGTCGCGGATCATTCTCACCCCGCTATACGTCGAAACGTGGCAAATATGCACGGGGCAATCGAGCGTTTCCGCAAGGGAAAGTTCACGTGCGATGATGACGTCTTCCGCCGCGCGGGGAATACCGCGAAGCCCTGCAATCGTTGCGCTCAACCCTTCGTGTACCGAGCCGCCGTCTACCAAATCCTTATCTTCGCAATGGCAAAGGCAAATCATATCAAAGCCCTTTGCATATTCCATTGCAAGGCGCATAAGACGCGCGTTCTTAACGGCTACGCCGTCGTCGGAAATTGCTACTGCGCCCGCCTTTTTCATACTCGCAATCCCTGCCATTTCCTTTCCCTGCAAGCCTTTCGTAATTGCGCCGATGGGATGAATTTTACAAAGATTGACTTCTTTTTCTCTCGCTTTTATATAGGTAACGACCACCTTATTATCCACAACGGGGTTGGTGTTGGGCATACAGCATACCTGCGTAAATCCGCCTTTAACCGCCGCCCTTGCGCCGCTTTCGATGTCTTCTTTTTTCTCAAAGCCAGGCTCGCGAAGGTGTACGTGCATATCGATCAAGCCGGGGAAAACGTGCTTGCCCGCCGCATTGATTTCTTCACTGCCGTTTGCGGGAATACAGTCCGCAATCTTGACGATTTTGCCGTTCTCTACGAGAATATCCTTCTTTTCCACCGAGTTCTTCAAAACTACGTTTCCGTTTCGAATAATCATATTAGTTCCCCCTTCTCGCTTCGTTCATAAGCGTCAACGCCGCCATACGAACGGCTACGCCCGAAAGCACTTGGTCTTCAATGTGACTGCGCTCGTGGTCGATAACGCCGCTCGTCAATTCCACGCCGCGGTTTACAGGACCGGGATGCAACACGATTGCGTTCGGCTTCGCAAGCGAAAGCAATTCTTCGTTCACCCCGTAGTTCGCCGCATATTCGCCGAGCGAAGGGAAGTTCCCTGCTTCTTGGCGTTCAAGCTGAATACGCAAGCCCATGACGACGTCCGCGCCGTCCAAGGCTTCTTGACGGGATTTGCAAATTTTTGCGCCGAGCTGATCCATTCCCTTGGGGATAAGCGTTTGCGGAGCGTACATTGCTACTTCCGCGCCCATTTTCTTTAAACCGAAAAGGTTGGATTTTGCCACGCGCGAGTGCTTGATGTCGCCAAGAATAGCCACCTTCAAGCCCTTCAACGAGCCGTAAACCTCACGCATCGTGAGCATGTCCAAAAGCGCCTGCGTGGGATGTTCGTTGATGCCGTCGCCTGCGTTGAGCACGCCTGCCTTTACCGTTTTTGCAAGCAGGTAAGGCGCGCCGCCCATCGGATGTCGCATCACGATGAAATCGTTTCTCTGCGCGTCGAGCGTTTTTCCTGTATCCACAAGCGTTTCCCCTTTCGCCACGGACGACGTACTCGCCTCGATATTGATCGCCGTTGCGCCCAGATATTTTGCCGCCTGTTCAAAGCTCGTACGCGTTCTCGTACTATTTTCGTAGAAGAGAATCGTTACCGTTTTGCCGTCGAGATGATTCATCTTCTTTTCGCCGCGTTTGATGCGGTTTTTGAATTCTTGCGCCAAATCGAGAATTTCCGTAATCTCTTCCGCGGAAATATCGATCAAACCCAACAAGTCCTTTCTTTTGAGCATATCCGTCTCCTTTTTTCTTATAACCCACAAGTTTGAACATAGTTCAAAGCCATTGTTCGCCACTATTCATTATAACACTTTTTTTTTGTAAAGTAAAGGGTTCGAAAGCCGTTTTTTTCGGCTTTCGAACCCTTTTATTAAAAATCAATAGATTTTTACAAGGCGGAACCCCACCTTGTCGCAGGAGGCGAGAATATACTGCACCCCGTTGCGCTCCGTTTTGAGCGGAAAATACACCGCACCGTGAATGTGCCCAAACACCGCTTTATCCACCTTATTCGTTTCAAAAAGCTCGGTAAAAAGGGTATCCCCTTTCAAGGAAAAGGGCGGATAATGGATCATCGCAATCAACTTATCCCCTTCCTGTTTAAGCTTCGCCGCATCCGCAAACGCCAAGCGAAAACGCTCCGCTTCACGCTTGTAGAGCTTCTCGTCCTGCTCGGTATAATCGGCGCTACCCGGACAAGTCCACCCTCGCGAGCCGACGATAACGTATTCCCCGATTCTCGTTGCGTCCGTTTGCAAAAACACGAAGCTTTCGTCGGGCGCGCTATCACGCAGCTTGGTGATACCGTTCCACCAATAATCATGGTTGCCGCGAATGAACACCTTTTTCCCCGGAAGCTCGGCAAGGGCGCGCAAATCTACAAGAGCATCTTCGAGCTTCATCGCCCAACTGATATCCCCCGAAATAAGTACCACGTCCTCTTCCTTGACCGTTGCAAGCCAATCGGATTTTATTTTTTCGAAATGCCCCTCCCAATTTCCGCCGAAAATATCCATCGGCTTGTCGGCGGTATTCGATAAGTGCAAATCGCTGATCGCATAAATATTCATACTGCTATTATATCCGTTTTCGCTTGATTTGTCAAGGCTTTCCAAAGAAAAACGGCGGCTTTCGCCACCGTTTCGATAAATTGTTTTTTGAGTTTTACAAACGGGAGTTTACTTGACGTAAACGAGCGAGAAAAACGCAGTGCAACGCCGCATTCTCGTAAACGAAGCAAGCTGCAAGAAAGGCAAGACGCGCGAGGCTTTTCGACGGGAGTTTACTTGACGTAAACGAGCGAGAAAAACGCAGTGCAACGCCGCATTTCGTAGCAGATTCTTCGTTTACTCTTTAACGGGTGCAGTTCTTACATCCCCCACCCCTACTACTACCTTGCGGGTAAAGGGGCAGTTCGAAGAACCCTGCGCACACTTCCTGCGAGTATTCCTGCGCAGGCGGAATTGCACAATAGCCGTAGGTGGGAACGAGCAATTCCACAGGCATGGAAATTTTGAGAATAATCGTTACGCAAAGACTGACGATAAAACCGCTTGTCGTCGTATCAAACGTACCTTCGGGCGCAACCACACTCGCCACCGCTTGCACGGAAAAAGGCATAATGGAAGGGGCAGGTACGAAGAGAAGTACGTCAACGGGAACAGAAACCGTCCCCGTTGCGCTACCGTCAACACCGTTTGCGTCCGTGTAAAGCACTTCGACGGGAACGCTCACCGTGCCTTGCACTCTCGCACACTGCTTGTCGGGTTGACGTTCGATAACAAGATTGGTAACCGTCGCCGCACTCGTCGTCGAACGCGCGGAAACGAAGGTCAAAGGATATGTAGGCTCGGCAGGCGTTAAATCGGAAAGGACGAGCGTATAGTTTTCAATACGACTTTGCTTGATTGCCGCGTCGAAAATCTTTTCCGCTTGAATGCACACCTTTTCCGTCAAGCCGTTCAAGGGATTGCCCGTGACAGCGCCCGGGCATTTATCCGACTGAAAATTGGAATAAAAGGACATGATTTACCTCCTGTTACGAATAAATCCGAAAAGGCGGTATTCCGTTTTTTCGGTTGTTCGCATAATCGTTACTTATTACATTTTATTCCGCTCGGTTTGTATTTGTTACCTATAAAATCACGCGCATACCGATATAAAACACGTCCGTACCGTTTTTCTCACGGTACTTTTCATCGCCGCCGCAAAGAAGCGTTTTCGTATCCCCTTCTTGAACGGTGTAAGCGTTTCCACAAGCCTGCGGAATCACAAGGATTTGCCCTTCGAACGGTTCCGTCGTCAACCCGTTTACCTTTGCAAGCAACCTTGGCGAGACGCTGAAAAACGCCGCAATTTCTCGCAAGCTTTGCCCCCTTCGCACCCGATAAAATTTTCTTTTTTCACTCTTTAACATCGCTATCAATATATGCGAAAATCCGCATAAAATATACCGCAAATTATCACCGCTCGTCCGTTCTATTTTCATGCGATACGCCGTAAAATAAGGATATGAAAAACAAAGTCGTCGCCAATGCTTCCATCGTTACGGGGCTCTCTATTGCCGAGCGTGCGCTCGGATTTCTATACCGCATCGTCCTTTCCCGCCTTATCGGCGCGGAAGGGCTTGGATTGTACCAAGTCGCCCTTTCTTTGTTCGGGCTATTTCTCACTATCGGCACGGGCGGAATCCCTATTACCGTTTCTCGAATGATTTCCAAAAGCAAGGCGGAAAACGACGTAAACGGCGAACGAAAAGCCGTCGGCGCAGGTATTACGGCGTGCCTTCTGCTCACCCTGCCCGTTGCAATCTTGCTCGCCATCTTTGGCGGCAAGCTCACCTTTCTCTTTTCGGATATGCGAAGCTACGGCGTATTCCGCATTCTGCTCATCGGATTAAGCCTTTCCGCTATCTATGCCGTCCTTCGCGGTTTCTTTTGGGGAAACAAAGAATTTTTAGCCCCTTCGATAATGGAAATTGCAGAAGAAAGCGTGATGGTGATTGCAGGAATTTTGCTTTTACGCAACGTTTCTTCGTCGGAAATTGGCGCGGAAAAAGCTGCTTGGGCGGTCGTGATTTCCTATATTTTCTCGTTTACCATTTCCGTTACTTGGTTCTTTATTAAAAAGGGGAAAATCGGCAATCCCAAAGGTACGCTAAAACCCCTTTTCACCGCCACTTTGCCCATTACGTCCGTCCGCGCGAGCGGTGCGCTCGTCACTTCCGCCGTCGCCGTTTTGTTGCCTGCAATGCTTGTAAAAGCGGGGGCAAGCCACGCCGAAGCCTTAAAAACCTTCGGTATCGTTACAGGTATGGTGATCCCGATTTTGTTTATACCGTCTACCGTTATCGGCTCGATTGCGCTCGTACTCGTCCCTGAGCTTTCCGAAGATTTTTACCGCAAAAACCATCTGCGTTTGCGCACCAATTTGGCGCGCGGCTTGAAGTTCGCCGTCCTTGTTGCCTGCGTGTTGATCCCCTTCTTTTTCGCCGTCGGTGCGGACATTGGTACAATCGCCTATTCCAACCAAACGGCAGGCGAGATGATTCAACGCAGCGCATTGCTCCTTTTGCCGATGAGTGTTACGATGATTACAACCGCTATGCTCAACTCCATGGGCTTTGAAAAGCAAACCTTTCTTTTTTACTTCATCGGAGCGGCGGTAATGCTGCTTTGCGTGCTGTTTTTGCCTGCTCTTTGCGGCGGCTACGCTTACGTGGTGGGGTTGGGCGCAAGTTATCTCGTCAACGCCGTATGCAACCTTGTTTTTCTCTCGAAAAAATGCCCATTTTACGAAAAACGGGGTAGGCAGGTATTCGTTCACGAGTATTTACCCCTACTGCTTGCCATGCTGCCTATTTCCCTTTTGGGCGTACTCGCCAACCGCCTTTTTAAGTATTTCGCAGGTGAATTCGTATCCCTTCTGCTCACCGTCCTTTTGCTTGCCGTTGTCAGCGTGTTTGTGTACGCCGCCGTCGGTGCGTTCGATCTTAAAAAAGCACGTTTTCTCTTCCCTTTCAAAAAACGTTCCAAACGCAAAAACCGCGCATTTTGACAACTTTTTTGCATAAAAATCCCCCATTTTGGCAATTTTCTTTCGTCAGTCCCTTGACAGAGACACAGAAAAAGAGTACAATAAAATTGCAAATAATTATAAGGAGATTTTTATGGGCTACAAAACAAGAGAATGGCGCAATTCCATGCGCGTGACATTAGATTATAACAACATGACGGAAAAGTTTTTGGGTGACAAGGGTTTCACCGAAAGAAAGCTTTCTTCCTATGCGTCCAAGGCGAACGCAGCGTTTAGATACGTGAAGGAAAACCGTGGCAAGGACGAACTTTACATGGGTTGGACGGAACTCCCCTACAACCAAAAGGAAATCGTTGCGGATATCCAAAAAACGGCGAAAGAAGTTAGAAAGAACTTCCAATATTTCGTTGTTCTCGGCATCGGCGGCAGTGCGCTCGGCCCTATTATGGCGTTCAATGCGCTTTGCCATTTGCACTATAACGACCTTCCCAAATCCAAGAGAAAAGGCCCGAAATTCTACGTAGAAGACAACGTTGATCCCGTTAGAATGCGCGACCTTCTCGACGTTATCGAGCCCGAAAAGACTTGCTTCAACGTCATTTCCAAATCGGGCGCAACGAGCGAAACGATGACGCAATATCTCGTAATTCTCGACCTTCTTACCAAGGCAAACGTCAATATCAAAGACAACGTTATTTTCACGACGGACGAAAAGAAAGGCAACCTTAAAAAGATTTCCGACGAATGCGGCGGCATTAAGAGCTACGTGCTCCCCGACGGTGTTGGCGGCAGATTCTCGCAGCTTTGTCCCGTTGGTTTGCTCCCTGCGGCGGTGCTCGGCATCGATATCGTAGGCTTGCTTGCAGGCGCGGCGTATATGGATTCCATTTGTAACAAGCCCGCTATGCGCCACAACCCTGCGTTGATGTGCGCAGTATTACAAGTTGCGGCGATGGACGAAGGCAAAAACGTCGGCGTTATGATGCCCTACTCCGATAATCTTAAATTCCTTGCAGATTGGTACTGTCAGCTTTGGGCGGAATCGCTCGGCAAAAACGTTACCCTTGACGGCAAGCCCTGCAACTACGGTCAAACGCCCGTAAAAGCGCTCGGCGCAACCGATCAACATTCCCAAGTGCAGCTTTATACCGAAGGCCCTTACGACAAAGTCGTAACCTTCCTTTCCTTGAAAAAGTACGGTTGCGAAATGCCTATCCCCCACGGCTGTGAGAACATTCCCGACGTAGCGTTCCTTGGCGGACATACGATGGAAGAGCTTATCCAAGCGGAAAATGCGGCTACTGCATACGCTTTGACGAAAGCAGGCAGAATGAACTACACCCTTTGGATTCCCGAACTCAACGCCTTCACCCTTGGACAGCTTTTGTTCTTGTTTGAATTGCAAACGGCTTACGCAGGCGCAATGCTCAACATCAACACCTTCAATCAACCGGGCGTTGAAGAAGGCAAAATTGCAACCTTCGCACTCCTTGGCAAGGCAGGCTATGCAGCGAAGAAGGAAGAGCTTGATTCCCTTCCCGCAAAAGATCCCAACTGCATTATCTAAAAGCAAAAACAAAAAATAAGCGGCTCTCCCGAAAACGGAGAGCCGTTTTTACGTATAAAAGAGAAAAATTCCGTCCATAATTCACGTAAGAAAAACGAAAACGAACGGACTTTTCCCCCATTACATATAATGTAGCAAGGAGTTTTTGTTCGGTTTTCAAAAGAGGTATGATTATGAACGTAAAGCGCGGTGAACTGTATTATGCGGATCTTTCCCCCGTTGTGGGGAGCGAACAAGGCGGTATCCGCCCCGTGCTCGTCGTACAAAACGACGTAGGAAACAAATACTCCCCCACCGTTATCGCCGCTGCGGTAACGAGCAAAATCAACAAAGCAAAGCTCCCTACGCACATCGAGCTTCCGTCGGCGTACGGACTTGCGAAGGACAGCGTAATTTTGCTTGAACAAATTCGCACGCTCGATAAAAGGCGCTTGAAAGAACGCATCGGGGAACTCCCCCCTGCAACAATGGTGAAGGTAAATCGAGCAATTTTGATTAGTCTTGGTTTCCCCGTAAATTCATAAAATTGCCGTGATACGGCAGAAACAGTCAAATTCCGCAACGGGATTTCCTTTATAATGAAAGGCAATCGCGTTGTGGAGGTTTTTTATGCGTATTCGAAAGAAAATCGATTTTCCGCGGCTGTTTTTATACCTTTTGTTCGGTGCGGCGGCAATATTTTTATATTTTGTCGGGGACAATGGCGAACCTTTTTCTATTGCCCTCTTATACGGAATGCTGTCGGCAGGCTTGAGCATCATTCCGTCGGCAATACTGTGCTTTTTACCTGCCCTTTTTAGCAAAAACGTATTGTTGATTTTCCTCTATTTCGGACAAGCCTTATTCGTTTCCTGCGGCGGTTTGTGGCAGCGGCATATTCGGCACGAGGGTTTGAAAAAGTCAAATCTATTTTCTATGCTTGGTTTGACGTTTGCGCTCGGTTTATACGTTGCGCTTGCGCCGTTTACCCCCTACACGCTCCCCTTTGAAACCCGTCTTACTATCGGAGAATGGGGACAAAAGGTAATTGCCGCGGCTCTATTATTCCTTATCGGCGCGATTTTTTCCGTCGCCTTAAAGGCACTCCTTAAAAAACTGCTCAAATGCCGTTTACGAAATGACGAAGGGATTTTTTCAGTGTTTTTTCTCGTGCTTATCGGTGTGGGAATATGCCGCTTCTTGGGTTTCAATGCGTATATGGGTATTGCAATTTTCCTTTTACTCCTTTTCGCGTGCGCTACAAAGGACGCATCCGCGCTCGTTTGCGCCTTTTGTCTTTCCCTGCCGCCATTGCTCGTTTTTCATCTCTCGCCCGAAATATTTTTTCTCTATGGCGTAGCGGTAACCGTCCTCATAAAGTCGGGACGAATCGGCGCGGCACTTGCCGTACTCGCCGTATTCTTTGGGTACGGATATTTCCAAGGTTTGTACGAGTATAAAACGGCGCAGCTTGTTGCCACGCTCCTTTCCGTACTTATTCCCGTACTCCTCTTCGTGCTTATTCCCACCCCCATCGTGCGGAATTTGGAGAATCGTCTTATCTTCTACCGAGAAAAACATCTTTCACGCATCGCTATCAATCGTAACCGTGCCGCCGTCGGGGAAAAGCTCTTTGAAATTTCCGCCGTATTCCGTGAAATTCAAGCAACTTTTAACGCACTCGGCGCGTCGGAAGCCGAAGCAAGCGTGCGCGAATACATATTTACCTACGTCCAAGACGACGTTTGCAAGCGTTGTCCTCAATATGCCGATTGTGCAAAACGCACGTTAGAGCCTGCATTTGACACGTTAATACACGTCGGGTGCATGAAAGGCAAGGTAAGCCTTATCGACATACCTAAAGATCTTGCAACCGTATGTATAAACCAAAGCGAAATTCTTTATTCAATGAATAAACAGCTTGGGGAATACAAAAATCACGTTACGGAAGCGGAAAACGCCGCTTCAGGGCGAGCGTTACTCGCAGGGCAAGCGCAAGGCGTGAGTGAAATTTTGAAAAATCTTGCACTTGAACAAAGCGAGCCCCTACACTTATACACGGATAAGGAACGAGCGCTTAATATTGCCTTCCTTAGCGCAGGAATTGTTTGCTCCGAAGTGCTTGTTTACGGGGAAGAAGAAAATTTAACCCTTTCGCTAGTGACGTTTGGACGGGCGGACGTCAAAAAGCTTGCCGCCGTTGCGTCGCATATTTTAAACCATCCAATGATCATCTCCGAACGTATTCCGCTAGATCAAGATAAATTTGCGTGCATTTTACGAAAAAAGGCGTATTACGATGCGGCTTTTGGCGTGGCAACTGTGCAAAAAGACGGCGCAAATGCTAGCGGTGACACCCACTCCGTCATTAAGTTAGACGAGCGGCGGTTTATGGTCGCCCTTTCCGATGGAATGGGGAGCGGCGAATACGCAAAACGAATTTCCGAAAGTACGATTAGCCTTTTAGAGAGCTTTTATCGAGCAAAAATGCCTTCCGAGCTCGTGCTCACCACCATCAATAAGCTTTTAACGTTTAGCAAGGAAGAAAGCTTTGCTTGCGTAGACGTGTGTATGATCGACCTTGATAGCGGCAAAACGGATATCGTAAAAATCGGTTCGCCTATCGCCTTTATTTTGTCGGGAAATACGGTAAAAGTGTTGGAAAGCCACTCGTTGCCGCTTGGCATTTTGGATAATTTGCACCCCGATACCGCTAGCTATACCCTAGCGGAAAACGACGTCTTGCTATTCATTAGCGACGGGATCAGCGAAGCTTTTGGCTCTGCCGCCGATCTTTACGAGCAGCTTCGCTCTATCCCTGCGCACAATCCGCAGGAGCTTGCCGACACCCTTTTGGATACTGCGCTCAAAGCGCACGGCGGCGTTGCAAAAGACGATATGACGGCGGTTGCCGTACGATTATTCAAAAGCAAGGCATAATAAATACCCCGCGCAAAAACGCGGGGTATTCTTTATACAAAAAAAAACGCACTCCGTTTGGAGTGCGTTCCTTTTTCTAATTAAACGTCTGCGTTGGGCAATTCGTCATCGGATTCCGCTTGCTTTGCAGCTGCTTCCGCTTGAAGCTTCGCTTGTTGTTTAGCAAGTTTTGCATCCTTTCTAGCCTGCGCTTTCATTTCCTTCGTAACTACGCGAGCTGCGTCGATTTGAGCGCGCATTTCTTGAGGTGTAGGAGGAACGAATGCCGAACCTTCTGCATTTTCTTCGATAACTTCGTAACCTTCATCTCTTTCAAGAAGGGTTGCTTCCGTTTCGCCATCGAAAAGGTGAATGTGGTTAGCGTCGAATGCAAGATCGATAACTTCGTTAAGAGCAACGACAGCACGGCTAGAAATCTTCGCGATCATCTGCGTGGAGTTGTCGATAATGGAACCTTCCTTGTCTTCGAAGTCAAGTTCGCAGTAAACTTGCGTTTCAGCACCGAGCTTTTCGATAACGTCGATACGAGCTTTTACAACCGTTTCAGGCGAGTTCTCGATGAACATCTGATCCTGATGGATATCTTCGGGACGAACGCCGAGCGTTACAATCTTACCGGTATCAAGGTATTCGTCAAGATTCTTAATTCTAGCAGCTACGCTCTTAGGAAGAAGGATCTTGTTGTTACCGATGAAGTTTACGTAAATCTTACCTTTTTCGCTAGTCAAGGTAGCTTCCTTGAAGAAGTTCATTTGAGGCGTACCAATGAAGCTTGCAACGAAAAGGTTTACGGGATAATCGTAAAGGTTTTGAGGGGTATCAACCTGTTGCATGAAACCGTCTTTCATAACAACGATACGGGTACCCATCGTCATAGCTTCGATTTGGTCGTGCGTAACGTAGATAAACGTCGTAGCAAGACGAGCGTGAAGCTTGGAAATTTCCGTTCTCATCGAAGCACGAAGCTTTGCGTCGAGGTTGGACAAAGGTTCGTCGAGCAAGAATACCTTGGGTTCACGAACGATCGTACGGCCGAGCGCAACACGTTGTCTTTGACCGCCGGACAAAGCCTTCGGCTTTCTGGAAAGATAATCGGTGATGCCAAGGATTTCAGCTGCTGCTTTAACCTTTTGATCGATGATTTCCTTGGGGATTTTACGAAGCTTCAAACCGAACGCCATGTTGTCGTATACGGTCATGTGAGGATAGAGCGCGTAGTTTTGGAATACCATCGCGATATCTCTGTCCTTAGGAACAACGTCGTTTACAAGTCTGCCGTCGATGTAGAGTTCACCGGACGAAATTTCTTCCAAACCTGCGATCATACGAAGAGTCGTAGACTTACCGCAACCGGAAGGGCCAACGAGTACGATGAATTCCTTATCTCTGATGTCGAGACAGAAATTAAATACTGCTTGTACACCGGAAGGGTAAACTTTGTTAATGCCTTTCAGCAAAAGACCTGACATAATATTTTCCTCCTAATGGATTAAACCATTTTATTCATTACTAATATTTTACTATATTTCAAGAAAAATTACAATGGAAAAAAGCACAAAATTGCCCCTTTGAATTGTACACTTTGTACATACTTTCCAATATTTTCGCCTTTTTTGTCCATTTTCTATGCTTTTATGACTTTTCGAAGCGTCCTACAAGCTTTGCTTACGGCAACACTTTACCCGTAGAAAGGTAGAGAGAATACCACTCTTCTCTCGTGAGCTCCAATTCCCCTGCCGCGCAAATTTCTTTCATGTGTTCGGGATCGCTCGTACCCGTTACCGCCTGCTTGAACGCAGGGTGGCGCAAAATCCACGCAAATGCAATTGCCGTGGGCGATACTTCGTATTTTTCTGCCAAGCGGTTGAGCTCTGCATTGAGCTTGGGGAATTTTTCATTCCCGATAAACACGCCGTCAAAGAAGCCGTACTGCAAAGGCGACCAAGCCTGCAAAGGAATGCCGCGAAGGCGTGCATATTCCATCGCGTCCCCCGCACGGGTGACGCTTTCATTCTTGTACATATTGACGTTGAAGCCTGCGTCGATAGGCGCAGTGTGTCCAAGCGAAAACTGCATTTGATTTGCAACGATTTCAATACCCGCCGAGCGGAAAAGCCTCATTTGCATTGCGGAAAAGTTGCTCACGCCGAATGCGCGCACCTTACCTGCCACACGAAGCTGCAAGAAAGCTTCCGCCACTTCGTCCGTTTCTACGAGCGTATCGGGACGGTGCAAAAGCAAGACGTCGATATATTCGGTGTTAAGCCTACGAAGACTCGCTTCTGCGGAAGCAATGATATAATCCTTGGAAAAGTCGAAACGGGTAATCGAGCCATCTGCTTCCTTGCGGATACCGCATTTCGTTTGCAAAATATAGTCCTTGCGCGCTACGCCAAGGTCGCGAATGGCAACGCCGAAGATGCGTTCGCAATCCCCTGCCCCGTACACGTCCGCAAGGTCGAACATATTCACGCCCGTACCCATTGCCGTGACCATGGTTTTTTCCGTCTGTTCCAAAGGCTTGTCCGCGATACGCATACAGCCCATCACGATTGCCGACGCGCGAATATCACCAAGATTACAGTATTTCATAAGAGTTCCCCCTTTACGTTCTCATATTATTGTATCACACCTTTTCCCACGTTATCAACAGTTGAAAAGAAAAAAGCCCCCCTTCTTGGAGCTTTTATTCTTTAAAAGGAGCGTAATATTCCTCTCCCGATTCTATTTCCACTCTGCCTTGCATGTAATCCACAAGTTCACTAACGAAAGCTTCCGCTTCCACCTTTTTTACGGCGATATTGAAGCACACTTTTTCACCGTAATCGGTGGAAAGAAGGGAGCAGGGATGCGTTGAAAGGTATTTTTGCACCCCGTCGATACCCGTATAATCGACCTCGATGAGATACTCTCGACACATTTCAAGAATGCGAATATCCGCCCCGTCGAGATTTTCTGCCGCCGACGAAGAATAGGCGCGGACAAGCCCCCCTGCACCAAGCTTGATACCACCGAAATAGCGCACGACCGCCACCGCCGTTTCAAAGAGCTTTTTGGATTTGAGCACTTCTAAAATGGGAACGCCTGCCGTGCCCTGCGGCTCGCCGTCGTCGGAAAAGCGTTGTAAGTTCCCTGTCTTGTCGGAAATAAAAGCATAACAAACGTGCGTGGCAAGCGAGTGCTTGGAGCGAATCTCTGCCACGAACGCCCGTGCCTCCTCCTCGCTTTCCACGTGCGCGGAGTAGGTCAAAAATCGGGACCTTTCTATTATTTTTTCACTCTCGTGACGGCCAAATACCGTCCTTACCGATTTTTCCATTTGTCCTTATTTAAAAAAGGACGGCGTTATTCCGTCCTTTTTTTCTTTATTTTACTACGATTTTAAGGTGTACCTTTTTACCCTTATGCAAAACGAATTCGTTTGCAGGGATAGGCATATTCACGTCCGTTACCTTCGTATCATCTACGGAAACGCCCCCTTGTTCGATCAAGCGTCTTGCTTCGCCGTTGGACTTCGCAACGCCTGCCGCTACCATCGCCGCTACCACCGTCGCAACACCCGACACTTCCTTCGTCAAAAGCTCCGCATCCGCACCGCCAAACGCCGCCTTTGCTTGGCTTTGCGCAAGGTTTGCCTTCTCTTCGCCGTGTACTTCCTTCGTAAGCTCGTACGCAAGCACTTCCTTTGCGTGGTTGATACGCTCGTCCTTGTGTGCGCAAAGCTCCTGAATTTGTTCCAAAGGCAAGAACGTGAGCAATTTCATGCACTTTTCCACGTCCTCGTCCGCAATATTGCGCCAATATTGATAGAATTCATAAGGCGTCGTCTTGTTTTCGTCAAGCCAAACCGCACCCTTTGCCGTCTTGCCCATCTTCTTGCCGTCCGACGTCGTGAGTAAGGTAAAAGTCATTGCATAAGCGGGCTTTTGTTCCTTGACGCGAATCAAGTTTGCGCCTGCGAGAATGTTACTCCATTGATTGTCGCCGCCAAGCTCAAGTTGACAGCCGTACTTTCTATAAAGCACAAGGAAATCGTACCCCTGCATCAACATATAGTTGAATTCAAGGAAGGAAAGCCCTCTTTCCAAACGCTGTTTGAAGCATTCCGCGCGAAGCATCGTGTTCACCGAGAAATGTGCGCCGATTTCACGCAAGAAATCGATATAGTTCAAGTCGAGCAACCAATCGCCGTTGTCTACGACAATTGCCGCGTTTTCGCCCTCGAAATCGATAAAACGGGACATTTGCTTTTTGAAGCATTCCACGTTGTGACGAATCGTTTCCTTCGTCATCATCGAACGCATATCCGTTCTGCCCGAAGGATCGCCTACCATCGCCGTACCGCCGCCGATCAAAATGATGGGCTTATGTCCTGCCTGTTGCATGTGGTGCATTGCGATGAGCTGCATAAAGTGCCCTACGTGCAAGGAATCCGCCGTGGGGTCGAAGCCGATATAGAAAGGCACGCTTTCCTTGCCGAGCTTTTCGTACAGTTCTTCTTCAAATACCGTCTGTTTTACGAAGCCTCTTGCGCGAAGCGTATCCATTACGTTAGCCATGTGTAAATCTCCTTTTTGACAAAGTCAATACAATAAATGTACACTTTTCCGCATGAATTGTCAAGCGTTTTGCCCAACCTTCCCCATATTCTTCCCAAAACTTGACATTTCACGGCAAGTATGCTATAATTTCCCTATGAAATTTAAAACACTTTTGGCAATTTTATTCGAGCTTTTGCAAAAGCGCAGGCTAACGGCGAGCTATCTTTCGGAAAAATACGAAATCTCCCCACGAACGGTGTATCGCTACGTAGAGCTTTTATCCGAGCACGTTCCCGTCTTTGTAAAGCGGGGCAGAAACGGCGGCATTTGCCTTGCGGATAGCTACAAGCTCCCCGTCGGTTTTTTGACGGAAACGGAATACCAAGCGACGGTGGAAGCGCTTGCCCTCACCTATGCGCAGACCGCCGACGAGCGGTTTTTAAGCGCCAAGAGAAAGCTCTCCGCCACTCTTAAAAAAGAGAAGCTTGACACCGCATTTACGGGGGACGTTGGGGATATTTTCATCTTGGATTCCCCCAAGGAAAGCCGCGGCGTGCTTTCGCCCATTCAAGACGCGCTAAAAAGCAAAACGGTGCTTGAAATCACCCTTATAAGCGAGAAAAAAACGGTTCGAAGAATCGAGCCGCATACCCTGCTTTTGCGTGACGGCGAGTGGCAACTTTTCGCCTTTTGTCACTTAAAGCGCGACTTCGCTATTTTCCCTATCAAGGAAATCCGTTCCGTATTGAAAACGGAACAAACCTTCCACAAACGCCCCTTTGAAAAGAATGATTTCTCCCTCTTTTGATAAGAGGGAGTTTTTTTATGGAATACCCGACTTGTCCACCGTCTATAATAATACTATGAAGAAAATTTTGTTTACGGGGGGCGGCTCTGCAGGGCACGTAATCCCCAATATTGCATTGATGGAAGAGCTACTTTCTACGGGCGAAGCGGACGTTTGTTATATGGGCACGGACGGCATTGAAAAAAGCATCGTCGGAGAACGAAAAATCCCCTATTACACCTTGCGGTGTCCAAAGCTCGTGCGAGGCGGCGGTTGGAAGGGTTTAAAGAACAACGTCAAAATTCCTTTCGCCTTTATCAAAGCGGTGAAGCAAGCGGAGCAAGGCTTAAAAACCTTTGCCCCCGACGTGGTGTTTTCCAAGGGCGGTTACGTCGCTCTGCCCGTCATTTTTGCCGCACGGAAGTTGAAAATTCCTTGCTTTGCGCACGAGAGTGATTTTTCCGTTGGGCTTTCCAACCGCTTGACGGCGAGAAAGTGCGAGTATCTCTTCACGTCCTTCCCCGAAACGGCGGATACCGTACCCAACGGCAAATATAGCGGCGCGCCCTTGCGCAAGAGCTTGCTTTCATATACCAAAACGGAAGCGAGAAAGGCGATGGATATACCCCTTTCCGCAAAGGTACTGCTCGTATTCGGCGGCGGAAGCGGCAGTAAGTCCATCAACGACGCAGTGAAAAAACATTTGAAAACGTTGACGGAGCGCTATTTTGTCCTGCACGTTGTCGGTAAGGGAAATCTTGTTCAAAACAAGGTAAAAAACTACCGTCAAACGGAATTCATCACGGACATGGGTATGGCATACGCTTGTGCAGACGTGGTTTTATCCCGCGCAGGCGCAGGGACGATATTCGAGCTTCTTGCGCTCAAAAAGGCGGCTCTACTCGTCCCTTTGGAAGGGCAAACCCGTGGAGATCAAAAGCAAAATGCGGAGTATTTCCACCGCAAGGGGCTTTGCAATATACTTCCCCAAAGTCAGCTTGACTCCCTGCCGCAATTTATAGAACACACCTTTGCGGACGAACAGCTCCACGCCAATCTTACCGAACAAAACCTTGCCTACGGCAACGAAAATATTTTAAGGGTGCTCCGCCAATATCTCAAAAAATGACGAGATTTACCGAATACGATATCCCAAAATATAAAAATAGGACACGCAAAAAGAAAAACCGCAAGTGGAAAATACTTGCGGTTTTACTCGCTTTTGTTGCGCTTGTTATCGCGCTCGCCGTCTATTTTCAACGGAACGTCACGCGCGTATTGCTTGAAATTAGCGAAGCGACGATGCGTTCCTGCACCACCGTCGCCGTCAACGACGCAGTCTACTATACGTTAAGCGACGAAATGCGCTATGAAGACCTTGTAACGATTACACGCAACGAAACGGGCGAGATTACGGCGGTGAGCGCAAACGCCTTAAAAATCAATAAAATTGCGCGCGATACGGCGTCTATTTCCCAATCCAATCTCAAAAATTTGAGCTTGAACGGGATTCCCGTGCCGCTTGGGGCATTGACGGGTATCGAAGCCTTCGCAGGGTTAGGCCCGAACATCTATTTCCGTATCATTCCCGTAAGCAGCGTGGCTTGCGGATTTTCTTCCACCTTTGAAAGCGTAGGAATCAACCAAACGAAGCATTCCATTTACTTGAACGTGATTGCGGATATTAGCATCGTTATGCCGTCAAAAACGGAAAATTTCGCCGTCACGACGGACGTGCTTGTAGGGGAATCGATCGTCATCGGTAAAGTTCCCGACACCTATCTACAATCGGACATCTTCGGCGGAAAAATGCAGCTTTCGCCGTAAAAATACAACCGTCAAACCGTTTGCATCAATTTTTCTTGGTACGTGATTTGAAGATCATCGCCATAATAAACGAAAAGATAACGGCGGCGGAAATGCCTGCGCTCGCCGCGGATAATGCACCCGTAAATGCCCCGAAAAAGCCCTTTTGCGCCCCCTTAATCGCACCGTTGGCAAGCAGGTAGCCAAAGCCCGAAATGGGCACAGTTGCGCCTGCCCCTGCGAAGTCTACAAGGTATTGATACAATCCCAAGCCTTGTAAAACCACGCCGATAAGCATAAACATCACGAGTATCTTGCCTGCGGTCAAGTCGGTGTAATTGATGACGATTTGCGCGATCATACAAATTGCCCCACCGACGGCAAATGCCTTCAAAAAATCTAAAAATATCTCAAAATATTGTTCGAACATACCTTTATTTTGCGGAATTGACAAAAAAATATGCGCCGCGGCTTTTCGCCGCGGCGCGTCCTATTACATTTTCAAAATTTCCGCTTTTACGAAGGAAGAAACCGCTTGCAGTTTCTTTTCCGCATCCGCGCCGTCCGTTCCCCTTACCTGCAAGTAAATCTTCATCTTGGGTTCGGTTCCGCTCGGACGAATAATAATTCGATAATCCTTGTTTTGGAAACGCAAAACGTCACTCTTGGGCAAGCCGAACAACCCTTGCGAGAAGTCCGCAAACGTCAATTTTTGCCCGTCAAAGGATTTTTCGCTGTCCGCGCGAATCGCCGCAAGCATTTCCTTCATCTTTTCCATACCGTCTTTCCCCGGCAAGGAAATGGACTGCAAATCCGTTCTATACGCACCGTATTTTGCGTAAATTTCGCAAAGCACGTTGTAGAGCGATTTGCCTTGCCCCTTGAAGTATGCGCAAGCTTCCGCGATCATCATCGCCGCAGAAACGGCATCCTTATCACGCGCATGCGTACCAACGAGATAGCCGTAGCTCTCTTCCAAGCCAAGCACGTAGTTTTCCGTAGTTTCAAGGGCTTCGCCGATGTACTTAAAGCCGGTCAAAACCTCCTTGACTTCCGCACCAAATTCTTGTGCAATATCGAATACGATATCCGTCGTAACAATCGTCTTGATAACGGTGGGATTCTTGCCGAGCACGCCGAGCTCTACCTTTCTATTGAAGAGATAGTAAAGCAAAATGCTCCCCGTTTCATTGCCGTTCAAAAGCACGTATTTACCGTCGTTGTCCTGCACCGCAATACCGATTCTATCCGCGTCGGGATCGGTTGCCATAACAAGGTCGGGCTGCAATTCTTCCGCATCGCGGAGCGCAAGCGTCAACGCTGCTTTTTCTTCGGGATTGGGATACGGGCAGGTCGTGAAATTGCCGTCGGGCAGCTCCTGCTCCTTGACCGTATGCAAATCGGTGACGCCGATTTCCTTCAAGATGTTTTGTACGTATTTTCTACCCGTGCCGTGCAAGGGCGAATAGACGATTTTCGGTGCGTTTTCCGATTGGATATTCGCAAGCGAGAATTTCTTGATTTCATCCAAAAAGGCACGCTCTACTCTACCGTCCAACACTTCGACAAGGCTTTCGTTCGGCTCGTACTTATCGAAATAATCATAGCCGTCAATCTTTTCCGTAATACGCTTTGCCGCCTCGTCTGTAATTTGGCACCCAAGCGCATTGTACACCTTATAGCCGTTGTATTTCTTGGGGTTGTGGCTCGCCGTAATGACGATACCTGCGTCCGCGTTCAAATAGCGTACGGCAAACGAAAGCACGGGGGTGGGCGTAAGCTCGCTAAAAAGATACGCCTTGATCCCCTTTGCGGACATAATCTTCGCCGCAAGCGAAGCAAACTCCGCCGATTTGTTTCTGCTATCGTATGCGATTGCAATGCTCGCGCGTCTGTCCGTCACCGTTTCGAGAAGGTACGCCGCAAGCCCCAAAGTGGCTTTGCCGACGGTGTAATCGTTCATTCGATTCGTACCTGCCCCTATGATTCCGCGAAGTCCGCCCGTACCGAACGAGAGAGCTTTGTAAAATCTATCTTCTACTTCCTTGGCGTTGTCCGCAACGGAAAGAAGCTCCGCTTGGGTCTCTTCGTCCGCATTTTGAAGCCATCTTTCAAATTCCGTCATCATCCATTAAACTCCGCTATAAGCCGAGAAACCGCCGTCAACGGGAATAACCGTACCCGTTACGAAGCCGCTCGCATTATCGTCCGCAAGCCAAAGCAAGCAACCGATAAGGTCGGAAATTTCCCCAAATTTCTTCATCGGGGTAGCCGCCAAAATCTTGCCCGTTCTTGCCGTAGGCGTGCCGTCCTCATTGAAAAGAAGCGCTCTATTTTGGTTGGTTACGAAGAAGCCGGGAGCAATTGCGTTGCAACGAATGTTGCAGGGCGCAAAATGCACCGCAAGCCACTGCGTGAAGTTGGAAATACCTGCTTTCGCCGCCGAGTATGCAGGAATTTTCGTCAAGGGACGGTATGCGTTCATCGAAGAAATATTGATGATGTTGCCGCCCGTCTTAATCATATCGGTAGCGAATACCTGCGTGACAAGGAACGCCGACGTGATGTTAAGGTCGAATACGAATTTCAAGCCGCTTTCCTCCAACGCAAAGAAATCCTTCACCCCTTCCAAATCGGGCGTCATCGTTTCGTTATCCGTGGACGCACGGGGATTGTTACCGCCTGCGCCGTTGATAAGGAAATTTACTGCGCCGAAGCTTTCGTTGATCGTGTTTTTTGCTTCTTCGATGCTTGCTTTATCCAAGCAGTTGCAACGGATTGCGATTGCGTTGTCGCCGATTTCTTCCGCTACCTTCGCCGCCGCGTCGTAGTTGATATCGAGAAGGGCAACCTTTGCGCCGCATTGTGCAAGCGCTCTTGCAAAATCGCTGCAAATGATGCCGCCTGCACCTGTGATTGCTACCACTTTGTTTTCAAGATTTACGTTAAAAGGTACTTTCATTTTTTGATACTCCTAATAATTTTTTACGTTATAAAAACCGACGAATCTCGTCTATATTTTTCAAAGTCTTTTTTAAGATATGGGTATCTTCGCCATACGTTACGTCCAAGTCCGCCAATTTATCCGCTTTAAGCCAAGCCGCCATTTCCATACGGGTATAGCGTACTTCGTATTCACAGGGGAAGGACATCGTCACCACGGGAACGTTCGTGCGTACCGCACGTTTTACCCCTTCGTAAATATCCTTTTCCACGTCCGCTCTATCACGGAACACCGCTTCGTTTCTACCCTTTGCATATTTCGTGAGTACGGTGACGGTTTCGGGGTTACACTCTTTAATCTGCGCCAAGCAAACGTCGTCGCTCGCCGCAAAGATCGCAGGAACGCCGTACGAGCCTGCAATACAAGCGTCAAAATCAAACTCTCCAAGCTGCTTACCGTTCACTTTCATATATTGATTTTGCGACGAATTATACGTGTGCGCCAATATACCAGGCGAACCCTCTCTCGCATGATATCCAATAAACAGCATCCCTGCAAAATTATGTTCCGCAAAAAAGGACATACGGGGACGGCTATTATCCACCCTCAAAATCGGTGCGCGGGGATCAAGCTTAGCAGGATCGAGATTACCGCCGCCCGCGTGGTTATCCCATACGTACACTTTCGTTGCACCGCTGTCGTACAACGCTCTTACTGCCGCATTGATTTCCACCGTTGCGGATTCCACCGCCTTGCTCCATTCTTCAGCGCAGGACACTTTGCCCAAGCCTTTCATTGGCTCGCCGACGACACCGTGAACGCCTTCCAAATCTACCGCTATTAAATATTCCATTTATAACTCCTTAAAGAAACATTCTAAGCTCGTCTACGTTTTGCAGCGTAACGCAAAGCGTGTGCGCGTCTTCTCCATAGGAAACCGTGAGCTTTTTGCTAAACTCCGCCATGCGCCATTCCGCAACGTCCATGCTCGAATAACGAATTTCAAACGCGCAGGGATAGGTGAATTTTACGGGCGAAATTTTCTTTGCCGCCGCTTGGCGTACCCCTTCCGCAATTTCGGAAAGCACCTCGGTTTCATCACGGAAATCCGCTTTGCGTCTACCCTTTGCATATTTCGTAACGACGGTAACCACGTCGGGATTGCATTCCAAAACTTGACGGACGCAAACGTCGTCGCTCGCCGCAAAAATGGGCGGAACGCCGTATTCGCCTGCGATATGACTATCAAAATCAAACTCCCCAAGCTGCTTGCCATTCACCTTCATATATTGAATGTCAAAGCCGTTATAGGTGTGCGCCATCGTACCGTTGATAGAACCTGCTCTCGAATGGTAACCGATGAATACGATACCTTCAAAATGAAAGTCCTTCAAAAACTCCAAGCGCCCCTTCGTGCGGTCTACTACAAGCTTTTCCGCGCGCGGATCAATCTTCGAAAAATCAAGATTATCCCTCGCCGCATGGTTGTCCCAAATCACGACGCGGTCTGCACCGCTTGCAAACAACGCCTCAACGGCTACGTTCACTTCTTGCGTTGCGGAAGCAACCGCCTGTTGGTAAGAAGGCGTCCCAAGCGCAATCGCCGCAACGGAAACCTCATAAGGCTCCCCCTTAACGCCGTGCACCCCTTCCATATCCACTGCAATTAAATATTCTTTCATAATAACTTAATTTTTACCCTCTAATCTATCGAGCATATCCCATACGCCGAGCATATACATAATGCCGAGCGCTCTATCGTACAAACCGTAGCCGGGGCGTACCGTACCTGCCTTTTCACCCCAAAGATGTCTGCCGTGGTCGGGACGGATATAGCCGTCGAACCCGCAATCGTGGTAGGCTTTGAGAATATTCAAAATGCCCGTGTCGCCGTCGCAATCTCTGTGGCTCGCTTCCGAGAAATCGCCGTTCTCGAAATGCTTTACGTTACGAATATGCGCAAATGCGATGCGGTCGCAATGCTTCCTTACGATGTCCGCAACGTTGTTTTCGGGATTTGCATTCAAGCTGCCCGAACAGAGCGTCAAGCAGTTGCAAGGATGGTCAACCATCTTCAAGAATCTATCGATGCTCGGCTCGTCTACGAGAAGACGGGGCAAGCCGAAAATATCCCAAGGTGGATCGTCCATGTGGATAGCCATCTTGATGCCGGTTTCTTCGCATACGGGCATCAACGCTTCAAGGAAATATTGAAGATTCGCCCAAAGCTTTTCGTGATCTACTCCTTCATAAGCCTTGAAAAGCTCGTCGAGCTTCGCCATACGTTCGGGTTCCCAACCGGGGAAGGACATATTGTACTTTTCTGTGAAGTCGAGAATGTACTTCGCCATTGCGTTATAATCGTCCTGAATCATTCCCTTTTCATAGAAAAGCGCCGTCGAGCCGTCGCCCACTTCGTGGAAAAGGTTGCTTCTCGTCCAATCGAAAATGGGCATAAAGTTATAGCAGATAACCTTTACGCCGAACTTGGACAAATTGCGAATGGTCTGTATGTAATTTTCGATGTATTTATCTCTCGTGGGCAGACCGATTTTGATGTCGTCGTGTACGTTTACCGATTCCACGACGTCGATGTTGAAGCCATACTTATCGCATTGCGCTTTTACCGCCGCAATTTCATGTTCTTCCCAAATTTCGCCGGGCATCTTATCATGCAATGCCCATACGATACCCTTTACGCCGGGGATCTGCTTGATGTCCTGTAAACTGATACGGTCGTTCCCTTCGCCGTACCAACGAAACGTCATTTGCATAAATCATTTCTCCGTTATTTTTCATTGTAAGAATTTCGAAAACCTTTCCAAAATTCCCCATTATAAATATTATACTGCGCAAAATGCAGTTTGTCAATATCATTTTTTATCCATTACATTACATATTCAGCAAAAAAATGAGATTTTCACAAAAAAACTCCTCTGCCTATTATAATAGGTAGAGGAGCATTCTCGTTAAATTTCGCTTGCACTAACAATGTGATGATATAAATGATACATAAATCCGTTCCTGTCAAGGTTGGGCAATACGTCCGCATCTAACTCTTCAATGCAGTCGATTTCCCCATCCAAGTACGCTTGAATGCGTGCCTTACAGCCAAGAATACGCGCACGAACACCGCCCAAGCGAAGCTCTTGCACTTCCCAACCGAACGCCTTGTTTTCCCTAAACCATTGCGCTCTATAAACAGGCACGAATTCGTCTAAACGCTTCACCGTTTCTTCGTAATATTCCACGAACGGACGGAGCGCCTCTTTGCTTTCTCTATACGCCTTTCTCGTCAAAATGCCCATAGGCGCTTTGTATTCAAGATAGGAGCAAAGCTTGGAAAGTACGTCGAAGATATACGCAAATTCCCCTGCGTTTTCACCGTGTTTTGCAATTCTTACCGCATAGTCCTTATAGGGAATTGGATCGATTGCCGCATAGTCGCAATCACGCAAGCCCATAAAGGGATCGGTATAGAACATCGTTGCGCAAAGACAGTTCCACTTGTCGAATTTTACACCGTTTACACGAATATCGTTGGGCAAATCAAGGTCGAGCCAACCGTCGAGCTCAAACCCAAATTCCTTCTTCATATCCGCTTTGATTTTTTCCAAATCGAAGTTGCCGTCCGCAAACTGACGGAGCGCGTACAACGAAGGCAAAATCGAGAAATAGGAGCATTCCTTGCCGTTATCCCCCCAAACGGTGAAGAATACGTTTTTAATGCCGCAAGCTCTTGCGCCTTCCAAAGCAGGACGCATACTGCGAAGGGTAAATTCGTTCAACGGCGCAAAGCCCTGCCACGTCCACGCACCGCCTGCAAACCATATATCTCTGCCAAATTCGAGATGCTTTTCGAACATTAAATCGTATTTATCTCGCTCGGTGGTGTAGTAATCCCAATAGGTAAGCGCAACGTTTTCGGGTACTTTCGACGCAATTTCAGGGGATACGTGTACGTCCTTCAAGTCCTCCGGTCTGTAACAGCCGCCGCTAATCAAACGGAAGAACATATCGCTCCACATATGGCAAGTAAAACCGTACTTTTTCGCAATTTCGGATACCCTATTCAAGTGACGGACAAGGATTTCCGAGCGGTTTTGGTAGCCGTTTCTTTCAAGGAATTTTCCAAGCCCGACGTTGTGCGCTTCGTCCATACCGATATTGACGTTGCGCGAAGTGAAATTTTCCGCAAGCGTACGGAAGATTTTGTCCAAGAAGTCGTACACCTTTTCGTCGTCGATCAAAAGGATATCGTCCATATCGAAAAGATCCCAATATTTCGGGAGCTTTCTCACGTTCGTGAAATGCGCAAGCGTTTGAATACAAGGGATAAGCTCTACCCCCTTACTCTTGGCATACCCATCGATTTCCTTGATTTCCGCCGCCGTGTACGCACCGCGCATATAGCCGAAATACGGCTCGCCTTCAATCTCAAAGGTGTCTTCCGTATAAAGCTCCAACGTATTGTAACCCATCGCGGAAATATAGTCGATATATTTCTTCAATTGGGAAACCTTCATTACCCCGTTACGGGACATATCCAGCATTACGCCGATATGTTCATAATTACTCATTTTATTCACTCCTTAGTTCAATATTTCTATAAGAATATTACCCGAAAGCTCCGCATTGGTGAGCGTAACTCCCTTGCCATTTTCCACTTTGTATTCCTTGCCGTTGACAAGATATTTGCGCTCGCCTTCCGCCTTTTTGCAAACGATATTCACCTTTGCGCCCTTAACGTTCAAAGTGATACTCGCCTTTTCGCAAGGCATATACGAAGAAGGACGAATTTCCACCCCGTCAAGATTGGGACGAACGCCGAAAATTCCGCCGAAAAGCAGTTTGATAAGCACCGAGCCTGATCCCGAGAACCAATCGTTCATACTCTCGCCGTCAAAGCCCCTTTCTTCATTATAAATGAAGGAGTTGGGCATAACGAACGGCGTCGTCGTGATGAAGGAATGGGTAACGGGAAGCACCTTATACATCGTTTCCCAAGCAAGCTCGTCCTCGCCAAGCTCGAACAACGACCAAATGGCGAAGTTCGTAGAGTGGTTATAGGTTGCGCCGTTTTCCGCCGTTCCTTCAGGCAAGTGCGTAATACGTCCCACCTTATCGTTCGTCGGAGCGAAAGCAGGCAAGAAGGTCTTGATACCGTATTTTCCTTCCAAACGCTTATATGCGTTCAAAATTTCGGGAACAATCTCGCCGTATTCCTTGTGCAAGCCTGCCAAAATCCAATAGGCGTTGACGGTAATGCTGTCGCGCGAATATCCGTCGTTGTCGCAATAGCTGCCCACAAACCAACTATACTCGTCACCCCAGCCGTGCAGGATTTTACGTTCCTTGCCGTTCGACACGATGGCATTTTTGATAAGCCCGTTCTTTAAACGCTCTCTTTCCGCTTTATATTCGGCAATTTTATCGCCATTACCGCCTTTATGTTCGAGAATATCGATCATTGCGGTAAGGTTGCGGAAGAGCTGTTCGGACGCCATAACGGAAACGCCCGTGCCGAAATCCGCCCCTGCTTTATCCGTTCTGCCAAGCCCGTCGAGTGCGTCGTTCCAATCGCCGTACAACGCGTGCAAACAATCCGTTTTTTCGTCAAGATTGGAGCAAAGATAATCGGCAATCGCAGTCAAGTGCTCTAAAACGCTGTCTTTGCGAGAAGAGAATTTTACCGTCTGTCCCGTACGGTCTTTCATACTGAAACCGTCGAAATTGTAGTAACCGCAAACCTCGTCGAGAATGGAATAATCCCCCGTGTAGGCAAGATAGGTATATACTGCGTCAATCAACCAAATACCTTGGTCTATGTACGCACGAAGGTCCATCTTAGGAGGAACTTTGCTGCTCGCAGGATAGGAATACTGACGGGGCGCACGCCCTTCGTCGCCTGTAAAGGAAAGCACCTCGATAAGCTTTTTACGCACGTAAGCAGAATCCCAGACGATCGCCGCTTCCACTTGCTGTGTAACGTCGCGCACACCGATATACGGCCCCGCATAGTTCTTTGCACGAGCACAGAAATCCACCTGCTTCATTACGTTGTAGAAGAAACCGTTTACAGGAATTTCTTTCCCTTCCAACACACCCGTAAAGCCTTCGAATTTCACGTCGAGCTTTTTAATGGGATCGTTTTCCCCTTCTTCTTCCGCTCTCGCCAAAATATCGTCCAAAGCCTTTGCAACGTTACAATCCTTTTGCGCCAAAGCCTCCGCTTTTGCCTTATCGTCGGCAACGGCAATCACGTAATGCACCGCATGATTCTCGCCTGCGGCAAGAGTGATTTTGCTAATATCCGAGGCCACGGCAACGTCGGTAAATTCCGTATGCGGTTTTTCTTTCGCATACTTGCCCTCTTGCAAGCCCTTGGAGCAATTCAAGCAACTCGCCGTCGAACCCGTCACGTCATATCTTGATGTAGTGACCGAAGGATTTATTCTGCCTTCCGCCTTCACCGCCGCATAGTGTAACATACAGTTATCGCGGTTGATATGTTCTGTCACTCTAAAACAGTATCCGTATTCCGTAGCGGTACAAGCTTTATACCACTTATCCTCAAAATCGTCCATATCTTGATGACGAAGAAGCGGATTAAAATACGCTGCAAGGTAGGTATCAAGCGGCTTATCCGTTTTATTTTCCGCATATACGGAGAAACATATACGCTTGTCCTCATCTACAAACGCACGAACTGCGCTCAAAAGCTCTTCCGTCTCTGTAAAGTAATACACCGCTTCGGGCGTATAGACGGTAAAACGGTTCACCCCGTATTCCATCGGCTGACGGGCTACGCCCGTAATCGACAAAGGGAAATACTTACCGTTTTCGCATTTTGCCCCTGCAAAAAAGGCTATGTAAGGCTCTTTACCTTCTGTGGAATTAAGGAAAATATTGTAAAGGCTTTCCCCTACTTCCATATTTCCCGAAGAATACGCCCACAGGGTGCGCCCGTCCTTTTGATAGGGATAACGCCCATCCCCAATTTCACGGGGATAACAAAGAATTGCCCCGTCGGCAAGAAAGAAACATTCGGACGGCATTCTTCTGCTTTCTTTTTCGGGGCTATTTTCCAAGTTCTTCACTTGGGCATAAAGCGTCTTTATTTTTTTCTGTAACATAATCTAATTCCTTATTTTATGATAACACAAACGGAAAAGACGTCTTTGCCTTTTCCGCTTTTATAATTAGAATTTCATCTCCAAAGGATTTTGTGCATGCGCAGTTTCGATGATTTCGATAATCTTTCTTGCCATTTCGGGGGAAGTAGTCATCGGCTTACCTTCTGTGAGATTGTAGTAAATCTCTTCGTAAATCGCAGGTGCACCAACCGTGAAGGCATTCCCTTCGATATCCCCCTTTCTCTCTTCCCAAACGAGCGTTTCACCGCAATATGCAGGATTGCCGTCTGCATCCTTCAAGGATTCTTCAATCAACGCTTTGGGGGGATTTTTCCCTTCTGCAAGATACTTATATTCAAACCAATTCACGCCGCTCTTGTAAGCGCCGTTCGTTCCTTGCATCTTAACGATCATACCGCCGCAATAAGGGTCGGTGGAGTTTACTTCCAAGTCCACGAGCGGCTTATTGGGCGCGCGGAGTAATACCTTGCAGTAATCGTCTGCGTCACCGCTTGAAAGACAGGTGGATTTCAAATCACTGTAAACGATTCTCGTCTGTTCGTCGAAATCGAGTAAGCCAAGCGCAATACCGAAGGGGTGAGGCCCCGTATTGTATGCGTTACCGCCTGCTTTCTTTTGCAAGGTTTGCCAATCCCAACGGCGAGAAAAATTATTATGATAAATATTAATTTGTACGATTTCACCCAAAACGCCCGATTTCATCGTTTCCAAAGCATGCTTGTAATAAGGCGCATACAAAGTGTTGTGGAAAACGTAAATATTGACGCCGTTTTCTTTCGCCGTCTTGATGAGCGTATCGCACTCAAAACGGGTTCTTGCAAAGGGCTTTTCGTTAAGCACGTTGAACTTATGCTCCAACAAATCTTTCGCAATCGAGTAGTGCATATCCGAGTAGGACGCATTCACCACAAGATCGACGTCCTTTTTATCAAACAGCTCTTGATACGTTGCAAGCGCAATGCAACCGGGATACTCTTGCTCTGCAAGCTTACGACGGCTCTCGTCTGCCTCTATCACGTATTTAACGTTGAAATATACGTTCTTGTCCGACTTAAAGTACACACCGTGAATCGCTTTACCGCTTCTGCCTTGACCAATTATTGCTACGTTGAGTTTTTTCATAAATATACCTCAATTTATTTTTTTACCGCCGACAAACACGTCGGATACGGTTATATTTTCATCAAATACGACAACGTCCGCATCGTAGTTTTCCTGCAATTTTCCCTTTTGCACTTGCAAAATTCTCGCAGGTACTTCCGTAAGCATTTGCACTGCGTCGAGCAAGCTAAAACCGCACTCCTGAATCATCACGCGAAGCAATCGATCCGCAGTCGCTACGCTCCCTGCAAAAGCCGAGCGGTCCTTGAGTTTGCAAACTCCGTCTTCCACGATAAAGGGAGTACCGCTCATTTCCCCTTCGGTGATATCCGTCCCTGCAATTTCCAAGCTGTCGGTGATAAGCGCCACCTTGTCCTTTCCCTTGACCTTTACAATCATTTGTACGAGCTCGGGGGGCAAATGCTTGCCGTCCGCAATAATTTCCACGTACAGCTCGTCGCGAAGGAATGCGCTTTCAATCACGCCAAGACTTCTAAATCCGTGATCACGCGTGACCGTCGACGTGCAAGAATACAAATGCGTAACAAGACTTGCGCCGTTTTCAATACCCCTTTTCACGTCCGCATATTTCGCGTCGGAATGTCCGATAGAAACGATAACGCCGCGCTCCGTCAAATATTTACAAAAAGAGCCGTCCACGTCGTTTTCGGGCGCATACGTCCAACGAGCCACGCAGTCGCCGTATTCTTCCATCAAGCTTTCGTAGTCCTCTTTCAAAGGGGGGGTGATAAAAGTCGGACATTGTGCGCCGCACTGCTTTGCCGAAAGATACGGCCCTTCCAAATGCGCGCCCAAAATATTACTCTTCGTCCGCTCGTCTTGCTTCGCCGCGCGGATATTTTCCACCGCCTTTTTCATATTCTCAAAAGGCCCTGCCGAAATCGTGGGAAGAATGGTTGTCGTGCCGTGTGCTAGATGATAGTTACACCCTGCAATTACGTCCTCTACCGTTCCGTTGATAAACGGATGTCCGCCTGCGCCGTGCGTATGTAAATCAATAAAGCCTGCGGACACGTATTTACCCGTAAAATCGTAGCATTCCGCCGCGGCTTTTTCTTCTTTTGAAATTTCGACGATCTTGCCGTTCAACGCATACACGTACCCGTCGAATAGACTTTCGCCAACGATAATTTTGTCACTTTTAATTCTAATCATATCGTTATTTATTCTTCTATTTTGCCGATGAGCTCCGCTTTACCCGTTTGCAAGGAACGTTGAATGGCGTTCAACACGAACACGGGCGCCATAAACGCTTCATAGGTAAGCTCTTGCTCCTTGCCTTCCAACAAATCATAGAAGGCGTCGAATTCCGCCTCAAAGCACTCGCTGCCGATGATAAGCTCACTACAACAAACACCCTTTTCCGCAGAGCGAGCCGCATAATAGGTAAAGATACCTTCCGTAAATTCGCCCGTTACGTCGTAATCTTCATAATGAAAAACGACCGTAATATGCTCGCCGTGCGCCGTCGCTTGCACCGATTTGGGAAATCTACCGTAAATCTCGCCCACAATTTCCACAAGGTGCTGCGAGTAAAAATAGAAACCGCCGTAGCCCATTTTGGAGTTGAGCGGCGCTCTTACGTAACCGCCGAGCGTCTTGCCGTCCACATCTTCCGCAACGTCCTTTTTCAATTTCAAAACCGTCTTTTCAAAACGGCAGGACGAGCCGCCTGTTACGGGTACGCTGTACGCCTTCAATTCTTTCGCGAAAGCAATAGCGTCCTCTTCCGATACGGTAATAGGCTTGTCTATGAACAAGGGGATCCCTACGGAAAGATAGGGCTTTGCATATTTATAATGGTTGTCGCCGTGGCGTGCTGTAATAATCACGCCGTCCACCTTCCCTACGCCGTCGGTATAATGCTCCATAACGGGTACACCGAATTCTTCCGCAAGCTTTTTAGGGGGATCTTGCTCGTCACTATACACTCCGAGTACTTCTACGTCGTACTTTTCGCTATTTTTTATAGCATTGAGAAAGGCGTTTGCGTGAGAATTTTCGCAGCCTAAAATCACAATTTTTTTCGACATTTTATTTTACCTCTACTTTCTTACTCTTCGATTCATACATCGCCAAAATCAAACGAACGACCTTCTGCCCTTCATAGAAATCAATCGGGAATTTTTCGCCCTTCGCCAAACACTCGTAGAAGTGATCGATAAGCTTCGCGTGTCCTACCCCCCATTCCGCCTTGCCGTAGAAGGGATTCTCGCCCGCAATTTTTTGCGCTTCGCCGTTCACGATAGCCGTTTCACCAACGATTGTCACGTTCTTCGTTTTACTCATGAACTGCAAGCTTACGTGGAAACTGTAATTGCAGCCGTTCGTTGCGTTGATAACGAATCTTTTTCCGTCGTCAAAATAGAAAATTGCCGAAGCGGTATCCTCTACTTCAATAACCCCTTGCAGAGTATTGTTTGCCGTGTTCGCCACAACCGCACTAGGCATTCCCATAAACCAAAGGAGTAAATCGAGCGTGTGCAACGCTTGGTTAATCATAACGCCGCCGCCCTCTTGCGCAACTGTGCCGCGCCATTCACCCGATCGGTAATACGCTTCGTTCCTGCTCCAACACAAATTGCCGTTGCCCGTAAGAATTTCGTCCCCAGCAAGGCATCTCTTCATCTCTTGCATTACCATTTCATAACGTCTTTGATGACATACGCCGAGCGTCGCACTCGATTCTTTTACCGCCTTTTCAATCTCGCCGAGCTGTTCCAAGGAAATCGCGAGCGGCTTTTCGCATATGACGTTGATATTGCGCTTCAAGCAAGCGCAAACCATTTCCGCATGCAAATAATGCGGCGTACAAACGTGTACGCTTTCGGGCTTCACTTCGTCCAACATACGGATATAGTCCGTGTAGATACGCGACTTTTCCAAGCCGTACTTTTGAACGGCTTTTTCACATTTTTCCCTTTCGCAATCACACAAAGCCACTATCTCTTGTCCGCAATGCAACAAGGATGGAATATGTACTTGTGCGATACAACCGATACCGATTACAGCTACTTTCATAATTTTTCTCTCTTTTTTATGTAAATAACGTAGTTATTCTAAATTGTCTCAATTATACAATGCTATTTTTCATTTGTCAACGGCTCGTACCAAAATAAGCCAAATTTGCAAACTAAATTGTGACTTTTGCAATATTATAAATATTGCGTCATCGTTTTTTTATGTTTTCCCTAATTATACTCCGTCTTTTTGCTCGTGTAAATATCTTTTCTTTTTCAAACGATTGCATTTTTTATAGTTTTTATAAAAAAAGAGAGCGATGCTCTCTTTTAAACGTTTTCTATGCTTACGGCGTGGCAAATGCAGGGAATACTTTCCCCTTGACCACTTGAAACGGTGGACAAAAGCGCCCCCGTCGCCGCCAACAACACCCGATTCAACTCCCCCTTTTTTAACTTGTCGTAAACGTAAGAATTGAACACGACGGCACTGCACCCTGCACCGCTTCCACCTTGAAATTCATCTTCGATGACTTTATAGATAATCTCGCCGCAATCGACGTGATTTTTTTGTAAATCCACTCCTTTTTCCCAAACGAGATCCTTAAAAATTCGGCTGCCGAGCGCCCCAAGATCCCCCGTCAAAATTAGGTCGTAATCTTCCGCCCTTCTACCCGTATCGCGCAAGTGCCGAAGCACGGTATCCGCCGCAGCAGGTGCCATTGCGGCACCCATATTATTCACGTCCGTTATACCGAAATCCACAACCCGTCCAAAGGTTGCGCTCGTAAGCGCAATTTGGGAATTTGACACACCCATGTCCGCAATGAACGCTCCGCCTGCCCCCGTTACCGTCCACTGCGCTTGGGGTGGACGAGTGTTCCCTAACTCAAGTGGATAACGGTATTGCCTTTCCGCCGACGAAAAGTGACTCCCCGTCGCACCAACGATCCGTTTGGCATAGCCGCCGTCGATGAGCGCACCTGCCAAAGCAAACGCTTCCGCAAGCGTAGAACACGCACCGTATACGCCGAGAAAGGGAACGTCGAAATCCCGTGCGGCAAAGGACGCAGATATGATTTGGTTGAGCAAATCCCCCGAAATAAGCAGGTCCACGTCCTCTTCCGTCGCCCCTGCGTTTTCAATCGCCCGCGATATTGCGTAAGAGAGCATTTTACACTCCGCCTTTTCATACGTGCTTTCCCCGAACATATCGTCCGTCAACGTTTTATCAACGTATTTCCCCACGACGCCGGCGCACTCCTTTGGCCCTGCCACCGTCCCCGTTGCCACAATACGCGGTTTGTTTTTGAAAAAGATCGTTTGCATAGCACTCCTTATAAAAATAGATAAATGATCCCCACTATCGTTCCTGCAAGTACTCCGTAGACGATAATCGGCCCTGCCACAACGAACATTTTTGCCGCCAAGCCGTACACTAACCCTTCCGTTTTGAACTCAATGGCGGGCGAAGCCACGCTGTTGGCAAAGCCCGTAATCGGCACGATGGAGCCTGCCCCTGCGTTACGCCCGATGCGATCATATACTCCAAGCCCCGTCAAAAGCGTTCCAAGGAAGATGAGCGTGATACTCACCGCCGAAGCAAGCTCGTCCCCCGAAAGTCCCAAAGCGTGCTCGTAAAGTCCACGAAAAAACTGCCCGATGCAGCAGATAAGCCCACCCACCATAAAGGCTCGAAAACAGTTCTTGAAATGCTGTGTAGGCGGATCGAACGAGTTGACGTAAGCGATATAATTCTTGTTGTAATTTTCCCTATTTTTGCCCGTCATCGCGTACATACCCCCTTCGTTTGCTCTTTTTTGCCCTGTATGGGGAAGCAAGTTTCTCTCTCGTCGCGGCTCTTGCCGTCCCCGTTAAAAATTTTCACTTTGTTCATAAGAATAGCTTGTGAAATACGGGCGTTTCTATGCGTAAACCTACGCGCAAAAAAAGCCGCTTGCGGAATTTTCCGCAAGCGGCTACATTATATTCTTATATTAGGAATAGAATTCCGATTTCGTTTCTCTTTCAAACATCTTCGCAAGCGCATTCAAGCAGCGTACACGATACGGCTCGTTGCTTTCGCCGTAGCAAATTTCATACACTGCGTTGGTCAAAGGCAAATCCACGCCGTATTTTTCGCCGAGTTTCTTCATTGCCGCCGCCGTGGGTACACCCTCTGCAAGCTTGTTAAATTTCGCGTCTTTCACGAGCATTTCGCCGTACATTCTATTGTGTGAAAATTCGCTAAACAAGGTGGCTTCGTAGTCGCCAAGATGCGCCAAGCCGTAAGCGGAAAGCTCGTTGCCGCCCATCGCCTTCATAAGACGGGCAACTTCTCTTGCACCGCGCGTCATAAGCGAGCCTTTGAGCGCTTGATAGCCGCAGCCGTCCAACACACCTGCTATAATACCCATAACGTTCTTCGCTGCCGCACCAAGCTCCGTACCGATCAAATCTTCCCCATAGTAGAAACGGATCAAATCGCTCTTAAATTCGTTTGCAAGGCGAACCTTCAATTCTGCGTTCGCAGAGTCGATAACCATACAATTGGGAATGCCTGCCGTGAACGCTTGAATATGCCCCGGCCCAACCCAAACCGCAATTTTATCGGACGAAATGCCGCTTTGCGTCAACACCTCGGACAAACGGCAGCCCGTCGAAACTTCAATGCCCTTCATGCAAAGAACAAAGTTCTTTTGCGAAACGTCGTGCTCCGTAATGCGCTTCATAAAGCCGCGCAAGCCTTGCGAAGAAATGGAAATGATAATCGTTTCCGCATGTTCAATCGCTTCTTTTAAGTCGCAAGTCAAGTGAATGCGTTTGTCGAGCTCTACGTATTCGTTTTTGCCCGTATCCCGCAAGACTTGATAGGAATAGTCGTCCTCAGGTCCCCACGAATAAACGTCGTGCCCGTGATTGCAAAGATACCAAGCGATAAACGAGCCCCAACGCCCACAACCAAGTACCGATATTTTCATATTTCATCCTCCCTACGGCGTATAGCCGTATCGTTTTAAGTTAAATTTTATTTCTTTCCACGAAGGCGCGCGCAAGCGTCACGTCGTCCGTGTATTCAATTTCCGAGCCAATGGGAATACCGTGCGCAAGTCTTGTTACCGTAACGTCCAACGGTTTGATGAGCTTCGCAAGATACATCGCCGTTGCATCCCCTGAAACGTCGGGATTTGTCGCTACGATAACTTCCTTCACATCCCCTTCCTGCAAACGAGCGAGCAATTCGCGAATGCGAATATCGTTCGGTCCAATTCCCGAAAGAGGATCGATTACCCCGTGCAAAACGTGATACACACCCTTAAATTCGTGCAATTTTTCAATCGCCGCTACGTCCTTGGGCTCTTTCACGACGCAAATCACGCTCTTTTCGCGCGTACGGCAAATGCCGCAAGTTTCCTCTTCCGTGAAATTACCGCAAACCTTGCAATATTTGACTTTTCTCTTCACTCCTATAATCGCGTCCGCAAAAGCGCGCGCTTCCGATTCCGACATATTGACAACCTTATACGCATAGCGTTGCGCCGTCTTTTTCCCTACGCCGGGGAGCTTGGAAAACTCGTTGATGAGCCGTCCAATCGGCTCGATAAAAATATCCATAAAGTTAAATCATTCCCCCGAGCGAACCCATATTGCCGTATTTGCCCATCTTTTCTTCGTAAACCTTATCCGCTTTTGCATAGCCGTCGTTGATCGCCGCCATGATAAGGTCTTCCAACATTTCTACGTCCGTGGGATCTACGATGCTTTCGTCCAGCTCGATACCGTTGATGATTTTCTTTGCGTTCATATAAACGACAACCGCTTCGCCTGCCGCCGTACCGACGATTTCCCAATCATCCAAAAGCTCCGCCGTCTTTTCCATTTCTTCCTGCATCTTTTGTGCTTGACGCATCAAATTTTGCATATTGTTGTTGCCGCCTTTGAATCCTGCCATGATATTTTCCTCCGATTTCTCTTGTGATTTTTATTTAATATCCACTTTCACTCCGTGAAAGGTTTCTCTAATTTCATCTACCGCTTTGTTAAATTCGTCCGATTTTTTACCGCGCAAACGAATTTCAAAAGAGCCTTCTGCAATACCGATATTCGCAAACGCCTGCGCAACCAAATTGCGGTGATCTTCCTTGTTCAACGAACGGTACACCGTGTCGCTTTGCGTGTATAACACGAAAACGTCCCCTTCGTACACGCTATCCAAATCCATACACATTGCGATGAGTACGCCGTTCTTTGCCGTCTTTCTCACACTGCGCAAGAAAGCCCCAAACGTTGCCTTCGCATCCCCTGCGATGGCAGGCTTCGCCACCTTGGGCGTTTCCGCCGCAACGGGCGTAACGGGAGCGCTCGGCACTGCGGACGCCATTTCCTTCTTGGGAGCAGACGTCTTCTTGACAGGCGGTGCGTCAAAATACACGTTTCCGCCCATTTCCGCTTCATCGGGTGGCACGTCCATATCCATTGGTACGTACGAATCGTATTCGTCATACTCTTCTTCCACGCTTTCTTGCTTTGTTTCCTTCTTCGCTACGGATGCAGATTTTTCTATGGGCGCTACGGGCATTTCAGGTTCGCAAACGTCGTTCGCCGCAACCCTGCCCCCACCATTTTGCACAAATATACCCTTTTCAAGCTTGCTTTCAAGCTCTGCCACTCTCGCAAGCAACGCTTCAATGTCGTAATCCGCTTGCGGCATACTCGCCTTCAAAACCGCCGTTTCGAAAAGAATACGGGGGGACGTGGAATATTTCAAATCCGTTTCTACCGCCGCAAAAATTTCAGACACGCGGAGCAATCTATGCCCGTCCGTTTCCTTGGCGATTGCCGCTACGTCCGCGTACATATCGTCGGGAAGCGCCAAAATCGCTTTGCCGTCGCGGCAGGTCTTTGCCACTGCGCAAGCGTTCAAGAAATTAAGCACGTCCTTCAAGAGCATACCTACGCTCTTACCTGCCGACAAAAATAGCTCCGTTCGTTCGAATGCAGCGCCTGCATCCGAAAGCAAAATCGCCTTGCAAAGCCCTGCAATCGCCGTAAAGTCGGCGTTGCCAAGCACTGCGTTTACGTCCCGATAGGTCAATTTTCCCGTCGTGTACGAAACGCAAGTATCCGCCACCGAAAGCATATCGCGAACGCTGCCTGCGCCTGCGCGTGCAATCGCCGCAATCGCTTCGTTGTCGTACGTCTTGCCAATCGTATCGAACACGTGACGAAGTCTAGCTTCCAAATCCGCTTGGGGAATGAGCTTGAAATCAAAACGCATACAACGGGAAAGAATGGTTGCAGGAATCTTCTGTGCTTCCGTCGTTGCAAGAATAAATACTGCATGAGAAGGGGGTTCTTCCAACGTCTTCAAGAGCGCGTTGAACGCCCCGGGCGAAAGCATATGCACTTCGTCGATGATGAATACTTTATATCTGCCTGCTACGGGCGGATATTGCACTTTTTCGCGCAAATCACGCATTTCGTCCACACCGTTGTTGGACGCCGCGTCGATTTCGGTAATGTCGAGATTAGACGGGTCTTTGAGCGCTTTACAGCACTCGCATTCACCGCAAGGCGAACCGTCCTTCGGCGTTTGGCAGTTGATTGCCGCCGCGAAGATTTTTGCGATACTCGTTTTACCCGTACCGCGCGGTCCGCAGAAAAGGTACGCATGTCCCACTCTGTCCGTGTCTATTTGATTTTTCAATACGGTTACGATATGTTCTTGGCGCACGACGTCGTTCAAAGTCGTCGGACGGAACATACGGTATAATGCAAGATAAGCCATTTCGCACCCCTATTTCTTCAGTATTTTTTGTAATTTCTTTTTGCTTCTTTGCACGGCGTTGTCTACGCTCTTGGCGGATTTCCCCGTTGCGGCACATATTTCCGCACTGCTCATGCCTTCGAGATACATCGTGGTTATTTTAAACTCGAAATCGGAAAGCTCTCTGCTCATTTTTTGGCGGAATTCCTTGCTCTCTTCGCTTAAGATAAGCGCTTCTTCTGGATCCATACTCGACTCGGCAAGCATCCACTCCACGTCGTGCAGGAATACCCCGCCGTTCAAGGGTTCGTTTTTCTTGCTTGCCGCCCCCTTCACCGCGTCGATAATTTGTCTTGAAATACAAGTATAGGCAAAGTTCTTAAAGCTGCTGCCCCCGTCCTTTTGGTAACCTACAATGGCACTATACAACCCAATCATGCCTTCTTGAAGCAAGTCTTCCGTCTCGCCACCGATCAAGAAAAAACCGCGTGCGCAACGCCGAACAAGCCCTGCGTAACGGCGGATCAATTCTTCCGTCGCCTGCTTGTCCCCATTTTGCCCCAAACGCAACAGTTCTTCATCGTGTTTTATTTCGGAAATTTTCATTATTTTTCCCTTACGTTCCCTACAAAATGCGTAGGCTTTTTTCTACAAATAGGCTTTATTATAAGCGGTTGCGAACCACTTCGTATGCCGCAATGCCAAGCGCAACCGATGCGTTCAAGGAATTCACCTTGCCCTGCAAGGGCAACGACAGCACTTTATCACATTTTTCCTTCGTCAAACGCTTCACGCCGCTATCCTCGCCGCCGACGATAAGCGCAACGTTCCCATCGAATTTTTCCTTGTAAATATCTTCGCCGCCTGCTTCAAGCGCATATACCCAATAGCCGCTCTTTTGCAGTTTTTCCACCGCTTGGTTGAGGTTGGCAACCTTCGCCACCTTCATATGCTCTGCCGCGCCTGCGGAAATACGAATAACGCTCTCGGTAACCGAAGCACTCCCCGATTTAGGGATTACTACGCCGTCCGCCCCTGCGCACTCCGCAACACGGATAATACTACCGAGATTATGCACGTCTTCAATGCCGTCGCAAAGCACGATAAAGCCACCCTTTTCGCTCTTTTTTTCCGCAATAATATCGTCCAAATCGTAATATTCATAGTCGGTGGTAAAGGCGATTACCCCTTGATGGCGATGAGTTTCACTCTCTTTATCAAGCACCTTTTTATCCACGAATTGCACGCGAAGATTTTTCTTTCTCGCTTCGGCGAAAATGAGCCCCAACGAGCCCTGCGCCCCCTTTTCAAGCAAGATTTTATCGATATTTTTACCCGTTTTCAACAGCTCGATGACTGCGTTTCTTCCTTCCGTTTTCATAAACTCGTTTATCTCCTAAGTTTATCTTCTAATCGGCTTAAAGGGTTTCACCTCTTCCACCGCTGCAAAATCTTCCACGCGGCTCGCGGACATAAGCTCCTTTATCCTTTCTTCGTTCCCCGTCAAATATAAGTACCCAAGCACCGCTTCAAAGCCCGTCGAACGGTTGTATTCCAAATGGCTTGCGCTCTTACTTTTCGTCGCCTTTTTGGCGTTCTTCCCACGGCGGAACACGTCCGCTTCCTCTTCCGTAAACAAAGGCATCAGCTTGTCCAAAAATTCGCTTTGTCCCTTTGCGGAAACGACTTTCGATGCCACGCGTTGCAAATCAGCTGCCTTACCGCCAAGCTCCAACGTCAAGCGTTCCCGCACGTAGAGCGAATATACCGCATCTCCCACGAACGCCAACGTCACGGGGCTAATTTGCGCCGCTTCGCGCGCGGATAAAATTTCTCTTTCCGTCAACACGTTATGCCTCCTCGCAATTTCCTATCATACATTATACTATAGAAAATAATACGAACCAGCCAAAAAGCCGTCTTTTTTGCGCTTTACGGCTCGTCGTCATTATAATACGCCAAGTATAATTGCTTCCTCCTCGCCAAAAATCATCAAAAAATTACGGCTTTTGGGTGCGAAGCAATTTTCTAACGAACGAATTTTAGACGGCTACAAGGCGAAACCGCAGGGCAACCTTGACGGTTTACCGAGGATTTCAACGAAGTAGACGGCAAAATTTGTCGTTCAAAATCTTGGTTCGTATTATTTCTCTATAGTATACCACAACCGATAAAAAATTTCAAGCGATTTTACGCATTTTGCATAGCAAAGCTATGCCACCGCCCCGGAAAGGTAGTTTACAACTCCCGTAGCGATGCTTTCGGCAAGCTTTTTTTGCCAAATTTCCGTAGTGAGCAGCTTCTCGTCAAGCGGATTGGACAAAAAACCGCACTCCACAATTACCGACGGACAATCGGCGCAATTCAATATGAAATAATCCCCCACCGTCGCCTTTCGTTCCTTTACCTTTTCCTTGCCGTAAAGCTCGTTGAGTTCCGCTTGCACCGAAAGCGCAAGCGCTTTCCCTCTCTCGCTTTCCCTTGCATAAAACACCTGCCCACCGCGCACACTCCGAGCAGGGTAACGGTTTTGGTGTATCGACAAAACAAGCATAGGATCGACGCTTTCAATAATTTCCTTTCTGCGTTGCATATCCCGTTTTTTGAAACCCTTGGTCGCCGTTCCGTACAAGCCTGCTTCCGTCTTTCTCGTCATCGTGATTTCAAAACCCATATCCGTGAGCACGTCGCTTACCCGATAGGCAATCGCCAAATTCAAGTCGCTTTCCTTCACCCCCGTAGTTTTTCCGCTCACACCGCCGTCCGCGCCGCCGTGTCCCGCATCGACGACAATGCGCATATTCTCTTCCCCGAACGCCCCCACTGTTTGCGGCGTATTCAAAGCCTGCACGCAAAGAGTAACCGCCGCAATAAACCCAACCAAAACTGCCATGGAAAATGCAAAAAAGGATTTTTTCATACTCTATTTTATGCCCGATTTTTATGGAATATTCTTATAAAATGTCCATTTCATCGCATACCTGCCCCCTTCAAATAATAAATTAACGCAAACTACCGCGCCTTAATCACAAGGCGCGGTAGCTGCGTTTAGAAAAATTTCAATTCCTTGCCCACCAAAACACATCGGTAATTCGTTTCAGCGTTTTTCACCTCAATGGACGGGGGCGTACCGCTCGGCAGCGGCGTAGGCAAAACGGGCATATCCGTTTCCCTTTCAGGCTCTGTGTTCGGTATTCTCGGCGTTTGGTTGGGTTCTTCCTGCTTTTTTGGCATAGGATCGGGCGTAGGTGTCGGCGTCGGTGCAGGCGCAGTGGGTGGCGGCAACGGTTGTTTTTTCGGTTGCTCGCCATCTTTTTCAAGCGCCGTCTTTACGGCGTTAACCTTTGCATCCTTCCCTATCGTCGGCTCGTTTTTCCCTTGCTCGTGCTTTACCAACTCCCCTTTCGCTTGTTGCGGCTCCGACATCAATTCAGGGAAATTGATTTTCTCTACTTCCTTCAACCACTCCGCATAGATTTCCCAAGCGTAGTCGGTTACGATTCTCCCCACACCTGCATTGACGAGCTTTTTATAGCAATCGAGCGTTTCCACCCCCGAAACCTGCAATTTGCAACCGCCCGTTAAATTATAGCGAAGCAGCTCGCAACCATTAAAATAGGGAACGCAAAAATACTGCGCGCCGACTTCGCCGCAAAGCTTCGCCACTCCCTTCAACGTTTCTAATGGATATTCCTTATCCACGGACACCTTTAAGGGAGTCTTTTTCGCCGCTCGGCGCACTCGTTTCATCTCTTTACGAAGTTCCCCAAAACGGCAGGTCTTTACAAAAAACGGCGATAGCATCAAGGTGATTTCACGGGCGCGGAGCTTGTTGGCTATCTTTGCTTCGTACGCCTTGACCTTTGCCACCGTCTCGCCGCTCCCCCCGACAATACAATCTACCTTGACGGAATGTTGGAAGAAAAATTCCCCTGCCTGTTCTAAACGTTCCGCCGTCATGCGTACCGCCGCTTGGCGAAGGCGCACCGCCTTTTCGCTCACCCGTTTCGCATCGCCCATTCCCGTCAATATCCCTTCGGAATTCGCAATCGCAGACAAAATTTCCGCACGTTTTCGTTGCCGCTTGTATTCGCGGTATTCCATCGCTTCGCTTCTCGAAATCGACACCTTGCCTTGCGTATTTTCGTCCTTGGTGAGTTCCTGTTTTTGTTGTATGCGTTGTTCCATACGTCAAGTATGCGACAAACAAGGCGGATTTATTCCAATTTCATCCAATTTGTGACAGCGCAAAAGCAGTATATTGACGATATGAATTACACAACTACTTTTACAAATTGTCTGCTTTCCGCGCACCTTATCGGCGGCGCATTATGGCTCGTCTTTCTTTTCGCTCTTTGCTTTATCGGCGTACACATCGTAAGAATTGCACAAGCAAAAAAGAAAAAACCGCCTAAGCCCAAGGAAGAGCCCAAAGCGGATATACAGCCCCCAACCCCGCAGGAGCCTATCTATTATATCGTTGAGAAAAAGCAACGCCGCGCCAAAGCGAAATACGGCGAGCCGAAAGAAATCCATTTCAAATGAGATATTTCTATCTCAATTTTTCGCTTTCAACGCATACCTGCCCTGCCCGTTTTATAAAAAACGGGCTTTTATTGTTCGTTCGTTGCCGATTTCAGTTCGCCCGAAGCTTCGTCAAAGCGCTCCAAGTTTCCACCGTCCGTCCAAAGACGTTCAAGGTGATAGAAAAGTCTTGTTTCATCATTAAAAATATGCACGATAACGTCGCCGTAGTCCACGACTGCCCAACGCCCGTCGCGCACCCCTTCCGTGCGTGTGGGAACAACGCCAAGATTCTTCTCGACAAGCTCTTCCACTCTTTCGCCCATCGCACGAATTTGCGGCGCATTGCTACCGCTTGCGATAATAAAATAATCGCAAAGATCCGTCTTTTCGCGCACGTATAACGCAATAATATCCTTACCGCGTTTGTCCGCAAGCGCCTTACACACTTCTATTGCCAAAGTCTTACTCGTAATTTCACTCATATTCTTACTCCTTATTTATAATATTCGTATGCCGCTTCCGTGAGTCCGTAAAGCGAGCTGCCCTTTCTTTTCAAAAACTGTAACGTATCGAACAAGGCTTGCACCAAGCATTCGTCCAAGCTTTCCCCCTTCCAAAACAGCGCCCGAAGCTCGTTCACTTCTTCGTAGCTACGCGCAGGCTCTAACATATCCGCAAGGAAAATGAGCTTTTCGAGTTCGCTCATATTCGGCCTTGCGCTCGTGTGATAACGAATGGCGTTCAAAACGTCCGCATCCGTCACGCCGAAATGCTTTTCCGCCACGAATGCGCCTGCAAATTGGTGCGCCACTTCCCGTGGAACGTCCCCCCACTCCGTCGGCATTATAAACCCTTCTAGGTAAGACGAATCCGCAGGCAAATTTTTTGCACAATCGTGGAAAAGCGCGGCTTCAATCGCCTTTCTCTCGGACATTTTTAAGGATACCGCCCTTGCCGCCGCAAGCTCCGCTACACGCAAGCTATGCGCCCTGCGTTCAGGCTTTTCAAGCGCCAACGCCCTATCCGCATTCTTAATTTCGTACAGTCCCTTTTCTTGGATATACTTGGCTACGTTTTCGGGTACAAACGGTGTTAAATTCATACCTGCCCCTGCCAAAACTCTAATTTTTGTGGAAGAAACGTCCGCCCCGTTATAATCAAAACGCACAAAACACTTCCCAAAACGAGCGTAAAAATTCTCTTGCTCTTCCACCCACCATCCGTCGTCCTCATTCCGTCCGCAAACGGCAAGCGAAACGTTTTCCAAAATGTCTTGGGGCCCTTTCCACGTAGGAAAATTGCGCAGCATATCCGTTCCGACAATCCAATAGATTTCCGCTTCGGGATAAAGCGTTCGAAAATGCCTGCAAGTGAGATAGGTATAACTTGTTCCCCCTTGCGAAATCTCGTAATCGCACACTTCCACTTTGGGCTCGTGCGCAAATGCCAAACGGCAGGTTTCTAAACGGTCTATATCCGAAGAAAGGATTTTGCCCGGCTTATGCGGCGGTGCGTGCGCAGGCATAACGAAAAGCTTGTCCAAGCCAAGCTTTTCAATCGCCGCCTTCGTTAGACGGATATGTTCGGTATGCACGGGATCGAACGATCCCCCAAAAACCGCTATGCGCATAACTACTCCCAAAAATTCCTCGCGTTTTCTACATTATACTATATATTTTTCGCTTTTTCAAGTTTAATCGCATGAAAATCGGGCAAAAATCTTGGTATGAAAAAATTTGCATTCATTTCCGATCTTATTTTCACCTTTTTCGTCGTGGCGATTTTTAGCCTTTGCTTATTTCGTTATCTTGACGTAACCTTATGGTTTGCCGTAGCGCTCGCTTGCCTTTGCGGAACGCTTACCACCCTTGCCGTCGGCGCAATTTTGAGCATTCGGCGTAAAAACGCCTTTCTCAAAAAATCGGACGAGCTCAAAAAACAAAAGCTGCTCACACATCTCGCCCTTTCAAGCGACGAAGCGAATACGGAGTTTTTCCGCAAATTCCTGCAAGACAGCAAAAACGAAACGGCTACGAAGGTCAAACGATTTGCTCGGCTTCGTCTTTATACGGAAACGGAATTCTATTTCTTGCATTTCTCGTTCACGCCCGTCAATGCGGACGAGATCGCCGCTTTCTCACGGCTCAAAACGGGCAAAAAACAGAAAATTTTGCTCTGTTCACAAATCCACGAAGACGCAAAAGCGCTTTGTGAAAGACTTCATATCGATTTACGAACGGGCAACGAGCTTTTCCTCGCTTTAAAAAAGGCGGATGCGCTTCCCGAAAAATTCCTCGGCGAAGAAACCGTCAACAAAAAAGCAGGACGAAAATTCAAGCTTTGGTTTGCCAAATCCAACTCACGAAGATTTCTCACAAGCGGCACGCTTATTCTCTTGCTTTCGTGGCTAACGCCCTTCTCGTATTATTATCTAATTATGGGCAGTTTGCTTTTGCTTATTGCCGTATTCACCCGCATTTTCGGCTATGAAACCAAAAAAATTTAAACCTTCAAGCTCAAAAACGCTTCGCCTAAGCAACCGATAATATCCGTCGCTGTGAGAGAGTATTCCCCTATGCGAGCCGCCGCAATTTCCGCCGATTTTCCGCAAAGATACGCCGCCAAACAACCGCCGTCGAACGCCGTCATACCCATTGCGCAAAGCCCTGCGAGAACGCCCGCTAAAACGTCGCCGCTACCCCCCTTTGCCTGCCCCGACGAGCCTGCCGTATTCACGCAAATACGCTCCCCGTCAGTTATGATTGTTGCAGCGTTTTTCAACAGCAGGTTGACCGAGTGCGTTTTTGCAAATCCCGTCGCTGCGAACAAGCCGTTTTCAACAATTTCTTGCATATCCATTCCCGACAGACGGGAAAATTCCTTGCCGTGCGGCGTGCATATCACGTCGCATTTTTTGTTTTCAAATAAGTCGGCAAGCTCCGCCGCGCGGAACGCCGCAAGACTGTTCAAGCCGTCCGCATCCAAAATGAGTTTTCCTTCGTAATGCCGCAAGAGAAACTCCGCCCCCTTTGCCACCTCTTCGGAAATCCCCATGCCCATACCATATGCAACTGCGTTATAGCCGAGCAAAGAACGCATATTTTCCTCATTAAACTCGTACCTGCCCCCTTCATTTGTGCTTTTAAGCAGTATTTCAGGTGCTTTCAAAAGGTAACAAGGCAAAATCCCCGAAGGCACGAACAACGTCGTGTACCCTGCGCCCGAACGCAAACAAGCCGCCGCCGAAAGGTACGCCGCCCCCGTGTATTCCACGCTCCCTGCGACGATTGCCGCTTTGCCGTACGTCCCCTTGTGCGAATTGCGCTTTCTTGTAGGCAATAACAAAGCCGCTTTTTCTTTTGTCAACCTTTCGGCATAGCTTTCTTCCGTCAAGCAAATGCCGATATCCACGCATTTTACTTCCCCTGCGCAGTCCAAGCCGTCCGCAAGCGCCGTCCCCGCCTTGATCTCCCCGATGCAAAGGGTTACGTCTGCGCAAACGCAAGTGCCGTAGGCAAGTCCGTTGTCCCCGCAAAGCCCCGAAGGAATATCCGCGGAAAGCACCTTTGCACCCTGCTTTTTCAAGGCGTTCATCCCTTCCACCGCTTCGGCGTTTTTCCCAATTAAAGCCCCCTTCAAGCCCGTACCGACCAAGCAATCCACAACGAGAGCATACCCCTTTTTAGGCGTTTCGGACAATATTGCGCCTCCTATTTCCGTCCATTTTTCCTTATTTACAAGGCAATCCTTGGAAATACGCTCCGCAAAAAATACAACGTCGACTTCCCAACCGTCCGTCTTCAAAATTCTTGCGCACACAAAACCGTCGCCGCCGTTATTTCCACCGCCGCAAACGCAAAGCACTCTACCGTTTGGAGCAAGTGTTTCCGCTTCCTTTGCCAATGCTCTGCCCGCCCGTTCCATAAGCTCAAGGGAAGGCACGCCAAGCACGTTAATCGTGTATTCATCCGCCATTCGCATTTGTTGATTCGTTAAAATTCTCATAATTTTTCTCAAAGTCGCACGGATACTTCCGCCGCCGTTAACCTTTGTAATTTGCCGTCGATTTCCGCCCAAAGTCCCCCTTCGCCGTCCACCGAACGCAACGTTGCCGCCTTGCTTTCTTCCCCTAAAATAAGGGTAACTTCACGCCCCATATAGCCGATATAAGCGTGGTAATCATTTATCGTCCATTCGACGTCAAACATGGCAATTAAATACCTTGTGACTTCTTCCACGTCGAACGTTTTTCCCGTTTCTATAAGCATCGAAGTGGCGATTGCATCAAGCGAATCGGGCAACAGATTGCAAACGTTTACCCCGATTCCTACCACGGAAGAAGAAATATTTTTTCCCGAAAAGACGTTCTCAATCAAAATACCGCAAATCTTTTTCCCGTTGACGTGAATATCGTTCGGCCACTTAATAACGGGGCGCAAGCCGTAATGCTCCAACGTCTTACACACTGCCACCGCACCGCCAATCATAATTTTGAAAGCCTGCGAAGCAGGAAAATCGGTATAATGCGACAGCTTTGAAAGGTACACGCCCCCTTTTTCCGCCGAAAAAGAGCGTCCCTTCGTGCCACGCCCGCCCGTTTGCGCCGTTGCCGTTACGATAAGATCTTTCCCTTCGTTCCGCCGTGTTTTTATATAGGTATTCGTCGATTCTATTTCCTCAAAATGCACACGTTCTACGCCGTTCATCGCATACCTGCCCCATTCGTTTTGTAAAAATTAATCTTCGTCTATTTCACCAAATGCCGTGAGCGCCGACTTCGCCGTATCGTAGTCGAACCCCTTGCTCATAAGGTATCGATACGCCTTTTGCAAATTCGCTTTATCCGCCGTCTTGCCACGCATATACTTTTGCAAAATTTCCGTTGCCGTTTGGAGCTGCGTTTCGCCGTCCAAATTATCTATCGCCGCATCAATCTCGCTATCCGAAATCCCCTTCCCACGCAATTCCATACGAATGAGCCGACCGCCCTTGCGTTTTGCAGCGTTTTCCACGTAAGCTTCGGCGTACTCCCCGTCGTTCAAAAAGTTATAAGAGCGCAGTTTTTCAATCGCATAATCGACAACGGCAGGCAAATACCCCTTGCCGCCTAAAAACTCACGCACCTGCTTTTCCGTTTTCCTCGTTGCGGAAAGATGGGTGAGCGCTTTATCAAACGCCGTGTTTTTCTCGCTTTCAAGTTGGATTTCCGACAATCGCTCGGGCGGAACGATCTGCCCCACCTTCAAACGGTTTTTGACCGTCGCTTCTAGCGTCAAGCCACAGCAAAACCGCCCGTCCACGTAAATATTACATCTTGTCTTGTCCTTTACCTGCGGCGTGATTGCCGTAATCTCGTTCAAAATATTTACCTCGCGGTTCTTGTATTTTATCCTTCTATAGTATACCCCGAAAAGCAAAAAAAGTCAACCCTCACCACGCTTTTATTATAATGTTTATGAAAAAACAACAATTTCTTCGGAAACCATTTACTTTTTCACAAAAAGGTGCTATAATGAAAGTACTAACGTAAATAAAAGGAGCGTCCTTATGAAATATCATACTGTTGACATCAAAGGTTTCAAAGCGGACTTGCCCGTTATGCAGTTGCCTAGCGGCATTTCCATCGCATTTTTTAACTTACACGGCGATAGCGAATTGACCGAACATTGCGCAAAGCAGCTCGCAAAAGAATTGACCGATTGCGAAGTGTTAATCACGGCGGAATCCAAGGGCTTACAGCTCACCCATTGCACCGCACGCGAGCTTGGGCAAAGATACTATGCAGTTGCGCGTAAATCCAAAAAGCTGTATATGCAAGACGGCATTGAAATTACCATTCAATCGTCTATCACAACGGGGAAAGAGCAAAAGCTCTATCTTTCCAAGCACGACGTTGACCTTATCAAAGGCAAAAAAGTCGGCATTGTAGACGACGTAGTTTCTACGGGCGCTTCGCTTGCAGGCTTGGAAGAAATCGTCACGAAAGCAGGCGGTATCATTCACAAAAAGGCATTCGTTCTTGCGGAAGCGGACGCCGCGGACAGAACGGACGTTATCTATCTCGCTTCCATCCCTATCTTCGCATAATCTAGCGAATTCGTACGGCACGTCAATCTTCGAAATTTCGCTTCATTAAACATAAAAAAACAAGGAGCCAAAACTATGAGCAAAAAATCCCCCGAGTTATTTGAAGAACCCGTCGACCTTGATGAAACTCCCACCCCTTCTCAAAAAAAGTCCAAAAAACAAAAGAAGGAAAAAAGCAAAAAGAAAAGCGGCGTAGGCGGAAAAATCCTTTGTCTATTCCTTGGATTCCTTTTCGGTATTATTTTTGTAGTCGGCAGCGTTGTCGGCACAGGATTTTGGCTTGTGTCACAACCTACGGATAAGGCTTTGACAACCATCGACAAGATTACCGGGGCAGATCTCTCTAACGCCGTATTTGGCGAAAAAGATGAGAACGGCAACGTTGTTTCCGTCGGCGTTTTGAACGATAAATACGCAGAATTAAAAATCAGCGAGCTCATTGGCGACGTTATCAAAGAAGTCAACGGCATAGCAAACGATGGGGCAACCTTAAACGGTTTCAACGAAATTTCCCCTATGGTCGGTTCGCTTGTGGACGGTCTTTTGAAGAGCACGAACAAATATTCCATCCCTTTGGATAAGGATTGCTTAATGTCCGCGCCTTTCACAAGCGACAATGAAAGCACCGTCACTATCGGCAAATATTTCGAGCAATCCCTGCTCAATACTCCCGTAGGCGACCTTGTGCTCTCTATGGGCGGCGATCCCGCCCCCATTCTTCTCGCCCTTTGCTACGGCGTGGAAGGCGAAGACTATGAATGGGGCGACGACGGCAAAGTCGTTATGCTTGGCGAAGCCAAGAAACTCACGCTCGGTCAGTTGATGAACGACGATCTCACCCCTTTGATTAGCAAACTTCCCCTTGACGCCGTACTTAAAATTGATCCTCTCGATTCCTTAATGTGTTCGATTGCATACGGCTCGGAAAACCGTTACGCTTTAGTCGGCGATGAAGTGAAAATGACGCAGATCACCTACACGCTTGATACTGCGGACGGTCTTGCTCTCATCAATGACGCAGGTGAAAGAGTAGATGGTTCCGTCACCGATCTTGGCGGCGGTCTTTACGCCCTTCAACTTGCAAAGGAAACGCAATACGTACAACTGCGCGACGGTATCGGTTACGCCTATTCGGACGAAGCGCTCACTACCCCCGTGCTTTACAAAAAGACGCTCGTTGGGGATTTGCAAGAAGACGCGTTGTCGTTGCTCGACAACTTGCGTTTACACGACGTTATGGACTTGAACCCCGATTCTAGCCCCGTACTTTTGGCAATTGCCTACGGCGACGATTACTATATCGAAAACGGAAAAATCTACGGCTCGTCCGACAAGACGATTGGCGACCTTCGCAAGGAAGGCAAAACGCTCATCGATAACGTAGCCCTTTCGAGCGTGATTGACGAAGACCGTTCCAACGGTATGATCATGCACCTTCTCTATGGCAAGAAAGGCGTGCATTACGTCATCGAAGAAGGCAAAATCGTTATGCAGCAAATGTATATTGCAATTGCAAGCAACGGCAACGTTTACAACGAATACGGCGAATTGCTCACGGGCAACGTAAATTATACGCTTGACAGTTCCGCTCATATCTACACGAATGAACACGGCAAATCTTATCGCTATTCCGTAACGTCGGACAGCAAAACGATGAACGATGACACTGTGGCAACCGTTTGCTTGCTTACCGATCTCGACGGCAACGTCGCTTATTTCGATAGAACCCGCCTTGGCGATCTTTCGGGTAACAACAACCGTATGGATAACCTTTCCAAGCGCTTGACGGTAAATGAAATTTTGGACGATGCAACCATTCAATCAAGCGATTTCTTAAAGCACGTACAATACGAAACGATAGAAAGCTTGCCCGACGCCTTGAACAATCTCACAGTACAACAAGTTTATGCAAGCGATATTTACAAAAACGGCAAAGACGGCGAGTTGACCGCAGCTTGGTGGTACTTATTGACCATTAACGGCGTGGAACAGCAATATAAAGTCACGGAAATGGATCATCTCATCGAGAATATGAAAAACAACGTTCACGATGCGACAATCAGAAAGCTCCACGACGACGGTATGATCACCGACTTAGATGAACATACGTTAAGCGCCGCCGTAATCTATGATCTTACGCCTTCCTTGAAGACTACGTTGGATGCAAATTCCATTCCCTACGGCGACCCCGACGGCGACGGCAAACCCGTTCAAATCGGCGATTTGACGGTTACGCAAATGATGCTCTACGTCAACGCGATCTTCGATGCGATTGATGATCTTGGCTTGTAAGAAAAATCCTTAAAATCTTGCAAAAACAGTTGAAAAACGATTGACTATTTTTAGTAAATACTATATAATAGCTCTACACGGCTATGCGAATGGCCGTTATAACCTTGCACGTCAGGGCAGACGTGCCGAATAAGACCAGGAGGTGAAAAATATGGCTAAATACGAAATGCTCTATTTGCTCAACAACGATTTGACCGATGAAGCAAAGGACGCCAAAGTCGAAAAATTCGAAAACGTAGTTAAATCTATGGGCGGCGTCGTTGAATCCTCGGACAAGTGGGGTACGAAGAAAACTGCATACCCTATCAACTTTAAGAACGAAGCATACTACGTTCTTATGACGTTCGAAGCAAACGGAAAAGTAGTAGAAGAGCTCAAGCGTATCGCACTCATCGACGCAGACGTAGTAAGACGCTTGATTACGAAGCTCAACTAATGAATAAGAGGGAAAATTCATGAACAAAGTATTTTTAATTGGAAACTTAACGCGCGACCCCGAAATTAGAGAAACCCCTTCGGGCGTTCCTATGTGTCGTTTCGCTATCGCTGTACAGAGACCTTATTCTTCTCAAGACGGCGAACGTCAAACGGACTTCTTTGAATGTACCGCTTGGCGCGGACTCGGCGAAACAATCGCGCGCTACACCAAAAAGGGCAAAAAGGTTGCTGTAAGCGGTAGCATTCAAATCCGCAACTACGAAGACAACCAAGGTACAAGACGTACCGCTGTTGACATCATTGTACAAGATTGTGAATTCTTGTCCCCGAGAGATAGCGAAGGTTTTGACGAAGCCCCCGACGCGCCTCACGCATCCGCGCCCAAAAAGAAGCCCACGCTTCAAGCAATGGATGACGACGACGCAATCCCTTTCTAATCATTTAGAAAGAAAAATAACCAAAGGAGTTAAGGATTATGGAAGAAAAAGCACCTGTTAAAAAGGTATATAAGAAAGCGCCCCGTAGAAAGGTTTGCGCATTCTGCCAGGAAAAGCTTGATGCAATCGATTATAAGGACGTTAACCGTTTGAAGAAATTCGTTACGGAAGGCGGCAAAATCGTTCCCCGCAGAATGAGCGGTACCTGCGCTGCTCACCAAAGACTTCTTGCAGCCGCTATCAAGCGTGCAAGAATCACCGCTCTTCTCCCCTTCAAAGGCGAGTAATCGGAAAACAAGAAATAAAACCGAAGTCAAACGACTTCGGTTTTTTTATTTGCGTCAATAGCCGTGAGCTTGCTTAACCAAAGCAATATCATCCGAACCAGCCCAAAAGCCGTCTTTTCAGCACTTTTCGGCTTGTCGTCATCATAATACTTTGGTATAATTTCTTCCTTCGCACCAAAAATCATCTAAAAATCCGAACTTTTGGGTGCGTAGCAATTTTATGGTAGGAAAATTTCAAGCGGATATAAGGCGAAGGACAAAGATAAACCCGACGGTTTATCAAGGAGTTCAACGCAGTAGACGCTGAAATTTACCACCAAAAATCTTGGTTCGGATTATATTGCTTTGGTTACGATTCCATCAAACCTGCCGCACGAAGCGCCGCCAAAATTTCATTGATTTTTTCCGCGTTACTCGTAGTCGTTGCGTCGGTAGCAACAGCATTCGCAACCGCCGCCGCAGGCGTTACGACGCCAGGCTCGCCCTGTGGCCCTTGCGGACCTGCAGGACCGACGGGGCCTTGTTCACCTTGGATGCCCTGCTCGCCTTGCGGACCAGCAGGACCAACGGGACCTTGTTCACCTTGGATGCCTTGAACACCCTGTTCCCCCTGCGCCCCTGCGGGCCCGGGTTCACCCTGCGGTCCTTGCGGGCCTGCGGGGCCTTGCGGCCCAATCGGCCCTGCAATATAGCGCGGAATCGACGAAATTGTCACGTTTCCCGAACACGAATTGCAAGGATTACACCTTCCGAACTCGTCATTCGTATTATTCAAATAACACATACGTTATATTCCTCCAATACTATAAGGGCTTTCACCCTTGATACAGTATATGCGGAAGAGAAGAAGAATGTTGAAATAATCGTAATATCAACGCAAAGCGTTCTCTATTCCGTCGCGCTGACGCACTCCTTACGGTCCCCACGGAACCTTGGCGAGTGAGAACCTCACGGCGCACAAAAAGCAAACCGCCTGTGGCATATTGCCACAGGCGGTTGCTGATGCACCGTAATTATGTCGAAGCGTACACTCTTACGCGATGATAAAAACCTATGATTTTCGCCAAAAATCATAGGTTTTTGTATATTTTTTGCTTATTTTTCAATGTCGGTCAAAACCAAATTTCAACGAACGATACCGAACCCACGTCCGCGAAAGTCGCGTTTTTAAGTATTACCGCTAAAACTTCTATTACAATTCTTACAAGTACAATTACAAGCCTTTATAGTATTTTTCAATAAGTTTTGCCATCAATTTTCTACGTTCAATCAAGAAAGAATCATAAGACGAAACATCCATTTCCGCAATATTTTCAGGAATGCAATTTTCCGCAAGGTTAGTTACCAATAATGCTTCGTCGCAAATATTCCCTACAACAAGCTCTTTCGTTTGGCATTGATTTTTAGCCTGCGTAAAATAAATATACGGAGCATTGTCACTTATAGCCTTATTGACAGGCGGAGTAAGATAAATATAGTTTGCTACTTGGTTATACTTCGTTTTATTGTCCACGCCGTTAGCCTTCAAATATGCACGGGGGAAAATATGGTGCACGTCACCAGAAATCGTAATCAAATCCGCAACCTTTTCACCATCCCAAAGCAAGGAATTGTAATTCAAGCGGACTTGTGCCGCAATAAACGTATTAAATGCGGGGGTGTTGATAGACGACGTTTCAAGATTTTGCGGCAGTGTAACCGTCCAAAATGTATCCGATAACGCCGACGCTTCCACTTCCGTTAAGAAATTGATAAAACCTTTTTCGGTTATCGTTCTCATATCCCTGTCCATAACCGATTCGGGTGAGCCGATATAACGCGCGGTCAAAGTGGAAAGCACGAACCACTTTTGAACGTATCTTTTAACTTGCTCATTGGGGATAGAGCGGTCACTTAATAATATCCAGTAAAGAGTATAAGCAAAGTTCAACGTCATTTTTGAGTTCAAAAGTTTTGTTGAAATAAAACCTGCTCCACGTATCGCTTTAATAAATTCCTTAAAATGGTATTCGTTGATAAAGTTTTGAATACCATCACTTAATTTATTATAGGAACTTTCTACAATATCGTCCCTAAATTCTTTCGTTTCGAAATCTCTACCCGAAAGCAAACTTACCAAATCCGCAAGTTTTGCGCGACGGAATTGATGCATAAAGGAAACGCGAAGCATATCGTTATAATCGGGGTCGTAAATATTTTCGTAGTCGTTTGCAAGCCACTTGATTTTTCCTGCAAACGGTGTCTCTTGAAAATCTTTATCACGAAGCATTTGCGGGAAAAATTCAGGCTTTGTTGCAAGATGGCAGAAATAGTCAACCGTTTTTCTCAACGTATTACCGCCGTGTTCAACGTCTGCCGCCATCTTCGACATAACGAAGTCAGATTGACTTAACGCTGTTCCTTTGGAATTGATACGAATAAAGATTTCCGTTACTTCGTCAATTTCAAGGGTATGGTCAAGCTCAATCACCCCGATTTGCCGATTTGCAATCCCTTTAAGCTTATTGACCATATCATTTACTATGCTGGGGTCAATTCCGTGTTCTTTGCTGTATTCAATAGCAAAATTAAATGCATTAAAATCACTCTTAAATACAACGGATATATCGGGAATCCATTTTTTATCTTTTAAATGTGACGCGTCTTGAACAGCAAAACGCTTTGTATCGTCCACCGCCAAAGGATTGAACGCGATTTTAATTCTATCCAAATTAAAATCCTCATCAAGAACTTCTTTCCCTGCAATAGCCGCCATTAAAGCCGTAACACGCTGTTGCCCGTCAATTAAAACGTGCTTACCGTTAGAAGTACCGCCGTCTTTTGTTTTTACGTCGGGGTTTTTCCAGGTGATAATATAACCCGTAGGATAACCATTATACAACGAGTCAATTAAATCACGAACTTGACTTCTTTTCCAAACAAAAGGGCGTTGAATTTCAGGGATAACAAATTGGCCTGTTTCAATCAAACCCAAGATACCGCCAACCGAATACTGTAATAATGTAAACTTTTCGCCTATCATAATATTTCCCTTCTTTTTATGGATTGTATATATTATAGCAAAATTTGCAACATTTGTCAAATATTGTAAAACAAGTAAAAACACGCCACAATACCTAATATTTCAAGGCATTGGACGTGTGTCTGGTTGGTGCACCGTAATCAACCTAAATCGAATTTTTACGAACTCCTAGCCTGACGCTCACGCAAAGCGTTCGCTATTCCGTCGCGCTGACGCGCTCCTTACGGTTCCTACGGAACCTCGGCGAGTGAGAACCTCACGGAAAACAAAGGAAAAACACCCCGCGGGAAATCCGCAGGGTGTTTTCCTGGTGCACCGTAAGAGGTTCGAACTCCTAGCCTTCGGTTCCGTAGACCGACGCTCTATCCAGTTGAGCTAACAGTGCTTATTCAGTTGACAATTTTTTCGACCGTCGGTCTTGTAGACCGTTCTCAAACAACGTAATGTAAGCGTTGTTTTCGGTCAGCACTCGCGCTAGACTTATGCGCTCGTTCCTCTCGCCCCTAAAAAGCATTATCAATGCTTTTCTTGACGGGAAGCTCGTCGCTCTATCCAATTGAGCTAACAGTGCATTTATAAGCACTCTTCGTCAAAGTGCTTATATAGTATAGAATTTTTTATAACTTTTGTCAACTGTTTTTTGCTGTTTTTGCCAAGTTTTATAAAAAACTTTTAATCCATCAATAATGCCGCCGCACCAAGCAAGCCTGCCGAGTTTCCAAGCTCTGCAATACGTATAGGCACTTGCGGACCAAGCTCCCCTGCAAAGATGTCGTTATCGACGATCTTTTGCAACGGTTTCACAAGGTTATCCCCTTGCGCGCACACACCACCGCCAAGCAATACTACTTCGGGACGGAAAATGTTCGCAAAGTTCGTAATACCAAACGCAAGATGCTCGATATAGCGTTCCACCACCGCTTTTGCATACGGATCGCTATCCTTATAATCAAACGCCGTCTTGCCCGTTACGTTATCAAGTGAGCCAATTTCCCACATTTTACTGTCCTTGTGAGCTTCCATTGCACGCTTCGTATCACGGATAAGTGCCGTCGCAGACGCATACGCTTCCAAACACCCCTTTCTCCCGCAAGTACATTTTTCGCCGTGCGCTACGATCACCGCATGCCCAAGCTCCGCCCCAGCGGATTTATGCCCTTCTATAAGCTTGCCTTCGGCAACGATACCGCCGCCAACCCCCGTACCGAGCGTAAGCATAACCATATCTTCGCAACCCTTCGCAGCACCGAATTTCACTTCACCAAGCGCCGCCACGTTCGCATCATTGGCAATTTTTACGCGCAGTCCCGTCATTTCCGCAACGCTTTCCCCGATACGGAAGTCCTTCCAACCCAAATTATTGGAATAGATAACGTTGCCTTCCTTACTATCAATCATACCGGGAACGCCCATGCCGATGCCTTCCACGTCGTCCTTAATCAAACCGACCTTCGCCATCAACGTTTTTGCAAGATTTGCGATGTTCGACGCAACCCTGCCTGCCCCATTTTCGCTTTCAGTGGGAGTCTTATCTTGCATAATAATATTGCCGAGATCGTCTACGATACCGCCCTTAATAAACGTACCGCCAAGGTCGATCCCCACGTAATATTTTCTAACTTCCGCAACGATAATTTGCATTTTTCCCGACAACGTGAACTCGCCGTAGCCCGCAGGCACAAACCAACTATCCCCAAGCGCAACGTCTTTGTCGTCAATCTTACCGCAACCCTCCACACACATCACGCATTTAAAGGAATTTTTATCCGCAAACAAGCGTTTCTCGCCGTCCACCGACACCGCCGTCGTCGTGAAATATCGGCTCAACCCAAGCAACTCCCCTTGCGCCGTACGCAAGTTCAAAGGCGCATACTCATACTTTTCAAGGTTAGTCACCTTGAGTGCTTTTTCGACGTGCAATTCACGTTCCTTACCATTCTTATCCTTTCTGCCGTAGTCGTAAACACGATAGGTAAGGTTACTATTTTGTTGAATTTCGCAAATCAAGCAGCCTTCGCCGATGGCATGAATCGTGCCCGAAGGGATGAAATAGCATTCGCCTGCCTTCACCTCAAAGAAATTGAGAAGGTCGGTCAACGTGTGGTTGGCAATCGCTTTTTCGTACTCTTCTTGCGTTACCGCTTGCTTAAAGCCAAGATAAATCCCTGCGCCTTCGTCCGCTTCGACGATATACCACATTTCCGTCTTACCGAAGCTATTTTCGTACTTTAACGCATACTCGTCCGAAGGGTGTACCTGCACGGAAAGATTCTGCTTCGCATCGATGAATTTTGCAAGCATAGGAAAAAACGGAAAGCCGTCGCAATTCTTCCCCAAATCTTCCTTTTGCGCCGTTTCCTGCAAGGTTTTCCCGTCCGCCAAACGTGTCGGCCCGTCTTTATGGAAAGAGAGCTCCCAGCTTTCTGCCACGGGATCTTTTTCCGTTTGTTTGCCGTACTTTTCACGGAGTTTTACACCGCCCCAAATATTATCCTTGCATTCGGGATAAAGTTTTACAATTTCCATATTTCGCTCCTTTACTCTCTTTGATTTTCCACGTTTTCGGCCGATTCCTCGGTCAAATCCTTCATAATTTCTGCATCCAAGCCTTTTTCGAGCATTTCGTCAATCGAATCCAAGCCGTACTCTTCACTATACTCTTCGCGATTGTACCCACGCAGTGTTTGTGCCTCTTTCATGGCTTCCGCTTGCTTCGCCTTGATTTTTTTCTTGATTTCGTGTGAGAACGTCACCATGAAAATACCAAGCGCCAAAATGATAATGCACACGATAACGCCCGAAATGGCATTTGCATACGAAGTATTAAACGGCGGCTTGAACGCCACAAAAATTGCCGTTTGGCAGGTCAATACGGATACGAGCGCCGTTCCAAGATTGATATATCGAATCGCTCGAACGACCAAATCGTCCTTCTTTGTCGCTTTAACAAAATGCAAAATGGACATCACAATTCGATACAACGCAACGATTGCAAACGGAATAACCGCCCACTTCGGAATGGGGAAGCTCGCGCCGTCCGCAAACATTTGCACTACGGAAAGCGCCAACGCAAGCGTCAACGTGACCATCATAATACCGCAATAGCGGTAAGTACCGACCTTCGCTCTTGCAAGCGCCAAGGGATCGTCCTTGTACTTCTTTTCTTCTCGTGCGTTTTGAATCAACATCCCGCCGCGCGCCGTCGAAAGCAAGATATAATACACCGCCGACGAGCCATACCACGGCGATTTATAAATGATAGCAAACACGCACAGGAAGATTGTGTAGCCCACGTTACATACAAAGGTACAAATCCCAAAGAAAATACTGCGGAATTCGTAGCTCTTGAAAAGACTTCTCGTGAACTTATATTTATCCGCCGCTTTATAGATGGAAATGCCTAACTTTCTACCTGAGTATATCACCAAGAAAACGGTGTAGAGAAAGGGCGGAATACACATGATTGTCGCAACCGTTGCATAGATATTTTGCCCCTTTTCGGTTACGATTGCCGAAAACGCCAAGGGCCCTAATAAAAAGGTTGCAATGACCGCCAAAATCGCAATCCAGTTGGGCAAATTATTCAATTTTTCAAAGAATTTCTTCCAACCGTTCCGTTTTGCCATGTCTAAATCTTACACCCTTATCTTTCGTCAAAATAATATTTTCAATCCGTACCTGCCCCTAGGCATTTGCGAAAAGCACGTTATAAATCGAAGGCAATTGCCGTAATATCGTCCGAGAATTTCCCACCGCTAAACACGGTAAGCGCCGCTTTAAGCTTGCCGATAAAGTCTTCCGCGCTGCGTGATTGCAATAACACGCTTTCCGCCTTTTCAATCCCAAAAAGCTCCCCTTGCGGATTGGCGCACTCCGTGATGCCGTCCGTCAACAATACGAGTATATCCCCTCGCTCAAACGGCAATTCGTTTTCACGGTACGTATAGTCGGAAAACCACGTGGATATGGGGGGTGCAGGTGCTTCAATTTCATTGATTCCAAACGAATTTTTCAACAAAATCGGCGCATTATGTCCCGCCAAAGCATAGCGGAGCAAGCCTGCGTTTTTATCTATTCGCACCGCCGCCACCGTAATGTACGAGCGCTCGTCTTGGTTGAGCTCCTTGAACTTCGTATTCAACTGCGTCAACGCCTTGGCTAAATCGGGTTGTTTGCGGTCAAATCCCGCCTTCACAAACGCCGAGAGCATACCGGCGGATACTCCCTTCCCCGAAACGTCGGCAAGCACGCCGTACGTCTGCCCGTCCAATTCGTACACGTCGGGCAAATCACCACCAACTTCGTAGCAAGGAATATACATAAACGAATACGGCACGCCGCCCATACTCTTCCCGGCAGGCAACAAACGTCTTTGCATCTGCTGTGCAGAGAGCATTTCCCTTTGCATTTCCGATTGATAGGTGCTATCCGTGATCCCCAAGAAAAGCTTTCCTTTCTCATCCATCGGGAAAATGCGAATGCGCACGGACAGCTTGTCCGTATGACCGCCGCGCGTTACGTTGGTGTGTACCGTTTCCGTTTTTTCCGCATTTTCAGCAACCGCCGCACGCATGGAGCGGTAAAAAGCGCAGTATTCGCAAGCGGCGTTTTCGCCGCAATTCTTCCCCTCTTTACAACCAAGGACTGCGGAAAGCGCACCGATATTCTTTGCGCCGTCCGAGCAAGAACGCCGAAAAGCCGCGTTCGTGAATTTCACGCGCAGCTTATCGTCAAAGACAAACACCCCTTCGGGCAGTCTGTCCAATGCTTTTTTATAAATATTTTGCAGCATTCTTTGTCCTCGTTTATACTTTTTTCGTCTTTATATACGTCTTTTTATCTATACATTCTCAAGCCTTGGCAAACTTGAATTTCAATATCCTCGCTGTGATAAAGCTCCCCGTCGAGTTGATAGGTGCAAAGCTCGTTGGGCACAAAGCGCACCTTCTCGCAAAGATAATGGGTGCAATGAAGATGCTCAAGAATCTTCCCTCGCAGTAGTTTTACAAGCGTTTTGGTGAGCTCCCATTTCTTCTCAAAAACATCCACGAGTACGACGTGAATTTTTCCGTCGTCTACACATGCAGCAGGGCAAATAGGAACGCCGCCGCCAAACAGCTTGCCGTTACACGCCGCCGCCAAAAAAGCATTGTACGTTTTATCCTTTTCTCCGTCTCGGTATACCGTAAGCGAACAGCCCTTGTAGGTATAAATACTCTTTAAGAGCTGCATTATATATTTCAGCTTCCCCTTCGTGTTGTTTTCTGCGCAATGCACCAAAACGTCAACGTCCATACCGACACCGCCGATATTCATACAACGCCTTTCTCCAACCTGCAAATAGTCGATGGGCTTTGCCGCACCGTCCAAGATTCTCAAAATTGCCTCTTCCGGTTTTAAAGGAAGCCCGAGCGCCGTAGCAAAATCGTTACCCGTACCCGACGGAACAAGACCAATCGTGCACACGGCAGGATCTACCAAGCCGTTCAATACTTCGTGTAACGTACCGTCGCCACCGAATACGATAATTTCCGTTTCCCCTTTCAAGGTCAACTCACGGGCAATCGCTTCCGCTTCACGCACCGCGTGCGTTTCGTGCAACTCATAAGCAACGCCTCGCTGTTGCAGCGTCTTTTCTACCTTGCGGAAATTCTTACTTGCCTTTTTGTTCCCCGATACGGGATTAAGAATGATATGAAACATTTGCCACCATTTTCCTTTGTAAAAACATTTTTTCCCTACGGGAAAAATTTTTCGCTGATTATATTATATAACACTTTTCAAATAATTGCAATTTATTTTGCAATTTGTTATACTGTAAATGTTGAAAAAATGAAAAAAGAAGGCATTTATGCGTAAAATTTTGCCGAAAAACTTAATTTTACTTGCGGAAGCCGTCCCAACCCCCCTTTACGTAGTCGGCGGAAGCGTCCGAGATTATCTCGCGGGCTTCCCTTTATCCACCCCCGATTGGGATATTTGTTCGCCGTTATCGGCGGAAAAATTTGCGGAGCTTGCCAAAACGCACGGATTTGAAGTCAAATCCGTCTATAAAAATACGGGAACGGTCAAAGTAAAAGACGCCGAAGGCGTGGACTATGAGTACAGTTGTTTTCGTTCAGATAAGTACGTTCGAGGCACCCATGTACCCGTTGAAATTTATTTTACGGACGATATTGCCCTTGACGCACGCCGCCGTGATTTCACCGTCAACGCTATCTATTACGACGTAAAAGCGGATAATTTTGTCGATCCGCTCAACGGAATCCCCGCCATTCAAGAAAAACGACTCACTACCGTCGCGCCCGCCGAAAAGGTATTTGGGGAAGACGGACTCCGTTTGATGCGGCTTGCTCGCCAAGCGGCACAGCTCGGCTTTGCCCCTGACGAAGATTGCCTTAACGGCGCAAAGAAAAACGCCGCTCTTATTAAAGACATTTCCCCCGAACGAATTTTTGCGGAGCTTCTCGCTATTCTTTCCGCCGATGAAAAGCACGGCATCACGGACGGGCATTACTACGGCTTAAAGCTGCTTGACGAAACGGGCGTTCTCGCCCATATTTTCCCCGAGCTTGCCCTTGGAAAGGGTATGGTGCAACGGGCGGATTTCCACAAATACGACGTGTTGGAGCACTCGCTCCGCACGGTAAAATATGCCGATAAGCGCATTCGCCTTGCCGCCCTTTTCCACGACGTCGGCAAGCCGTACTGCAAGCTGCAGTTTGGCAATTCCTACGAGCATCCAACCGAAGGCGCAAAGCTCGCGCGCGAAATTTTGAATCGTTTGAAAGCGCCAAAGAAAACCGTTGACCAAGTATGCTTGCTCACCGAACTGCACATGTACGACCTTGACGGAAAAACGAGCGAGAACAAACTTCGCCGCTTCTTCGTTTTACATGCCAATATTATGGACGAGCTACTCCTTATCAAACAGGCAGATTTCTCCGCTTGCGCGGACAACCTTTCCCCTGCGCCCACCTTTGTGCGTTGGACAAAACTACTCGATAAAATGCGAGAAGAAGGCGTTCCCTTTTCCTTGAAATCGCTCGCCGTAAACGGCAATGATCTCTTGCGCTTGGGCATTGCACCCCACCGGATCTCGACGGTATTGAATAAATTGCTTTTGCACACCGCCACAAATGCGAGGGATAACAAAAAAGAACGCCTTTTACTGCTTGCAAAAGGCTTTGAGAACTCTTTATAATCATAAAAGACCGTACCATATACGCATTGAAATAAAAAACCGACGGATTTTCCGTCGGTTTTTTCCTCTTATTTTTCTTCCCAAGCAAGACTTCTACCCACCGCCTTGTGCCACTTTTTTAAGCGCTCTGCGCGATCCGTTTCCGTCATTTTAGGAGTGTATTGTTTGTCCGTTTCTTGTGCGCTAGCCAAGACATATTTATCCTGCCAAAGCCCCACCGTCAAGCCTGCCAATCTCGCCACGCCAATCGCCGTCGTTTCGTGTTGCTTGGGTTTTACTACTTCCGCGCCCAAAATATCCGCTTGGAATTGCATCAAGAAGGAATCCCTCGACGCGCCGCCGTCCACCTTCAAGCTTTTGAGCTTTGCCCCCGTGTCCTTTTCCATGGCGGCAACCAAATCCGCCGATTGAAAGGCAATCGATTCCTGCGCCGCACGAATGATATGCTCGCGCTTCGTTCCGCGCGTAATGCCCACAATCGTTCCACGCGCATACATATCCCAATAGGGCGCGCCCATACCCGTAAACGCAGGCACAAGGTACACACCGCCTGTATCGGGCACTTTTTTCGCATAGTATTCGGCGTCTTTACTCTCCGTGAAAAAGCGCATTTCATCACGCAACCATTGAATGACCGCACCGCCAATAAACACGCTCCCTTCCAAAGCATACTGCGGCTTTTCCTCTTTTAAAGTCGCAGCCAAGGTTGTCAATAAGCCATTTTCACTTATCGGGTATTCTTCCCCTGCGTTCATCAAAAGGAAGCAACCCGTACCGTACGTGTTTTTCCCTTCGCCACGTTCGTAACAGCCTTGTCCAAAGAGTGCCGCTTGTTGATCCCCTGCAACGCCTGCAATCGGCACTCGCACGCCGCCAAGCGTAGCAAATCCGAAGATCTCACCCGAGCTTTTCACTTCGGGAAGCATACAATGAGGAATACGGAACAGCTCTAAAAGCTCTTTATCCCAATCCATTTTCTCGATATTGTAAAGCATCGTGCGCGAAGCATTCGTTCTATCGGTGGCGTGCACAAGCCCATCCGTCAGCTTCCAAATCAGCCAACTATCCACCGTACCGAACAACAGCTCGCCACGCTCCGCTTTTTCTCTCGCGCCGTCCACGTTGTCGAGTATCCACTCAATTTTACTCGCCGAGAAATAGGCATCGGGAATGAGCCCCGTTTTGCGGCGTATTTTTTCGGCATATCCCGCCTTTTTGAGTTCTTCAATTCTATCCGCTGTACGCCTACATTGCCAAACGATGGCGTTATAGACGGGTTTCCCCGTCGATTTTTCCCACACAATGGTCGTTTCACGTTGGTTGGTGATGCCGATTGCCGCTACGTCTTGCATAGAAACGCCGCTCTTTGCCAACGTTTCCATCATAACGCCGTATTGACTCGACCAAATATCCATTGGATCGTGCTCCACCCAACCTTCATTCGGATAGATTTGTGGAAATTCTCTATTCAAAATCGCTACGATTTTTTCCTGCTCGTCAATAAGCGCGACGCGAGAAGACGTCGTACCTTGGTCGAGCGCCAAAACGTATTTCATCTCGTACCTGCCCCCTTCTTTTTATATATAAAAGGAAAAACGGCGGCATAAAACCGCCGTAAAATATCAAAGTTTTTCGACTGTAATACCGTCTTCGATGGACGTTTCGTAGAAGCTCGCTTTATAGCCGATAGAATCTTGATATGCCTTGCCAACGCGGCGAATAAAGCCTTCCACCGCCGTCTTTTTGACAATGGAAATCGTGCAACCACCAAAGCCTGCGCCGATCATACGCGAACCGAGGCAATCCGTTTCCTTTCTCGCCAAACCGCTCAACGTATCCAATTCCTTGCCCGTAACTTCATATAAATCACGCAAGCTAAAATGGCTCTCGTTCAACAATCTACCAAGCTCTACTATATCCCCTGCCCTGAGCGCTGTCACCGCTTTATTAACACGGTCACATTCCATAACGACGTGTTCCGCACGCTTTGCCACTACGCCCGAAAGCAAATATTTTGCTTCCAAAAACTGCTTGGGAGTAATTTCCGCAAGACAGCTCACGGGCAATACCTTTTGCAGGGCTTTAAGCGCCGTTTCTACTTCTTGACGGCGCACGTTGTACTTACTTTCCACAAGGTTGTGCGGCTTGTTGCAGTTTGCCACAACAAGACAGTATTCGCCAAGCTGCAAGGGCACGTATTCGTAGGCAAGCGTCGAGCAATCAAGGAGTACCGCATGGTCTTTTTTGCCCATTGCCGAAGCAAATTGATCCATAATGCCGCAATTTACGCCTGCGTACTTGTTTTCCGCGCGTTGGGAAATAAGCGCAAGCTGCACTTTATCGTACGCCACGCCTGCATATTCGCACAAAGCAACCGCCGTCGCCACTTCAATCGCCGCCGACGACGAAAGCCCACTGCCGAAAGGTACGGTGCAATCGTAATACAAGTCGCAACCGACGATTTCGATCCCCTCTTCTTGCAAGAAATAGGCAACGCCCGCTTGATAATTCCCAATCTTTAAACCACGGTATGCGTCAAGGTTATCCGTTTTGATTTCCACGATACCGTCGATACCGCGGAATGCCATACGAATCACCTTACCGCCCGTCTTTTTTGCATAAATATTGCAACGCAAGTTAAGCGCCGCAGGAAATACCTTACCGCCGCAATAATCTACGTGTTCGCCGATGACGTTGATACGCCCTGCCGCCGTAAACAAATCTTCGGCATTTGCGCCGAAAGCTTCTTTAAACGCAACCATAGCTTCCGTTCTTTCCATGTTTTTACTCCTTATTCACTCTTTTTCGCAGCCAAAACAGCCACAGACAAAAATAAACAATTCCTGCGAGCACCATAATCACGGCAATAAGCTGTGAAGGCGACCAAAACGGTACGATCGTTTTGCCGCGCTCGTCCGCTCTCGCATACTCGATAAAATATCTCCAAACACCGTATACCGCAAGGTAAATAGGCAATAAAGGAAACCGCTTTTTGCTCTTCTTACTGTGATAGAAGAACACCGCCAAAAGCGCACCGCCCAACGCAAACAACACCAACGCTTCAAAGAGTTGAATGGGCACGACCTTTGCCGATTCGTAGTACGTTTCGCCAATCACGAGATCGTGTTGCACGATGCCGTACCAAGCGTCCGTAATTTTTCCGTGGCAGCACCCTGCAAACAGACAACCGATACGCCCTAAACCGTGCGCCAAAGGGATAATTGCCGCCGCAATATCCGCAACGTCCGCAAAGCGTTTCTTCGCTTCGTCCGCCACCTTAAAAAGCTTCGCTCCGAAGAACCAAAAGAGCAAGAACGCCGCCACGCCGAAAATAAGTCCGCCGTAGAAGGTCATACCGCTATCGAGCGAAAAGTGCCCCGTTGCAATCCAATGATAAACCGCTTGGAAAAGGATTGCGCCAAAAAAGCCGACGAGCACCGCCACGATAATCGTAACGATAAAATGACGTTGCAGGCTTATAGAAAAGCCGCGACGAACCCCCAATCTATCGGAAAGAAAGAGTGCGCCAATCAGGGCGATTGCAATAAATATTTCGTAAAAGCCAACGCCGAAAATAAGACTTTCGTTATACATATCGCCCTCCTGACTTATTAAGATGATTATACACTACTAACAAAATTTTGTCAACAACCGCACGCCAATTTTCATGTATTTCTCAAAGAAGTGTTTTCCTCTATCCTTCTCTTATAAAAAATGGCCGCGCCGTTTTTCGGCGCGGTCGATTTTGAGAAACTTTTAAGTTTTTATAATGCCTTAACGTTCACGGCACGGAGTTTCTCCGGATTTTTGGGATCGGGTTCGGTTTCGTAAGAAACCTTTTGGCCTTCCCTCAATCTTCTGTACCCCTCTGCTACAATCGCGGAAAAATGGACAAAAACGTCGTCGCCGCCTTCATCGCCGGCGATAAAGCCATAGCCCTTCTCCGCATTGAACCATTTCACAGTTCCTTGAGCCATCTTTCGGTACCCCCTTTCAATTTACTTAACGATAAATCTGCCGCAAAGTACCCCCGTCATTTTATTCGTTTATAAAGTAATTATAACACAATTTTTTTACGATTGCAATAACTATTCACAAAAAAATCCCTTCATTTTGCTCATTTTTTGCTTTTTTTGAGCAAAATAATAGACTTTTTACCGCTTTTAAGGTATAATTTAATCGTAGTTGATCGTACAATATCGAAAATAAGGTGTTTTTATGGATTTTATCGAGGTTCTCAAAGTCATATTACTCGGCATTGTCGAAGGCATCACCGAATGGCTTCCCGTGTCTAGTACGGGACATATGCTCCTTGTCGATAAACTGTTTACCTTAAACGCTAGCACGGCGTTTAAGGATATGTTTTTCGTCGTGATACAGCTCGGAGCAATTCTTGCCGTCGTCGTGATGTTTTGGAAAAAGCTCTTCCCTTGGCGCGTGCAAAAATCGACGGTTGCTACGGGCGAAAAAACGTCCGACGGCATGGAAATTCGCGCCACGAAACGCAGCATTATCGCCGATAAAAATATCTTTAAGCTTTGGTTAAAAGTTATTGTTGCTTGCGTACCTGCCGCCGTCATCGGTCTTATTTTAGAGATTTTAGACCTTGAAAAACATCTCGAACATCCCTTGATTATCGCCCTTGCTTTAATCATCTACGGCGTCGCCTTTATCGTCATCGAGCATTTCAATAAAAAGCGTGATTTGCCCATCAAAACGACGGACGATATTTCCTACAAAAAGGCTCTTATCATCGGCGCATTTCAAGTACTTTCGTTAATCCCCGGCACTTCCCGTTCGGGCGCGACCATCATCGGGGCGCTTCTTATCGGTATCGACAGACCTGCCGGCTCGGAATTCACCTTCTTCCTTGCAATCCCCGTAATGCTCGGCGCGAGCGCCTTGAAAATATTAAAGTTTATCGTGAAAGACGGCGTGCTTGCAGGCGCGGAAATTGGTTATCTTATCATCGGCATGATCGTGGCTTTCGCCGTTTCTATGCTTGCCATCAAGTTCTTAATGAACTTCGTGAAAAAGCACAGCTTTGCATCCTTTGGGTGGTATCGAATTGCGCTCGGCGCAGTCGTTATCGTTACACTCGTTATTTTACCCCTTATCTTCGGTTAATATACACAAAAAACAAAAACGCGGTTTCCTTATGAAACCGCGTTTTCTTTATCTGCTTTTTTAGATTACTTTCGCACCTGCCCCTTCCAAAACGGCAATCGCCTTATCGGGTGTAGCCGTCTTAAAGGCAATTTTTGCGTGCCCGTCACGCTCTGCGTAGGAGTACATATATTCCACGCTCACGTTGTGGTCGCCAAGCACAATCAAAAGGTCTGACAACGCACCTGCTTTGTCGGATACTTCGACGCCGACAAGCTCCACTTCGGACGCAATATAACCTGCACCCTTCAATGCGGAAAGCGCCTTTTCGTTGTTTTCCGTGATCAAGCGCAAAATACCGAAGTCCTGCGTGTCCGCAATCGACAATGCAAGCAAATTCACACCTGCGTCCTTCAAAACCTTGCAGCATGCACTTGCCTTGCCTGCTTTATTTTCCAAAAATACCGCCACTTGTTTAATCATAATTTCCACTCCTTATCTACGAATTACAATTTGCGCTTGTCGGTGATACGCTTCGCCTTGCCTTCGCTACGCGTAACCGTACCAGGGGAAACCAGCGTGATTTTTGCACTTACGGAAAGCGCACTCGCCATATCCGAAGCGAGCCTCTTGCGGATTTCCTCTACGTGCGCCACTTCATCCAAGGAAACGTTGGGCGAAAGCTCTACAACGATTTCCATCGTGTCGAGATTGTTCACACGGTCCACGTTGATGTGGTAATGAGGTTGAATGTCCGCATTCTTCAAAAGTACGCTTTCAATTTGCGAAGGGAATACGTTTACACCGCGAATGATGAGCATATCGTCGCTTCTACCCGTAATCTTGTTGAGCTTTACCGTCGTTCTGCCGCAAGGGCAAGGATCGTTATTCAAGCTCGCAATATCACGCGTTCTATAACGGATCAAAGGCATCCCTTCCTTGGTGAGCGTCGTGAATACGAGCTCGCCCGATTCGCCGTAAGGCAACGGCTCTAACGTATCTACGTCGACGATTTCGGGGAAGAAATGGTCGTCTTGAATATGCATACCCGTCTTAAATTCACAGTCGCAAGCAACGCCGGGACCTGCGATTTCGCTCAAACCATAGATATCGCAAGCACGAATGCCAAGGCGTTTCTCGATCGTCTCGCGCATACCTTCCGACCACGCTTCTGCGCCGAACACACCGCCTTTAAGCTTGATGTCCACGCCGGGCTTTAAGCCGAGCTTTTCGATTTCGTCCGCAAGGTAGATGATGTACGAGGGCGTACAGCAAATGATATCCGCCCCGAAATCAGCGATGAGTTGAATTTGCTTTTGGGTGTTTCCTGCCGATGCAGGAACAACGCACGCACCGAGCTTTTCACCGCCGTAATGCATACCCAAACCGCCCGTAAACAAGCCGTAGCCGTACGCCACGTGTACGATACTATTTTCGTCTGCGCCTGCCATTACCAACGAACGAGCCGCGCATTCGCCCCAAACGTCGATATCGTTCATCGTGTAGCCTGCCACCGTCAATTTACCCGTCGTTGCGCTCGAAGCGTGTAAACGCACGAGATCTTTACGGGGACGAGCCATCATACCGAACGGATATGCGTCACGCAAATCCTGCTTTACCGTGTAGGGCAACTTGTAGATGTCGTCAATCGACTTAATATCGCTCGGTTTCAACTTAATTACGTCCATTTTCGCGCGATAGGGAAGTTGGTTTTCGTACACGTACTTGACCATCTTCACCAATCTTTCCGATTGCAAGACCTTTTTTTGATCTGCACTCATCGTTTCTAAATCTTTTTGAAAATATTGCATATATGTATTTCCTTTGTTGCAGTTTCCTCCTGCAACCGCCGCTTTCACGGTATATTATTAAACTCTTTCAAACCCAAGCTCGAAAGCTTTCAAGTTCAATGCGCGGAACTTTTCGGGCACGCATTCCGCAACCGCCTGCGCCATTACTCCTTTGTCTAATCCGCAAAGCTTGCAGAGTGCACCGAGCATAACGATGTTCGTCGCCTTTGCGCTTCCCGCTTCCAAAGCCCAAGCCTGCGCCTTTATAAAGCAAACATTTTCGCAGGTTTCTTGGATTTTTTCTTGCAAACCAACAGGGTATTCAGCCGCCCCTGTAATACAAGGCATCGGCAAAATTTTCTCGCTATTCACGAGCAACACGCCGCCCTTTTTTAAATAATGCTTTACACGCGCCGCTTCCAACGTTTCAAACGCAAGAATGACGTCCGCACTACCTTCCCAAATTACGGGAGAGTAAATTTTATCCCCGATACGCACGTGGGTTACCACGCTGCCTCCACGTTGGCTCATACCGTGAATTTCACTCAATTTACAGTCCTTTCCGCTAATCATCGCATATCTGCCAAGCACACGGCTCGCCAAAAGCGTACCTTGACCGCCTACGCCTGCAATGAGAATATTCGTCATATCACACGCCCTCCTTTACCAATGAGCCAAACGGGCAAACGTTTGCGCAAACGCCACAGCCCGTACATTGAATAGGATCGATAACGATACCGTTTTCCCCTTTGCTAATCGCCGGGCAACCGATGCGCATACAAACGCCGCAGTTGCGACAGTTGACAACGTTCATCTTGGGCTTAGGGGATTTGTCGAGCAGAGCGCAAGGTCTTTGCGCGATGATAACGCTCACTTCCTTGGAAGCCGTCGCAGCCTTTACCGCCTTTTCTACCGCCTTCACGTCGTACGCGTCTACGATAGCCAAATCCTTGACGCCGCAAGCTCTTACAAGCTCGTCAAGCAACACGACGGGAGCGGGCTCGCCCTTCAAATTCTTACCCGTAGCAGGGTGTTGTTGATGCCCTGTCATCCCCGTGGTCGAGTTGTCCAAAATCATAAGCGTAATACCGCTTTGGTTATATACTGCGTTGATAAGCCCCGTCACGCCGCTATGTAAGAAGGTGGAGTCGCCAATTACGGCAACGCATTTCGCTTCGCCGTCCGTCGCCTTCTTAAAGCCGTGCGACATACCTACGGACGCGCCCATGCAAACACAGGTATCCACCGCCGAAAGGGGGGGCACAGCACCGAGGGTATAACAACCGATATCCCCCGTCACCGATAATTTCAATTTGTTGAGTACGTAGAACACACCCCTATGCGGACAACCTGCGCACATTACAGGAGGACGAGCGGGCACTTTTTCCATTGTAAGCGTTTCATCCGCCGACAAACCGAACGCCGCCTTGATAACGGGGACGGAAATTTCCCCTTGCAACGAGAAGAGCTCCTTGCCCTTGCAGGCGACCCCTGCCGCTTTTAACGTATCTTCGATAAACGGCTCCAATTCCTCAATGACGTACAGCTCCTTTACCTTGCCTGCAAATTCACGAATGGCAGGGACAGGTACGGGATGAACGGTGCCAATCTTATACACGTTGGCGTTTGGAAGCACTTCTTTTACGTATTCGTACACCACGCCTGAACAAACGATACCAATCTCGTTTTCGTTCGTATATTCCGCACGGTTGCAAGCAAGCGAGCAAACGTATTCGCAAAGCGCTTTGTCCCTTTGTTCTACGATTACGTGGCGCTTGATAGCGTTCGCAGGCATCATAACGTACTTTGCCGCATTCTTTTCGTAAGGGCGAACACCCACTTCGTTTCTTTCGCAAAGCTCCACAAAACCATGGGAATGCGCCACGCGCGTCGTTTCACGCAAGAGCACGGGCGTATCGAATTTTTCACTAATTTCATACGCAAGCTTGACAAATTCCTTCGCTTCGTTCGCATCCGACGGCTCTAACATCGGGATATGTGCGCTGCGCGCGTAGAAACGAGAGTCCTGCTCGTTTTGCGAGGAATGCATACCGGGATCGTCCGCAACGGCGATAACAAGCCCTGCGTTAATACCCGTATACGCCGCGGTAAAGAGCGGATCTGCCGCCACGTTCAAGCCGACGTGCTTCATACAAGACATCGCACGCGCACCTGCAACCGCCGCACCGATGGCTACTTCCAAGGCTACCTTTTCATTGGGTGCCCATTCCGCGTAAACGCCCTCATGTTTCACAAAATTTTCAGCGATTTCCGTACTCGGTGTGCCGGGATAAGCGGAAAGTACCTTCACCCCCGCTTCGTACGCACCGCGCGCAATCGCTTGATTGGTCAACATCAATTCTTTCATTTCTCTTCTCCTGCGTTTTTCATTTTCCACGTCCAATTTTCACGGTCCACGTCTTTCACGAACCCATTAAAACTGCACACGCAAACAATTTCTTCTTTATCGTCGTAAATAATCACTTCGGATACGGTGTTATGCCCTGCTCGGACGGTTTCTTTTGCCACCGCCGTCACGCATTTCGTATATGCCGGGCGAACGTATCGTATCTCGCCGCCCTGCGTCACCGTCATTGGATGCAAGTGATTGGCAAGGAGCGCAAACGCAAAATCCGCCACCGAATAGAGCATACCGCCCTGCGCACTGCCGTTGGCGTTGAGATGTTCTCTCTTCACTTCCGCCCGCACGACCGCTTTTTCTTCCGTGAGCTCCATCGTTTGAATGCCCAACAGTTTAACGAAGCCGTCGTCCTCAAAAAATCTTCTCGTGTATTCTTCGTTCATCATCGACTCTCACAAAAAAAATATATTTTTTTGATTATATCACATTTCTCTTATAAAGTCAATTATTGAAAAATAAAAACTCCCGTCGCAACGGGAGTTTTTTGCTTTTACGTTATATCAAGGTTTTCACAAACGAATATCTTTCTTGAAGAATGCTGCTCTTGCAGTTTTTCCAAGTGCCAATACGCTCGAAGGTGTACGGTCCTACCCACACGTCTTCTTCCTCTTTCGCGTGGAAAGGCCCAAGCAGATTTCTGTTCCCCACCGTAAGCGTGATTTCGATTTCGTTTTCCCCTTTCTTTAAGAACTTGGAAACGTCTATCTTCTTATCGAACATCAATTGCCCAACGTATTCACCGTTCACTTTCACGTCAAGCAAATGGAAACGTCCGTCGAATACCAACTCGCAATCGGTATCCTCTACGTTCACCGTTTGTTTGAGCGTGATATCGCCGCGGAAGAAGGGATAGCCCTGCTCTACAAGGTCGGAAACCGTCTTATTTTGCTTGCCAATGCGGAAGTTTTCGCCGATTGCGATATTATCCGCGCTCCCTTTTTTGAAATCGCCGTATACGCCGAAATCCCCTTTTAAGTAAGCCGCTTCAATGTCCGTATCGTAAGCAAGACAGTTCTTCAAGCTCTCCGTTACGTTTTCGCCGAACAACGCATAATATACCTGCTCACTTTGGAAATAGTTTATCAAAATAACAACCTCGTTTTTGCCCTTTTTCAAAAGCTTTGCGACGTCGTAGATATGCAACGCAGGTTCGGACGGATCCGCAAAGAAATCGTCCACTCTTTGCCCGTTCACTTCCACCCAAGCGGTGTTGGTATCTTCCGCAAGAAATTGGCAACGGCTCGGTAATTCGTCCACGGTAAACTCGTATTTTAAATAGAGTTTGCCTTCATATCTGCGTTCGAGCATTTCGTTGAACACTCCCATATGATGTACGGAATCGCTATAATTTACCCCGTCCGTCGAGAAACGCATAAAGTCGAGCGTGAGATAGTTTTCAGGACTGCCGCAAACGGTAAATTCCTTGCCAAGACGCAATGCCTTTTTCGCCTTCTTTGCTACGGGCGTTTCGTTGCTCACGTACAAGAGATAGGATTGCCCTTTTTCGAAATGTACGTTCGTGCCAATCGTTTCATATTCGTCCTTCATAATACTGTACGACGAGAAGGACGTTCCGTTTTTAAGGGTGAACTGTACGTCCGTTGCTTCGCCAAGGTTGACCGCATAGATAAATTCCCTGCCGTCTTCCCCTTTGCGGTACGCCGTGCGTACGTTGTCCTGCTCGGTTGCCGTGAAGGGCTGCGCCGCAATAATTTCTTCCCAAGTAACGTTCGTTTCAAGATAGTCGTAGACGAACTCTTCCCCTTCCAAATAGGTCGGTTTTTCGCCCATCATCAAAACCCTGCCCCCTGCATTTACAAATTCGCGCAAGAGTTTTTCCGTCGTTTTGTCCATCGTATAGATGGTGGGAATAACGATATATTCGTACAAGCAATTGCCAAGAATGAGCTTCTTCCCTTCCACCTTACCATATTTGGCAAGCAAGGTTTCATCCAAATAATGGTGGGGAATTTGTTTTTGCGTAAGAGTAACGACCGCTTCCACCAAAGCATTTTCCAAAGGCATAATCGGATTATTACTTTCTTCATAATCACGAATATACTCGAAATAGGTACTGCGAATCGGGTGCAACATCGCTACGTTCACCACTTCTTGGCTTTCTGCGATTTGTTTTCCAAGGTACGAGAAATAATCGTTGAAATCCTTAAAATTCTTCTTTACCCAAGGGTTCGCCGCCGAATAGTGCGCAGGATAATCACGCTTTCTTTGTCCGTGTTCGGTGTACGGCAAGAGATGTTGACACATCAAGTTTACGCCGCCAACGTATTGGAATTCCCCAATCACCTTCAAATCCAAGGGAGTTGCGTCCCAACCGCACAAACCGTACGTTTCCGTCATTACTTGCTTTTTGCCAAGCTGCGCCGCTACGGAAGAAACCTGTCTAGGCGCAAGCGCATTGGACGTCCATCTACCCAACCAATCCATTCCGGGAATATGCTCGTATTCATAGAAGGGCATGATACCGCCGCAGCACCACATTTGCCCCGTAAGGCTCCCCTCGTCTACGTAATGCCCCGTCAATTTATAACCGTGCTTATCGCACCATTCGTACGTTTTCTTTGCAAAATTTTCAAGCATCAACGCCTGCATGGACTTCCAAAACTTATAACGGAACGCGCGATAGCCTTCCTTTTTCACGAAAAGCAAGCCCAAGCCGTCGAGTAAATCTTCCCCGTACGTCTTTTCAAAATAAGGTGCAAGCACCTTGGTATAAGGCGAGCCCCAACGATAGTACTGCGGTTCGTCCGTGAAAAAACCCTTCAAATTGTACGTGTCACGCTTTCTATATTCTTCGTGCGTCATCGTAAGGAATTTATCCACCACTTCGGGGTTGAGAATGTCCGCCGTAGACGTTGCGTAATGTTGATATACGTTCAAACAGTTTTCGCAAGGTGCGTTAATTCGCTTGAGCGCGTCGCCGCTCATATCGTAGGAAACGAGCGCATTTTCGTCGTACGCACCGATTTTATAGGTAAGATACCTATCGTGATTTTCAATATCTTCCAACAGTTTACCGCCGACAAAGCCGCTCGGCCAACCGTATTCGTCGTACGCATACGCTTCCATGCCAAGCTCTTCTGCTCTCTTTGCGCAAGCGTCGATACATTCAAACCACTTTTCACCGAGATATTCCGTCTTTAAGCCGCCGCGTGCGTGCATGAAAAAACCACCCACACCGCTTTCGTTCATCCATTCAACTTGTCTTACAAGGCCCTCGGGATCAAGCTCGTCGTCCCAAGACCAAAAGGGAATACATTGATATTTCTTTTCAACCTGTTTCATATTACTTTTCCTTTTTAATAAAAAATCGGCGCAAAACCACCGATTTTCACTTTTTTATAAAAGATAGAAGGGCATTTCACTGCCAAGCTCGACCTTTACGAAGCCGTCTTTCGCTTCAGACGCTTCAATTGCCGCTTTTTTCGCCGTCGTTTTCTTTGCCGAGGATTTACTCGAACAAGCTTTTTTCTTCGCAGGAGCGGCCTTTTTTGCAGGCGCAGCCTCTACGGGCGCGATCAATTTTTCCACAACCTGCGGATCGGGATTTGCGATCACGTGGCTGTTTTCCATATCGGGCGCAGAGCTTGCGACCTTTGAGTAACCGTTGTTTTCCACTCTTTTAATTGCGTTCTTTCCGATGGGCATATTCTATAATCTCCTTTGCAAGTTTTGTATATTCTACCGCACTGCGGCTCGATTTCTTATAAGCAACGACGGGCTTGCTGTTGTCCTGCGCCCACTCTACCGCACTATCTACGCGCACGTAATTTTCGAACAGGGGCGCGGCTTCCATTTCGCGCAAGGTTTCCATCGTCTGTTTGAAATATTTCTTTCTCTCGTCCGCTTTGGTAACGGCGATGCCGAGAATTTCCAATTTAGGTGCAATTCTCTTGGCTTGATCGCAAAAATCGAACATATTTGCCAACCCGAACAAACCCCAAGGGCTTGCCTCTACGGGGATTACCACGTAATCGGAAGCGCACATCACGTTCATCACCCAACCGCCAAGCGTGGGGGGCGAGTCGATAAGGATATAATCGTAATATCCCTTTGCACGCACCCTTTCCAAGCACTTTTTAAGCACCGATTCTCTCTGCCATTTTGCAAACAAATCGAACTCAATCGAGCTCATAAGGGACGTCGAAGGCACGATGTCGAGCCCTTCGATTTCCGTTTCCACAATATAATCGGAAAGGTCCGCTTCGCCCACAACCGCACGGTAGATATTCTTATCCCCCTTTGCGTATTCGTAAGCCTTTTCTTCGTCGAAAAAGGAAATGGTAAGGTTGAGTTGCATATCCCCGTCTATCATCAGCACCTTTTTGCCTTCCAAAGCAAGGGCGCACCCGACGTTGGAACAGGTAGTCGTCTTACCGCTACCCCCTTTGTTGTTTGCAAATGCAATTACAATCGTTTTGCTCATAATTTTCTCCGTAGTTTATAATAACCAAGTATCGAGTTTCTCGCTTGTATTGTCCGTCTTTTTTGCGGAAGTCTTTTTCCCTTTTGCGGATTTTCCCGTCTTTTCCGTTTTAGAAATCCGTTTTTTTGTCGGTTCTTCGTTCAAGAACGCCGCAAGCTCGGCAATTCCTTCGCCCGTATAGGAGCTAACGGGGAATATCTTTTTACAGCCTGCAAGCTTCAACCAATTCCGCACCCTTTCAACGTTTGCGTCGGGCTTATCGATGCCCGTAATAATACCGATTGCTTCACGGTTTACCATACTCGTAAGACAAGGAGAAAAAATGGAATAGGGCTCGTTTGCCGAAAGCACCAAGCCGACCACGTCCGCTTCGTAGGCATATAAAGCAAGCGCACCGCTCGTTTCACGGCGTTCGGTGTACTCCCCAGGCGTGTCGATGACGGTATCGAGATAGTTGACGTACTGCGTCTTGTAATATTTAATTTCTTCACCCCGCAAAGCCTGCGTCAAGGTTGTTTTACCTGCCGCAACTCTGCCGAATAACATAATTTTTTTCATTTTTTATTAGGTCTTTGTAAGTTCGCAACAAGTGTAACCAAGCTTATTGATGAAATATTCTCGAATCGCTACGAAAGCCGCTTCCACAGAAGAAACGGAACCGGTGATAATAAGCGTACCCGTGAATCTATCCACGAAGCCGATTTCCGCACCCGAAGCCTTCATCGCGATATCTGCTGCGATTACCGCCCCTTCGTAGGGAATGATCGTCAAAACACCGATAGCGCTTCTCGTATAATCCGCTTGGGGATCAAGCCCAAGTTTAGTATACAAGGTTTCGCCTGGATTTGCAATAATATGGCACAGGGTAATTTGTTTACCGGGAACAAATTCCTGCACGATTGTCATTTTATCTTTCAATTCCATATCTATTCCTCTCTTGAGTTTTCAATATTTCTCGTTTTTTGTATTGTTTGGTTATAACGCCTTGCGGCGTGAACCGCTTTGCGGTAGTGGCGCAAGCATAGCTTGCTTTTGCGAGCCTTTGGCGCAACTGCGTTGCGTTGACCGCTTTGCGGTGGTAACGCAAAACTACGTTTTGCTTATTGGGGCTTCTTTTTGTGGGCTCTGCCCACACCCGCAAGGAACTGAGTTCCTTGACTTCCAACTGCCACGCTAAAACTGCCTACAAGCGTAGCTTGTCAACCGCCGATTTGGCATTTCAAGCCGCTCTCTTCCGCAATGGAAAGTAAATATTCCATTTTTTCCTGCGCAGGCGGTTCAACACCTTTCAACGCATAGTTTCTATCCAAGCCTGCGTACTTGTCTTGCCCCAAACGATGATACGGCAACAAGTGATGCTCGCGTACCGTTTTCAAAGACGCCGCAAATTTCGAAATTGCACGGATTTCTTCCGCCGTATCGTTAAACCCCGGCACAACGGGGGTACGAATTACAAGCTCCACACCGCTTGTCGCAAGCTTTTTGGCGTTTTCCAAAATCAACTCGTTCCCTGCGCGCGTGTATTCCTTGTGCTTTGCCGAGTCCATATGCTTGATATCCATCAAGTATAAATCCAAGTACGGCAAAATCTTTTCGATGTTCTCATAAGGTGCGTTTGCCGTCGATTCCACCGCCGTATGCAAGCCGTTTTCCTTGCACGCGCGGAGTAAATCCCTTGCAAAATCGGGTTGACCGAGAATTTCACCGCCCGACAGCGTAATACCGCCGTCGCTACGTCTATAATAATTCTCATCCGCGAGCAGTTCGGGCATAATTTCCGCCACCGTCACGTCACGGCCTACCGTTTTTGCCTTGCCGTTTTCCCACATCGTTTGAATTTCGTACGACTGCGATTCGGGATTACAGCACCAAGCACAGCGCATGAAACAACCCTTAAAAAAGACTATGGTACGGATTCCCGGTCCGTCGTGGATCGAGAATCTTTGAATATTGAATATTCTTCCTTTCGTACCGTAAAAGTCCATAGTGTTTTCCTTTCATTCACCGCTTTGCGGTAATGTCGCAAAACTGCGTTTTGCTTTCAGTGGGATTCCTTTCGTAGGCTCTGCCGCCTACAAGGAACTGAGTTCCTTGATTTTCTGTTTAGAATCCTTGTTGCGTTCTATTGATGATATCGTCTTGCAACGATTTCGAAAGCGTCGTGAACAATGCGCTGTACCCTGCAACACGAACGACGAGCGTCTTGTATTTTTCGGGATTCTTTTGTGCGTCGAGCAGCGTTTCACGCGTAACGACGTTGAACTGCATATGCATACCCTTTTGGTCGAAATAGGAACGAATCAACGCAACGAATTTCGTAAGCCCACTCATACCCGCAAGCGCCGAAGGGTGGAACTTTTGGTTGAGCAACGTACCGTTACTTGCAACCCCTTGTTCAAGCTTCGCAACCGAGTTCGCCGTAGCCGTAGGCCCTTTCACGTCTCTACCCGATGCAGGACCGATACCGTCCGCAATCGGCGTGAACGCCAATCTGCCGTCGGGCGTTGCGCCCGTTTGTCCGCCGAGGGGTACGTTTGCCGACACGGGATACAAGCCTGCTTGGAAAATACCGCCGCGAGGGTTCTTGTATTTTTCCACTTCCTTCGTGTACGTGTTGCCGACTTCACGAGCGAACATATCCGCTTCGTAAATATCATTGCCGTACTTAGGACAGGTTTCGTCAATCAAGCGCTTGATTTCGCGGTATCTTTCTCTCTTATCCGCAGGAATGCTTGCGCCCGTCGTCACCTCTTCACAAATGGTCTTAATCACCGATTCGGTAATTTCAAAGCCCTGTTGTGCAAGCGAACGAGCTACGTCGTTGACTACACGTTCCGCAGCACTGCCCGTAAGACCATAGCCAAAGTTTGCGTTCAACGCGTCGCGCAATTCCGCCATCGTCACCTTGCCTTCTTCAAAGACAAGCTGTTTGATGGCAAGCAAACCGTCCGTATTGTTGGCAATCCCAAAGCCCTGCGGCCCCGTGAAATTATAGATCGCGCCCCCTTCCTGCAAGGATTTGCCGCGACCGATACAGTCGTCCACCATACAGGATTGGAAAGGCAACGGACAACGCACTGCGTGCGCCGCATCGATTGCGTTATTCGCATTGACAAGCAATTTAATGAAATAGCTTTGTTGTGTTTTATACGCTTCGAAAACTTCTTCAAACGTTTGCATTTGCGCAACGTCGCCCGTTTCGGGACCGATTTGCACACCCTTGCTCACGCCGTTCGAGAATACAAGCTCCATAGGACGGCACATATTGAAAAACGCCGCGTCGTGCCAACCGTCCGTCTTACTGCCCTTTTGCGGTTCTACGCAACCGATGATACAGTAATCTCTTGCGTCTTCGAGCGTCAATCCCCTCGCCATAATCGAAGGAATGATAACTTCGTCGTTATAATATGCGGGCAAACCCGTGCCAAGTCTCGTCAATGCCGCCGCCTTCAAAAGCAAGGGCTGGGGAGAGCCGTTCCATACACGAATGGAAATGGAAGGTTGGGGAAGGGGTACGTGCATAGCCGCTTCCAAGCACATATACGACAAATCGTTCGTCGCGTCCATGCCGTGAATGTTTTGACCGCCAACGATAAGGTTTTGGAACATACCATACCCGGCAAAGCCGTCTGCCGAGCCGGCGTCACGCACCTTGTTGATGTCGTTGAGTTTTACCCAAATACAGTCGATAAGCTCTTGCGCTTGCTCCACCGTAATTTTGCCTGCGTCGATGTCCTTCTTATAGAAGGGATACATATATTGGTCGAATCTACCGGGCGAAATGGAATGTCCGCTCGATTCCACCTGCAATAAAAGTTGAACGAACCAAAAGGATTGACAGGCTTCGTGGAAATCTCTTGCAGGGAATTCGGGAACTCTCGCACAGTTTTTCGCAATTTTTTCAAGCTCCGCTTTTCTATCCGCATTCTTTTCCTTTGCGGCAAGCTCTTTCGCAAGCTTTGCGTATCTTCTTGCGTATTCAATAACCGCTTCGCAGGATTCAAGAACTGCGCGGAGGAAATTGCCTCTTTGTACGTATTCGGGATCGGATACGTCAAGCTTCTCAAGCGCCGCTTGCGCTTCCGCCATAATCCCCTTGTACCCTTTGTTGAGTACCTTTTCATAGTTTACGTTTACGTGGCCGATACCGTTGTAAAAATAGTTACCGGGGGTAAACATACCGTGCGTTACGAACGCTTCGTACGCTTCGGGGGACATATTCGATTTCGCAAGATCGCTATTCGTCTTGCCCTTCCAATAAGGATATGCCTTGCGAAGATCCGCTTTCGTTTGTTCGCTAATGTAAAAAGGATCTGCCGCACGGGTTGCTACCGTGTCGAATTCCGCTTCCAACCACTCGTAGGAATATTCGGGGAATACCTGACAGCCGCGAGGCGCAACCGTAGCGCTCCCGACGACGAGCTCGTTATCACGAATAACGATAGGAATATTGCGAAGAATGTGCGCAAACGCCGCGCTTCTACGCAAAATAATGGGCAAATGCTCCGTTTGTTGATAGCTTTCCGTCACGAGAAGTCCGCGCGCCGATTCAATTTCGGGCATTTTCTCGTACAATGCGTTTACTAATTTTTCAATTCTTGCGCTCTTTTCAAGCACGAATTTGATGTTTTCCATATTTACCGCCTTATTTCTCGGTTGGTTATGTCCAAAATGCAAAGTATGTTTTGCAATTCACGCAACGCTTGCGTTGCCATGCACTTTATAATTGATTCCAAAGATCCTCGTGGGGTGCTGCGATAACCGCTTCGCTAGAAAGCTGCCCCGTCGTTTTTGCGTATGCCGAGCCGGATTCCACTGCCGCCATAACGTCGCCGACTTCGCCCGTCAGCATTACGACGCCCTTGCCGCCCATACCGCGGGATACGCGAAGATCGAAAATTTCCACTCTCGCCGTCTTTACCGCAAGATCAGCCGCTTTGATCGTTGTCGCCGCCGAGAAGGTTTCGATGAGTCCAAGCGAGCCCTTCTTTTGTCCCGTTTGCGTACCGAAGAGAGCTTTGATAACCTGTTCGTCGATTCTACCCATAACCGAGCTGTCGATAACGTAGCCTTCAAATTTGGAAAGCACGTGGCTAACCGCCGCCGTTACGTTAGAAATCGAGCCTGTCAAAATCATTTCATATTTGCCAGGGCAAGCAGGGTGCGCGGAAATAAGCTCTACGCCTGCGCTCTTGAGAGCTGCGTCCGTTGCTTCTACCCCTTTGGGAATACTCTTTAACTCAATAACACCGATAGCTTTAAACATTATTCATTCACCTTTTCAATTACAATCTTGTCGTCGAATACCGTTACAACACCCGATATCGGCGCATATTGAGGAAGGGACAAGCCCTCCGCAGCTTCGGCGATTTTATCGCCCTTTTGCACGGTTGCCCCGTCTTCCACGCAAGGCACGCTCGGCGCACCGATGTGTTGACGGAAAAGCACTTCCGCTCTCGTAAACGAGTTTTGTACCCCGATATATTTCGCCACCTTGTCGAATCGTGCAATGCCGAGAACGCTTGCCCAACGCTCGGAAGGTACCATACGGTACTCTCTTTCGGGGGCAGGGAAAACTTCTTCCTTGGCGACGTAGCGCATCTTGTTTTTCGCAAGCAACACCTTGTATTCGTTGATGACCGCTTTCGGGGAAATGCCTTGACAGCAAGCAAGGGATTCGCAAATCCCACAGCCACAGCAAAGGTTTGCCGTAATCACCATTTCGGGCATCACTTCCGCGGCGGATTTCGCCGTGCGCACCATTTTGTGCGGTTCAAGCGGATACCCTAAAAGATGTCTTGGACACATATCCGTACAGCGAGTGCATTGACAACAAGCCGTTTCCGCACGGGCGATGGACTTCGGTCCGTCCAAATACTTGGACATAATCGCCTCGCAGGAGTCGGGCAAAATCAAAAGCCCTTTCGTCGTCTTGGTTACAACCGCCGTTTCGGGATCTATTACTTTACCCATCGAAGGTCCGCCGTCCAAAACGGTGTACCCTTCGGGGACTATAATCGAATTGAGTTCAAAAAGCTCTGCAATCGGCGTACCGATTGGAACTTTTACCACGATCGCTTCGGGAATATCCCCTGCAATCGTCAAATATTTTTCGGTAACGGGCGCGTTTTTCTTCACAGCCAACGCCACGTTATACAGGGTTTCTACGTTGAGCGCAATTACGCCTGCCGTAATCGGCAAATTGCCGGGCTTTACCACCCTGCCCGTCGCTTGATAAATCAAGCTGATTTCATCGCCCATTGGATATACGTCGGGCAACGTTTTTACGATAATTTTTTCGGCGAGCTTCGCTCCGTCCTTCCATTTTAAGCGGATTGCCGTGTGTTCTTTCACACAGAGAAGAGCGCACGGGATTTTCGCATAGTCCATCACCGCCTTGATACCCGCAAGCACCGTCGGCAGCTCTTTTTTGAGTAAAATATAGTCGGTATAGAGCAAGGGCTCGCATTCTGCGCCGTTTATGACAAGCGTATCCGCCCCGTCTGCGAGTTTCGCATACGAGGGGAAACCTGCGCCGCCTGCGCCCACTATTCCCGATTCTCTCAAAATTGCTTTTAAATCCATAACTTTACCGATAAAATTACAACCTTTCGTTGTTTTTTTGCTTTTATATTACACTGTCCGCAATAAAATGCGGAGATGCGAGCAGTTCAAGGCGCGGGAGTATTTTCGACGGGCGCGTACTTACCGTACGCAACCGAGAGAACACGGACCGCAACGCTGAAATGCGACGCATATACGTATTTTATTTAGTCGATGATACCGACAATTACCGCGTCACAAGGCGCATTTTGATTCAACAACGCCAAACGTGCGGAGCTACCCGTCGTAATCAAAACTTCTTCGCCGATACCTGCACCGACGCCGCTATCCACTGCAATGATGAATTCGCCCGTCAATTCGCCGTTCTTCATAAGCTCTACTTCCATGAATTTCGAGCCTTCCAAAGACTTCTGCTTCTTCGTCGATACGATATGACCTCTGATGATTCCTCTTAACATATTTTACTCCTTCACAACCTTTACTTTTGCGCCGTTACCGATACCAACTGCATTTGCGTCGTCCGTGTCCACGTGCATTTCCAAACGGAAATCCTTATGCACGCGCACCTGCACGTCATACCAACGAGTACGGCGTTTGCCGTTGACGTCTACCGTCACCGTATCCCCGTCCTTTACCCCAAACGCTACGCCGTCCGCAGGCGACATATGGATATGTCTGTTGGCGATGATACAGCCTTCTTTGAGCTGTACAACCCCTTTCGGCCCGATGATCGTCACGGGCGCAGAGCCCTCGATTTTACCCGATTCTCTTACGGGCGGTTTTACTTTGAGCACGTACGAATCGGTTGCGGAAATTTCCACCTGCGATTTGCTTCTCAACGGCCCTAATACGCGTACGTTTTCAATCGGACGCATAGCAGGCCCGATCAAGGTAAGGGTTTCCTTGCAGGCATACTGACCGGGTTGGGAAAGATCCTTCATCGGCGTGAGCTCGTACCCTGCGCCAAAGAGAGTTTCCAAATCCGCTTTATTCAAATGAATGTGTCTATTGGATACGCCTACGGGCACTTCACCGTTGCAAGCTGAGCTTGCCGCAGCGCCGCCGTCCATATCCGCAAGTACTTTTTTAACCAATTCCGCAATCTGCGCGCTAGTAAATTCCATTGTGATTCCTTCCAATTTTTATGTTTTTTCACCCGTTTTTAGGTGCAACAAACCAAAACCACCCTCTATTTTGTGTGGTTTTCTCCTTTTTGCCTAGTTTGAAAAACTTCCGCAATGCCCGCCCGTAAAAGACGGGCACTGCGATTATTTTCTGTCAAATTAACGAATTATTTGATAGAAGGGAGAAGTTTTTCAACGTCCATATGGGGACGAGGGATTACGTGCGTAGCAACTACTTCGCCAAGAGCGGTAGCAGCAGCCGTACCTGCTTCAACAGCAGCCTTTACTGCGCCTACGTCGCCACGTACCATAACGCTTACCAAGCCGCTACCGATTTTTTCGCTGCCGATAAGTACAACGTTTGCTGCCTTTACCATTGCATCTGCTGCTTCGATTGCTGCTACGAGACCTCTGGTTTCAACCATACCCAATGCTTCCATTTTTAAATCCTCCTAAGATTTTAATTGTTTTTAATTTTTTATTTTTCGGGTTTACCCCGAACGTGCCTTGTTACTAACCCGTCGTTAAGAATCTCATAACGTCGGGGTGAGGGCGCGCGATCACTTCGCACACCTTTACGTTACCGACTTCCGCCGCCGCTCTTGCGCCCGCTTCGAGCGCCGCTTTGACTGCGGAAACCTCACCTTCGACGACGACTGTTACCAATCTGCCGCCGAGACGCTTTTCTACGTGTATCAGCTTTACGTCAGCTGCTTTTACCATAGCGTCAAGCCCGGTGATTGCGGCAACCATAGCCTGTACTTCGAGTAACGCTATTGCTTTCATTGAAGTTTTCTCCTTTCCCTATATTGTATATCCGTCCCCGTAAAATTCGGAGATGCGAGCAGTTCCAAGCACGAGGCTTTTCGAAGAACGTGTACATAGACGTACATGCGTTAGAAAAACGCAGCGCAACGCCGAAATGCGACGTATATACGAATTTTATTTAATAGAAGGGAGCAACTTTTCAACGTCTGCGTGGGGACGAGGAATTACGTGCGTAGCAACTACTTCGCCAAGAGCCGCAGCAGCAGCCGTACCTGCTTCCACAGCAGCCTTTACTGCGCCTACGTCGCCACGTACCATAACGCTTACCAAACCGCTACCGATCTTTTCGCTGCCGATAAGTACAACGTTTGCTGCCTTTACCATTGCATCTGCTGCTTCGATTGCTGCTACAAGACCTCTGGTTTCTACCATACCCAATGCTTCCATCATAATTGTAATTCTCCTTAAATTATATATTTTTTTTATTTTTTATCTTAATTTATCTTTGCCGAGCGCACTCAAATGAGCAAACCACTCAATTTCTTCGCTCTGTCTTGCAATTACCTTGTGGGTAATATACAAATCTCTTTTTTCAGCTTCGGCTTTTCCTGCCGCGACCGCCGCTTCGACTGCCGCCGCGCTGCCCTCCACCTTGATCGCCATGACCAGAGGCACACGTGCGGAATCCCCCGCCGCGGGCTTATTTTTGTCGATCGCTACGACCTTTACGTCCGCAGCCTTCGCCATAGCGTCCGCGACCACAATCGAGGTTGCGAAACCGAATACTTCTATCATGCCAAGTGCCATAATTTTCTCCTAAACGTTTGAGTTTTTACGCCGCCCCGTTCGTTGGGGGTAAAATGCATAGATGCGAGTAGTTCAAGGCATAGCGCATACGCCGCGCACGTACTTTTCGTACGTCAAGGCGCACACAGCTACAACGCAGAAATACGACGCATATATGCGTTTTATTTAGCAACGTAGCAGATTTTGATACCCTTCTGCGCAACGTTCGTTTCCATTGCTTCGTTCAACTGATCGAGAGGATATTCGTGCGTGATCAAATCACAAACGGGAATATTCATTTCTCTTGCTTGACGAAGGAACGCCATCGTGGTGGGATAATCGTCTGCAGAGTAATCCCAAGAGCCTACAAGGTTGATTTCCTTGTTGCACATTGCGAAGTGAGGATTTACGTTGTATTCGCCGTTGTTGACGAAGAAACCCATTTCGCAAAGGCCGCCGCCGCGACGGATATATTCGAAGATATCCTTTGCCGCCGCAGGAGCACCCGTGCATTGGAATGCGAAGTCCGCACCCACGCCGTTTGCAACGCTCTTGACAAGGTTTACTCTCGCTTCGAGAGTGCTTACTTCCTTGAAGTTGATTACCGTCTTTGCGCCGAGCTTTTTCGCCGCTTCCAAACGCATCGGCGTACCGTCGATTGCAATGATGTGGTTGATACCCGCCGCGCGGAGTACGCTAATCATTACAAGCCCTACGGGGCCAAGCCCTTGGATAAGTACCTTCGAGTTGAAGTTGATAAGCCCCGTCGTTTGCGCTCTCTTCAAAGCGTGTACGCATACGCAAGCAAGTTCGAGGATCATTCTCTCTTTGAGGTTCAAATCGTTTACTACGAAATAGGTAGAACCTTTGCCTCTGATGAGAAGATATTCTGCAAACCAACCCGTGAAAGGATTTGCGTCGCTGTGGGGAATGAGCCCGAATACACCTTGCTTATCGCAAAGGTTGGTATTTGCGGGATGATTACGACAGATGTGGCATTCGCCGCAGCTGATAACGCTCGTTACGAGCTTATCGCCGACTTTGATAGGCTTGCCCGACGTATCCGTCTTGATGTTTTTACCAAGGTAAACGATTTCACCCGTACCTTCGTGTCCGAGCGTTACGGGGATAATCCCGAAGGGATCAACCTTCCATTCGTGAACGTCCGTACCGCAAACGCCGCAACCTTCTACTTTTACGAGAATGTCGTCGTCGTTCAGCGCAGGAATGGGGAATTCTTTTACTTCGATCTTTTTCTGTGCGGTAAGCATAGCCACCTTCGCGGTTTTGGGAATCTTGCCGTTGCAAGTAGGTCTTGCAGCCGAGCCACCCATTTCACCGAGAATTTTACGAACAATGCTTTCCACTTGAGCAGAAGTAATATCCATATTCTTTTCTCCTTATTGATTTAGTAGTATAAACCGTGAAGATACGAACACAACACAGTATTGCAACGTATATGCGCGGTTTTAGATAATTCTAAAATAATCCGTCATTACACAGCGACGGAATCTCGTGAAGCTTCTCGCGCTCGTAAGCCCTTCGCCCGTAGGACCTGCGATCGTGAACGTCGTGTGTCCTTCACCACCAAAGCCGATACCTGCATACGAGGGTGCGTTCTTGACGAAGATCGTCGTTTCCACCGCTTTTGCAAAACGGGTGAGATGATCAATATTCTTCGAGTGCATATGTGCCGTATGACGGTTGCCGTGCTCCGCTTTTACCGCAAGATCGATTGCCTGTTCGATATTGTTTACACGAACGATAGGCAAAATAGGCATCATCAACTCTTCTTGTACGAAGGGGTGTTCGAAATTCGTTTCGCAAATAATGCAACGGATTTCAGGACCTACGTTGATACCGATCTTTGCAAGAAGCACCGCCGCGTCTCTACCTACGCATTCACGGCTAACAACCTTCTTCACAATGCCCGTCTTGGGGTTCTTGCTTTCTACAAGCACGATGTTTGCAAGCTTGTTCGCCTGCTCTACCGTAATCTTGTAAGCGCCGTTCTTTTGCATTTCGGAAATGAGCTCGTCCGCGATATTCGCAAAGGCGAAAACTTCCTTTTCCGCAATGCAAGGCAGGTTGTTGTCGAACGTACAGCCGTCGATGATGTCCTTGCCCGCTTTCTTGATGTCTGCCGTATCGTCTACGATTACGGGAGGGTTACCTGCACCTGCGCCAATTGCCTTCTTCCCGCTGGAAAGAACCGATCTAACAACGCCGGGGCCGCCCGTGCAAACAAGCAAGCGAATGTTGGGATGCTTATACATAATTTGCGCCGTATCGAGAGTGGGTTTTACCACCGAAGCCACCAACACCGCAGGGCCGCCTGCCATCGCGCTTGCGCGGTTGACAAGGTCTACTGCATAGTTGGAGGTTGCGATTGCGTTGGGGTGCGGATTGAATACAACGCCGTTGCCTGCCGCAATCATACCGATACTGTTACAGATTACCGTTTCCGAAGGGTTGGTGCTAGGGGTGATACTGCCGACTACGCCAAAGGGAGCCATTTCCGTCAAGGTCAAACCGTGATCCCCCGTCTTTGCGTGAGATACGATGTCCGACGTGCCGGGCGTCTTGTCCGCAACGAGAATATGCTTTGCCGTCTTATGCGCAACGCGTCCCATTTTCGTTTCGGCTACGCCGAGATTCGCCATGATAGGCGCTTCCTTGCGGCAAAGCTCGCGAATGTTCGCAATAACCTTTTCACGTTCCTCGAGCGTCATCGCGCGGACTGCTTTGTAGCCCGCCGTAGCAGCATCGATCGCGTCGTTCATATCCGCATAAACGCCAATAAGTCTGCGACCGTTATACTGCGTGGAGTCCCAACCGCTCTTTGCCGTTGTTTCTCCGCCCAAGTTCTTTATCACCGCGGCAACCACTTCTTCAATTTGAGCTTCTGTCCAATTGATTGCCATAGTTTTTTCTCCTTAATGTTTCCTTAAAAATACAAAGATGCAAGCATTGCAATGCGAGGGAGCGTTTTCGACGGGCGCGTACTTACCGTACGCAACCGAGAGAACACGGACCGCAACGCTAAAATGCTCCGCATATGCGTATTTTATTTATTTGCCGAGTGCCGCCAAAACCTTTTTCGTAATCGCTTCTACAAGCTCTGCGTGAGCACAGTTGCAGTGGGTTTCTTCGCCGTAGTCGATACCAGGGTGACGTCCGGGCAAGTTCATCTTCTTACGAAGGTCCATAAGCTTTTTGAGCTGATCGTTGGAAATTTCGTGCACTGCACCGAGGTCCATAGCGTGCTTGCAGATAACTGCGTTGAATTCAACTTCTTCCATGATGAAGAATGCCTTTTGAAGGTTGCAACCAACCGTCAAAGCACCGTGGTTACGAAGCAAGAATGCGTCGTGTTGTTGAAGATACGGATCAAGCGAATCGGGAATTTCCATCGTGGAAGGCGTACCGTAATCACAGGTGGGAACGTCGCCGATCGTAAGAACTGCTTCGGGGAGAATGTACTGGTCAAGGTCGATATCCGCAACCGTGAACGCAGTAGCAACGGGAGGATGTGCGTGAACAACCGCCGTAACGTCGGGGCGTTCTCTGTACACTCTCATGTGCATTTTGATTTCGGACGAAGGATTGAGTTTACCTTCGAGTTTCTTACCGTCTTTGTCAACCTTGATAATCATATCAGGGGTAAGATCGCCCTTGGATACGCCCGTAGGGGTGCAGTAGTATTCGTTTTCGCTAACTTTAACGGAAATGTTACCGTCGTTTGCAGCAACGAAACCTTTGGTCCAGAGCTTGTGGCCTACTTCGCAAATTTCTTTCTTGATTTCAAAGGGAGATTTCATAATTTTTACCTTTCCTTTATATTATTTTTTTATTTTGTCAAATTTTGTGTGTCAAGAGCAATCATATACTCTTCGTTTGTGGGGATAACGTAGGTTTTTACCTTTGCGCCCTTTGCGGTGATGTCCGCAAATTCCCCTCTCTTGCAGCTTTGGTTGAACGCCTCGTCGATTTCGATGCCGAGGAAGGACATATCCTTGCAGACGTCCTCGCGGATTTGTCTGTCGTTTTCACCGATGCCTGCCGTAAATACCACCGCGTCTACGCCGTTCATTTCCGCTACGTACGAGCCGATGATCTTCTTAATGTTATGTACGAGAATCTTCAAGGCGAGCGCCGCGCGATAGTTCCCTTCCGCCGCCGCGTTGCAGATATCTCTGCAATCGCTAGAAATACCGGAAATACCAAGCAAGCCTGCTTCCTTATTCAACACCTTGTCCGCTTCTTCCGCCGTCAAGCCTTCCGCCTTTTGAATAAAGGTCACGACGGTGGGATCGATTGCACCGCTTCTCGTCCCCATAGGCACGCCGTCCTGTGGCGTAAAGCCCATCGAGGTGTCCACTGCCTTGCCGTTTACCGTCGCCGTGATGGACGAGCCGTTGCCAAGGTGACAGGTGATGATCTTCGCGTCTTTATTGCCGAGCATCTCCGCCGCCTTTCCCGCAACGTATCTGTGGGAAGTGCCGTGGAAACCGTAACGGCGAATCTTGTGCTTTTCATACAATTCGTAAGGGATCGGATAGATGTATGCGTAATCTTCCATATCCGAATAGTAGGAAGTGTCGAATACGCCTACGTGGTTTACGCTAGGCATTACTTCCTTGCAAGCCTTCAAGCCGCTGATTGCGGGAGGCCCGTGCAAGGGGTTAAGTCCGACGATGCTTTCGAGATATGCAAGCTCTTGATCGCCGAGGATCGCCGATTTTTTGAGCTTTTCGCCGCCGTGGGCAAATCTATGCCCTACTGCGGAAATCTCTTCAACACTTGCGATAACACCCTTTTCCTTATCGGTAAGCAAGGAAAGCACGCATTCGATCGCCGCCCTGTGGTTGGGGAAATCGACGTCCGCTTTGTAATCCGCTTTACCGGGGCATTTATGGGTAACGATACCGTCAATGCCGATTCTTTCACAAAGCCCTTTCGCCAATACTTCGTTCGTGTCCATATCGAACAACTGATATTTCAGCGAGGAGCTTCCTGCGTTTACAACGAGAATTTTCATTGTTTTGTACTCCTTATCTATTTCGCCTTTCGGCGATGACCGCCTTGCGGTTGTAACGCAAAACTACGTTTTGCTTAAATGGGGACGCTTTTCGTGGGCTCTGCCCACACCCGCAAGAAACTGAGTTCCTTGACTTCCAATTACCTGCAAGCGCACTTATTTATACGCGCTTTGCGATAACTTCGTTTTCGAATTTCTCGATTTCATCCCACCAATCTTCGGAAAGGCCTTGGCGAGCGAGATATTCGTTCCAAACGTCCACGAAGGGAAGGTATTTCACTCTTTCGTGCATATAGAACACTTTCGTGAAGTTTCCTTCGTCTTGCAATTTCTTCATTTCCGCATACGGTTGAAGGATTGCGGAAAGGAGCGCCTTTTGCATCGAACGCACGCCCGTTACCCAAGCACAAAGACGGTTGATGGATGCGTCGAAATAGTCGAGCGCTACAACCACTTTTTCGTCCGCGTCGTTGCGAATGATTTCCTTCGAGAGTTCTTTCAACTCGTCGTCCACTACCACTACGTGGTCGCTATCCCATCTAACGGGACGGGATACGTGGAGCTGTACTTTATCGTAGAAGGCAAGCATCGAAGGAATCTTATCGGAAACCACTTCCGTGGGATGATAATGCCCCGTATCAAGCAAGCAGCAGATGCCGCGCGTTGCCGCATAGTTTTGATAGAATTCGTTGCTGCCTACCGTGTAGCTTTCTACGCCGATACCGAATACCTTGCTTTCTACCGCAGGGATAACCCATTCTTTATCGTAGCCTTCCAAAACCTCGTCCAAGGATTTCTTCAAACGAAGACGGGGGCCGAGTCTATCCGCAGGGATGTCCTTCGTTCCGTCGGGAACCCAAAGGTTTACACAGCAGGGGCTGCCCATCGCCTTACCGATTTCCGCCGCAATCTTCATACAAGCCTTGCCGTGACGTACCCAAAACTGACGAACTTCTTCGTCGGGGGAAGAAAGGGACAAGCCGTCCTTCATCATCGGATGAGAGAACCACGTGGGGTTGAAGTCAACGCCTTCCAAGCCCGTTTCTTTCGCCCATTTTACCCAAGGTTCGAAATGCTTGTACTCGTAAGCGTCACGGTCAACCTTGCCCTTATCTTCGCCAAGGAGCGCATAGCAAGCGTGTACGTTTACACGTTTCTTACCGGGCATCAATTTGAACGCCGTCGTAAGGTCTGCAAACAATTCTTCGGGGTTTCTTGCTCTGCCAGGATAGTTACCCGTCGTTTGAATGCCGCCCGAAAGGGAGTCGCTACCGTCAAAGCCGATTACGTCGTCCCCTTGCCAACAATGTACGCTCACGGAAAGCTTTGCAAGTCTTTCCATTGCCGCTTCCGTATCAATACCGTACTGCGCATAGATTTTTTTAGCTTCTTCGTATCTGGACATATATATCTCCTTACATTATATATCTATATATTATTTATCAATTTCCGTTTTAAAGGCTTTCAGCCATTCCCTCGAAATCATTTTTGCTCCTGCCGCCAAGGGGTGTACCCCGTCGAAGGTGTAATAGTCGCCGCCGAATTTCGCTTCCGCCTCGTCGAACTTTGCTTGCAGGGGCACGAAGGTCAAGTTGTAATCTTCCGCAATCTTCTTCGCAACCTTCGCGTATTCCTTTACCGCCAAAAATCTTTGCCAGCGTTCTTCGCCGTCCGTTGCGCTCCCTTCCAAAATAAAGGGCTCTAAAATCATAATCTTGACGTTCGGCAAGCGTTCCTTCGTTTCTTCGATCAACGTGCGGTAGATGCGTTCCCAACGGGGAAGCTCTACGCCGTTTTCACGGCTAATTTCATGCCACACGTCGTTGACACCGATGAGAATGGATAACACGTCGGGCTTGTGATTCCACACGTCAATTTTAACGCGTGCGTACAAATCGACAATACGGTTACCGCTAATACCGCGGTTGATACATTCGTATTTTTTAGGGTCTTCGCAAGTCAACTCGCCAACCACGAAATTCGTGTAGCCGACGCCGTAGGAATATACCGTTCCGTCCTCGTGTTCTCTAATTCTATTCATGTCGGTAATCGAATCACCATAAAAAACAATCTTCATACCTTACACCTCTGCGATATCAAAGGAACGAGTAATAATCTCTCTGCCCTCTTTCACGTCCGCCACGTCGCCGCCGCCGACCATTTGCATCATCAAGTTACCGATTGCCGTGCCTTCCGCAGGCCCCGTAATAATTTGCTTGCCCGTGTATTTCTTCGTCAGCTCGTTCAAGAAACCGTTCTTACTGCCGCCACCGATGATGTTGAGCGTGTCGTACTTTTCGCCCGTAACCTCTTCCAACGCCTTCAAAGCAAGATCGTAATACTTCGCAAGGTTGTTGTAGATGACATACGCCATTTCGCCAACCGTCAATTCTTTGCCAACCGCCGCGTTGATTTCCGCCGTCATATTTTCAGGAGCAAGGAAGCGTTGATCGTTTACGTTGATTTCATAATCCACAGGATTTTCTCTCGCCATATTGACAAGTTCTACGAAGCTATACTTGTCGTCCAATTCGTGGCGGACTTGTTGAATCATCCAAAGTCCCATGATATTGATTTGCAAACGCACCGTCTTGTTCAAGCTGCCTTCGTTGGAGTACCCTGCGTCCAAAGCGCTCTTGGACGTGTGCGCATTGTTTTGCTCCACGCCGAGGAGCGACCAAGTACCGCTCGAAATATAAGGCGTTTGCGCCTTCAAGGGAGCAGCGAGCACTGCGCTTGCCGTGTCGTGCGTTGCAGGCAAGAATACCTTTGCTTTGTAGCCTACGATTGCCGCAACTTCGTCGGTGAATTCCCCTACGAACGAGCCGGGCTGTGCGAGTTCGCCGAAAAGCTCTTTCTTATAGCCGAGCGTTTCGATAATTTCTTCATCCCACGTATGCGTTACCGCATTGACCATACCCGTCGTGGTTGCGTTGCAGTATTCCTGCTTCTTCACGCCCGTCAAACGGAAGTGGAAATAATCGGGAAGCATCAAAAGGGATTTCGCCTTTGCCATTCTGCCCGACTTCACGTCGTCCAAAAGCTGATATACCGTGTTAAAGGATGCGAATGCGATACCCGTCTTTGCAAACAGCTTTTCAAAGGGAAGCTTTTCGTGTACTGCGGGAATGGTTTCTTCCGTCCTCGAATCACGATAGCAGTACGTTCCGCCGATTGCTTGATCGTTCTCGTCAAGAAGCGCATAGTCAACGCCCCAAGTATCGATACCAACCGAGTAAGGAACTTTCCCAATTTCCTTTGCCTTCTTCAAGCCGTTCAAAATTTCGTTGAACAGTCTTTCATGCGTCCACATAAGGTGTTCCTTGCCATCATACGCCGTCAACATTTCAGGGCCGTTTTGGAAACGGTAGATCTCTTCCGTGATCATTTTCCCATTTTCAAGATACGCGATGATGTGTCTGCCCGACGACGCGCCGATATCAATTGCAAGATAATATCTCATTTCCTACTCCTTACACCGTCCATTTCCATCAGGTTTGCGCATTTTTGTTCACTTTTGCACACTTTGCGCAATTCACCCAAACCTTCGGTAAATACATTATATCATATATTTTTTTTCTTGTCTATATATGTTCGAAAGTTTGACAAAAAAAATTTTTTATGATACAATATGAACACAAATGCGCAAAAACGCGCAAAATGATCTTTAAACGCCTAAAAAAACGGCAAAAATGGGGTGATTTTATGGCTCTTACCGAACGTCAAAATGAAATTTTGAAAATCTTGAGAGAAAATAAGTCAGCAAGCGTGACCGAGCTTGCCAAAGATTTGTACGTAAGCGAAGCGACCATTCGGCGCGATTTGGCAGAGATGAAAAGCATGGGCTTGGTGGAACGCAGCCACGGCGGCGCACTGCTCCCCGAAAATGCGGAAGAAATTTCCATCTTTTTCCGTATGGAAAAAAATGCGAGTGAAAAGGAGCGCGCAGCAACCAAAGCACTCCCCTATATTCCCCCTTTTAAGTCGGTTTTTATCGACAGTTCTTCCACCGCGCTCGCCCTTGCCGAGCGCATTGATTTGAGCTATAAAACGGTGGTGACGAACAACCTGCAAACGGCGATTCAGCTTTCTAAAAAGCCGAACATCAACTTGATTTTGCTCGGCGGAAACGTCCACTTCAACACCAACTCCGCCACGGGGAGTTGGACGGCGCGTCAGCTTGCCGATTTCTCGTTCGATTTGATGATTTCTTCCTGTGCGGCAATCGTAGGAAATAGCGTTTTCGAGCGTTCGCTCGAACAAAAGGAAATCAAGCGCGTTGCCTTTGAAAACTGCAAAAAACGCATACTTCTTATCGACCACACGAAATTTTCCGCACCCGGCACCTACCGTCTTTCTTCCCTTTCCGAGTACGACTTGATCGTTACGGATACGACTCCTCCCGAATACTTGAACGTGGGCAACGCAAAGCTCGTCTATTAAAATTTCAAAAACTTTTTTTGCATTTCCGCTTGCTTTCTCGGCGGTTATGTACTATAATGGATTTACTATGATTCAAGATTTACATGCACACACTTACTATTCATTCTGTTCTAATGACAAGCCCGAAACGGTGATTGAAACGGCAATCGCCGGCGGCATACAGCAGCTTGGGATTTGCGACCACAATTACGGTGTCGGTTGCGCGCGCGAAGAATTCTGTTGGGGCAAAGGCACTCGCCTTGACGCAAACTACGGCAAGACGCTTGCACGCTACTACGACCACATGAATTTGCTTCGCGACAAGTACGCAAAGCGCATCAAAATCCTTTGCGGCATCGAGGTTTGTACGTTGGACTGTGAACACAGTTACGCCCTGCCTATGGGCGCGGACATTTCCTTTTTCGATTTCGCCTTGATTGAAAATCTTGACGATCCGAGATCGATCACCCACGGCGACTTGTTCGACTTTACAAAGCGTTGCGGCTGTCCCGTCGGCGTGGCGCATACGGATATGTTTCAATTCATTGCTTCGCGCGGCGAAGAGCCCTACCGCTACTTCCGTAAAATGGCGGAAGCAGGCATCTTTTGGGAAATGAACGTCAACCACGACAGCATACACGGTTTCCGTCAACACGCCTACGTGACGGAGTTCTTCAAGAACAAAGCGCAACAGGACGTCATCAAGCGCACGGGCGTCAAGCTCTCCGTCGGCTTCGACGGCCACGCAGCAAAGGAATACAAGGCGATGAAAGTACATACGGCAAACAAACTCATCAAGGACATGGGTATCCGTCTTGCCTTTGAAAACAAGTAAAACGAGCAATAAAAACGGTCTGCAAGCGATGGTTTGCAGACCGTTTTTTTTATTCAAAAATGAGCTTTGCAAATACCGAAGTTACGTGGAAATTCGGGTTTTTCGTCTTGGTGGGTGAATAGGAAGCGTGCTCCTGTAATTCGTGGTCGATGTGGAATACGTTGAAACGCCAAGGCAAGGTTTTGAATTTATCCAAGTCTTCCTTGTTCAACATCGTTTCAAAGGGAATTTCCATTTCCGCCGTCCACTTCCCATTGAGAATTTTAGAATGTGCGTCGATGCCTGCATCCACAATCATACGGTTATACCCCGTATAGCCGTCGGAATTGTAAATTCGCGCGTAAAAACAGGAAAGGTTGGGCGCGAGATTGAACTCAAAATACCAATGCTCATCATCATAAGGCATAAGAAAAACCTCGGCAACGTCCCCCTTCCAAACGGGCTCGTTGTAGCCGTTGTACGGGCAGTGTAATTTGTCCCCCACTTCACATTCTATTTTAATGCGCAACGTCGTATCCGTGTACGCAAGAGAAAAGCAAGATTTTCTTTGCGTTTCCCCACCGTTTTGGGAATCCCCCAAAGGATATTTTTCGCCGTAAGCGCCCTTTTTTGCAATCGCCGTTTTCATAACCGCCCCCAAAATGACTTTTATACGTATATAATAGCACAACGCACAGTTTTTTTCAAGGATTTCGCATAAAAAAGTTGACATTTCACCGCAATCTTATTATACTGTTATCTGTTTGGAGCGAAAGATGAATCATTCTAAAATTCGGTTGTCCGATCATTTCACCTATAAAAAATTATTCCTGTTCACTTTACCGTCCATCGTAATGATGATTTTCACTTCGATTTACGGTGTTGTGGACGGTATTTTTGTATCCAATTTTATCGGAACAAGCGCATTTTCAGCAATCAATCTCATTTGGCCATTCATCATGATTCTCGGCGCATTCGGCTTTATGTTCGGTGCGGGCGGTAGCGCTCTCGTATCCAAAACGCTCGGCGAAGGGGACAAGGAAAAAGCCAACCGCATTTTTTCCTTCTTGACCTATTTTTCCTTCGCTCTCGGCATTGTGATTGCCGTACTCGGCTATATTTTCCTGCCGAACATCGCAGAGCTTCTCGTTACAAAAAGCGAAGAAAACCGTGAAATACTCATCAAGCATTGTACGACCTATGGACGAATTTTGTTGATTGCCCTGCCCGTGTATATGCTGCAAATGGAATTCCAAAGCTTCTTCGTCACGGCGGAAAAGCCGACGCTCGGCTTGATTGTCACCGTTATTTCCGGCGTAACGAATATGATACTCGACGCACTATTTATCGCCGTGTTTAAGTGGGGCGTTACAGGCGCCGCTTGGGCAACGGCGACAAGCCAAATCGTCGGCGGTATCATTCCCCTCTTCTATTTCTTTGGGAAGAATAAGAGCTTGCTCCGCTTGGGCAAGGCACGCTTTGATCTCAAAGCCCTTTGGAAAACCTGCACAAACGGCTCGTCCGAGCTTATGGCGAACGTTTCCATGCCCCTCGTCGGTATGCTTTATAATTGGCAGCTCATGCGCATTGAAGGAGAAGAAGGGGTTGCCGCGTACGGCGTACTCATGTACGTTTGCATGATTTTCTTGGCGATTTTCATTGGTTATTCGGTGGGAAGCGCCCCTATCGTCGGTTTCCATTACGGTGCGCAGCACCACGACGAATTGAAGAATATTTTGAAAAAGAGCTTGATTCTTATCGGAGTTTCTTCCGTGTGTATGTGCTTGCTTTCCGAAGCGCTTGCCGTCCCCCTTTCGTTGCTATTCGACGGGGGTAACGCACGCGTGTACGAATTGACTCGAAGAGGCTTCCTTATTTACTCCTTCTCGTATCTCTTCGCGGGGTTTGCTATTTACGGCTCGTCCTTCTTTACGGCGCTCAACGACGGCGTGACGTCTGCAATTATTTCCTTCTTGCGAACGCTCGTGTTCCAAGTCGCCGCCGTATTGCTTTTGCCCTATCTTATGGGCATGGACGGCATTTGGCTTTCCGTCATCCTTGCGGAATTTATGGCGGTTGCCTGCACCTTCCTATTCCTGCTTATCAAACGGAAAAAATACAAATACTAAAAAGAAAAGACGCCTTAAAGGCGTCTTATTTTTTGCAGTTTTTTACGCTACGAATGCAGCTATGTAATCGGCCGTGATATAAATTTGCTCCATGTTAGAAATCAAGGGCTTGCCGTCTCCGTCCTGCGCTCCGTACATACCAAAGTACGCGTGGCAACCGCCTTCAATAACGTATTCCTCAAAATCCGCAGGCAAATTCTTGCGGTTTTTTTCATACTTTTTGTGGTCAAGCACCTTATCCCGACTGCCATACACCGACAGTACGTCTATATCGCTCTTTGAGAAGTCTTCCGTGGAATACGAGCCGAGCAAAATCAATCCTTCAAACGATTTTTGATGGTCGGCAAGATAGCTCGCCGCCATCGATCCGCCAAGCGAATGTCCGCCGATGTACCAATCTTCAATTTCGGGATATTGCTTTTGAATACCGTCCGCCGCATTGATATCAAACACCGCCAAACGGAAGGGCATTTCCACCAAAACGCACAAGATCCCCTTTGCCGCACAGGCTTCCATAAGGGGCATATACGCATCGTGCTCCACCTTGCCGCCGGGGTAAAAAATCATGCCGACTTCGGCATTTTCAGGCTTGTAAACGATATCGCCGTTGCTCTTTCTCTCGCAAGTAACGGTCTGCCCCGATTGCGGCTCAAAAGCGGCAATCGCCTTATCGTCCGCGTGGTAATAAACGTTGACGTACACGATGCAAACGATGAGCACCGTAAGCAAAAC
>JAFVPE010000029.1 GCA_017505465.1 Clostridia bacterium | reverse complement strand
TCGGCTAATCGTCTCTGCAGCTCAAGAGCCTTAAAATTGCTTTTAACGTCTTATGCTTTCATTAACCATTAGCTTTTTATAACTAATATGAAAATTTCTTTTGCCTTTCGTACTCGTCTTATTGTTTCCAATAATACTTTTCTATTTGCTATGCAGTTGTTAATCTTCGTTTTGCTTCATCAACAGATGAAGTTTTGCTGTATAAAATACGCTCTTCATGAGCGACAGCTTAAACATAATACCATTATCCAAAGATAAAGTCAAGCGTTTTTGAAAAACTTTTTAAAATTTTTTTAACTTTTTTTATTTTTTTGAAAATGCAAAATTTTATACATTTTTGAACGCTATTATATATAATATGTCGCGCGAAATCCTTTTGATAAAGAAAAACGGGCGAATCGCCCGCTTGATTTTAATGACAGCCGCTGCAGGTTTTGCAGTTCCCCGAGCATTTTTTCGAAGTCGTACCCGTTGCGGAATACATTTCCCCCGAATAATCGCGCTCCGTTTCGCCGCCGCAGTCGGGGCAGTTCACTTTATCGGTATATACGCGCACAAGCTCGTCGAATTTCTTGCCGCAGTTTTTGCATTTGTACTGTAAAAAAGGCATACGCTTTCCGTCCTTTATTCTTATACGGACATTATACTGCTTGGTTCGGATTTTTGCAAGCGATTTTGGCGAAAAGTTGTGTTTTTCTTTATTCCAAAGATATAAGGGCGCAAGCGGTGCTTGCTTTACTTGGGCATTAACTGCGCAACTTGCGTTGCGTGAATGCCTTGCGGCATGGTAGCGCAAGCAAAGCTTGCTTTTATTGGGCTTCTTTTGTGGGCTCTGCCCACCCCCGCGAGAAACTGAGTTTCTCGACTTCCCGTTGCGCAAGCGGTGCTTGCTTTAATTAGGCATTAACTGCGCAACTTGCGTTGCGTGCATGCCTTGCGGCATGGTAGCGCAAGCTGAGCTTGCTTTTTGGGGCTTCTTTTGTGGGCTCTGCCACACCCGCGAGAAACTGAGTTTCTCGACTTCCCGTTGTGCAAGCGGTGCTTGTTTTGATTAGGGATAAAGTGCGCAACTTGCGTTGCGTGGATGCCTTACGGCATGGTAGCGCAAGCAAAGCTTGCTTTTATTGGGCTTCTTTTGTGGGCTCTGCCCACGCCCGCGAGAAACTGAGTTTCTCGACTTCCCGTTGCGCAAGCGGTGCTTGCTTTAATTAGGGATAAAGTGCGCAACTTGCGTTGCGTGAATGCCTTGCGGCATAGGAGCGCAAGCAGAGCTTGCTTTTTGGGGCTTCTTTTGTGGGCTCTGCCCACGCCCGCGAGAAACTGAGTTTCTCGACTTCCTACTTTACAACACTGCTTTGCCTTCTAAAAAGCTATCGAAAAATCCGCTGACGTCTACGCCCGATTTCTCAAACGCCGCCACTAAATCCCCCACGCTCGCCATTCTATAACGACAGCTGCGATAATACTTAGAAAGCGCCGATTTGAACCGTTTATCCCCTACACTTTTGCGCAACGTGTCGAACATCACAAGCGCCTTATCGTATGATAAGCAACGGTATTCGTATTCGCTGATGTACTCCGCCAAATTTCTCGTCATACGCGTGTCCGTGCGTCCTAACACACTCCCATACACGTCGTAATAGGAACGGTACTCCTTCAATGCATCGCCCACCATTCTCTCACGCGTGAAACCGTATTTTTCATACTCTTCAAAAAACAAAAGCGAAGAATATTCCGCCAAGCCTTCGTCCTGCCAAGCGTTTTCCGTTTGGTCGCTCCCCACCACGCCGTACCACCATTGATGCGCCGTTTCATGCACGATAGAACGCACCCGTTCTCCCCCTTTCAACGAGTCTGAAAGCATCGCAAGACGGGGGTATTCCATACCACCAAAGCAAAAACCCGTTTCCGCAATCGCATACGTGTCGTACGGATATTCCCCGAACGTCTTTTCAAAGAATGCAAACGATTCCGAAACCGCCTTTAAACTCTCTTTCGGTGTTTCATCCGCATAGTAATAATAGAAAATTTCCGTGCCGTTTACCGTTGTTTTTTCCACGCGGAAACGCTCGGAAAGCACACAGGCAAAATCGCGCACCTTATCCGCCTCAAACGAGTACACACGCTTACTTTCGAGCATTCGCTCCGCCGTCACACTCCCCGTGGAAGCCACCTCGTACTCCTTGGGCAACGTCAACGTGACCTTATATTCCGCGCAGTCGGAATAAAACGGATCGCCGTCCGAGTAGTAAATACTCTCGTAAAAGCCCCCGTGCTTGAATCCGCAAAGAATGGGATAAAAATTGCCAAGATTGACGGTGTTCTTCGTCACTCCCGTGCGGTGATTGACCGCCGCGAGCTTGGTAATAAAACCGATATCCAACACCACTTTATCCCCTGGGAATAGCGAGCGTTCAAGGTACACGTACAAAATATTTTTATCCTCCCCCATAATTTCCCAATTCTTCGAGCCGTGCACGCTAGAAATGGAAATCTCACCGTAGCTTTCGCCGTCGTAATACGCCGCGTCCCTATATGCAGACGAAATCGGTTGGTAGAGCGCATTTTGGCGGTAAGCATTGGGATAAAGTTGGAATTTGAGCACGGAAAATTCCCCTTCCCCCACGTTCTCAAACGTGACCTTTGCCGTCCCCGTGAGCGTCCTGCTTTCGGGCACGTATTCCGCCGTAATCTCGTACCTGGTATATATCTTTGCGGATTTTTGACATCCCGAAAAAGAAAAAATCCCCAAAAAACATCCGATTGCAAGCAACAAACCGAAAATTCTTTTCATACGCCACCCCCGAAACCGTTATATTTTATGCCCCACGAATCGCAAATATTTTGTATTCCATAAAAAATATGCTATAATATGAAAAAATACACAAAAAACGTGAGTAAAATCCGCCCGAAGATCGTCTTATTAGTGAAAGGCTCTACTGCGAGTAGCGTTACAAAGAGAAAGGAGCACCGCTATGCTAAAATCGCATACGCAAAAAACGAATACGTGGAGTGAAGAACGGATTGCCGCGCTTGTCGAAGCGCACCGCTTTCCCCTGCTCTATTTCGCCACGGGCATTATCGGAAATTTAACCGACGCGGAAGATATCGTTGAGGACGCTTTCGTGCGTTTGCTCGTCAAAAAGCCCCGTCTACGCGATGAAAACGCAATGAAAACCTACCTTTTCACCACAGCGAAGCACATCGCCATCGACTATCTTCGTAAAAACCGCCGTCGTTTGAAAGAGCAAAAGGATTTGGAATACCTACCTGAAACGGACGTGCAGTTCTTGGAAGAAAGCGTATGCAAAACGGAAACGCAACGAGAAATTGCCGCCGCACTACATACCCTTTCTCCCGACTATCGGGAAGTTTTGTACCTACTCTATTTTGAAGAGCTTTCCACAGTAGAGATTTCCAAAATAATGGGCAAAACGAAGAAGCAAATTTATAATTTAGCCGCAAGGGCGAAAAAAGCGCTTGCGGAAATACTGCAAAAGGAGGATACGCCGTATGAGAACTAACCGCGAAGCTACCGAAAAAATTCTCGCAAAAGCACGTAAAACACGCAACAAAAAGCGGATTATAACGGCTATATCTTCCCTTGCTATCGTTGGCGTGCTCATCTTCATCGTCGCTTTCTCGAATATCATTCCCATGGATTTTTCTCTCTATGGAAATAGCTATAAAAACTATATGCGCCCCTACGCAACGCCGAACGCGCGCATTCAAAAGGTCAATGCAGGCACGGAAGATAACAGCGAAGTTGCCCTGCGCATCGTGGACGATAAAAACGCCGTCGTTTGCGTGGACGGCGAGGTTTACCCCTGCTATCTTGAAGCGGAGTCGAACGACGAGTTCACACTCACCCCCACGAATAGCGATATGAGCGGCGACGGCGACAGCGCAGAAGAAGAAAAGCCGTCCGTATTCCGCGTGGAGTTTTGGAAAAACAACGCCACCGTATCTTGGAGCTTGTACGGCGTAGAAATCGAGAAAGTCCTTTCCGTTACCAACGAATTTGGCGTACCTGCAGGGCTTTGGGTAACTTGCTATTCGCAGTTTCAAGACGATCCACTCAGTCCGATGTCTGCAGCAGGTTGGACACTCATTCAAGAGGACGGCAACACCTACACGGGCGAGGGAGTTGACCCGTACATTGCACAATTCGTTTCCGTTAACGACATTTTATTCAAGTGTATTTTTGATTCCAAGAGCGGTTTGATATTGGACGCAACGCTCGTGGAATACAACACTACTCTTTTCGACTATCCCGTACTCAAAGAGCATTACGTAAGCGACGGCGATGAAATTTACCACTATTCACGCCGCATTACGGATAGTGAGCGTTTGCATTTTACGGGGGGAACGTTCCAAGCCGCAGGTGTGACGTACGAGTGCGACGACATGAAGATTTCCCGAAAGGAGTTGGCACACGAAAGCATGGCGAAATGGCAGCTTTTGCCAAAAAAATCCGCAGAGTTGAAGCTTCTTGACGTCAAGGCAAATCTAATACTTTCCAACGACGGCTCGGCAAAGCTGATCGTTACGGGGGATAAGGATTTCGCCGACAAGGTATCGGGAAAATGGTACGCACTACATCACAGCGTTTTGGTTGTGCTCGATAAAAATACCGAACTCACGGGGCAGCTATTCGCGTTATATGCAAGCGAGATAGAATCCCCCACCCAAGAAGATTTTTCAAAGAAAGGTAAATCACAGCTCTTCCGCTACGATTATTATAAGGTCGGCTATCACGTCTTTGAATATCACGCCGTAGAAGAAAGTGTTGAAATTTTCTGGGGGAGCGAATGGGATCTCCCCGAGTATCTTACTACGGGGCTCGTCTACGAACAACCGTACGTATTGAATGCTACGTATATTCCTTCCTATTATAAAGAATCGGGTAGCACAAGCGACCAGCCTACTCCCTTCATAGCAAACGGGAAATTAGAACTTATTTTCCACACAAACGGAACTGTTACCATATGCGACCTTATAGCAGGCACGGAAAAAACACGCCGCTTCCGTGGGGGCGATGAAGGCGATTCTACGATAGATGTCGATTATGATATCGCCTGCTATATGTTTTATACCGAAAACGGTCCTCGGGGCGTCGCACCAACGCGGTATGAAATTGGCAACGGTTATATTTATGCCGAAAGGCAAGGCTATAGCATTCGATTTGACGTAAAACCGAAATAACAAAATACACCTCATCTTCCCAAGATAAAAGCCGCGCGGCAATATTTGCCGCGCGGCTTTTTATTTACTTTTCTTCCATTGTCAAATGCAAGGTCGGATCAACGCTTTGCCCGTTTTCGAGAATCTCGAAATGCAAGTGCGCTCCGTCCTTATACTCGTTCCCCGTGGGTTCTGCCACGGTGGCAATCGCTTGCCCCTTTTCCACCTTTTGCCCTACACGCAAATCGTCAAGCTCCGTCACGAAACGGTACACCGACTTCAAGCCGTTCTCGTGCGCAACGGTGATCTCCGTGCCAAGCAAAATATCGTCTTTATAGATACTCTCGATAACGCCGTCCTCCACGGCAACCACCTGCGTACCTGCGCTTGCCATAAAGTCCACGCCCTTATGCACGTAATAATTATCGAGCGTTTGATTGTGGTAAAAGCCATAATCGTGCCCTGCCGTTGCTTCAGCGATCGGCAACACCATTCCTTCGGGAACGGATACTACGGGTTTGTTATCCCCTTCGTCTGTCGAGGAGTCTTTACCGTCCTCGTCGTCTGAGGGAAGCTGCGAGCTTTGGCTATTGTTCGGCTTGGCCATACCTTGGTTTGTGCCGCCTGCGTTATTCACCGCCACCGCTACGATGATGATAGCGATAAGCACCGCAGCACAACCGATTGCCGTAAACAGATAAAATTTCTTTTCCTTGTCCATTTTCGGTTTCTTCTTTTTATTGTCGTTCGTTTTTTGCATTTCCTTTTCGTTGTCCTTTTGTTCTTGCATGGTTTACTGCCTCCGATATATCGTTTTTGTATGTAGATTTTTGCCCGATTTTCGTATTTTATACGCAATAGAGCAAAAAAATCAAAATCCGTCGAAAATAATCGGCGTGCCGACGACGCATTCCGTCTTGGAAACCGCCACGTGCAAATTGACGGTAACGCCGTTGAGTTCCAAGCCGTTTTCCCAATCGTCGGTATAGCAATAGTAGGACGTCACTCCCCCTGCGCTTTCGGTAAAGAGAATTTCCGCGCCGTACTTATCGGCAATCTCGTTTGCAAGAGTCTCCGCCCCCTTCCCTTCGTGTGAAAAGCGTACGCTCTCCCCCGTAATGTTGGCAAAATCCCTCAAGGACAACTCTTCTTTGCGCAAGCCTTGCGACGAGGCGGAATTTAAGTAAAACACCCGTTCCCCCTCTATGGCGCGGAGCTTGCAGGCGCTAATCGCCCACCCACCGAGCGCAAACACAGCGACGAGCGCAAGGGAAACGAGCCCCGTCACCACGTTTTTCACCCGATATAAGAAAATGCGCATAAAAAATCCTCCCGCGGTTTACCGCGAAAGGATTATTGACCGTTTATGAAATTTTATACCTATGATTAACGCAAATCACCAAGATCTTCGCCGCCAAGCAAGTGAATATGCAAGTGATGCACCGTTTGGCCGCCGTTTTTGCCTTGATTAATAATCACGCGGTAGCCGTCCTGCAAGCCGAGCTTTTCTTCGAGCGTGGGGATAACGGTAAAGATATGCTTCACGATTTCCGCGCGTTCTTCGTCCATTTCGTTAAGCAACGCAAAATGCGTTTTGGGCATACACAAATAGTGCAATTTTGCCTTCGGCTCGATGTCGCGAATGACAATCATTTTATCGTCCTCATACAGTCTAGGCGAGGGAATATCCCCTGCGATAATCTTACAAAAAATACAGTTTTCCATTATTGACCTCTCTTAAATTATTTACATTGGAAGTCGAGAAACTCAGTTTCTCGTGGGGTGCAGGGGCAACGCCCCGCAATAATACCCCCTTTAAAGCAATCGTTAGATTGCGCCACTGCTGCAAAGCAGTCCTTCGCCTTCCGAGGCGACATATCCTTGTCTTTTGACGATTCTTACAATACGTTCGCAAGCACGCCGTCTTTGAACAATCTTTCAACGCGCACATGGGTGGGGCGTTTTTCCATTTCCCCTTCCACGTACACACGCATATAGTTTTCGGAATATCCTTCCGTATATCCGTCAAAGCAGTTTTCGGGCACAAGCTCCACGATTTGCCCTATAAATTTTTCCAAGTACCTTTCCTTTTGCTTTGCACCCACGGCAAGCAATCGCTCTACACGCTCCTTTTTTATAGCAAAAGGCAATTCCTTGTACTTTTTGTACGCATTCGTCCCCTCTCTTGGGGAGTAGGGAAAGGCGTGTATTTGCGAAAAGCCCGCTTCTTCGACTATCCGCAAGGAATCGATAAAATCCTCTTCCCCTTCCGTCGGAAAGCCGACGATAATATCCGTCGTAATTGCCGCATTCGGGAACGCCTTATAAATCATTGCGCACTTTTCCAAATACTCCGCGCGCGTGTAATGGCGGTTCATGCTTTTAAGCACCTTGTCCGAGCCGCTTTGCAAAGACAAATGGAACTGCGGCGCAAACCGCTTCACCTGCTTTAACGCCGACAAAAACCGTTCGGTAATCAAACTCACTTCCATCGAACCCAAACGAATACGAGTATCCGCATCCTTGACGGCAAGCATCAAATCGGCAAGGTCGCGTCCATTTTCATCCTTGTATTCGGAAATGTCAATCCCCGTCACCACCGTTTCCTGCGCCGTACTCGCCAAAATTTCCGCCGCCGCGCTCTCTAACGAACGGGAACGGCTGCGCCCACGCAAATAAGGAATGACGCAATAGGAACAAAAACGGTTGCAACCGTCTTGAATTTTGACAAAATTACGTGTTTTTAAGCACTCGGGCAGGAGCATTTCTTCGTAGATTTTCTCTTCTTCGATCTGCATCCCTTGCGTTCCGTCAGCAAAGCCCGATTCCACGATTTCCAACACTCGATTTTTGCGTTTTGCGCCCGTCACCGCATACACGGTATCCCCTTTTTCCGCGAAAGCCACGGGGGATTTTTCCGACGCGCAACCGCAAACGATGATTTTCGCATTTGGATTTTGCTTGATTGCCTTGCCCACCGTTTGACGGCTCTTGCGCTCCGCTTCCGCCGTCACCGCACAGGTGTTGATAACGTACAAATCGGCAAGCTCCATTTCACGGGAAACTTCGTAACCGAGATTTTCAAGCCCACGGAGAATCGAGCCGCTCTCTACGTCGTTGACCTTGCAACCGAGCGTATACACAACCGCCTTCATTTGAGTTCCCCCAAATGGAACATCACGACGCTCGTCAACGCAACCGCCGCTGTTTCCGCACGCAAAATGCGCTTGCCAAGGGTTACGGACGCATAGCCAAGCTCGTTTGCAAGCTCTTCTTCTTTGCGGGAAAAGCCCCCTTCGCTACCGATGACCATCGCCGTGCTTCCGCACAAGTTTCCTACGTCGCACTTGCTTTCCGTGGCAAATTCGCAAGCAAAAAGCTTGTTTTCATAGCCCTTCGCCCATTCCAACGCCTTGCCGAGCGCATCGAAATACACCACCTCGGGCGCAACCGAGCGCAAGCACTGCTTCGCCGCTTCCTTGGATACCTTGTTCAAGCGTTCAAGCTTGTTTGCATTCATATAAGCGGAAGAGTATTCGGAAGAAAATACGCCGATTTTCTTCACGCCGAGCTCCACAGCCTTTTGCACGATAAACTCGTTTTTGTCCGCATTTTTTAAGTAACCGAACAGTAGGCAAACGTCTGCGCTTGCTTCCCTTTCGCCCACTTCTTCACGCACTACGTTCAAAAGCATACGCTTTTTTTCGACCTGCGCGATCACCGCCGTATATTCCTTGCCGCTATTGTCGAGCAAGATCACTTCGTCCCCTGCGCCAAGCCGCAAAACGTTCTTTGCGTGCTCAAATTCTTCACCCGAAAGCTCGGTCGTTTCTTCAATTTTATCTACAAAAAATCTTTTTAATGCCATATCATCTATGCTTTAAAACCAAGGCAAACCATTCGCCCTTGCGGCGTTCGAACACAACCTGCATACCAACGGCTTCGTATGCCGCCTTGACCATTTCCAAACGGCTTTCGATGATGCCGCTCAAAATCAAAACACCGTCTTTTTTCAAGTTCTTGGGAATGGACGGTGCGAGCATTTTCAACACTTCGCCCGTGATATTCGCCATCATAACGTCCCCTTGAACGTCGGTATTTTCCAACAAATTCGAATGTGCAACCACCGTCTTTTCGGCAACGCCGTTCAATTTGCTGTTGTGCAGAGAGCTTTCCACCGCAATCGGATCGATGTCCGTCAAATACGCCTTTGCCGCGCCGAGCTTGATGGCGGAAATGCCCAAAATACCGCTACCGCAACCCACGTCGATACATACCGATTCGGGCGTGATATATTCCTGCATCAATTCCACGCACATAGAAGTCGTTTCGTGTTCCCCCGTGCCGAACGCCATATTCGAATCGAGCAAAACGACCTGCTCCCCTTCGGCAGGCGTGTATTCAATCCATTCGGGCACGACGACAATCGCACCTAAATGAATGGGGCGGAAATGCTTTTTCCACACGTCAATCCAATCGTCCCCATCCACCGTGCGCTTAGTGTCTTCGAGCGTTCCAAAGGGAATAAACCCTTCACTGCGCTCCTTCGCATCGGCAATATCCTTCAAAATGGACGGCAAAACCTCACCTGCGACGTCTTCCGCAACGTAGCATTTCACAAGCACGTCGGACGGCTTATCCGAAACGAGCCCTTCTTCCAATTCATCGTCCATATAATCCCAAAAGGTGGATTCCTTCGCCGTTTGCAAAGCAATAATATCCGCACGGTCGCAAATGGTAACGCCGTAATCGGTATACGCCCACATGATGTCGGAAATGATTTCACTCGCTTCCGTCGTTGTGTGTATGGTTAATTCGATATATTTCATAGTTTTTTGTTCCCCTCAACGCCCTAAAAGTGACGTGCGTTCCTCTAAACGCCGAGATACGGCGTTAAAAATTAAACTTTCTCGTTCAATAAGAAATAATAGATGGGCAACGCACTCCATCCGTGGCAAAGGCTGCCTGCCATTCCAAAATCCTTCCAGCCGAGCTCCGTTTCCCAACAGGTCGTCGCGCCTGCGTCAAGCATCTTTTTATACTTTTCCTTGATGTCGTTAATAATGAACGTTTCATAGCTCTTATCCGCTTTCAAAAGTGCGTCGTAATAGAAGGTACACATCGAAAGGGTAACGTCAATCAAGTCTTCGTGAATAAGCTTTTCCGCAAATTCCTTCCCTTCCAAGCCAATGAGCATCGCAAGGGAGTTCCCCAAACGGCTATAATGTGCGTCCCCTTCCAAGCAAAGCTTGTAAAGTCCTCTTTCTTCCACGAAGAAGTTGTCCTTTATCGCCTTTTTGATGGCGGAATTGTCCGTATTTTCGCCGTAGAGCTTATCGTAGAATTGACAAGCGTACACGTATGCGCAGTTCAAAATCAAATCATGCTGCTCGCCGCGGCGCACGCCGCCAAAAAACTCTCCGCTATCACTAAACTTGCTCCATTCGTAGAAATTCCAATGTTCAGGGAAGGTAGTAAGCAAGCCTTTTTCGTCCAAAAGCGCCCTGTAAGCGTTTAAAATGCTTTCTATAATCGGACGAACGTCTTCCTTGAGCTTTTCATCCCCCGTATAAGCGTAGTATTCGTATACCTGTATGGGATAAATGAGCGAGAAGAAGGGAATCGTGTACGCTTTCCCCGACGGGAAACAAATCTGCAACAAGTTCCAATCTTTGTTGAAACCTTCCGCAATCAAGCGCAAGCAATGTTCTTGGAACTGCGTCCCCTCAAACGCATAGTAACCGCAAAGCATTTGGTTGCGGCTGTCCATCGTGTAGAGTGCCTGTTCACGCCAAGGACAATCCTCGTAATGATCGTGCATACAGCAAACGAGCGTATGCACACAAACGTCGTAAATTCGTTGCATTAAAGGATCGTCAAACTTTCTAACCTTCTTTTCCTGCGGATATACGACTTCGTTCAAGCCGATATAGCGTATATCAAGCTCCGTATCGCATATAATATCCAAATATCTGCCTGCCAAACGGCGGAAAGCGCTACAAAATTGGTTTTCCCCTTCCTTTGCAATAAATTCCGCGCTAAAATCACGGGAATTAATGTCGCGCATTACCTTGCCTTCGTGTTCCAAATGTTCCCCGAATGCAACCGTGATTTTTTGCGCTTTCGGGCTGACGATATCAAGATCCAAAAAACCGACGACTTCCCGTTTCATATCCACGCGGTAACCTTCGTCTATCTTCGTAATTTCCACGGGTACTCTGCCGAGCATCTCGCAGTTTTTCCTGCCTCTTTCATACGTCGTTACTTCGCCGCTTACTACACTCTTTTCGTAAGGCAACGTATTTTCCACGGTATTATCATAGAGATAGGAATACCCCATTTGTATCGTAACCATCTTTCTATAATCGTTTTTATAGGCAATATTTTTTCTCGAAAACACGTTCTCACCGCTTTCAATCAATACCTGCCCCCCTTGTTCGACGGAAAATCCAAGCCCACGCTCGCCAATCGTATAGGTGGAGCTATCGTCCCCAATATACCAAACGGTAATTTTTAACTCGTTTTCCGCCGAGCAAAAGGACGTGATATCCACTTCGTCGAAATACTTATGGTGGGGATAGTCTGCGCAAGCGCCGAATGCGACAAGCTTACCGTTGATTTCCACGTTATATACACTGTCGCAAGCGATAAAAATGCGAACGGACTCCTTCCCTTTCACGGAAAAATTCCCCTTAAACTCCGCGTAACTATCCTTTTCTACGTTGTCGTTTTTCGCCCAAATCCAAGCAAATTTTCTCATAATGCACCTATCAATCGATTTTATTTCTTATTATAAATTTAGCCCTTCGGCAAAACCGAAGGGCTGCGCCAAGCAAAATTAGCGAATATTCTTATACATAGGACCGTAGGTTTGGCAAGCACGGTAGTCTTGACCTTCCTTATCCATACCAAATGCGTTCCAAGATGCAGGACGATAGATCTTGTCTTCGTCTACGTTGTGCATACATACGGGAATACGGAGCATCGAGCAAAGAGTGATGATATCCGCACCAATATGACCGTAGGAAATCGCACCGTGGTTTGCGCCCCAATTGTTCATAACGTCGTAAGCGGTTTTGAATGCGCCCTTGCCCGTTACTCTCGGAGCGAACCAAGTACAAGGCCACGTGTAGTCCGTTCTCTTCCACAATGCGTGGGTAACTTCGTCGGGAACAGAAACCGTCCAGCCTTCTGCAAGCTGCATAACGGGGCCGATACCCTTTACCATATTCAAACGCATCATCGTAACAGGCATTTCCGCTCTCGTTACGAAACGGGAAGAATAGCCGCCGCCACGGAAATAACCAAGGTCAGCATACGGCCAAGTCGTTGCCGCCATGCAGGTATCAACGTCCTTATCCGTCATTTTCCACCACTTCTTCATGATAGCGTTGCCGTTTTCGTCCTTTACTTCGCCGCAAGCGTCTACGCAAGCCGCGCCCGAGTTGATAAGGTGGATGAAGCCGTCCGCTTCTTTCGCCTTACCGTCGATTTCGTAGCCCGTAACACGCTTGATAGCGTCGCCCGACCAATAGGTACGAACGTCTGCAAAGATTTGCGCTCTGCCCGTCAAAAGCTTACCGAACAACATACAAACGGAGTTCAACGTATCGTTTTCCGTTGCGAGAATGTACGGTTCACGCGCGCCGTTCCAATCGAACGTGGAGTTCAAAATGGATTCGGGGAAGTCACAGTTGGGATAGAAGTCCGTCCACTGTCTTTGACCTTGGAAACCGCCTGCAATTGCGTTGTGACCAACCGCTTCTTCTTCGCAGCCTGCGGGAAGATTCTTGTTGCCGTTGAAAAGGTCTTTGATGATGCACGCCATCTTTGCCGTGAATTCCCAATCCTTTTCCTTTTGCTCAGGCGTTCTTTGCAATTCGGGAGGATTCTTGTCGAAGTCCGCATTGCACTTTGCCTTTACCCAAGCGAGCGCTTTTTGATATTCTTTTTCATCGTAGATGCCTTCGGTCATTCGACGGATAATTTCCACTTCGTCCACCGATTCTACGCGCATACCAAGATATTCTTCGAAGAGTTCTACGCTTACGATAGAGCCTGCGATACCCATACAAATCGAACCGATTTGAAGATAGGATTTACCACGCATCGTAGCCACTGCAACAGCGCAGCGAGCGAAACGCAAAATCTTTTCCGCTACGTCGCAGGGAATCGTCGTATCGTCCAAATCCTGCACGTCGTGGCCGTAGATACCGAATGCCGGCAAGCCCTTTTGCGCATGTCCTGCAAGCACCGCCGCAAGATAAACTGCACCAGGTCTTTCCGTACCGTTAAAGCCCCAAACCGCCTTAATCGTCATAGGGTCCATATCCATCGTTTCACTACCGTAGCACCAACAAGGCGTAACGGTAAGCGTGATATCCACCCCTTCTTTCTTGAACTTGTCCGCACAAGCCGCCGCTTCCGCAACACGGCCAATCGTCGTGTCAGCGATGACTACCTTTACAGGCTCGCCGTTGGAGTAGAAAACGTTTTTCGTAATGAGCTCTGCCGCACGCTTTGCCATATTCATTGTTTGCACTTCAAGGCTTTCACGAACCTTCAAAGGCCCTCTTCTGCCGTCAATCGTGGGTCTGATACCAATTACGGGATAGCTCCCAATGAGTCTGCTTTCTGCCATTTATATTTTCCTCCGAATCTTTTATAAATTAAGTACCTTCATTATACACGAAAACGTGAGAGAATGCAAGGGGTTGACGAAAAAAAGTAGGAAATTATGCTATTTATTTTTCCGAAAGTTCGGTTCGAATGCCGCAAGTTCCAAGCCAAGCCACACACCCGTCTTAAAACCACGCGAATAATGCCGTTCTTCCTGTTGAGCAATCACGCCGCCGAACTTTATATACAAATCGTCAAGCATTTTCTTTTGTTCTTCCGTGAGTGTTTCTTCCAACCTCTCATAAGCCTCTGATTCTTCTTTGTCGCGCTCCGTTCGAATATACTCTCTTTCATTCTCATTGATTTCCCCATTGAAAATACATTCTACTATATTTTTCATTCCCATGCTCCTATTTTTTATCATTTTTATGATTTTGTCAATCATTATTGTGATATTATGCTATAATTTTTTTATGAAAGATTTTGGCGAAAAAATTAAAGAATTAAGAAAATCAAAGAACTTAACGCAAAAAGAGCTTGCCGAAAAAATCGGACAAGCGCAATCCACCATTGTATATTGGGAACAAAACAAACAAGAACCCACTATTTCCGCTTTAAAAAACATGTGTGAGTTTTTCGAAGTCAGCGCAGATTATCTGCTTGGCTTAACGGAAGAATATTAACGCTTGCTATTATAATGTAAATAAATTTTTATTGCAAACAAAAACGGAGCTTCAAAAGCTCCGTTTCATTTTATTTTTATTAAGGATTACTCCGTTACGGGGAGTGCGCCAACCGTTGCACCGCCGTAGGTAATGGTTGCTTCCGACCAATCGTTTTCGCTGTCTTCACTACGATATTTTATGATTTTACCGTTCGATACCATTGCGTAGATAGTAGGACCGCCGAAAGGATTGAATTCGTGCATACCCGTGGTTTTATTGTATTCGTGATATTGGAAGTTGTTGCACCATTCGAATACTTTCGAAAAAATTTGCTCGCCCGACGTAGCGTCAACCCCCTCTGCTACGCTCAATATATGACGTTGCCATTCTTGGTTATCTTCCGATACCCAAATATAGTCCACGCCGTCCGCTTTGCCGATATAGCTATATTCTTTCGTAGCCACGCCGTTCGTCACGATGTCCGCAACCATATAGATTTTGTCGTCTGCACAGCTAATCGTGTAGGTGCTTTCTCTATTTTCTACCGATTCCACCATTTTCATGGTAGCCGAGAAATTCTTTGCGTTATACAAAGCTTCGATTGCCGCATTGAACTGCGCTTCCGTTACGTCTTCGCCCACGATTTCATCCGTTTGGCCGCCGTTGCTTTCGCTACCGCCGTTGCCGCTATCTTTACCGCCCTTATCCGTTACGCAAGCCGCAAAACAGGTCATCATACCGAGCGCCAAAATCAAAGCCGTCAATTTCTTAAAAGTTTTCATAGTTTTCCCTCTCGTTATTAAATTAAGATTATTTGTATTGTAACACCTTACCCTTGGATTTGTCAACCTTTTTTTATAAACTTGCAAAGAAAAAAGGCGACAATCATCGCCTTTTGTGTTTTTATTGCTTATCATAGGGCTTCGTACCGTAAAGCGCTTCTACGTTTTCCGAATACTTGCGCATTCTTTCCTGCTGTTTGAGTTCCACCGTCGAATCCCATTGTTCGAGCGCTTTCTTTTGATCCTTGGAAAGCTTGACGGGAACTTCCACAATCACGCGGATAATAAGGTTGCCCGTGCCGTTTCTCGCCGAACGGATACCTTTGCCGCGCACGGTAAATATCGTACCGCTTTGCGTTCCTTCGGGAATGGTGAAATCGAACGTGTCGTCCACGGTAGGCACTTTAACTACGCCACCGAGCGCCGCCGTCTTGTACGGAACGTACAAATCCACCTTTAAGTTGAACTGATCACGGACGAAAATCTTATGCGGTTCTACACGGAAAAGCACGATAAGGTCGCCGGGTTGCCCGCCGTTGGGCGCCGCCTGCCCCATACCGCGTTTTTTCATATAGCTGCCGTTATCCACGCCTGCGGGGATCTCGATTGTGAGCGTTTCTTCCTTCTTTTGAGAGCCTTTCCCCTTACAATCGGGGCACTTATCACGAATCTTTCTGCCCAAGCCGTTACATTCGGGACAAACGACTTGGCGAATGGTACGCCCAAACAAGGTATTTTGCACCTGTTGAATGATACCACTTCCGTTACACTTGCCGCAAGTAGAGAACGCCGTACCGCCCTTTGCGCCCGTCCCTGCACACGCACCGCAAGGCGCGCTGCGTACGTACGAGAACGTCTTTTTACAGCCCTTCGCTGCGTCCATAAAGGACAGCGTCATTTCACGTCTAATATCTTCCCCTATTTCCGAACGGGGCGAACGTGCGCTTGCACCGCTGAAACCGCCGCCGAAGAAACTGCTAAAAATGTCGGAAATGTCTTCAAATCCGCCTGCACCGCCGCCGAAACCGCCGCCAAAGCCACCCATGCCGGGATGTTCAAGCTCGTAATCGTATGCCGCACGCTTTTGTTGGTCGGAAAGCGTTTCGTGCGCTTCGTTGACTTCCTTGAATTTTTCCGCCGCCGCTTCGTCGCCTTGATTGCGGTCGGGGTGGTATTTCATCGCAAGCTTTCTGTACGCCGATTTTATTTCCTCGGGCGTAGCGTTTTTACTCACGCCGAGTATGTCGTAATAATTCTTCTTATCTGCCATAGTTAATCCTTTCTATTAACGGGAACTCCAGAAACTTTGTTTCTGCCGGGTGTGGGTGAAGACCACGAAAAGGTAACCCATTATAAGCAAGCTCTGCTTGCGTTCCCACCGCAAAGCGGTCCATCGCCGCAAGGCGAAATCAAGCCCATAAAAGCAAGCCTTGCTTACGCGCTACTCCGTAGCTGTAAACCGCTCTTACAATGCACCTATATAGCGTAATAGGGTTTGGTCTTGCCAAACCCATTTTTACGTTGTTTTATACTTATTGATGGAATTCCGTATCGTCGGGGCCTGCGCCTGCATTGGGATCCATATTAGGCGCGCCGCCTGCCTGTTGATACATCTTTGCGAATACGGGTTGAACGTCCTGCATCAACTTATCGTATGCCGCTTTGATTCTATCATCGTCGTCGGATGCAAGCTCCGTCTTTGCAGAATCGATTGCCGCCTGCAAGGTTGCCTTGTCGTTTTCGTCCAACTTGTCGCCTGCTTCCTTGATCGTCTGTTCAACCGAGAAGATCATGCCGTCGAGCTTGTTCTTATTTTCCACCTTTTCTTTGCGTTTCTTATCTTCTTCCGCAAACTGTTCCGCTTCCTTAACCGCTTTGTCGATTTCTTCTTCGGAAAGGTTGGTGGACGACGTAATCGTGATATCCGTGGACTTGCCCGTACCCTTATCCTGCGCCGTTACGTGTACGATACCGTTTGCGTCGATATCGAAGGTAACTTCGATTTGAGGAATACCGCGGGGAGCAGGAGCAATACCCGTCAACATAAAGTTGCCAAGCGTCTTGTTATCCTTGCAGAATTCACGTTCGCCTTGAAGGACGTGAATGTCTACGCTCGTTTGGCTATCTGCCGCCGTCGAGAAGATTTGGCTCTTCTTTCCGGGAATGGTCGTATTTCTGTCGATGATACGGGTGAACACGCCGCCAAGCGTTTCAATACCCAAGGAAAGCGGGGTAACGTCGAGAAGGAGCACGTCTTTTACTTCGCCCGTCAAAACGCCGCCCTGTACAGCCGCGCCGATTGCAACGCATTCGTCGGGGTTGATGCCCTTGAAGGGTTCTTTGCCCGTAATTTCCTTCACCTTTGCCACAACTGCGGGCATACGCGTCGAACCGCCGACAAGGATAACCTTATCAATGTCGTTATAGGACAAGCCTGCATCGCGCATAGCTGCCTTCATGGGCGCAACCGTTCTTTCAAGAAGGTCTGCCGTCATCGTTTCGAACTTCTGCTTCGTGAGCGTAACGTCAAGGTGTTGAGGGCCTTCTGCGCTCATAGAAATGAAGGGAAGGTTGATGCTCGTGGAGCTCATACCCGAAAGCTCGATCTTCGCCTTTTCCGCAGCTTCCTTCAAACGCTGCATCGCCATCTTATCCTTGGAAAGGTCGATTGCGTGCGATTTCATGAATTCATCTACGAGATAATCCATAATCTTGTTATCCCAATCGTCGCCGCCAAGCTTGGTGTCGCCGTTCGTTGCGAGAACTTCGAATACGCCGTCGGAAATTTCAAGAATGGAAACGTCGAACGTACCGCCGCCAAGGTCGTAAATCATAACCTTGCCGCCCTTGTCCTTATCAAGACCGTACGCAAGCGCCGCCGCCGTAGGTTCGTTGATGATACGAAGAACGTTAAGTCCTGCGATTTTACCTGCGTCTTTCGTTGCTTGACGTTGACTATCCGAGAAGTATGCGGGACACGTGATAACCGCTTCGGTTACCTTTTGGCCAAGATATGCTTCCGCATCCGCCTTCAATTTCGCAAGCGTCATTGCGGAAATTTCTTGGGGAGAATATCCCTTGCCGTCAATATTTACTTTATAATCGGAACCCATGTGACGTTTAATGGAAATAATCGTCTTGTCGGGGTTAGCAACCGCTTGACGCTTTGCCGCCTGACCAACGACACGCGAACCGTCCTTTTGGAACGAAACAACCGAAGGGGTCGTTCTCGAACCTTCTGCGTTGGTAATAACGACGGGCTCACCGCCTTCCATAACCGCTACACACGAGTTGGTAGTACCGAGGTCAATACCGATAACTTTACCTGCCATAATTAAAATACACTCCTTTGTTTTCGCCGAAAAATCGGCGCTTGAATTTTGTTTACAGTTATATGTAACCCACCAAAAACCGCCTTAAACATAAAAAACAATATTTTTATAAAAAATCTTTTCCCAGGCGTAGCCTTGTTGCGCATTCCATACCAATCCCAAGCAACAGCTATCCAGCCCCCCTTTCATATAAAAAAAGGCAAGACTATCTAACACGCTTGCTTTTTCGTGAAAACCATGCTATACTAAAGAAAAACTGATAAGATAAAATGCCTATGCTTTCACGAACGAAAAGAATTTCATATTACGATACGTTAAAAGCACTTTTGATTGCCTTGGTCGTATTCGGGCATACGTTAGGGGTATTCCCCTTCACCTCGGCACTTCGCGCGACGTATTTATTAATATACAGCTTCCACATGCCGCTGTTTATTTTTGTATGCGGTATATTCGCCAAATGGAAGGCAAAAAAATCGCTTAGCTGCTTGCTGGTCTTTCTCATCTTTTCGGCACTACAAATTCTTTTTAAGGTTTTCGTCGTATCCCCGTCCCAAGGATACACTTTCTTAGATATATTGAAGCTCTTTGTTTATCCTCGGTGGGGCGCGTGGTTCTTGCTTGCCTACGCCGCTTATATCCTGTCGGTATGGTTCATTAGAAAAGTAACGCTTTGGGATATTCTCGCAGCATTCACCTTATCGTTGGTTATCGGCTTCGCGCCGTTCGTAAACGTGTGTTTAAGCCTTTCTCGTATCTTTTATTTCTTCCCATTCTTTTTACTTGGCAGATGGTGCGGGCAAAACCGAAACCGTTTCCACAATTTTATTCGAAACGCACAAAGCGGAAAGCTTGCCCCTCTCTTTCTTTCCCTTGCGGGTCTTATGCTCTTTGCGACGTTTTTATCCCTTGCGCTTTACAAGGGCGACATTCCAATATCTCTTTTCTACGGTAAATATTCTTACAGCAAAGATTTCCTTGATCTTTGCTTCGGCGGGCGAATTATATGCTTTTCACTTGCCCTGCTTAACGGAATTTCCATATTAATATTAATCTTAATCCCCATGCAGCCTAATAACCATTCGTTTAGCACAAACAGCTTTTTGGCGCAGGGGCGCAACACCCTTGGGGCAAGCACCTTCTCTATCTATCTTTTCCATATCCTGTTTTTGATGGTGTTCAAGTATTATTACGTTCCGTCTACTATCCCTATCGGCGCGGATTTGGCGTTTGCAATTCTTCTCACGATTCTCTTACTTGGCGCGACTTCTATCCCCCCTTTGCGCAAGGGCGCAAATTTCCTATTAAACGGATTTTCCAAAGCACATTAATTCCTAAAAACAAAAATTCTACGCACCCCCAAAGTTTTTCTAACTTTGGGGGTGCGTAGCACTTTCAAGTCGTTTTCCTTTTAAAATAATTCCTTTTTCAAATACACGCTGTCCGCTTGCATGATCGGCCGAATAACCTTGCAGGGATTCCCTGCCGCAAACACGCCGTCGGGAATGTCCTTCGTCACCACGCTCCCCGCGCCGATGACGCAGTTTTTGCCAATCGTTACGCCGCCGCAAACGGTAACACCCGAAGCAAGCCAACAGCCGTCGCCAATCACGATAGGCTTTGCATATTCCTTATCGTACGGCGTTCCGTCTTCCTTGAAATAAATTTTCCGCTCTTCGCTCAACAACGGATGTACGGGCGGTACAAGCTGACAGTTCGGCCCGATAAACACGTCGTTCCCAAGCGTAACGGGCGCACAGTCAAGCACCACCAAATAGAAATTCGCATAGCAGTTTTCGCCCGTGATAAAGTTTACGCCGTAGTCGAACTGCACAGGCCCTTGCAGGTACGTTCCCTTGCCCAAGTTCGGACAAAGCTCACGCAAAATTTCCGCGCGTTTTTCCTCTTCGTCCTCGTCCGTATTGTTATATGCCCTTGCTAATTTATGCGCCTTACAACGCATTTTTGCAAGTTCCTTGTCCGACGTATCGTACAATTTCCCTGCGCTCATTCTCTCAAATTCCGTCATAATAAAGTCCTTATATAGTCCGCCAAATCTTCTCCCCATTTCTTTTGCGCAACAGAGCTAGGGTGCCTTCCTGCGCCATTAAAATCCCCACGAAACGAGAATGGATTGTAAACGATTTTTTCATCTTCCATTTCGCCAATCGCTATTTTGATTCCGTTAGAAATTGCCGTAAACTCTTCTATCATTCCATACAGACAAATGATATATGCGTTGGGATTCTTTTTACGAATGAGCGTAAGCATTTCCTTGTAATGCGTAGGGAATATCTGCGCATACGCAGGTCCTGCGTCCGCTCCTTGACCGTGTTCCTCGGAAAGATGGGTTGCCTCGTTCGTACCCAAGTTTAATACCACCACGTCGGCAGGCTCGTCAAACGAGTACGCATTCCCATTGCGCGTAGAAACGTTGGAATATACCGACATCATATTCAAATCTGTCCATTGATTGGTTTTAGCGCAAATACCCGTAACCGCCACGATGGAATAATCGGCATTCAATTCACGAGCCGCCACGTAGGAATACGCCTTCGAGCAGTCGGTATTATCTGCATTTCCGTCCTGTCCCACGTACCCCATGACACCGTAGCCTACGGTGATGGAATCACCCACAAACTCAATCTTCAAATCGGATTTTTCAGGCATAACGAAGAATTTTTCCGCCTCAAAACCAAAAATACTCCATCCTGCAATCGTCATTTCCGTTATCTTGACCAAACGAACTTTATGATAGCCTTCGCCAAGATCGGTAATTTGATAGGTTTCCCGATTCCCCTTCACGTCGATTTTTTGGCTCGTCGTTGCGCCGTCCACGAATACGCGCATATAGCTTTTTATCGTAGAACTCATTTCAACGGAAAAAGAGTCCCCGACCACGCCAATTTCAATCGCATTTGCACAATGGTCAAAGCTAAGCGCGTCGTTGCTTATGTAGCTACGCCCGTAAATATTTACGTATTCTTCGCTAAACGTATTGACTTGCGCTGCCGTCGCTTCTACAACCGATTCCACAACAATCGTTTCCTTCACGTCCTCGTAGGTAACGGTGACGTTCGCTTTGCCATTCGAAACCGCCGTAATCACACCATTTTCCACGGTTGCCACCGTCGTGTCGGACGACTCCCACACAAGCGAAGGATTTTCTATCTTCGTCAAGCCGTATTGCACCGTTGCCGACACCTTTTTCGTTTCGCCAATCGGCAACAATACGCTCGTATGCGACAACTTCATTTTGTTCACGCGCAGCGTGACGTTGACCGTCGCTTTTACAGATTTTTCCCCGTACGAAACGGTGATATACGCCTTTCCTTCCGTGACGCCCGTAACGTTCCCATTCAAGTCCACCGTAGCGATATTCTCGTCGCTTGAAGCGTAGGAAAGCAACGCTTTATTTACGTCCTTGCCGTCCACGGTGAACGAAACTTCCAAGGGAACGGTTTGTCCGTCCTCTATTTTATACGTTTTCGTCGTCAACGATAATTCGCATTCTTCCGCCGTGAAGGTGGATTCCGACGAGCCCTTAGACGGGGAACACGCCGTTGCCGCACACGCGAACAACATCAGCAACGATAATATACAGCACCAAATTCTTTTCATTGCTTTTCCTTCCAAATCGAAAATTAAGCGCGCGAATACGCGCGCTTTTTTCGTTGTGTTGAAATTACGGTCTTAAACCGCTGCCACCCTGCAAGGTGATCGTTTCACCCGTGACGTAGCTTGCCAAATCGGAGCAAAGGAATACGCACATACCGCCGATATCCTGTTCGGGATCGGCAAATCTGCCCATAGGCACGCCCTTGATCGTCTGTTCGTAGCGTTCGGGATATTCCTCCTTGAACTTCTTCAAGCCTTCCGTCATTGCCAACGGACAAATGACGTTTACACGCACGCCGTAAGGCGCCCATTCGGTTGCCGCTACACGGGAAAGCCCACGGATACCCTCTTTCGCCGCCGCATAGGAAGACTGCGCAATACGCCCAAACAAACCTGCACCGCTTGCAAAGTTCACGACGCAGCCCTTCGTTTCCTTCAAGTAAGGGAACGCCTTTTGCATATAGAAGAAGGTCGCGTAAATACCCGAATAAATGGCAAGGTCGAGATCTTCCTTCGTGTGGTCCACGAGCATTTTACCCGAAGCGGACGCCTGCGCGTTGTTTACTACCGCGTCGATACGCCCGAATTTTTCCACCGTCTTGTCGATAACGTTTTGGATTGCCGCTTCGTCCGCACCGTCCGCCGCTACGCAAAGCACTTCACAGCCGTGCTCCGCTTCAAGCTTTTCCTTTGCGGAAAGCAAAGTACTCTCCGTTCTGCCCGTGATAACGAGCTTTGCGCCTGCTTTGGCAAACGCCGTCGAAAGCCCGAAACCGATACCTCTGCCGCCGCCCGTGATGATAACCACTTTGTCTTTCAAACTAATCATAATAATCCTCTCCTATCTTAAATTTAACTAAATAAAATACAAATGAAAAACGCAAAAATACTTGCGATAAATACGAACGTGCTAATAATCGCTACGCCCGGTCTTTCCTTTTTAATTTTTCTGCTAAGCACGAACGCCGTAATGCTCATACCAAGCGCAACGAGCGAGAAGATAATGGCAAACGCAAACCCTGCGCTGTCGTAATAATAGCTCGCACCGATGATATAATGCAACAAATCGGAAAGCTGTCCGCAAAGCGCAAACGCCGTCGCGCATAAAAACGAGAAAGCCAAAACGGAAAACAAGCCCGTTTTTTTCGTTCTACTCTCTATGCACTTTTGCTTTTCTTCCGCTTCCTTTTTGGCAATTTCTTCTGCCGTCAAGGGAGCTACGGGCGTAGGCTCAACGCACGCCAACGCGGTGTTTTCCGCTTGAACGGGCTCTTCCTTTTCCGCCAAACAACCGCAAGCAGGACAAATCACCGCTTGGTCGTTCAATTCTTTTCCGCAATATTTACAAAACATAATTTCCCTCCTTGTTAAAGCGCAGCTGACAACATCAGCATATAAGCGCCGAATATAAATACGAACGTCATTTGGTACATCAAAAATATAGCTACGGCGAATACGGGAATGGATTTCTTCTTTATGCTTGGATCAACCTTTTGAATGAGCGAAAATACAAAGCCCACGGTAGAAAGCTCCGAAGAAACCGCAACGGCAATCAGTCCGTACAACCCAAAAAAATACCAAAATATCATACCGGTTGCCATCATCTCTTCCGCATAATTAAGCTCTTCCATCGTCGAGCTGGAAAGTTGGGAAAGATAGCCGTATTCTTCCGCCCCGGCCAAGCCGATAATCATAAAGATAATAGACAAAATCGTGAAACCAAACCCAATCGCATTGAGAATTACACCGACCTTGGTAAAATTTTTCGACAGCCTATGTAAAACCTTATGCGCCTTAGACGGTTCTTTGGACGCAGGCGCTTCCACCGTTACGGGTGCAACCGCTTGGGGCAAAGGTCTAATCATACATCCGCAGGACGGACACATATACGCTTCGTCTAATACCTGCTTACCGCAAAATCTACAAAACATATTTCACCTCTTAAAATAATAAAAACTCTATTGTGGCTTCACCGCCGAAAAAGCCAATAAACATACCGTACGCTACGGAAATGAGAACCAATAAAACGATTCCCCCAATAAATACTCCGAGCGCCCTGCGTTTAATATCCTCGTCTTCCTTTTGAATACGTGAGAATACGAACGCCACGATAGAAGCCTCCGCCCCGATTGCAATCAGCGACGTCGCAAGTGAAAAACACATATTCGCCATACTTACAGCCTCTAAATACGAATCCCCCGTTTCTATAAAACAAACAACCGCAAGAAATATGGAAAATACGAAAAACCCGAACGCCACCGCATTGAAGGGAATAGCAACCCTCGTTAAAATGGTCGCCACCTTTTGGAAGGCTTTTCTGCTTTTAGGTTGAGCTTCTTGCATTGCTTGCCCCGAAGATTCCAAATCATTGCGTTGTTCCGCAATCGGCGTCGGCTCTACAATGAAAGCTTGCGCCTTGATGGGCTCCGCTTTTGGCATATTATTCAAAGCTTTTCCGCAAAACGAACAAAACGCACCGTCATCCGATACTTTTTGCCCACAATATCTACAATACATAATCTTCTCCTTTTTCTCCGTTTGTTTATACGTTTCCTACGAAAATAAACGCATAAACAAATACCGCACAAACCGCCACGATAATAGCCAAAACGAATGCTACAATAGACAGTTTTTTTATTTTTTCATTTTCCGTCTTTCTGCCAAAGCAAAAGCCGATGATGCCCGTTGCCGTCGAGAACGGCGACAAACCGATTAAAGCCCACACGCCGTATGCAAACCAAACGACGCCAAGCCAACCGAGTGCCGCCCAATCGTCGCTTCCCACCACGGACGAGCCGAATAAAGCAACGCCAAGCGTCGACATCGTACCCAAAACAAAAGCGAGTTGAATACCGCTCAATACTATCGCCACAATGGAGAGCACCATCGCAGGCACTTTGTATTTATCACGCTTTTTCTGCGGTTTTTCTTCTATTTGTATAGGCTCTACAATCGGCGAAGGCAGCTCCTTTAACATACTTCCACACGATGGACACATATACGCTTGGTCTAATACTTCTTTCCCACAATATCTACAAAACATAATACTATCCCCTACTATTAAGACGAGTGAGAAGGCCTTTTTACTCATAGGAAAACCAATATTTCCCTATTATGCCCTTATTATACTACACAAAAAAACGTTTGTCAATACCTAAAAAAATAAAACCCGTCCTATGGACGGGAATAAATTTACTGCGTTACGATAACCTGCGCATAGCGAAGGACTTTTTCGCCTTTTTTATAGCCCTTTACGTACGCTTGCTTGACGATGCCGCTCTCTTCGCCTTCAGCGGCGGGCATTGCCATAATCGCTTCCATTGTGTTTGCGTCGAAGGGTTGTCCAACGGGATCGATTTCTTCCACTCCTTCCCCTTCCAATACCTTTTTGAAAGCCGCAAGCACCATATTCAAGCCTTGCTTGGTGTTCTCGTCCGAACAAGCCGTGAGCGCTCTTTCAAGGTTGTCCCCAATAGGGAAAAGAGATGCCACCACGTCGTTTCTGCCGTCCGCATAACGTTGCGCCGCTTGGTTTTGCGTGCGGCGGCGGTAATTTTCGTATTCCGCAGTCACTGCATACCATTTGCGCTTACATTCTTCCGCTTCTGCAATCGCATTGGCGAGCTCTTCCTTTTTGTTGAGTTTTTTCTTGCATTTTTCTTCTTTTTTGCAAGCTTCTTCCTGTTTCAATTCTTCTTTTTCCATAATGCCGACCTCAAAAATTCGTTCTTTGCTCTTATTTATAACGCAAAAAACGGAATATTAAACAATCTTTTTTTGGTTAAAGCTCAATATGAGCGAATTTATCTCTGCGCGAATAGCGATAGAACACCGCTTTTCTGCCGATGACGATAACGCAAACGGCTTCGAGAAGCTCCGCCACGTTTTCGGCAAGGTTTTTCGGATCTTCGTCCACGTTGTCGAGAATGGTAACCTTAATTACCTCGTGCGCGTCAAGCGCGTCGGACAAGGTTTTCAAGAGATTCTCTGTGATGCCCCCTTTGCCGATTTGGGTAACGGGCGACAAAGTCGCCGCGATAGATTTGAGTTTACTTCTTTGTTTGCTTGTAATGTTTTCACTTGTAACAATCATACTATTATCCTTTTTTAAGTTTGGAAGTCAAGGAACTCAGTTCCTTGCGGATTGCAAAGGCAGAGCCTTTGTCGGGCGTGGGCAGAGCTCACGAAAATAAGCCCCATTTTAGCAAAACGCAGTTTTGCGCACTATGCCGAAGGCATTAACGCAACGCCAAAATACAACGTAATTTCGCACACTCCGTCCTGCCGTTGTAAACGGCGCAGTTGCGAGTAGTTCAAGGCGCGTTGAGCAACCGCAGGGAGCGACGAGCTGCCCGTTAAGCAAGGCGTTGATAACGCCTTGTAGGGGCGAGATGAGTGAACGCATAAACCCTGCGTTCACGATGACCGAGAACAATGTTTCCATTACATTGTTCGAGAAACCTGTACGTGACCAAGGGGCGCGGAAACGCAACGCCAAAATACAACGTAATTTCGCACACTCCGTCCTGCCGTTGTAAACGGCGTAGTTGCGAGTAGTTCAAGGCGCGTTGAGCACACCGTAGGGAGCGACGAGCTGCCCGTTAAGCAAGGCGTTGATAACGCCTTGTAGGGGCGAGATGAGTGAACGCATAAACCCCGCGTTCACGATGACCGAGAACAATGTTTCCATTACATTGTTCGAGAAACCTGTACGTGACCAAGGGGCGCGGAAACGCAACGCCGAAATACAACACAATTTCGCACACTCCGTCCTGCCGTTATAAACGGCGCAGTTGCGAGTAGTTCAAGGCGCGTTGAGCACACCGCAGGGAACGTACGCCTGTACGTGACCAAGGGGCGCGGAAACGCAACGCCGAAATGCGACGCAAATCCGCCGTTTAAGGTACGAAATCGAACTCTACGTCCCCTATAGATACAGTATCTCCCTCTTGGCAACCCATTTTTACGAGTTCCTTGATAACGCCGCGAAGTCGCAATACCTTTTGGAAATACAACATCGAGTCGGGGTTGTTCAACACAACGTTGCGGCAAAGCATATCCACCAAACCGCCGACAACCACGTACACGCCGTCCTCGTCCTTGAAAATCTCGAAGCTCAAATCGTCGTTTGCCTTGTACTCAAATTCTTCTTCGATGCGCACGGGCTCAACGGGCGGCAATTCGTTCAACACCGCAAAAATCCCTTCGATAAGCTCTCTCGTGCCGTCGCCCGAAAGCGCCGTAATCGGGAAAATCTTATACTTTCTACCGTATTTCTTCTTAAACGCTTTGAGATTGTCTTCCGCTCCGTAAATATCGCACTTGTTGCAAACGACAATTTGCGGAAGCTTGGAAAGTGCTTCGCTAAACTCCTTCAACTCTTCGTTGATTTTCTTGAAATCTTCAATGGGATCTCGCCCTTCGCAGCCCGAAATGTCCACCACGTGGCAAAGCATACGGGTACGCTCGATATGGCGAAGGAAATCGTGCCCCAAGCCTGCGCCTTGCGCCGCCCCTTCGATAAGACCGGGAATATCCGCCGCCACGAAGGATTTTTCATAATAGCGCACTACGCCAAGGTTGGGGGAAAGGGTTGTGAAGTGGTAGTTCGCAATCTTCGGCCTAGCCGCCGAAATTTTGGAAAGCAACGTGCTCTTCCCAACGTTCGGGAAACCGACGAAGCCCACGTCCGCAATCACTTTAAGCTCCAAAATAACGGAGTGCTGTTTCACCTTTTCGCCCTTTTGCGCGAAGTTCGGCGCATGTCTTCTCGCCGTGGTAAAACGCACGTTCCCCTTACCGCCGTTGCCGCCCCTTGCAACCAAAATTTCTTGTCCGTCCTCGAAAACGTCGCAAATGAGCCTGCCCGTTTCCTCGTCGCGCACAAGCGTGCCAAGGGGTACTTTAATTTTGATGTCCGCACCGCTCTTACCAAAGCATTTTTGCGTGCCGCCCATTTCGCCGTTCTCGGCAAAATAGCGGGATTGGAAACGGAACGGAAACAAATCGTTCATATCCTTGTCGCCCACAAAATACACGTTGCCGCCCCTGCCGCCGTCACCGCCGTCAGGGCCGCACGCAGGCTTGCCTTTGTAAGCTTTGAAGGAGTTCATTCCGTCGCCGCCGTCGCCTGCTCTAATGATAATGCGCACTTTATCGGTAAATTCACCCGTAGCCATAAAAAACCTCTTTTTTCTGTTATTCCATAACAGTATACAATAAAAGAAAAGAAAAATCAATGAATTTCTACGGCTATAAAATAAAATTTACCACTATTGGCATTTTATGTGGATAAATTTTACGGAATCGCCGTAATATAAATTGACACTCCCCCTAGAAAATGTTATACTATTAGTTGACTGTTAAGCAAAGGGAGTCCCCCACTTATGAGCGGAAAAACAAAAATAAAACCTATGACGAATCTTGGCATCTTGCGCCTTTGCGGCTTTGCAGCGTGCGAGACCTTTTGCCTTTTCTCTATCGTCTTTTCCGCCGTACAAAGCGAGTGGACGAAAATGATTATGGCAATTGCGTCCATTTTCTTTGTCTTTGTACCCGAAATCGTACAAAGACTTTTTAGATTCCGTATTCAAACGCCGTTGTATTTCCTTGTGCTTTTGTATACGATTTGCCCCTTGCTCGGCTTCAACTACGGTTTTTATTATAAATTCGGTTGGTGGGACGATCTTTTGCACGGCTTTGCAGGCTTGGTGTTCGCTATGTTCGGCGCATATTTGCCCAAAATTATCAACAAGAAAGCCCCTTGCAGCGTACTGCTTTGCGCTTTGTTCGGTTTCGTATTCTCTATGGCAGTTTCCGCAGTTTGGGAATTTATCGAATTCGGCATCGACACCTTCTTTGGCATGGATATGCAAAAGGATACTTGGCTTGCCACCATTCGCAACTCGCACCTATTGAGCCAATATTTCCACTACGAAAACGGTCAGTTGGCGGAAATTACGTTCGACGGCATTATCGTAGAAGGCGAAGTAATCCGCTCCTATCTTGACATCGGCTTGATTGATACGATGACGGATATGCTTGTGGAAACGGCGGGCGCGCTTGTGTACTCGGTTGTATATTTGATTACGAAAGGCAAGCATTTTGCCTTTGAGCCCTTGCCCCCGAAGCTTTCCGACGAAACGGACAAAGCGGAAGAAACGCAAGAAATAAAAACGAAACAAACAAAAAATTAACACGATGATAAACGTACGCCCCTAAGGCAAAATTGCCTTCGGGGCGTCTTTTATTTCCTACGGTATTGCACGGTTTGTAAAATACCCGTCGTCAATAGTTTTTTCTCTTCTTTGGCGCGTTCGCAAGCGTCCTCGATAAGCGCAGCAAAAAGATTTTTCGCATCCGAAATACGCTCGCAAAAAAGGTAATAAGCAAGCGAGCCGGGCACGGTATTTACTTCGCAAAGATAGATTTTGCCCTTATGTAAAAGGAAATCCATGCGCACCAAGCCCTTCAAATCCATACGCTTGTAAAGGGTGCGCGTATAGGAACGGATTTTATCTCGCAATTCGCCGTTCAACGCGCCCCTGCCCCCACCTTTTGCCATTGGCGCACCGTCCAAAGTTCGTTTTACGTACTTTTCTTCAAAGGAATAAATCCCTTCCCCGAACGCCGTTTCTGGTTCGGACACTATGATGTCGCCGCCGAGCATATACGCCGCGCAGTTTACGTCCTTTTTCCCTTCAAGATACTTCTCGACAATCACGCGGTTATCAAGCGCAAAGGCGTTGCCGATTGCGCTCTTGAACTCCTTCTCGTTTCGCGCGACGGCAATACCGATAGACGAACCGAGATGCGCCGGCTTTATCACGACGGGGTATTTCAAGCGAGCCTCCACCGTTTTAAGCAAGAACGCACCCCGTTTCTCGTAGTCCTTTTCATTGACTCGGATATAATCGACCGTCGGCACGCAAAGGGCGCGCGCAACGAGCTTGGTAAGGTACTTATCAAGAAAGACTCCCGAGGGGGTAAGGTCGGGCGAAGCGAGCGGAATGGAATTCCACTCCATAATAGCGGAAACGCCGCCCCCTTCCGCAAGACCGCCGTGGCAACAGTTGAGGGCGGCGTCGATTTTGGCAAGCTTTTTTAACTTGCGCTTACCTACGGCATAGGCAACGCCGCCGTCGAAGAATACTCTTTCGAACGCGGAATATTTTTTCTTTTTAAATATATCCACGTCGTACATTTTCGGCGAAGTATAAAATCCGCCGTCAGTATGTACGTAGACGGGCAGCACGTCGTAACGTTCGCGTAGCAAATTGAGCACGAACACGCCCGTGAGCACCGAAATTTCATTTTCACAAGACTTACCGCCAAAGATAACCGCCACTTTCCGCATAAAAAAACACCTCCGCGTAGATTTCTTCGCTTTGGTGTTCTAATCATTCTTTCGTACCCCTAATGGGTTTTCCCCCCTAACGGGAAGTCGAGAAACTCAGTTTCTCGTCAGGGGTGTGGGGGCGGAAGCCCCTGCAATATCATACCCCAAAAAGCAAAACGGAGTTTTGCGTAATTTACGCCGTAGGCGTTGACCGCTATGCGGTATCGACGCAAGCAAAGCTTGCTTTTATTTGGGCATTTTTGTGGAGCTTTGCTCCACACCACGGCAAGGCGCTGCCTTTGCAATCCGCGAGAAACTGAGTTTCTCGACTTCCTATAAGGTGGACTTAGTACACGTCAGGAAGATCATTCAAGAAGAGTACGCAGTCGCCTTTAGCGAGCCATTCGCCAAGCAATTCTTGCGCGCCTGCAAGCGTCTTGCAAACGGTCAGTTTTTCCATATCGCCGCCTGCGGTTTCATAGCCGCTCTTTACCGCTCCCACAAGCGTGTCGCCAACCAAAATTACCTTATCCAAGCTCGCTTGCGCAATCTTCTCGCCAAGCTCGCCGTTCAATTCTTCTTCAATAATACCGCCTTCTACAATCCCCGGCGTTACAATACACTTTCTACCGTCAAAACGGCAAAGCGCCGCTATCGCTTCCTTCGCACCGTTCGGGTTGCAGTTGTACCCGTCGTCAAGAATATACACGCCTGCGTTTTCCAAAAGCTGTAAACGATGGGGAATCGGCTGCAATTTGGAAAGCCCCGCCTTCAATTCTTCCGCCGTCAAGCCAAGCGCCTTGCAAAGCTCTACCGCAAGCAGGATATTTTCCACCGCCGCACCGCCAAGGAGCGACGTTTCCACTTCGATTTCTTCGCCGTCCACACAAAGAACAAACGCCGTTTTCGTCGCTTCCATACGGATATTCTTCACCGCCGAAAGCTCTGTAACCACTGCGTTGTCAAAGCCTGCAACCTGCTCCTTCAAGCTTTCGCCGCAAACGACCTTCTTTGCGCCGTTTTTCAATATCTCGCTCTTTTCCGCCCAAACGTTGTCAAGCGAACCGAAGGACGCAATGTGTTGTTCGCATACGCCCGTAAAGATAGCGTAGTCGGGCTTCACCATTTCGCAAAGCGTCTTGATGTCCCCCGTTCTTCTTGCGCCCATTTCCGCAATAAAGATTTGCTTGCCTGCAAACTCGGGCGAGTACACCGTCTTTGCTACGCCAATCGGCGTATTGTACGATTCGGGCGTTACCACGACGGAATACTTTTCTAAAAGCAGGGTTTTTACGATATTTTTCACCGACGTTTTGCCGTAGCTTCCCACTACGCCGATACGGATAATTTCCGTTTCATTCAATACCTGCCCCGCTCTTTTTACAAATCTACGGTTTCTTGCGTTCTCAAAAATGCCCGTAATAAAATTCGCTACACACAAAAGCAAGGGAAGGAGTACAGGGAAGATAGCAAACGGTACGTACTGCAAAAGCGCATACAGCTTCGAGCCGTTGATTTCCGCCAAGAACGCCAAAAGCTCCAAAAATCCATACGCCGCACCTGCCGCTAAAATCATATACACAACGAGCAATCTGTTTGCTCTATGCGTGTACTGCATCGGCACTTTCAACGCATATTTTTCGTCCGCTACAATGAGCAAAAGGCATAAAACGAAGAAGGGAATAGAAGAACAAATGAGCGCCCAATTTCTTCCCAAGAAGGAAAAACAAAGCGCCGTCATCGCCGTCAAAAGCGCAATACAAAGCGAGAATACGGCAAGGCGGTTGAAATACAAATTCCCCTTCTTGCCAAGCCAACGCATAAACGTTGCGCCCTTATATCCGCTTTGTTGCATCGCACCGATCATGTTTCGTGTGGCAACGCCAAACAAAAACGCCGATACAATTGCGGCTATCAGTCTGTACATCCATTCATTCATAAAAAAATTCCTCTGCTATAAGATTAAACGCAACGGGCGAGTCGACAAAGGCAAAATGTCCGCCGTCTATCAAACGCAATTTCCCGTTCCTAAAACATTCCAAGTACGCTTTCGCTTCCTGCAACGGCGTCGTTTTATCCGCTCTACCTTCCACCAAAAGCACCTGATTTTTTACTTTTTTCGCGCATTCGCGCAGATCTTCATTGACGATCTTTTTATAGCTCTCTTTCATTAAGGGAGTGAGCGTTCGATACTCCTTCGAGCCGAATTTTCGCTCCGCAAGCTTCGGGGCAATCCTCTTTACCAAACGGTACGCACCGACTTTTACACGGTAGGAAAATCCCCGTTTTAAAATCACGCCTGCAGGCCCCGTCAATAAAATTTTATCAAATGCATCGGGCTGTTCGCTTGCCAATTTCACCGCCACACGGCACCCAAACGAATGGGCAATGACGTGCGGTTTTTCCACGCCGAGCGCCGCAAGCACCCCTTGCAGCCATTGGGCGTAATCGCCCACGGAATAGCTTTCCGTCAAGGGCGGACTTTTGCCAAAGCCGATAAAATCCAACGCCGTCACTCGATAAAATCTCGAAAAGTATGCGATTTGATTCGCAAACGCTTCCTTCGAAGAAAGATAGCCGTGCAAAAACACGAGATCCTTCCCCTTTCCCTTTTGTAAAAACGAAACGTCGGATATGTTTGCCGTCGCCCCGTCCTCCTTACCTTTTAATCGTCGGGATAGAGATCCTTCATCATTTCCAAAGCGTCCTCGCCGTCCGCATAATAGCGTTTGCGCAAGCGCAATTTATGGAAACCGTTGCTTTGATACAAGTGCAATGCCGCTTCGTTAGACGGACGCACTTCCAAGAATATTCGTCTTGCGCCGTTGGCTTTCACTTTATCGAAAAATTCTTCGACAAGCTGCCTTCCGTAGCCTTTCCCACGGTATTCCTTCAACACGGCAACCTTCGCAATTTCCGCATCTTCAAAAAGTAGCGTTCCGCATAAGAACCCAATCGGTTTACCGTCTTCTTCGGCGATCGAACCGCAAAAATCCATGCGTCCGAATTCGCCCTTGATCATATCCATCGTCCACGGATCTTCAAAGCACGCATGCTCCAAAATCGCCACTGTGGCAAGATCCTTTTCCGTCCATTCTCGAATTATCATTTTATTTTCCCAAATTCAATTCCGCCGAACTTTTTCGAACGTACAAAGCAGTCAACTCGCCAAATTTTCCCTGCTCGCCCAAAGCGGTTACCGCCTTTTGCAGTCCCGAAACGGGATCGACGGTCAACACCGCCGCCTTTGCCGCAATCGGCAACGGGGAAACCCCGCAAAGCGCATACCCTTCGTCTACGAGCGAAAGCACTTCCTCTTCCGCAAGGAATGCAGGCGGATACGTCACTTTGCCGCCGTTATAGCCACAGGCGTAATAGCTTCCGTGCAACGCGTCGATAAGACAGAGTATTTTTCCTTTATCTAAAGCATTATATGCCATCACGTCGAAAGAGGTGACGGGCAAAGAAGGCTTTTTACAAGCAAGGCAAAGCCCCTTTACCGCCGAAATCCCGATGCGAATTCCCGTAAACGAGCCTGCCCCTACCGCCGCCGCAAAAAAGTCGCAGTCGTCAAGGCACATACCCGCTTTTTGAAGCGCTTCGTCAATCGCAGGCATCACGGATACGGAATGTTTCATAGCGCAGTCAGGCAAAAAGACGGAGTAAGCTTGTCCGTCCTTCACTGCTACCACCGCAAGGTGATTCCCACTCGTATCCACTGCCAAAAAGTTCATAATTTTCTCCGATTTTTAATACTCAATTTCCCGTTCGTTTTCGCTAATTTTGCGAATGCTCACACGTTTTACGTGTGGGGGGAGCAACGGCGCGATGTTTTGCGCCCATTCGACAAGGCAAATACCGCCCATATCGAAATAATCCGCCAAGCCGAGATTTTCCGCCTGCGCTACCGATTCGATACGGTAGCAATCGTAGTGAAAAAGTCTGCCGTCATAGTCGTTCATATATGCGTACGTGGGGCTTGTTACTTCTTCTTCAATTCCGAGCCCTTTTGCCACGCCCTTGGAAAAGACCGTTTTTCCTGCTCCCATATCGCCGTCAAGAAGCACAACGTCCCCTGCGGATAAAGTTTTTGCGTATGCCTGCGCGAACGCTTCCGTTTCTTCGCGCGAGCGTGTAATAATAACTGCCATGTCTTTATTATAATACCTTATTGAAAATTTTGCAAATATTTCTTCCGCTTTGCTCTTAAATTTTCATTTTTTTCAAGAAATTCGACAGCTTTTTATACAAAAGCGCCGTCAAAATCCCTATCGAAACGGTCTTGATGAGATTAAACGCCAACACGTACCAAAATAAATTATTAAAAACCGTAGCCGCACCGCCTCCCATATACAAAGGGAAGGTGATAAAGCGATTGACGACAAGCGCCACCGCCGTACCGATCACACAGCCTCCTACAAGCGCAGGAATTACCGCCTTCAACCCCTTGCGGAATTGATACACGATAGAGGGCAAGAGTATAAAGGACGACGTCATGATGACGTTTGCAAGCTCGCCCACCATACCCGACGACGAACCGATAAGCCGCAACGTTTCTTTAATGACGCAAACGATTACCCCTTCCACAGGTCCGCACAAAAAGCCGATCAGCAAAATGAATACGTTTCCAAAATCAAGCTTTAAGAAGGGTGCGCTTGGGAAAAGCGGAATTTCCAACCAACTAAGCGCATAGGAAAGGGCAACGAATACCCCCATAAGCGCCAAACGCTTGGCGGAAAAGCGTTGCTTTAACGTTCTTCTTTCCCCTGCGCCATTTTTCGGCGTTTGAGCAGTTAATTCCACACCTGCCCCCTTCGTTTTCTCTTTTTTTTCATTGTTCATACCAAAAACCTCGTACTCTTTTCGGTAAATATTCTATGAATAAAAAAACGCCCCTATGATAAGGGGCACAGTTACACCTTCAAACCTATCAAGGCTACGTTCGCCCATGCGCAATCATCTAAAAATAAGCGCAAAGACGCACAACTGCCTGTAAGCTTTCTTGTCTTTTCCCGTCCGGACTGTAACCGTCGGTATCGGAATTTCACCGATTCGGCAAAGGTAACACCTTCGCTCGCAGACTTAAATTAAAGCAGAAATTTTATGCCCAATTTTCACTGCCGGTGAGGAATCACACC
>JAFVPE010000028.1 GCA_017505465.1 Clostridia bacterium | reverse complement strand
TTGTCAGGAACATACAAAACTTCATTTGAAGTTGGCGATACATTCTCTTATGAAGGTTTAGTCGTTACTGCTCATTACAACAATAAGGCTGATGAAGTTGTCACTGGTTATACAGTCTCTTCTCCAGATATGAGCACAACTTGAACGAAGACAGTTACAGTTACTTATGTTGAAGAAGAAGTTACAAAGACTGCTACATATCAAATTACCGTTACTGCTAAAGAACAACTTCCAGTTGATCCAGAACTAGAAACACCAAGTAAAGGTGGATTAAGTGGTGGAGCAATTGCTGGTATCGTTATCGGTTCAGTTTTAGTAGCAGGTAGCGGTGGATTCGCATTAGTTTGGTTTGTCATCGAAAAGAAAACATGGGCAGACTTCTTAGCCTTATTCAAAAAGAAATAAAAGCTTTCGTATGGAAATTGCCGCGCAAATCATCGGTGTTTTTGCTATGATATTGAATATTGGTCGTATCAGCAAAAAAGCCAAAAATAAATTCCTAAGCGGAAGCGAGTACGACATAAAAGGTTAATAAACAGCCTAACAAGATTAGAATGCTAAACAAAAACGCCTATTTTTAGGCGTTTTTTGCGTTAAAATATAGGTTTTGATACCCGTGGCAGTATGCTTGTTACGTGCCCTTTCATCTGCTCCAACTAAACACACTTCCACGACCTTGAACTATTAGGGGTTTGGAAGTGTGTTTTGCTTTTTATCCCCGTTTTTTTCTAAACAATAAGGTTTTTGTAATTATTTTTTTCGAATAAAAAAGGAAATTTGTTGCTTTTTGTCGAATATATATTATAGAACGATTTTACAAAATAAAAAGTCAATTATCAATTGACAAAAAAAGATAAATTATGTGTCATAATATAAAAAATCTTTCACAAAGGGGTAAAAATATGGAGAGAAAAATTGAGGTCGTGAAATTAGGTTCTATTGTGACGGTTTATGATTTAAAAGAGGAAGAAGAAGCTTCTTATAAAATTGTTGAGGTTCTTACAACAGGCAGAGATGGTGAAATTTCTATGGATTGTCCTTTTGCTAAAGCGTTGCTTGGTAAATTTGCGGGGGTACGAGAGGTGGAAACACCTGATGGTAAAAATAAAGTAAAAATTTTAAATGTTGACAATTCGTGTGTTGAAAATAATGAGAGAATCAAACAACAAGCGGAAACGCTCCGCAAGATTATCGAAAAAACAGAGAGGGAAAAGCAAATAGAAGAAGAAAAAAAGCAGCAAGCCAAGAATTTAAGTGGATATTATCTAACACACCCGTGTCAAGGTGGTGGATGTTCGGGTAAGTAACTGAAGAACAAAGAAGAAGATAAAGTACACGTCTTTGGGTCAAGGAGGAAAAAATGAAAGAAACAAAAGAAAATAAAATTATAGGGATAGGTTCGGTTGTAGAGATTTATGATTGTGATTTGGAAGAAAAAAACTCTTTTACTATCGTATCCATAAAAACCGGTAAACCAAACGAACTTTCTTTCGATTGTGCATTAGGGAAATCGTTGTTGGGGAAAACAGTTGGCGAAAAAGTTGTTGTAAAAGCAGATGAGGAGTATGAAGTAAAGATTTTAACTGTTGATAATTCAATGGTGCAAGCCGAAAAAATTTATCGCAATACATTTTTCTGCTTTCAAGGTAAACAGTTTTTTCACGAGTATAAAGGCGGTTATATTTTTGCGGGCTTAAATCCAAGCATTTCTCATTGGAAGCGTTTGCGAACTGTAAAAGAGGGGGATATTATTTTTCATGGAGATATGCAAGGTGTATTGGCTATTAGTGTTGCAGAAGGAAAATGTTTTATTGCAAAGCGTCCCCAAGAGCATTATTTAGCAAATGATAAAAAAGACGCAGAGGGGTTAATGGTTAAAACAAAATATCAATTACTAAAGTCGCCTATTATTACCTTTGAATATACCAAAGAAATAATAAGATTACAAGGTGACCATGAAGGAAAAGGTTATCCGTTTAATAAAAATGGCAAAGGCAACGAAGGGTATTTATTTAACCTAAATAAATCGTTAGCAAAATTCTTTATGGAAGAAATTGTAAAGTACAATCCTTTTATGAAAGAAAAAGATTTCGTGAAAGATTTATTGTTGTAAAAGGGGGAATTTTATGAAATTATGTCCTATATGCCAATTAAATTGGATTGAAAATGATCAGAATAGTTGTATTATTTGCGATAAAACAAATACAAATAATAAACACAACGGTAGTATTGGGGGCGGTGGGATAAAACATCCAACGGCTTATTTTCAAGAGTATTTTACTTTTACAAATGAAAAAGGATATCATCGCGGAAAAAATGGCTTTCAAGCGTTCAATTCAAAAGGCGAAAATATTGGGATTGTCTTTATGACAGATGTTCATAAAACGCCAGCGTATGGACATTGTGAACTTTGTATGTATCCTGCGTATTATAATCAATATGGCGAGTGGCATAGAATTACATCGCACGGTGGAAGAATAAAATGGAGCAAGCTGTGCGAAATATTAAAATCAAGAACAGAATATAAAGTGTTTATAGACTAATTCATTTTCAAGCAAACAACCACAAAACCAAGCGGAAGCGAGTACGACATAAAAGGTTAATAAATAGCCTAACAAGATTAGAATGCCAAACAAAAACGCCTATTTTTAGGCGTTTTTTGCGTTAAAATATAGGTTTTGATACCCGTGGCAGTATGCTTGTTACGTGCTCTTTCACATGCTAAAACTAAACACACTTCCACGACCTTGAATTGTAAGGTATATGGAAGTGTGTTTTGCTTTTCCCACGTTTTCCTCTAAAATTGTGATGTTTTTTGTAATTATTTTTCAAATTAAAAATAGGCTCGATTTTTGTAAAAGGAAAAATGAATTATAAAAATATGCATTTTTTGTAATATTTCCTGCAATATTTGTTATTGACTTTTACAATTTCTTCAATTATAATCGTTCTATATAGTTGTATACTGCACCATTGTCTATTGTTGAGTTCGTTTGACGAGCCCCATGGGGCTATTTGCTGTTCTCCAAACAGCAAATAAAAGATTTATAAGCAATCGCGCATATACAATATATATAAGATCGAAAAAACTCTTATAAATAAGGAGTAACGGTATGGAACAAAAAAACAAGAAGGGCTATTTTTCTCCGAATGCGGAGATTGTAGAGCTGGCAGAAGACATCGTAACGGGTAGCACGTCCCTTGATTGGAATTGGGGCAGCGAAGACCTTGATAATGATGGTTTCGCGGATTAAGGAGGTAAAGAGATGAAAGTTAAGACGAAAATCAGATCTTTAGTTCTTTTGATTCTTGCATTCTGCTTGAGCGTAATCTTTGGTATCGTTACCGTCAAGACTGTCAACCATAAGACGGCTTTCGGCGCAACGGCTACCACGGCGGAATTGGAAGTTACCGGTATGTCTTTGCGCTATGAAGACGGAGAATACAAAAAAGCAGTACGTTTCCATGTTACAATGCCAACGGACACGTATAGAAAAACGGTATACGCAGGCGCTGAATCGGGTGTGCTTATTATTCCGAACGCTCTTTTGAAGGGGAATGAACTCACTTTGTCCACCGAAGGTGCGCAAAATGGTATTTTCTCGAATGCAAAGACGAACGTTTGGGCTAAAAATTCGAACGGTGAATATGAAGCAAGACTTGTTCTTAATAATATTCCCCAATCGAACTACGGTACCAAGCTTGCCGTAAGAGCATATTATACGCAGGACGGCGTTACCACGTATAGCGAAACGTATAACACCGGTTCGCTTGCGGCGGTTGCATTGATGGAAAGAGATGCAAGCGACGATCCTTCTAACGACAAGATTCAAAAGCTTGTAGAAGATTACGCAACGTTTAACGTTACGATCAACGACAAGGTATTTGAAGTTGTTTACGGTGAAAAAGTGCCTTTTGCAGGTGCGCTTACTCTCACCAACAAAGCAGGTACGGTAAATTGGGATCCCGAAAGAGCGGTTACGGGCAACGTTGTATTGAAAGCAACGGGCACGTCGGCTGTTTTGGAAGACCAAGAAATCGACCTTGATATCAACAACGACGGCTCTTTGAATACGACCAATAAGGTTGCATTTGATTTGTCGGCATTGAATTTGAGTTCTCTTACCTACGGCACGGATTATTCCTTGACCGCAGTTACGGTAGGGGGAGTTTCTTATGATATTTCGGGCGCAACCGTAAGCGGCAACCTTCTTCAAATCCCTGCAGACGTATTCGGTTACATATATGGGGAAAAGGAAGTAGGCTTGACGTTCAACTACAAGGCTTTGGGTATAGAATCAAGCGCAACGGCGACGGCGAAGTTTATTTCGAAGAAGATTTCGAACAAAGCGGAACTCGACGCGATGAGCACGATTGCAAAGGCTTGTGAAGCAGACGCAAGCACGTGGGGCGGATATTTTGCTTTGGATAGCGATATCGTTTACAATGACAACTTAGCGGAAAGAGCTGGTGGTAACTCTAGCGATTTGTCTAAGATTCCCGCTAAATGGAATTCTGGTTGGGCTGGCACAGACACCAACGGTTTCGTAGGTACGTTCGACGGTTGCGGTTATAGCATCGACGGCTTGCTTGTATATGACGGCGGTTTTATTTCTAAAGTCGGTGAAGCAGGCGTTCTTAAAAACGTTAAGTTTACCAACGCATTGATTGGTAGTAAGGGTAATATTATTGCAGGCTACAACTTTGGTACGGTAGAAAACGTTTACGTACACGTTTATGCTTTCGGTGTTTTCTGGGGCTCTGGTTCAACTTGGGCTTCGTTTACGCACTGGAATCCTGGTGCGATGGGTGCTAATACGGCTATCATCAACGGTCAGGCATGGGATGCTACGGGTACGGTTGAAAACGTGTTCGTTGATATGACGGAAAGCGCAAAGAACATGTACCTTGAAAAAGATAAAGCATGGTATCAACAAAACTGGACTTCTTATAATGGTGGCTCTGCAATAAGAATTCTCGGTCTTGCGGGCGGTAAGGCAAAATATAACGGCGTTTACGTGGTTGGTTTGCCTAACAATGCGGAAGATACCACCAAAATTAAACTTGTACACAACTTGACGAGAAGTGATTTGTTGAATGGTTACGCGGATATTGCGGCATGGGACGAGGCTTACGGTGCGGAAAATTCCGCAATCAAAGCGGAAATCGATACTTGGCCTTTGTGGCTTCAAAATCTTCTTCCTATAAACGTTCCTACCGTTCAAGTAGAGAAACAAACGATCGATTTGAACGTTCAAGTAAGCGGTATTAAAGCGTCGCTCAATGAAACGGCAACGGCAACGCTTGATTTTTCGTCCGTTTGTGATGATCTCGGTAAAGTGATGTCTGTAACGTATGGCGACGGTATTGCAGTAGCAGACGTAGAAGTTGACGGTGCAACGCTGACCTTCCCCGTTAAGCAATTCGGCTGGGCAGGCGGCGAAGAAGAGTTTACGGTTATCACGGAAAACGTGAAATATTCCGTACCCGTTATTCTTGCTACGAAGGTATTGAAGACGGCGCAAGATATCGACGATATGAATCAAATTGCGAAAGCAATGGAATCAGATCAATTCACGTTTGGCGGATATTTCACGCTTGGCAATGATATCGCTTATAACGGCAACTACGTTCCGATGATGGACTTTGGTTTGGGTTATACGCTTCCGTATTCGAAGCTTGACCAAGTAACTACGGATGCCGACGGTTATGCAATGTATAACGGCAGATATCTTTGGAACTGGAATACGTGGAAGTTGATTCAAAATCCTGATTTTTCTAAGTTTACGAATAAAAATGGCAACCTTCAATATGACGGCGGCAACGTTCGTTCGAACAACTCTTCGACGAGAGCCCGTTCTATGGGTTGGGCAGGCACTGGCTTCATTGGTACGTTCGACGGTTGCGGCTATACCATCGACGGCATGACGATTGGTAACGGCGAAATTCAGTATTGCTCGTTTATCCCTGCACTTAGCGCGACGGGTGTTATCAAGAATGTTGCGTTCACGAATGCAGGTCTTAATAATCAAAGTACGTCTAGCGGTTTCTTGAATATGATAGGCGTCACAGGCAGCGCTATTGAAAACGTTTACGTTCAATTAACCTCTATTGAAGGAAGCGGCAAGATGGCTGCTGCGATTGCCGCAACGGATAATATGCGCGGCAATACGGGTGCGCAAGCAACCAACGTATTTGTTGATACGACGGCAATTGGTTCTACGAGTTCGCTGTTCTATGCAGTCGGCGGTAACAGCGGCGACAATTATAATGACGCTACGGGTGAAAAATATCCTGACAACACGCCCGCAGACCAAAAAGACGGCGTTATCGAGCCTTTCGGTATCTATGACGGCGTATATGCGGCGGTAAACAACACAACACAGCAAACGAAGGCGTTCGGTGCAGGCGGTGCGTATGCAGGCAGCCAAAACTATGCGGCATACTTAGGAGCGCAAGCCTTCACGGCAGAATATAATGCAAATGCTACGCTTAAAGCGGCATTTGATGAAACGAATGCAATTCTCAACGGCGCAATGGACGCAATGTTCCTTGCGGAAATGACGATTTCCACGCAGGAAATCGACCTTGGCGTAAGCATGGTAAACGACGTTGCGACGGTTGCCGAATCGGCGGAAATCGACGTATTCGAAGCGGCGGACGGCTTGACCGAAGTCATTAGCCTTAAATATGGCGACGCGGAGATCAGCGGTGCAACCGTTAACGATTCGACCTTGACGCTTCCTTTGAATAGCTTTAACGTTGCGACCTACGGCGCAGGAAGCAACCTTGTGCTTCAAGCAAAGAACGCAGTAGGTAAAACGTATATTATCACCATTCCTACGACGATTGTAACCAAGGTTATTTACAACGCGGCGGATATCGACGAATTTGGGTACGTAGCAGCGGCAGTCGGCAACGCAAAGAACGGTCGTTCGGATGGCAAGATTTCCGACGGCTACTTCAAGCTTGGACAAAATATCGCTTACAACGGCACGTATATCGCATGGCAGGCGCGCGGTGCATTCGCTCCTTTGTGGTGGGATACGGGCGTAGCGCAAGGATTTGCAGGTACGTTCGACGGCTGTGGTTATACCATCGACGGTATGACGACAGGCACGGGCTATAGACCTGATACGGGCGCTGTAGTAGGTAACGCAGGCTTTATTCCCTTGTTGCACGTAAACGGTGTGATCCGCAACGTAGCGTTCACCAACGCAGGAATCAATAACGCAGAAAAGAGCGGTGGCTTTGTGCTCGGCGCCGGTCAAGGTCTTGTTGAAAACGTTTACGTACAATTAACGTCGGCGACGAAGTTCGCCGTAGGTGCGGCAATCTTCGGCACGGATAACACTCGTGGCGTAAGCGGTCCTACGATGCGTAACGTATTTGTAAACACGACGGCGCTTGCAACGACGCATTCGCAGTTCTATGCGGTCGGCGGTAACAGCAGCGATAAAATTGGCACGGACGGAAAAGAATATCCTCAAGGCACACCAGCAGACCAATATGACGGCGTTATCGAGCCTTTCGGTATCTATGACGGCGTATATGCAGTAGTAAACAACGCAACACAGCAAACGAAGGCGTTTGGTGCAGGCGGTGCGTATGCAGGCAGTCAAAACTATGCGGCATATGCAGGCATAGAAGCCTTCGCTGCAACGTATTGGGATGACGCAGAGATGAAGGATACAATCGACGCATTGCAAGCAATGTTCGGCTTTGATCTCAATCTTGAAAACTACTATCCCAAGGAAATAAACCTTGAAGAAACGCAGAACGCTAACCTTAACGTAGCGACTGATTTGACGATAGCAGACAGCGTTTCTTTGGATCTTTCTAAAGCAGGCGACGAGCTTGGTGAGCTTAGATCCGCAAAGCTTACGAACGGCGGGAGCGCTTATGCGCTCCGCTCCGCAAGCAAAGAAATCGAAGGCGCAACCCTGGAAGGGACTACGCTTACGATTCCCACGGAAGGAAATTTAAGCGTAACCGAGCACGGCGATTACTTGCTTACGGTTAAAACGACCAAATCTTACATTATCACGTTGCCCGTTTCTATCGTTTCGAATGTAATCACGACGAAGGAAGAGCTTGACGGCTTCGGCGAAATTGCGCTTGCAATCGGCGGCGGCAACGGTGTTTACGACGGCTATTTCAAGCTTGGCGCAGACATCGAATACAACGAAACGGTAAAGGTAAAAACAGATGGCAACGTTTGGAATCCTTGGTTTGGGATCGGCGCTGCGGGGGATTTACCTTTTACAGTCTACAATAGCTTAAACGAAGTAACGGGTTTTAAGGGTATTTTCGACGGCGATGGATATTCCATTCACGGCTGGCGTTCTCATTTTAAAAGCGGTTGGTACACTAACGGCTTTATTACCAAAGTTGCAGAAGAAGGTATTATTCGTAACGTAGCCTTCACCGACGTCGTCAACGGCGGTATGTCTTCGGTTATCACCGCGCAAAACGACGGCTTGATTGAAAACGTATACGTACACTATTATACGAATGGTGCTTGGATTAGTTCAGCGGGTAGATTTGTTGAATTTAACGAAGGTTGGACGAGTGAAGCTACGGCAACCTTCAACGGCGCAAATACAAACGCTACGGGGACGATTAGAAACGTAGTGGTAGATATGTCGGAGAGTGCTAAACTCAACTATACGGACGGAAATACTAACGCTAGCTACGGTTTGTCTTGGCTTGATGATCCACAAACTGTTTGTCCCTTGGGTAGAGCGGTAAACGCAACCTACGAAGGGGTGTATGCAATCGGTATCCCCGATAGCCACGCTTACGTTATGTCGACGGCGCTCAGCACTGATGTTCTCGGCTGGTATAAAGATGCGGCTTCGGCATCGGCAAAATATTATAACAATGATACTGTAAAAGCTATTATTAACGGCTTGGATAAGAGCTTCTGGAAGGTAATTGACGGCGTAGCTTCTTACAAGTATGCAGATAGTAAAACGCCTACGGAGCTTGATCTTGACCTTGTTTTGTCGGGCGACAAGACAAGCGCAGCGCCTGCAAACGCAACGCTTGATTTAAACGTTGGTAAAAACTTGGGCACGCTTACGTCGGCAACCTTTAAAGGGGCTGACCTTGGCGGCGTATACAATGCGGAAACGGGTAGCCTTACCGTCAATTCGACAGTCTTCGGCTATGCTTACGGCGACCAAGTAATTACGTTGACGTTTACGGACGGCAACAGCAAAGCGCACACCTTCGACGTAGCGGTGCTTCTTGTTACCAAGACGTTGAAAACGAAGGACGATATCACCAACTTTGGGTATATTTCCAAGCTTTGCGAAAGCGACACCAAGAAGTGGGGCGGCTACTTCAAGCTCGGAAACGATATTAATTACGGCGGAGCGGGTTACGTAGGATTTATCAATCCTAGTGGGAACACAGCGAATACACTTACGGGAGATCTTCTCGGTTGGGGTTGGACGTTGGGCAACGGCTTTATCGGTACGTTTGACGGTTGCGGACATACCATTGATAAGCTTTGGTTGAATTCTGAAAGTTCTTGCAGATCGTTTATTTCTGTGCTCGGTAACGGCGGCGTTATCCGTAACGTAGCGTTCACCAACGCAAGAAAGGGCGGCAGCGGCGGTTTTGTTGCGTCGGGCGGTACGGGCTTGATTGAAAACGTTTACGTAAAGATGGACATTTTTGGCACGAACAGCGCTGGTGGTAATGATGGCTGGGTAAGCGGAGATGGAATCGGTGTATTTTTCGCTACTCCGAACGGCGATGCGGCTATTTCGCTTAAAAACTGCTTTGTTGACGCAAGCGCAGCTCAAGTAGGTGCGACGAACACGCTCTACGACCGTGTTGGTGCGATTGCATCTTTGGGCAATGCTTCAAATACCACGAAGAAATATACGGGCACTATGTCGGGTGTATATTTGATTTCGGATGCGGCTGGCAATATTCAAGCGCTTCGCGATATGAATACGACGGACGCGATGCTTGCAGGCACTACGGGCGTTACGACGCACAAAGGTACGGAAGCGTTCTTGGCGGCTTACAATAGCGCAACGCAAACGCGTGAAGATATTAGAAACCTTCCCGAATGGATGAAGGCGCTTATCTTCGGCGGCGAAGCAACCGAACCTGCGGCTCTTGCTAACTTCATCGAAAACGGTATGACCGATTATGCGGTTGTTATCGGCGAAAAGGACGCTCTTGGTAACAGCTACAGCGTACAAGCAGGCGCACCTATCCACAAAGCTTACAACTTCTTGATTTCTCAAGTAGAAAAAGCAACGGGCGTGAAGCTTGAAAAATCGGCGGCTGGCGACGATGCGCAGCATCGTATCGTAATCGGCGATTGGGCGTTGTTTGAAGAGGCAGGCTTGACGCTTGGCGACGGCGAATACGGCGTATTTGTGAAGAATGGTACGGTTTACATCATGGCGTACAACGCGGAAGATTATCATCCCGCAATTTTGAAATTCTTGGAAGTTGCGCTTGGCTATCGCGCTTATGCAATGTCGGGTGTTGGTTCTAGCACAGCAACGCTTACGGATGGAACAAAGATGCAAGATACGACGTTTGACGGCTTCATCGAATATTTGAACGTAAACGGCAGTGTGGTTGCAAAATTTGCGGATAGCACCTATACCAACAAGACGGCGTTTGAATACCGCAGCAACGGCGCGTGGAATCAAGCAAACGCAGACGGCTTGTACTCTATGGGTACCAGCGTCTTTAAAGAGAATTATGGCGCATGGCACAACACCTTTGAATTTGTCGATCCTGCGGTGGCGCATACCGTAAACGGCAATACGTACGACACGTACGCAAGTATGGTAGGTTCGGAGACGCTCTATTCAGCAAAAAGCAGCTTTGGTGGCACAGAGGCATCTTATAAAAAGGCTTTACACCCTTGGTATGCAACAAAATATCAAACGTATTATACGAGAAGCGGCAGTTTGTTTAGTTACTCGTGGACCGAACATACGGCAGAGGTGACTCAAAACACTAGCCAACCTTATCAGCTTTGCTATACGGCGCACGGCGACGCTACGGCGTATACCGATCTCGTTGCATATATCGGTGGACAGTTGATTGCGATGGCGAACGAGCATCCTGAATATGAAATTTTCAATTTCACGCAGCAGGATAACTCTTATGCTTGTCAATGTAATACTTGTACCGCAAAGGGTATGCCTTCGGATGCATTCCTTGCATTCTTGGACGATTTGCTTGCTTACGTAAACAACGAAGCGAACGGTCTTACAAGATCGCATATCAAGATCGCGTACTTTGCATATAACGCATACTTGCCTGCGCCTACGTCGTATGACTATGATACGAATACGGAAGGTACGCAGCTTAATCCCAATACGTATTTGGTGCTTGCTCCCATCGGCGCGTACTACGACGAAGCGATGAACGAAGGAACGAACGCAACGGCAAACGCATGGGTAAGTGGCAGCGGCAACAGCGCATGGAACTCCGACTGGTCCGACGTAGAAGCATGGCTTACCATGACGAATAATTCGGGTGTAAAGGTTTACCTTTGGACGTACGAGCTCAATCAATACGCTTGGTTTACCGCACGTGACTCCTTCGAGGCGCAGCTTGCGAACTATAAAGTGTTTGCAAACTACTCCAACATCGAAGTTATGGCTACGGAACACCTTTGGCATAACGCCAACGTTTCGGCGTTCGGGCAGTTGAAGGCGTACATGAACTCGAAAGCGATGATGGATCCCGACGGTGTTACCTATGAAGGTCTTGTAAACGAATTCTTCGGCAGAAATTCCGACGGTACGTTTACGGGTAAGGGCTACTACGGCCCCGCAGGCGAGCATATGTACAACATGTATTTGAAAATGCGTGAGTATTTGGCTACCTTCGACGGCAGTATGCCCAATGGTAAGGGCAAGCCGTACATGGCAACCGATTTGGGTTGGACGAAGACGCAGATTTCTACGTTGCTTGGTTATATCACTAGCGCGAATACTGCAATTGACAACAGTAACGTTAGCGATGAAATGAAGGCGCTTTACAAAGAGCATATTCTCATCGAATCGTTGATGCCTCGTTTCATTGACGCAGATCAGAAATTGGGTGCAGGCTACAGCAACCTTAACGAATACCGCACGGCGTTCTTGCAGGATGCGAAAGCATTCGGTTATGCATACTACGGAAGCGGCGCAGATCCTTCGATGTATGCTTTGGAAAACGACTGGTTTGGTTCGAATACGGTTTATACCGTTGCTCCTAAGACATACTATTAAGGCATTTTTAACGATAAAAAGTTGAATTAGTAAATAATGGCAAGGATTTTTTCCTTGCCATTATTATTTTCCAACAAATACCGTCCAAAAAAGCAAAATGAAGGGGGCAGGTATGCGATGAAACGATTTTTCCCTCGCGTGCGTAGTAAATAATACAAAAGCATAGCTTTTGAAAAAAGACGTTTTTTGCAGGAATTGCAATTTTTTATGCAAATAATGCCATTGACGTATGCGGTTTTTGTATTTATAATAGATACTGTCTTTTAGTATGGTGTAGTATGCTAAAATTGACTAAAATTGACGAAGAAAAATTAGGTAACTAATAAGGAGAAATTTTATGAGAAAAAATTTATCTAGATTGTTGGCAGGTGCTTTGGCGTGCATTTCCGTTCTCGGTCTTGTAGGCTGCGGCGGCAATCCTTATTCCGACCTTGACGACGGCGGCAACAAGCGTCCCGAAAAGGTTTTGGATCCGAGCAAGACGCAATTACAGGTAGTGACCTTCCGCGCAGGCTTTGGCGACGAATGGTTGTATGAGCTTGAAGACCGTTTTGAAGAAGCGTACAAAGACGTTGTCTACGAAGACGGTAAAAAAGGTGTACAAGTTTGGCACGAAGGCGATACGAAGCAGTATGACGCGCAAGCGGTTATCAGCAGCAAGTACGACATCTTCTTTATGGAAGGCGGCGACTACTATGCACTTTGCGCAAACGGCGGCGCATTGGAAGAATTGACGGACATCGTTACCCTTCCCAACAAGGACGATAACGATAAGACGATTTTCTCGAAAATGACGGCACAACAAAAGTCCTTCTACGGCTATACGGCGGTGGACGGCGATCCGAAATACTATGCAATTCCTCACTACGAAGGCGGTTGGGGACTTGTATACAACAAAGAATTGTTCGATAGAAAGGGTTACTATCTTGCAAGCAAAGCAGGGGAAGAGCCTTGCTTGATTTCTTCGCCTGATGCAACGAGCGAAAAGGGTACTGGCCCCGACGGTCAAACGGGTACGGAAGACGACGGTTTGCCTCGTACGTATGAAGAATTCTTCTTCCTTTGCGATGAAATCGTTGCGAGAGACGATATTCCCTTCTGCTGGTCTGGTAAACACGCAGAACCTTACCTTACGACGATGATGAACACGCTTGTTGCGGACTATAACGGCGTTGAACAAATGACCTTGAATTTGGATTTCAACGGTACGGCGCAAGAGCTTGTTGTTATGAATGGCAACGAAATCGTTTATGAAAACGGCAAGATTAAAACGGAAACGAAAGAAATCACGCCTGCAAACGGCTACGATATGGCTCGTCAAGTAGCAAAATACTATGCAATTGGTTTCCTTTATAGGATGCTTACGGAGAAGGGTTACTATAACGACGGCGCATTCGTTTCGACGCACGACCACTTGATGGCACAGACGGACTTCTTGCAGGCAGGCACTACGTTTGCAAGCGGTAAGGGCGAAATGGCAATGCTTGTCGACGGTCCTTGGTGGGAAGGCGAAGCTACTACGACGTTCAACACCATGAGCGCACAGAACGACGCGTATTCCAAGAAGAACCGTAACTTTGGTTGGATGCCTCTTCCTAAAGCAACGGAAGAAAAAGTAGGTTCGGGCAAGGTATACGTGGACTCCCTTTCCGCATTTACCGTAGTAAAGGCTGGTCTTGGTCCTAAGAAGCAAGCGGCTTTGGATTTCGTTCGTTTCAGCGCAACGGAAGCATCGTTGGTGGAATTCACGCAAATCACGGGTGCTTTGAAGAGCTATAATTACACGCTTAACGAAGAACAATCTGCGAACTTGAGTCCTTTCACGAAGAGCCTTATCCGCTATAAAGAAACGGCGACGTTGTACGTACACGATTCTAGCAGCGCATTCTTCCAAAAGAACAGAACGTCGCTTCAACCGTACAGAGCATACGGCTCTTCGGATGGCGACGGAACCGTAGGTAACCCCGTTATTGCATTCTCGAAGAAAAAGCACATTTCTGCAGAAGATTACTTCGTAAATATGTGTAAGCGTTGGAAGAGCGATAACATGTTCCAATAAGAACAAACAATCAAGGCTAATTTATACGTTTATAGAAAGATTTAAACGGATTAGGAGACGATTATGGCTATAAAGAAGAAATCGATTTTTCGTGCAGAACGCGGAAGTTTGATTTTCTACAGCTTAATGATGATTTGGCCGATTTTGCAGTTTTGCGTCTTTTACATAGGCGTAAACTTCAACTCGGTGTTGTTGGCATTTAAGGAAATAGATCCGCTCGATTATAGCAAGTATACGTATACGTTCGATAACTTTACAAATTGGTTTAAAGGGAGCAGCTGGCTTGAGTTGAAAAACTCTTTGGGGGTTTCCTTGAAGGTATACGTTATTTCTCTTGCGATAGGGGTACCTCTTGGGCTTTTCTTCTCGTATTATATTTACAAGAAAATGCCTTTGGCGACGTTCTATAGAGTTATGCTTTTCCTGCCTTCCATTCTTTCGAGTGTGGTTTTAGCAAGACTTTATCAATACTTTACCGACTGGGCGCTTCCGGAGTTGTTGGCTCCGCTTCATATCGAATACGGAACGAAAGACGTACCTACGCTTTTCGCCACAAACAGTGAATATAAGTTCGTTGCAGTTATGGCGTTTAATATATTCGTTAGCTTCGGTACGACGGTTTTGATGTATTCGAATAAGATGTCTACGATTTCCCCCGAAATTATCGAATCGGCGCATTTGGACGGCGCAGGGGCGTTGACGGAGTTCTTCTACGTCGTGCTTCCCTTGTCCTTCTCTACCATTTCGGTGTTCTTGGTAACGGGTGTTGCGGGTATTTTCACCAACCAAATCAACAACTATGCGTTATTCTCGTTTCAAGCGCCGACGGAAGTGGTAACGGTAGGGTATCTCATTTATAACAAAACTCGACACGCAGCGTCTATCAACCGTATGCCCGACTTCCCGTTCGTGGCTGCGCTTGCCGTTATGTTGACGCTCGTTGCCGTACCTTTGACGTATGGTGTGAGATTTTTGCTCAACAAGTTTGGGCCGAAAGAAGATTGATAGGGGGAATAAATATGGCAAGTATTACGAAATTATTTAAACCCCGCAACGAAAAGAGAGAAAAAATGTCTCTTCTTACCGTCATCATGTGTATCATTTTGGCTGTGTACTGTATCGTACTGTTGGCACTTATCTTTTGGGGCTTGATTACGGTGTTGAAACACCCCGAAGAATTTTTGAACGGTCACAACCGAGCAGGTTTGCCTAAATACGTGTTCTTGGATAAGGGCGGTAACTTTGTGAGAGCCATGAAGCTTTGGCATAAGACGACGCCGGAAGAAACGACCTTCGTGGAATCGTTGCTCAATTCCATTTTATATGCGGCAGGCGGCGCATTTATCAATACGCTTGTGCAATGCTTGACGGCATACCTTTGCGCACGTTATAAGTACAAGCTTTCCAAGATCGTTTACGGCGCGGTTATCGTTGCAATGATTTTGCCTATCGTCGGCAGCTTGGCTTCCGAAATTGAAATGGCAAAGCGCTTTGGGCTTTACGACCAAATTTGGGGTACTTGGATTATGAAGGCAAACTTCTTAGGTTTGTACTTCTTGGTGTTCCATGAAATGTTCTCGTCTATGCCGATGGCGTATAGCGAAGCGGCGAAGATAGACGGTGCGAACGATTGGAGTATCTTTTGGAAAATTGCGTTCCCCTTGGCAGTCAATACCTTCATGACGGTATTGCTCATCAACTTCGTTGCCCTTTGGAACGACTTCCAAATGTCTCTTGTATACCTTCCTACCCACCACACGATGGCAGAATGCGTACATAGAGCGTTTGAAACGACGGGCGACTTTACTGCGCCCCCGCTTAGATTTGCGTTCACGTTTATTTTGATGACGCCTATCTTGATTCTTTTCCTTTGCTTCCACAAGCGGTTGCTCGGCAACCTTACGATTGGCGGCGTAAAGGGCTAATCTCTTAATTAAACAGGAGGAATTATGAAACTTAAAACCAAAATTATCGCAATTGCATCGACGGCAGTTATTGCCGTTGGCGCAGCGTTTGGGGTTGGATTTACACTCCATAAAGCAAACGCAGCGGAATGGGAAAACAGCGTAGCGGAATGGACGTGGGAAGAATCCTACAACTATGCGTCTACGTTTAGCGTTCCCGAATATAAGGTAACCGTTGGCGGCGAAGAAATCGTTGCGTCGTCCGTCGTTACCTATCCCAACGGCGCTACGACGACGGAAACGGAAATCGTCCTTGACCAAGCAGGTATTTACACCGTTTCTTACTATGCTAGCAAGGGGGGTAAAGAATATTCCAAGAAAGTGAATTTCACGGTGGAATATCAAGCATATTATATTCACGACGAAAAGAGCTCCATAGAATACGGCGTATATAAGGGCTTTGGCGCGGATACGCCCGAGTATGCGGCTTATAAGCACGACGGCCTGATCGTTCGTCTTGCTCCCGGCGATAGCTTGGATTTTACACAGATTCTCAGTGTAGACAGCTTTACGTCTAAGGAAAGCATCATTGAAGGGTTCATTACGCCCGACGCTTTTGACACCGCAGACTTCGATAAGCTTACGCTTACGTTGACCGACTCGTTGGATTCTTCCATCTATCTCAACATCGACATCAACCGTTGGTGGAACACGACCTTGGGTTCGGGTAAAGCTTGCTCCTTCGTTATGGCAGGCGGCAACGGGCAAGATATGGTCGGCTTGGAATCAGGCAAGCCCTTGCACGTAAACGACGGCGTAGGTACGCCTATGTTGATTTCCTTCATGGCGGCGGAATATGAGAAAAACGGCAGTATTGGCGCGCACTGGAGCGGTAATTTGGTGCAAACGAGCCCCTCGAAATACCCCTTGGCGCTTTCCTATGACAATGCAACCAAGATAGTATATGCAAAGGGTACGTTCGTATCCGACCTTGACAGCGCGGAATATTACAGCACCCTTTGGAACGGCTTCCCTAGCGGAAAGGTACGCCTTTCGATTTCGTGTAGCAGCTATCTGAATGCAACGGCAAACTTCTGCTTGACGAAAGTAATGGGGATGCCGAGCCTTGACAAGAATGAATTTACGGATACGGAAGCCCCTGTAATCACTGTGGACACCGCATACGAAACGATGCCGAATGCAAAGGTTGGCGTGGCGTATAAAGTGCCTACGGCTTCTGCGTTCGACGAATATGCAGGCGTTCGTGAAGTACGCACGCAGGTTTGGTATAACCGTGCGTCCAACACGCCTACGACCGTTTCCTTGAAGGACGGTACGTTTACACCTGACAGAGCAGGTTATTATTCCATCGTTTACACGGCTACCGACTTCGTCGGCAACGTAGCGACGGCAGAGCTTCCCGTATATGCGGCAATAGAAATTCCCGAATTGGTTGTGGAAAATCCTGCCGATATCCTTTCGACGGCAACGCTCGGCTATGAAATTGCAGTTTCTCAACCGATTATTTCGGGCGGTTCGGGTACTCCCGAATGCAAGATTCTTGTTAGCGGTCCCGAAGCGGAATATGAAATCAAAGACAAGTTTGTTCCCGACGTAGAAGGTACTTGGAGAGTTACCTATTTGGTAACCGACTATCTCGGTACGCAGGCGGCTTGCTTCTATGAAATCGAGGCGACGAAGGGGGCTAAACCTATTATTAACGACCAACTTACGTTGCCGCAAGTTTTCCTTGCAGGCGTAGAATACACCCTTCCCGAATTGTACGCTAACGATTATTCTTCGGGCAGACTCAACCGTGTTCTTTGCGACGTTAAGGTAGAATACGGCGCAGACGTAAAGACCTATAAAGCAGGGGATAAGTTCACCCCTTCCGTAACGGCAAACGGCGACAAGCTTCGTTTTACCTATTCTTGCGGCGAAACGGTTTTGGAAGCAGTGGAAGTTCCCGTCGTTATCATTAAAGAAGGCAACGATGTAAAAGTACAAAATTACATTTACGGCGAAGGCTTCGACATTAAGACGGAGGACGCGAACGGTAAGCAACACCGAAGCGGCTTGCAAATTTGCGCAACGCAAGTGGGTTCGAACACTTGGACGTTTGCGAATCCGCAGGTTGCAGACCTTGTTTCGATGCAGCTTTCTTCGATGGAGGGCTTGACGAAATATAAGGCGTTACAATTGACGCTTACGGATATAGCGGACTCCAATGAAAAGGCAACCTTAAACGTTGCGATTGGCGCAGGCAAAGTAAAGTTGTCGAACGGTTCGTTCGATGCGGACGTAACCATCGACCTTTATGAAGACACCTATTTTGAAATGGGTTACGCAGGCGGCAGATTCAAGTTCGAAAACGTTTACGTAAATATCGATACGTACGATAACGGCGAAGCGTTCAACGGCTTCTCTTCTAACAAAGTATACGTAAGCGTAACGATGGTGGATGCAAAAGTCGGCGCAAGCTATATGCTTCAAGAATTCTCTGGCAGTACGATTTCTCGCAGAGACAAAGATTACGGCGATCCTAACTTTGCAATTCTCGGCGACTACGGCGGGAGCTACTCCATCGGCAGCACGTACGTGATGGCGCCTGCAATGGCAGGGGATACCTTTGCGCCTCAAACGTCGCTCACCGTAACGGTTACCGATCCTTTGGGTAACATTGTTACCGCTTTGGACGGCACGAAGCTTGAAAATGCAGACGCATCGAAAACCTACACGATTAGCTTGAGCGCATACGGCTTTTATAGCATTCAATACGTAGCAGCCGAAGTGGATTGGCTTGACGGGGAAAAGGAATTCATCAACTACGTTACCGTAATCGATGAAATCGCACCTGTAATCACGGTTACGAGCGAATACACGAAGACAGTGAAGGTAGGCGAAAACATTATCTTCCCCAACTTCACCGTTTCGGATAACCTTACGGAAACGGAAGAAATCATCGTAGATAAGTGCGTACAGAATCCTACGGGTAGAACCGTTCGTCTTTCCTCGACGTCCAACGCTATCAAAGCTACTTACGAAGGTACTTACTATTTGAGTATCATTGCAAAAGACGCATACGGCAATATCACGGCGCTTCGTTTGGAAGTCGTGGTAACGAAATAAGGGGGTATAAGGTATGAAAATGAAAAAATTATTAGCATGCCTTATGGCATTGGTTTCCACAACCGCGATGGTTGGTTGTAACGATGATAATAAAGGCTCTACGGGGGGCGGCAAGCTCGACGGGATTCCCCAAGTCTCTAATCCCACGGAAGATTTCCAAGCGCATTATTGGGAAGGCGGCCTTCACGATTTGAACGTGAATTACGACGCTCCTGCAAATGCAAACTTTATTCGCAATAAGACGAGCGAATATAAAATTGTAACCGGTAATAGTACGGCAACCCGTTCGGCGAATTACATAGCGTCGCAGCTTTCCGCAGCGACGAACGTAAAGCTTGAAGTGGTGGAAGATTTATCGAAGGTCTCCGTGGACGAAAACTCTTCGTATATCTTGGTTGGCTGTGACGATATTTTTGCAACGATTGGCATGGAAATGCCCACCTTCGAGAAGCTTGGCAATACCGGTTATTATATCGTTACCTACGGTAAAAACGTATTCATTCAGGCGTACGGTACGCAAGGCTATCAGCTTGCTGGGCTTTGCTTCCTTCGCCAAACGGTAGGGTTCGACATTATTTCTACGAATATTACCATTTTTGAAAAAGACGGCTCGGTGCTTCCGAAAATGGAAATCACCGAACGTCCCGACTACGATTACCGTCAGCTTGACAACCCGAGAGTCAACGGGGAAACGTCGTACGGTATGGGCTTTACGAACGGTGAAATCTTCCGTAATACGGGTACGACGTGGATGCACAACGTAGTGGACTTCCTCGGCGGCGACGTTGTACTTGGCAAGAACGACGGGACGTGCGTAGAGCACAGAGGTTGGTTCTCCAACGATGCGAATATGTCGCAGGCTTGCTTCACGGCGCGCGGCGATAGAGAAGAGTATGAATTGATGGTGCAAAATTACGTAGACAAAACCATCGGCTTTATGAGAGGCAAGGATACGTATAACATCGTTATCGGTCAAATGGACGTTATTAACGGCGACCGTGTTTCAAGATGTACCTGCGACGCTTGCGTTGCAACCTATGAATATTACGGCAGCACGCACGGCGGTGCGGCTTTGGGCTTCTTGAACGACGTTTCCGAGGGTGTCGACGCATATCTTGCGTCGGAGCAAGGCAAAGAGGAATTCGGTGAACACGGCGATATCAACGTTTTGATGCTCGTTTACGGTTCGTTGATTAAACCTCCGATTGAAATGGATAGCAACGGTAACTATAAGTTCGACGAGGAAGGCAAAGGCATTGCCAAGCCCCGCAAGTGGTTCAACTTGGAAGAAGACGGTTCGATTACGGAAGAGGACGTTTTAGACGAAGAAGGCAACGTGGAATATTTGAAGGCTGCTGAAAACGTAGGTTTCTTCTATGCGGCGGCTTCGGCAAACTACGTACACTCCTTCTATGAAGCGGAAAACGCATCCTTCGATAACATGGTAAAGGGCTGGTCAGGCCTTGGCAAACAATTCTATATTTGGACGTACGAGCTCAACTACTACAACTATTTGTATCCGTACAACAGCTACGACTCGATGTTGGAGAATATGCGTTATTTCAAAGAAAAAGGCGCACAGCATATGTACTATCAAGGGCAGACGTCTAACCCGCATAACCCCGGCTTTGATAAGCTTCGTACGTACATCACTTCCAAGGGCTTCTTCAACGTAAATACGGATTATGAAGAATTGCTCGACAAGTGGTTCAAGTATCAATACGGTCCTGCAAGCGAAATCATGCGCGAATATTTCGATCAGGTTACGCAGCATCTCCGTGCAAATGAAGCATACACGGGCGGCGGTATTCACTCCTACGATTTGGCGAAAAAAGACATATGGCCGGAAGGGCTTATTCGTCATTGGAACAACATGCACGAAGAGGCGTATAAGGCAATTGCGTCCGTTGCGACAACAAACAAACCGCTTTACGACGCATATAAGCACAACATTTTGACGGAATCCTTGTTCCCGAGATACGTGCTTTGCACGACGTATGCAAACTCCGCTTCGTTCAGTGTTGAAACGATTAAGGAAATGCGTCAACAGTTCGCTGACGACTTTGAAAAGCTCGGCAACACGTCGCACCAAGAACACTACGTAATTGCTGACGTATTTAACACTTGGGATCTTGAATAACGGAAGGAGGAAGCAATGATGAAAAATAAGAAATTATTGATTGGTATCCTTTCCGCATGTTTCGTTACGACCTGCGCATTCGGCGTAGCTTGTAACAACGACAAGGGTGGCAACGGCGGCGATTCAACAAGCGAAAGCACCGCAAACTTGGCAAAAATCACGTTTGAAACGCCGAGTATTGGCGTTGCTAAATATGACAAAACGACGTTGACGGTGGAAGTAGAAGGTACGCTTGAACGCGTTGTATGGACTTCTTCCGCACCTTCCATCGTTTCCGTTGATGAAAACGGTAATATTGAAGCGCTCGCAGAAGGCGAAGCAACGATTACGGCAAGCGCAGGCGGCGCGTCTGCGACCTGTACGGTAATCGTTGGCGCACCTACGACGGCTCCCGTTATCGAGCTTGGCGCGGAAAACGTTTACTTGAACGTCAACGGCTCTTATTGGACGGAAGTAAGCGCAACGTGGAAGGGCGAAAAGATTGAAGAAGCTATCACCTATACTTGGTCGGTGGCGGACGGTGCTTCGGAAGGCGTTGTGGAATGTACGCCCGATAGTAGCGGCGTTACCTTCAAGGGCTTGAAGGAAGGCACGACGACGCTTTGCGTTGCGGCGACCATTCGTGGGGTTACAAGAAGCAGAGAAATCACTGTAACCGTCTACGGCACGGACATTGTAGTTGCTGCGGCAAATCAAGCGCTTGTTCCCCAAAACGGTTATTACGAATTAAATCTTGCAACGGCGAATATTGCCGAATACGTCAATAGCGAAGCGTTGGATTTCATCGTATACGAAAACGGTGTGCAGGTAGACGCGGAAATCGTATGGGATACGGCTTCTTCCGACTATAATGCAAACGTTGCGGTGTTAGAAGGCAAGACGTTAAAGGCGAAAGGCGCAGGTGTGACGACGCTTGTTGGTACTTGCACGGTAAACGGCGTTTCGACGAGCGTAACCATAAAAGTTCACGTAGAAAAACCGAGACTTGCACTCAGCGAAACGGTAAAACCCTTCCTTGAAGTGGAAAATCTTACAGAATTTACTTTGGAATCGGATATTTACGGTGAAATCGAAAGCGTAACCATTCACGGCAAGGAAGTATTGGGTTCCGCTACGGGCAAAACGATTCTTCTCGATAAGACGAATATGCCCAAGGAAGCGGCAAAGCTTGGCGAACAGACGATGACCGTTTCGACGGAATACGTTATCTACGATATGCCCGTTGAAATCTACACGATGATTATCAACGACAAGGCGGAATTCGACGCTATGCCTGCTATCGCAGACGCAAACTCGGAAACGGTGGGCGTTTGGGAAGGTTGGTTCTTGCTCGGCAACGACATCGATTACAATGGTAATTTCACTCCGTTCTTGAGCCATAACCATTTGTATGCGCTTGGCGGCGACGCAAGAACGAACCGTTATAATTCGTTGCTTTACGGTTGGAAGGCGATTTTCGACGGTCAAGGCTACAACGTAGACGGCTTGGCGATTGCGGACAATCAAAACTCGGAAACGGGTATTTTCGGCGTTCTTCAAAATGACGGTATCGTTAGAAACGTTTCCTTCACGAACGCAACTGTACGTGAAAACTCAGGCTATATCGCAGCGAGCGGCGGCGGTTTGATTGAAAACGTTAGCGTAAGCTATAAGCAAATTTGTACGGGCGTAGACGTTACGGAATTTAACGGCGGCGCGGACCCTCGTATTTTGAGTACCTTCTTCTCGACAAAACAAGGCGTTTCCTCGACGGCAACTGTACGCAACTGCTTCGTTGACGCTACGAATGCAACCATTCTTTTTGATGAAGAAAAGAATAAGGGCTACAGCTGGTCGTACGTACAGCTTGCAGGCGGTAATATTGCCGTGATGGACGGCGTTATCGTTATCTGCCCCAACGCAACGCTTTTGGAACACTCGGGCGCGAACTATAATTTCAACGATTATTCAGAATTTGTAAGCAACGTAGACGTTGTGGACGAATACAACGATTGGGATAACTCCTTCTGGACGAACATCAACGGTATTCCCTTCACCGTAAATCAAGCAAGCAAGATTGATAGAGATGCGGAAATCGGTTTTGTGAATCCGCCCTCGATCGCATTTGCAGGCGAACAAACGGAAATTAACACGGTTGGTGCATACACGAACGTGTCGTTCGTAGAAAAGGTGGACGGCGTTACGTACAAAAACGGTATCTTATTGGCGGACGAAACGGCTATCGGCAAAACGGTAACGTTGGAACTTACGTCTTATTTGAACGAACAGGTAAAGAGGATTGAAATTACCATCAAGCAAAAGACGGACGTAACGATTACGCAGACGGAAAAGGCTCTTCTTGATCCGACCTCGACGGTTTTGGATATTTCCGCAGGCAACGCATACAACGGTGCGACGGCAATGGCGTACGTTGGAACGACGCTTGTTGGTTCGGGAGCAATCACGGACGGAAAGCTTGCTATTAACGTGGCAGACTTCGGCTCTACGTATGGGGATTTGACTGTTCGTATTATGACGGAAAAGGATAACGTTTATTACTCCTACGACGTGGAAGTTTTGTTTGCAACGAAGATTATCAACACGGTAGAAGATTTCGACGCAGTTAGAATCAACACGCAAGACGAGAGGACTACGTCTATCACGGGTTACTACATCCTTGGTAGCGATATCGATTTCAAGGGCGAAACCATTAGCTCTTTGTCCGGCAATCCGTTCTATTCGAACACGGTTGGTTTCCGTGGTACGTTCGACGGCAACGGCAAGACGATTTCCAACTTTACGGCGTCGGCAAACGGGTTGTTCGGTCATATCGGTAAAGGCGCAGTAATTAAGGACGTGAACTTCGATAAGATTACCTATGACGGTAAAGTATCGGCGGCGCTCCTTGCGTTCTGTATTAACGGCGCAACGCTTGAAAACATCAACGTGAACGTAGCAGGATACGGCTATTACAACAATACCGACGCATTCTCGTCGCAGGAAGGCTTGCTCTCTTGCAGATACTTCCAGAACAATACCGTAAGCAACGTAACCGTACACGCAGAAGGTTTTGATCTTGGCTGTGTAATGGCTCGTGTTGTAAGCGGCAATACGATTTCGGGTATGACGATTTATGCGAAGAGCTATAAGTATATCGGCGATACGAGCGATAGTTTTAAGGACGTGGACGGAGACGGTGAGGCGAACGAATTTGATCACATCACGGAATGGCCCGCAGGCGTATCTTTCATCGTAGCATAAAGAAAACAAAGAAAATCGGGATTGGATTTCAATCCCGATTTTTATTAAAAGAATAATAGCGCGGGCGCAAAAAAGCAAGAATTTACCATTTTGAAGCAAGAAACGCTATTGACGGGGGTACTCGGTTATTATATAATAAAGTAAAGGGTGTAACAATGAGAAACGCTATGAAAAAAATGAAGAAAATTGGAAGCTTGCTTCTTGCGCTCTTTCTTGGATTGAGCGCATTTGCGGCGTGTGATAACAAGCCTGCAAATTCATCCACGTCCGAATCGTCGGGCGGCGCAACGAGCGAAGAACACGTACACGATTTTGGCACGGAATGGAAAAACAACTCCGTGGCGCATTGGAAGATTTGCGCCTGCGGTCAGCGTGCGGAATATGCAAAGCATAGCGGAACGGCAAAGGATTGCAATTCCAAACGCAAGTGCGATACTTGCGGCAGAGAGTACGGCTCGGTGGTAGGGCATACCTATGATGAGTACAAGGACGGCGACAACGGCAAGGCGTACTATTGCGACTGCGGCGCAAGCGTCAAGATAAACGAGCTCACAGATTTCACCGTTGAAGTGGAAGAAGGAAGAGAACCTGTTATTTTGCAGCTTTCCGATCCTCAAATTATGTATAATACGCCTTCGGAAATGGAATCGAAGTGTTTCCGTTATATTCGTGAAACGGTAGAGGAAACGAATCCCGATTTAATTTTGGTGACGGGAGATCTCACCTACGGAAGATTCGACACGGCAGACGGCGACGTATTCACGGCGTACGTCAATTTTATGGAATCCTTGGAAACGCCTTGGGCGCCCGTGTTCGGTAATCACGATAACGAATGTCCAAAGGGTGTGGATTGGCAATGCGAGCAACTCGAAAACGCGGAAAATTGCTTGTTTGAGCAAGGTGAAGTGACGGGGAACGGCAACTACACGGTAGGCGTAACGCAAGGAGAGAAGCTATTGCGTGTATTCTATATGATGGACTCTAACGGTTGCGGTGCGCCTAGTGACGCGAGCTTGGGGAAAGTAAAAACGAGCAACGGCTTCGGAAACGATCAAGTGGATTGGTTTTGCGAATCGATTGATAAGGTGCATTCCATTTCGCCCGAAACGAAAATTTCCTTTGCATACCATATTCAACAAGCCTATTTCTTGCGTGCGTTTAAAAAATACGAGCAATATAGCGGTGTGTTAGAATCAGGCTCTACTTCGTCTTTGGCAAGACCGCTTAATCTTGAAAAACCTGACGTTGCGCAGGAAGGGGATTTTGGCTATCTCGGCAGAGTTATGAAGGGCGCTTGGGACGAAAATACTTCCGTCTTTATAGAAATGAAAAAGCGCGGGGTGGACTCCATTTTTGTCGGACACGAGCATTGTAATAGCGCAAGTATCGTTTTGGACGGGGTGCGATTCCAATATGGACAAAAATCGTCCACGTACGATAGATATAATTTCATCTATGAAAACGGTAATATCGACGGGGATTATAACTGCCCCGCAGACGCTAAACCGCTCATTGGCGGTACGGCGTTTGAGCTTTCGCAAACGGACGGTTCGATTATCAATCCCTATATATACCTTTGCAACGGCCAGTCTTACGTGAAAGCGAAATAACAGCGGAAAAAGAAAACCCTGCGGCAAATGCCGCAGGGCCGTTGATTGTAACGTTTTGTTAAAGGGGTTTATCTTCCGTAGGTTTTATACCAAGATATTTTTTGTATTGACGGTAGAAGGTCGTATAGTTAATGTACGAGCACATTTCCGCAGCTTGTACGGGGGAAGTCCCCATGTTAATGAGCGACTGCGCGTACATAATTTTTTTGTGGTTGATATATTGCGAGGGGCTTGTCCCCAACGCTTTCTTGAAGGAATGCGCAATCCAAGAAGGACTTAAATTGAATTTCTCGGAAAGAGAGGCAATCGTCAACGGCAAGGTAGGGTTCTCGTCTATATACAAAAGGATATTTTCAAGCGTGGAATTGGTATGAATTTTTTCTTTTACCGTATGCTCGTTAATATATTGAAGATTTATCAAAATATTATTGAGTGAGTGGCGAGAAAGATAGTGATATTCCGTTTTATTAAACACACCGAAACAATCGCGCAAATTGTCAAAAATGCGCTTGATGGGGGAGTGCGCTTGAATTTGGTAAAAGTCGTCTGCCGATTCCAAAATGGGGAGCAACTCTTGAAGAAGAGAAGTATCCTTGAAATGGATAACGATACGTTCATAGGGGTGCGGCAATAAAATACGCGCGTGATGATAAACGGCGGGTTTTATCAAAAGCAGATCGTTTTTTTGCAAATGATAGATAGAGCCGCCGATGATATAATCTACGTCTCCGTCATAGAAGAATAAAAGCTCGTACCCGTTGTGAATGTGTGAGGAATAAACGTTCGGGTTTAACGGAGCGTTTGTGCGCAAGTAAGTACAAAAGACTTCGTCGTTAATAAATTTTAAGTTTTCTTTAAGCTTCGTATCCATATTATTATTATAGCATAGTTGTGCAAGAATTGCAAGGTTTTTGAGCAAAAATAGCAATTGAAATATACGAAATTTTTTAGTATAATTATAGTGTGTCTTTATATGGGGGGATTCTCGGTTTTTGAGAAAAGACTCAGGCATGTTTAAAAGGAAAATTTAGGGGAGAGGAGTCCCTATTTTGGTAAAAAAACGGAGGAATGTTATGAACAAAAAACTTTTAGCTGTTTTTAGTTTGTTGTCGAGTTTGACGTTGCTTGCAGCGTGCGGCGGCGAAGGCGAAAAAGCATGCGTACATACGGGCGGCGAAGCAACCTGTACGCAAAAAGCGGTCTGCGACGAGTGCGGCGAAGAATACGGTGAACTTGCGGCGCATGATTACAGCGTAGTGCAGTCTGACGAAGACAGCCACTGGAACAAGTGTGCAAACTGTGACGCAACGGAAGGCGACACGGCGCACGTAGCAGGTACGGAAGTGAAGTACGATGCAACCAGCCATTGGAATGAATGTGAATGCGGCTACAAGATGAACGTAACGGCGCACGTAGCAGGTACGGAAGTGAAGTACGACGCAACCAACCATTGGAATGAATGTGAATGCGGCTACAAGATGAACGTAACGGCACACACACTTGTTGGTGGCAGCGATGCTGACAAGCATTGGGGCGAATGCGAGTGCGGCTATACGGCAAACGAAGAAGCACACAACTACTCGATTGCAAAATCCGACGAAAACAATCACTGGAATGAATGTATTTGCGGCGCAAAATCTGGCGAAGCAGCACACGTAGCAGGTACGGAAGTGAAGTACGACGCAACCAACCACTGGTACGAATGTGAATGCGGCTACAAGATGAACGTAACGGCACACGTTGCAGGTGCGGAAGTTAAATCGGACGAAACCAACCACTGGAACGAATGTGAATGCGGTTACAAGATGAACGTAACGGCACACGTTGCAGGTGCGGAAGTTAAATCGGACGAAATTAACCACTGGTACGAATGTGAATGCGGCTACGAAATGAACGTAGAAGCGCACAAGGGCGGCACGGCTTCCTGTACTGAAAAGGCAGAGTGTGAAGTTTGTGAAACGGCTTATGGCGACCTTGCTGAACACGACTTTACGGCAAAGAACGGATACTATAAGGCATCCGCAATTAAGTCTGGTAAATATGTATTAGTAGCAGCTGATCTTTACATGGCAGATCGTTTGGGTTCGAGCAAGACCTACGGTTACTTGTATAGTGATGAAACGGCTGTTCCTGCGGAAGGCTACTATGCAACGGTTCCTGAATCCAACGTATTCACGATTACGAAAGTAGACGGCGGTTACACGATTCAAGACAGCTACGGTAGATACCTCTATAACACGGGTACGTATAACAATTTCAGCCTTAAAGAAAGCGGCGCAGCGATTGTTGAGGATTACTTGTGGACGATTTCGATCAATGCAGACGGTACCGCTACCATTAAAGACGTAACGACGAATAAGATCGTTATGCAGGGCGAAGGCACGTACACGTCTTATGGTGTATACGCAGACGGCACGGCAGCTACACTTCCCGTACTCTATGCATACGAATACAACCTTAACAAAGACGCAACCGATCACTGGTACAATTGTAACGTTTGCGGCGAAGCTGGCGAAAAAGTAGCGCACGTAGCAGGCGACGTTTGGGGAAGCGACGAAGATAACCATTGGCAAGTATGCGAATGTGGCGCAACTATCAATGAAGCGGCGCACAGCCAACAAGATGAATGGACGTGGGAAAACAAAGACGGTTACTACGTAGGTTCTTGCGTATGCGGTAAGGAAATGCAAAAGATCAACCTTACCAACGGCATCCAAACGAGAATCAACCTTAACCTTGAAACGGCTGACGCTGAAACGGAAGCAACCTTCGGTATGTTGGAAGTTATCAATCCCGAAATCCTTATGCAGGGTGGTTTGGAACTCAACATGGTTGACGGGGAACCTTCTTTCCTTGAATACAATGGTCAGAACGTAATGGAATATTTGTGCGGTGTGGATGAAAATGAAGCGCCGGTATTTAGCGCAAAGATGTTTGGCCGCGACTATGGCGTGCAACATCTTGATTTCCTTGTTGTTACTCCCGACGGCGTAACGCAAACCATTGAACTTGAAGTACTCCTTATCACGAACGTAATCGAAACGAAGGCAGAACTTGACAACTTTGCTGCAGTTGCAAAGGCTTGTGAAGAAGATGCAAATACGTGGGGCGGCTATTTCGAACTTGGCGACAACATCGTTTACAATGACAACTTAGCGGAAAGAGCTGGTGGTAACTCTAGCGATTTGTCTAAGATTCCCGCTAAGTGGAACTCTGGTTGGGCTGGCACAGCCACCAACGGTTTCGTAGGTACGTTCGACGGTTGCGGTTATGGCATCGACGGCTTGCTTGTATATGACGGCGGTTTCATTTCTAAAGTCGGTGAAGCAGGCGTTCTTAAAAATGTTAAGTTTACCAACGCACTGATTGGTAGTAAGGGTAGCCTTATTGCAGGTTACAACCTTGGTACGGTAGAAAACGTTTACGCGCACGTTTATGCTTTCGGTGTTTTCTGGGGTTCTGGTTCAACTTGGGCTTCGTTTGCGCATTGGAATCCTGGTGCAACGAGTGCTAACACGGCTATCATTAACAGCCAGGCATGGGATGCTACGGGTACGGTTGACAACGTGTTCGTTGATATGACGGAAAGCGCAAAGAATATGTACCTTGAAAGCAACAGAGATTGGTACGAACAAAACTGGACTTCTTATAATGGTACCAGTGCGATAAGAATTCTCGGTCTTGCAGGTGCGGCTGCGCAATACAAAGGCGTTTACGTGGTTGGTTTGCCTAACAATGCGGAAGATACCGACAAAATTAAACTTGTACACAACTTGACGAGAAGTGATTTGTTGAATGGTTATGCAGATAATGAGGCGTGGAAGGCAGCGTATAGTGCAGAAAACTCCGCTATTGCGGCTGAAATTGAAACGTGGCCCGTATGGCTTAAGGCGACTGCACTTCCTGCAGAAAAGGCAAACATTGCGGCAAGAAAGGTTAACCTTAACGTGCAGTATGCAGAAGGCGCAATTTCCAAGAGCAACGACGTTGAGACGCTTGATTTGTCCGCTATCGGCACAGACCTTGGCGATTTGCTTAGCGTATCCTACAAGGGCGCGAGTATTGCAGCGGCAAGCCTTTCTGGCTCGACGTTGAGCGTTCCCGTAGCGGCTTTCGGCTTTGACTACGGCGATGCGTCTATCACGGTTACTACGACGAACGGCAAGTGGATCGTTCCCGTGAAGCTTGTAACGAAAGTGTTGATGTCGGCGAAAGACGTACAAGACTTCGTTTATATTGCAGACCTTGTTGGTACGTTAAACCTTCCCAACGGTTATTATGAGCTTGGTCAAAATATCGATTTCAGTACGTACAATGGCGGCGTTTTTATGCCTAACCATAGATTGGGCGTTGCTCCTTACTTTTGGGATAGTGAAAACTCAAAGGGCTTTGCAGGCGTATTCGACGGCTGCGGTTATACCATTGACAGTATGACGATTGGCGACGGCACAAGTGATACCAGTAAGTATTCTGCATTCATTCCGCAGTTGGCTCCCGCGGGCATTATCCGTAACGTAGGCTTCACCAAAGCAAGCTTGAATATGACAGGTTTGGGCGGTTACGTAACGTTCGCAGCGGCAGGTCTTATTGAAAACGTATACGTAGATTTGTATGGTACGGCAACAAATCAAATGGGCATCCTTACTGGTCACTATAATCGTAACACCGTTACCGTTCAGCCTATCGTTAGAGATTGCTTCACGAATCTTTTAGACGGTACGCACGGCGCATATTCTTCGATTGGCGGCACGATACAACTTTATGCGCTTGGCGGTTGTGAAAAATACGCAATGGTTAAGTTTGAAGGCGCTTATACGCTCGTTCCCAACGAAATCAACAACCTTCCTTATATCGCAGGCTCGGCAGGAGCGGTGGAAGGCAGTGTTTACGCAGGCTTCACCTCTGCAGATGCGATGAAGAACGACGCGGCGGCGCAGGCTGAAATGGCTACGTGGAACACGGCTTACTGGACGATTACGGACGGCATTCCCGTATGGAACACGGCGGCAAACAGCTAATTGATAGCAAAATAAAGTCGTTTTAACGACTGATAAAAGGATATCCCTATCTCTCGATAGGGATATCTTTATTTCTTGCAACGCAAGGGGATATTTCCGAGAAATGCACGCTCTGCGAGTAAAAATACATTGACTTTTACGTGGCGCAGTGTTATAATTTACACAGAAAGGTAAAAAGGTATTTTCTATGTGGGAAGAACTCATTATTAATATACTTGTCATCGTCGGTACGGTAGCGGCAGGCATATCGGGTGCATTCGTTGCCATCAAGGCAAAGCTTGACTTGTTCGGCGTTGTGTTCGTTGGCTGCGTTACGGCAGTTGGTGGCGGTATCTTGCGAGATATGATGGTAGGGCGCACGCCGCCTGCGATTTTTTCAAGCTTGTATCTACTGCTGATTGCGGCGGTCACGTCGGTAGTGGTGTTTGTCATTGCGTACATAGCAAGTAAGCGTTTCGAGCTTATTCGTAAAAGGGTGGAGCAGGTCAACAACGTATTCGACGCAGTAGGGCTTGCGGCGTTTACCGTTGTCGGTGTAGACGTTGCGTTCACGACGGGTACGGTTTTCCACAACCCCGTTTTGTCCGTATTGCTTGGGCTTTTGACGGGCGTCGGCGGCGGTATTTTCCGTGATATTTTGACGGCAACTACGCCGTACATCTTCAAAAAACACATCTATGCCATTGCTTGCCTTGGCGGCGCAATTTTGTACTATATTTTGCGTTATTTTACGGGAAATACTTTGATTGCGGCAATCGTTTGTATGTCGTTTATTATTACGATTCGTATGCTTGCGACGAAATTCCGTTGGGAAGTGCCCAAGGTGCATCTTGTGGAAGAAGAAAAACCGCTCCCGACTGTAAAAGAACCGTTGCAAGAGATGACGGAAGATAAAAAATCCGCATAAAATTAAAACACCTCGTCGAGGTGTTTTTATTTTTGCAATAAAAAGGAAAAAATATCGCAAACTGAAAGAAAAAGGAGTTTGCGGATATGGAACAAGTAAAGGTACAGCAAGGGACGAAAGGGGGATTTTTAAAGGGAGCGGCGTGGATTGCCGCAGGCGGCTTTATCGCCAAGATTATCGGCGCATTATACCGCATTCCGCTCACGAATCTCATCGGTGGGTACGGATTGGGATTATATCAACTCGTTTATCCCGTCTATTGCCTGCTTTTGACCGTTTCCGCAACGGGGATTCCGTCGTCGATTGCCAAGCTCACGGCGGAGCGTGTGGGAAAAGGACAGTCCACCATGCCCCTTTTAAAAACGGCAATGAAAACGTTTGTTATCATCGGGGTGGTGGGGAGTGTTTTGATGGGGATTCTTGCCCCGTTTTTGGCAAAAGCGCAGGGAAGCGAAGCCGTTCTTGGCGGTTATTACGCATTGGCGCCGTCCGTTGCGCTCGTGTCCGTTATTTCCGTCTTTCGGGGATGGTTTCAAGGTAAGAATAATATGGTGCCAACCGCCCTTTCCGAGATTGCGGAACAAATCGTTAAAGTAGGGTTTGGGCTATTGTTTGCGTCCCTTTTTCGTGATGACGTGGAAAAGGCGGTTATCTTCCTACTTTTGGCGGTTACCCTTTCCGAGCTATTTACTCTCTTTTTAATGCTTGCAATATTTCATCGCGTACCTGCCCCTGTCCTTTTGGGAAATGAAGGGGGCAGGGTTGGGGTGAAAACCATTCTAAAAATGAGTATTCCCGTCACTCTTAATTCTTTGTTGATACCATTATCGAGTTTGCTCGACAGTGTGCTTGCGCCCCGCTTGCTCTCGGCGTATGCGGAAAACGCCGTTACGCTGTACGGTTTGTTTTCGGGGGGTGCGGTGACGGTGATAGGCTTGCCCGTTTCCGTATGCTACGGCATAGCGGCGGCGAGTATCCCTGCCGTGGCGCAAGCGTCTGCACGCGAAAACGCAAGCCCCAAAAAGCGAATGTGGTACGCGCTCTTTATCACGGCTTTCATTGCGCTTCCGTCCGCTTTTGGGCTCTATTTTCTCGCCGAGCCTGCGGCAAAAATCATCTATCGTTCGTTGTCGGCGAACGAGCTATCCACGCTCACAAAGCTCATTCAAGTGTTTGCTATGAGTGCTTTCACGCTCTCTTGCACGCAAACGCTTGCGGCGTGTTTGACGGCGCGCGGAAAACCGCAGCTTGCGGCGTTAAATATGCTTATTGCCGTCACGGTAAAAACGGTGGTGTATTCCTTTCTTTTGCGAAGTCCGCAAATCTCCGTTTTCGGGCTTGCATACGCCACCAACCTCGGCTATTTGGTTGCTTTTTTGCTCAATTTGCTGTATAATTTAGTTATAAAGAACAAACGAAAGAAGGTAACGGCATGATCACGGTAATCGGTTTAGGCGTAGAAAAGGGTGATATTTCCCGTAGAGGGGAAGAAGCGGTTTTGCGAGCGGCGAAAGAAGGGCGGAGTATTCTCGTCCGCACGGCGAACACCCGTTCTTATGAAACGGTAAAGGAGCTTGGCGTGGCGCACGTTTGCTTGGATAGCGTGTACGAGAGCAGCCGCAATTTTGCGACGCTTGCGAAAAATCTCGCCAAAGCCGTTTGGAACGCAGGCGAAAACGCCGTGTACCTTGTGGATGGCGCGGCAACGGAGGACAATTCCGTTAAGGCGCTCATGAAACGCGCTCGCGGTAAAATTGAAATTATCGACGGTGTGTCGAAAACGACGGCACTTGTCCGTGCGGCAGGCTTTAAGGGGTGCTCCTATACGGCGGTTTCGGCGTACGAGCTTGCAGAAAAGGCAAATGCAGGTTCGCTTGGCTTGCCCCTCATCGTGTATGATTTGGACGATTGCGCTTTGGCGAGCGACGTGAAGCTCCTGCTTGGCAATCTCTACGGTGAGGAAACAGAAGTAAAGTTCATTTGCGGCGGCAAAGCGAAGAAGCTTCCCTTGTACGAGCTCGATTGGCAAAAGAAGTACGATTATACGTCGGCGGTGGCAATCGAAGAGATAGATTTGCTTGATAAAAAGCGTTTCACGCTTGATGATTTAAGGGAAATTGTCGTGCGCTTGCGCAAGCCTAACGGCTGTCCTTGGGATAGAGTGCAGACAAATGATTCCATTAAAATGTCGGCGGTGGAAGAAGCGTACGAACTTGTGGACGCGGTGGACGCAGGTGACGACGAAAAGATTATGGAAGAAGCAGGCGACCTGATTTTACAGACGGTATTCCACGCCGTTATGAAGGAAGAAACAGGCGCTTTCGACCTTACGGACGTATTGAGTGGAATTTGTACGAAACTCATCACACGGCATACCCATGTCTTTGGCGAAGACAAAGCAAAGGACGGCGAAAGCGCGCTTTCCGTATGGGAAAAGAACAAGATGACGGAGAAGCACCAAGTGACGTTTGGGGATTCCGTAAACGACGTACCGAAGTGCTTCCCTGCGGCGATGCGTGCGCAAAAAGTAGGCAAGCGCGCGTCCAAGGCGGGTATGGATTTTGCAAGTGCGGAAGCGGCGGCAGAACGCATTCAAGAAGAGCTTGAAGAATTCTTTGCTGCCTATAAAGCAGGGGATAAGATTGGCGCGGAAAAGGAGCTTGGCGACGTACTGTTTGCTGCGGTCAACGTTGGCAGAAAGGCAGGCTGTGACTGCGAAAAGGCGCTCAAAGAGAGTACGGAGCGCTTCGCAAAACGGTTCACCTTGGCGGAACAGCTTGCGCTTGCGGATGGAAAGACGGTAACGGAGCTTTCCGAATCGGCGTGGGACGAATATTACCAAAAAGCAAAAACGCAGTTGAGTAAATAACGCTTTGGCATAAGGCAAGGGGGCGCAAATGCAGGTAAAGCCTATCAAAATCGGCGAAATTGCCGTACATAACAACGTGTTTCTTGCGCCGCTTGCAGGGTACACAAATTACGCCTTTCGCCGATTGTGCAAAAGCTACGGCGCAGGGCTTTGCTGCACCGAAATGGTGAGCGCAAAGGGCTTGAAATACGGCAGTGAGAACACGAAGGAGCTCCTTTATACCGACGATAAGGAAGGGGTTTGCGCGGCGCAAATTTTTGGTAGCGACCCCGAAATTATGCGTATGGCGTGCGAAAACGAGGCGCTTGCGCCTTTCCCGATTGTCGATATCAATATGGGTTGCCCTGTGCCGAAAATTTATAAAAACGGCGAGGGGAGCGCACTTCTTGAAAATCCTATTTTGGCGGAAAAAATCGTCAAGGAATGTGTAAAAAGCGGCAAGGAAATTACGGTGAAATTCCGCATCGGCATCCACGCCGACAACCTTATTACGGAAGAGTTTGCAAAGCGAATGGAGGGGGCAGGTGCGCGTTTAATCACCATTCACGGCAGAACGAAGGATAAGGTTTACGCAGGCGAAGTCAATTATAAAGAGATTGCGGCGGCGAAAAATGCGGTGCAAATCCCCGTGATAGCCAACGGCGGCGTATTTAGCCTTGCGGACGGCGAAAAATTGATGAAAGAAACGGGCGCAGACGGCGTTATGGTGGCGCGTGCGGCACTGTTTGAGCCGCAAGTATTTTGCGTTTTGACGGGAACGCCTACGGAAAGCACGCTCACTATGTTTGAGAAGCAAATGGCATGGACGAGAGCGACCTGCGACGAACGGTTTACCACCGTATTTATGCGGAAAATGGCGGCATTTTACGTAAAAGGCACGCGCGGCGCGGCGGCGTATAAGGATAGGCTATTCCAAGCGCAATCCCCCGAAGAAATTTTATCGATAGCAAAAGAAATTTGGGGATAACCCTTGAAAAAAGCTACAAAATATAGTACAATAAAAATAGCACGAAAAACGGAGCAAAAAGATGGCTGTATTTCAATGTAAAATGTGCGGCGGCACAATGAAAATTCAAGAGGGCGCAACGATAGCGGAATGCGAATATTGCGGAATGAAGCAGACGCTTCCCCGACTTACAGATGAAAGGCGCGAAAACCTTTACGAGCGCGCAAATCATTTCCGTCGCAACAATGATTACGACAAGGCGATGGCGGTGTATGAGGACATTTTAAAGGAAGACACGACGGATGCGGAAGCGTATTGGTCTATCGTGCTTTGCCGTTATGGCATAGAGTACGTGGAAGACCCTGCAACGAAAAAGCTTATTCCTACCGTCAACAGAATGCAGTACACGTCTATTCTTGCGGACGAGGATTATCGATCTGCATTAAAGTATGCAGACGGGGCTCAAAAGAATCTTTACGAGGCGGAAGCAAAAGAAATTGACGGAATTCAAAAAGGGATTTTGGCTATTTCGCAGTCGGAAGAGCCGTTTGATGTGTTTATTTGTTATAAAGAAACGGACAGCTATGGCAGAAGAACGCGCGATAGCGTACTTGCGCAGGAATTGTACTACGGGTTAAAGCAGGAAGGCTTCAAGGTATTCTTTGCAAGAATCACGTTAGAAGATAAGCTTGGCTCTGCGTACGAGCCGTACATATTTGCAGCGTTAAATTCCGCAAAAGCGATGATTGTACTTGGCACAAAACCCGAGCACTTTAATGCGGTGTGGGTGAAGAATGAGTGGAGTAGATACCTTTCGTTGATAAAGAAAGGGGAAAGGAAAACGCTTATTCCTGCGTATAGGGATATGGATCCGTACGAGCTTCCTGAAGAATTCTCGCATTTGCAGGCGCAAGATATGACAAAGCTTGGCTTTATGCAAGACCTTATCCGTGGGGTGAAGAAAATTCTTTCCGAACAGCAGAAAAAAACGGAGCGAGTTGTTCAAGCGGAGCCGCAGGCTGACTTTGTGCCGCAGTTAGATGCATTGATTCGCCGCGCATTCATTTTATTGGAGGATGGCGAGTTTAAAAAGGCGGACGAATACTGCGAAAAGGCGTTGTTACTAGACTCTGAAAACGCCAAAGCGTATATTGGTAAGTTAATGGCGGAACACTCCATTAAAACGCAAGAAGAACTTGCGGATGCTTGGCGAATACTTGAAACGAATAACAACTATATCCGCGCGGTGCGCTTTGCGGACGAAAATACCGCCGCAGAGCTGAAGGCTATAATAGAAAACGGAAAAGAGAAAGAACGGCTTGCTGCGGTGGAAAGAGAATACCAGGCTGCTGTAGCCGCTTTTAATAGAGCAAAGCTCAGCACAGATTATCAGCAGGTAGGCCGACTGTTTGCGAACTTGGGGGACTATAAGGACGCCGCGGAAATGCTCGCAAAATGCCAAAAAAAGGAGAAGGAGGTTACCTTGAAAAGCGTATATGAAAAGGCGAGCGGTCTTTCCGCGTCGAACGACGAAACGAACGTGGAAAAGGCAATGAAAATTTTCAAGAGACTAAAGAACTATTTAGATTCAGAGCAAAGAGCGGTAAATTGTGAAAATAAACTCAAATACCTGCAAGCTTTGCGGGTAGAAGAAGAAAAGGTGGCGGCAAAGCGCGAAAAGCGCACCGTTATCGTTGGGATTTGTGTGGTAGGTATTCTTGTACTTGCTGCCATAGCGAGTATAACGATATCTACAGCTATAGGATTAGCCAAGAAAAAAGAGGTAGAAAAGGCGGAAAAATTGGCAGCCAAAGGTGAATATGCGCAGGCTTATGAGCAGTTTGAGCGTTTGGGGAAAGAGTCCACGATGTTGGCGCAGGCTTGTAAGTTAGCTCAGGCAGGGGAGTATGCGCCAATAGTTAAATATTATGATTATACGACGTTTGTAGTTCCTGCGGGGACAACAAAAGTAAACGCACATGCTTTTTCTGATTGCGATAGTTTGACGAGCGTGGAAATTCCCGACAGTGTAACGAGTATCGGTGATTATGCGTTCTCTTATTGCGATAGCTTGACGAGTATAGTCATCCCCGACAGTGTAACTTCGATAGGTGATGACGCGTTCTATGATTGCGAAAGCTTGACGAGCATTACTATTCCCGACAGCGTAACGAGTATAGGTAGATATGCGTTCGCTTCTTGCGATAGATTGACGAGCGTGGAAATTCCCGACAGTGTAACTTTGATAGGTGAACGTGCGTTCTATAATTGCTCTAGCTTGACGAGTATTACTATTCCCGACAGCGTAACTTCTATCGGTAGTGGTGCGTTCCAGTATTGCAGGCTCTTGACAATTTATTGTGAAGCGGAAAGCAAACCAAGTGGCTGGGACGCATATTGGAATGTAAGCAATTGCCCTGTCCATTGGGATACAAAAGTGAATAAAACAAAAAACATCTCTTCGGAGGTGTTTTTTGTTTTGGGGAAAAGAGAAAGGCGGGAAAAAACCGCGCGAATTTACGGCGGTTTTATAAGACTCGTATTCTAACCCAAAAAAGAGCAAAACAGCCGTTTTAGGCAAAAAAGAAGGCGAAAAACCGCAAGGTGTAAAAAATAATTTGATTTCGGGTGAAAAACCTTCCTTCAAACGCTATACTTTTTTGAAAAAATGTGTTATAATTGAGGTGATAAAATGGCATTTTCCCTTTTTATGAAATAAAAAAGGGAACGTGTGAAAAAACTTGCGAAATTTTTAGGAGGCAAAATCACATGGCGGAAAGAATTGAAGCCGAATACGGCGCCGAGCAAATACAGGTACTCGACGGTCTTGAACACATCCGTAAACGTCCCGGTATGTACATTTCGTCTACCGACGCAAAGGGCTTGCATCACCTTGTTCACGAGGTAGTTGACAACTCTATCGACGAAGCGTTGGCTGGCTATTGTACGCATATCGAAGTTACCATCAATCCCGATGGTAGCTGTACGGTACAGGACAACGGGCGCGGTATTCCCACCGACATTCATCCCAAAGAAGGCATTTCTACGTTGGAAGTCGTATTCACGAAGGTCAACGCCGGCGGTAAGTTCGGCGGGGATTCGGGCTACAAGGTTTCTAGCGGTTTGCACGGCGTAGGCGTTAAAGCCGTTAACGCCCTTTCCGAATGGTTGGAAGCGGAAGTCCGCCACGAAGGTAAAATCTTCAAGCAGGTCTACAACCGCGGCGTTCCCCAACGCGACGTACAAGTGGTTGGCGAATCGGATGAAATGGGTACGAAGGTTACCTTCCTTCCCGACGCGGAAATTTTCGAAACGACGGAATTCGTTTACGATACCTTGAAGGGCAGACTTCGTGAGCTTGCTTACCTTAACAAAGGCTTGAGAATCTCTATCGAAGACAAGCGCGAAGGGCAAGAAAAGACCGATTCCTTCTGCTATGAAGGGGGTATTTGCTCCTTCGTAGAAGAGCTCAACAAGAGCCGTGAAGAATTGTTGTTCCCTGCGCCTTTGTATTTCGAAGAACAGGAAGAAGATACCGTTTGCGAAGTTGCTATTCAATACAACGAATCGTACAACGAAGTAATTTATAGCTATGCGAACAACGTCAACACCCGTGACGGCGGTACGCACGTAGAAGGCTTGAAGCTCGCGTTGACCAAGGTCATCAACGACGCAGGCAGAAAGCTCAACATTTTGAAAGAAAACGATAAGCTTACGGGCGAGGACGTGCGCGAAGGTATCACGGCGGTTGTATCCGTTAAGCTCATCAACGCACAGTTCGAATCGCAGACGAAGGACAAGTTGAACAACAGCCACATTCGTGCGTTCGTAAACAAGTGCGTTTCCGAACACCTTGCCACCTTCTTGGAAGAAAATCCTTCCGCGGCGAAGGAGCTTGTGCTCCGTTGTATCACCGCACAAAAAGCGCGTGACGCAGCGAGAACGGCAAGAGAAATGACGAGAAGAAAGGGCGTACTCGGCTCGACGACGCTTCCCGGTAAGCTTGCGGACTGCTCGGACAGAAGAAGCGAACTTTGCGAAATTTACATCGTAGAGGGTGACTCGGCAGGCGGTACGGCTAAGCAGGGACGCGACAGACGTTTCCAAGCGATTTTGCCCCTTCGTGGTAAAATTTTGAACGTAGAAAAGGTGCGCTTGAACCGCGTACTTGAAAATGAAGAAATCAAATCGATGATCACGGCGTTCGGCTGCGGCATCTTAGACGATTTCGACGAAAGCAAGCTCCGTTACGACCGTATCATTTCCATGACCGATGCCGACGTAGACGGAGCGCACATTCGTATTTTGCTTTACACCTTCTTGTTCCGTTATATGAGACCTTTGATTGAACACGGTCACGTATATGCGGCGAAGCCCCCCCTTTACAAGGCAAGCTTCAAGGGTAAGGACGATTATTTGTACTCGGAAGAAGAAAAGCTTGAATATGCGGCGAACAACCCCGGCAAGGTGGAATATCAACGCTATAAAGGCTTGGGTGAAATGAGTAAAGAACAGCTTTGGGATACGACGATGAACCCCGCAACGCGTACGCTTATCCGCGTAACGATGCAGGACGCGGCGGAAGCGGACCAAATGTTCTCGATGCTTATGGGTGAAAATCCCGAAATGAGAAGAAAGTTCATCGAAGAGAACGCTTCGCTTGTAACGGATTTGGATATTTAAAATAGCAGGAAGTCGAGAAACTCAGTTTCTCGTAGATTCTAAAGGCAAAGCCTTTAGCGGTGTGGCAGAGCCACAAAGTAGCCCGAAAAAAGCAAAACGCAGTTTTGCGTAATATCGCAAAGAGATGAACGCCAAAGGCGTAAAGGCGCAACGTACAGTTGCTTGATGAAAGGCTTTTTGCGGAGCTCCGCTCCACACCACGGCAGGGTTGCGCACCCTGCACGGCGTAAGGGACCGCGTCCCTTAACCCCTTAAAGGAGAAAAATCATGGCTAAAAAAGAAACCAGCCCCGAATTGACCGAGGAGTTTAAACAAACACTCGCTATGACGAAATTGCTCGACATCGAGGTAGATGACGAGTTGAAGCGTTCCTTCATTGCTTATGCAATGGCGGTTAATAAATCCCGTGCGATTCCCGACGTGCGCGACGGCTTGAAGCCCGTTCATAGAAGAATTCTCTTCTCGATGCACGAAATGGGACTTTACAACGATAAGGCGACGAGAAAGTGCGCCCGTATCGTCGGTGACTGTATGGGTAAATATCATCCCCACGGCGACAGCTCCGTATATGATGCGCTCGTGCGTTTGGCGCAGGAGTTCACCATTAACTTCCCGCTCGTTTACGGTCACGGTAACTTCGGTTCCATCGACGGCGACGGCGCAGCGGCTATGCGTTACACCGAAGCAAAGCTTACCAAGCTCGCAGCGGAAATGCTTAAGGATCTCGACAAGGAAACGGTTGACTTCATTCCCAACTTCGACGCAACGGAAGAAGAACCCACCGTACTCCCTGCAAGATATCCCAACTTGCTTGTAAACGGTGCGGACGGTATCGCAGTAGGTATGGCAACCAACATTCCGCCTCATAACCTTGCGGAAGTTATCGACGGCGCAATTGCGATGATCGACAATCCCGAAGTGACGATTGACGAGCTTATGGAAATTATCCCTGCTCCCGATTATCCTACGGGCGGTATCATCATGGGCAGAAGCGGCATCAAAAAGGCGTACAGAACGGGCCAAGGCAACATCGTTATCCGTTCCAAGTGCGAAATTGAAGAATACGGCACGGGCGGCAATACGCGTTCCCGTATCGTCGTTACGGAAATTCCTTATCAGGTCAACAAGGCACAGCTCGTTAAAACGATGGCAGAAATGGTCAATGATAAGAAGATCGAAGGTATTTCCGACATTCGCGACGAATCGGGTAGAGACGGTATGCGAATCGTTATCGAAGTCAAGAAGGACGCAAATGCGCAAGTCGTTTTGAATACCCTTTACAAGAAGACGAAATTGCAAACGTCCGACGGTATTATTTTGCTTGCGCTCGTAGAAAACGGTACCGAGCCTAGAACGTTGAATCTTCAAGAAATTTTGCGTTACTACCTCGATCACCAAAAGGAAGTTATTACGAGAAGAACTCGTTTTGACCTCAACAAAACGGAAGAACGCGCGCACATCATCGCCGGGCTTGTACTTGCGCTTGCAAACGTAGATGAAGTAATCCGTATCATCAAGGCTTCCGCGGATAAGAATGCAGCAGTGGAAGGCTTGACGACGGCGTTTGAGCTCGACGAAAAGCAGGCAAACGCAATCCTTGAAATGCGTTTGCAAAGATTGACCTCGCTCGAAGTGGAAAAACTCAAGGACGAGCTTGCGGCGCTCCGCGCAACCATCGAAGATTTGAAGGACATTCTCGCCAACGAATGGCGTGTTATGGATATTATCAAAGCCGACCTTACGGAAATCAAGGCGAAATATCCTTCCCCTAGAAAAACGGAAATTTCCGTGGACTACGGCAACATCGACGACGAAGACCTTATCGACAGAGAGGACATCGTTATTACGATTACCCACGGCGGTTACATCAAGCGTTTGCCCGTTGACGAATACAAAGCGCAGGGCAGAGGCGGCAAGGGTATTACGGCGCATAGACCGAAGGACGAGGATTACGTTGAAAAGATGTTCGTTTGCTGCACGCACGATCCTATCTTGCTCTTCTCGTCGAAGGGGAAAGTGTATTCCATCAAGGGCTACGAAATTCCCGAAGCGAACCGTACGGCAAGAGGCAGAGCCATCGTCAACGTCGTTCAGCTTGACCAAGGCGAAAAGATCGAAGCGGTGCTCCCCGTTCTTGAAAACGGCACGGGCTATCTCGTGATGGCAACCGAAAAGGGCTTGATCAAGAAGACGCACACCGACGAGTTCAAGCGTATTGCAAAGAACGGTAAGATTGCAATTAAGCTGCAAGAAGAAGACAGACTCATCGCCGTTCGCTTCACGACGGGCGAGGACGAAGTGCTCATCGCATCCCGCGGCGGTAAGTGCATCCGCTTCTCGGAAAAGGACGTTCGTCCTACGGGCAGAGGCACGCAAGGCGTTAAGGCGATCAGCCTTGCAAAGGACGACATTGTTGTGGATATGCTTGTGCTTGATCCCAACTTCGAGTTGTTCACGCTCACGTCGCTCGGTTACGGTAAGCGCTCCAAGATTGAAGATTACCGCTTGCAAAGCCGTGGCGGTAAGGGTATCAAAGCAGGCGTATTTAATGAAAAGACAGGACATCTTGTCAGCTTGAAGCCCGTTACCGACGACAACGATATCATGATTATCACGATGGGCGGCGTCATCATTCGTATGCACGCGGATACCATTAGCTGTATCGGCAGAAGCACGCGCGGCGTACGCGTTATGAACGTTAAGGGCAGCTCGATTGCAACCGTAGACATTACCGAACGCGACGACGAAGCGGAAGTAGAAGCACCCGAAGAAACGGCGGCGGATTTGAGCCCCGAAGACTTGGCGGAAGGCGCAGACGAAGTGGAAGAAACGGAAGACGAAGTCGTTCTTGACGACGAAACGGAAGACGAAGCTCCCGCAGACGAAGAATAATCGATGATAAAAATCCCCTTACCAAAGGGGATTTTTTATTGTGCTTTATTCCATTTTGTGCCATCATAAGAAAACGCACTTAAAAAAGTTACGTTTACAGTGGCAGACTGATTTTGGTGGAATGAAGATTACGCTCGATTATAACACGGAAAAATCGTCGGGGTGGCGATTTGGTTTTGTAAGAGCTGAACCATCAAAGCACAAAAAGGACATACCATGTACGCGATGAATTAAGGATTGAGGAAAAAAGAGAGAGAACTCCTTGCAGGAAAATGATAAAAACAACAAAAATACTTGACATATCTATTTTTTAAGAATATAATATATTTACTATACAAAAGACTCGTAGGAGAAATGCTATGGTATGTAAACACTGTGGAAAAGAAATTCCCGATAACTCGAAGGAATGCCCCGAATGCAAAAAGGCTTTGGTGCAAAAGAAGATATTTAACCCGTTTGCAAAGGATTTGGGTCCTTTTGAAAAATCGATTGTTGGCATGGGGTTGGCGGTTTTGATTCTTATTATTTTGCCTCTTTCCTTATTTGGTGCTTTATCGTTGCATAGTACGCAGGAGGCATCCGGTGATACCCCGAAGGCGGTTGTTTGCGGTATCTTCGCAGTAATTTGTCTCGTGCTTGTGTTTGCTTGCATTATGCTTACGTTGTTGCCTATGTTTAACGGCGTAGACGGATTGTTGTATTGTAAGAGATCTTGGGTGAAAGGCGATAAGAAAATGATTTTGACCTGTATTTTTAGCGCGGTCGATGTTTTCGGTGTTCTCTTGATTTTATCGGAACTTATCATCGTGGTTAGTATAGTTATGAGTATAGGCTTGGTTTAATTAGAAAGAAAAATAAAAAACGGACGGTTGAAAAACCGTCCGTTTTCATTTGTTTTTATTTGCTTTGCGGTACGTCGTCCGCAGGATTCATCATATCGAACAATCGCATGAGAACTCCCGATATAGGGAAGCTTGCCTGTACGATGATGACGATAATTAAAATTTGCGGTAGTGTGAAATCGAGCGTCGACCAACCGGTAAACACAAGATTTCCCACGGGACCTATGACGAGTACGAGCACGCAAAGGGTTGCAGAAACAACGTACATAATCACGCGCAACGGGTTGAAGGGTTGGCAAATTCTAAACAACATTACAAGACCGCCGAGCGTGAGCGCAAGCATCATAAGCGCATTGTATTCAAGCGTATTTGCGCCTGCCACAACCAAGCCTAAATCGTCTGCAATGGGCGTCTTATGAAGCACGTACAAGGACATAATGGCAAGAGCCATTGTGATTGCCCCGGGGAGCGCGCGGCTCATGACGTAGGGGATAAACTTGCCTTTGACTCGGTTCGTGTTGGGTTGCAACGAAAGAACGAAGGAAGGCAAAGCCGAAACGAAGATTTCAAACATAATCATATTGTTCGTTTCGAAGAAATACTTTTGTCCAAGGATACAACAAACGATAGAGAGAATCAACGTCAACATCGTTTTCATGATGTAGAGCGAAGCCGAGTTTTTGATGTTATTGATAACCCGTCGGCCTTCGTTTACAATCTTGGGCATAGAGCCGAAGTTGTTGTCCTGCAAGACAAGGTTGGAAACGTTTCTTGCCGCTTCGCTGCCCGAAGCAACGGACACGGCGCAGTCGGCTTCCTTCATGGCAAGGATATCGTTTACACCATCGCCCGTCATGGCGACGGTGTTGCCTGCCTTTTTGATGGCGCGGACAAGGATTGCTTTCTGTTCGGGAGTTACCCGTCCGAATACCGTATATTCGTTGGCGGCGTTCTCAACGTCGATATCGGAAAGCCCTTCCAACGAGATGTATTGTGCGGCGTTTTTGATGCCTGCTCTTCGAGCAACCTCGGAAACGGTCACGGGATTGTCGCCCGAAATGACTTTTACTTCTACGTCGTTTTCTCTAAACCATTTAATCGTTTCAATCGCATCGGGACGAATATTATCGGAAAGGGTGATAATGGCCACCGCTTTGAGCCCCGAAGGGAGCTTATCGTCGCGAATTTCCCCTTCCGAGTGCGCTACGACAAGCACGCGCAAGCCCATTTGCGCATATTGTTTTACAATCTTTTCAATGGATACGGGAACGGGCTTTAAGACGAATTCGGGCGCACCCATAACGTACGTGCCTTCATCGCGGAAGGTAACAGCCGAGAGTTTTCTTGCCGACGAGAAGGGCATGGTTGCAATCGGATGCAACGCCGCGGAATGCCCAAAACGTTCGTATAAGGCAATTGCCGTTTGGTTGTTGTCGCTCAAAGAAGCGAGCATTGAACCCAAAATGTCGTCGATACCGTGTTCGGATTTGGATTTGAGAATGATACAGTCGCTTACCTTCATTCTACCGTCCGTAATCGTACCCGTCTTATCCAAACAAAGGACGTTGACACGGGCGAGCATTTCCAACGAGTACATATCCTGCACGAGCGTGTTGTACTTTGCCAAACGGATAATACCAAGGGAGAGGGCAATCGTTGTCAAAAGGAGTAAGCCCGAAGGAATCATACCGATGATAACGGCAACCGTTCTTCTAATGCCGTCGCTCAACGTGGCGTAGTTCAAGTTATTCAAAACCGCTTTGATGTCAAAGCCTGCCCAAGTGTTTGTGCCTTTCACGTTATTGAAGAACATAAACAGGGCAACGGGAACGATGATGATACCGATAATTTTAATGAACATACCGATGGAGTTCATAATTTCGGAGTTCGGGCGTTTGTATTTCTTCGCCCTTGCCGTCAGCTTGCTAATGTACGTTTCTTCGCCGATTTTATCCACTCTTGCCGCAAGCTTACCGCTCGCCACGAACGAGCCTGCGTACAGTTGATCGCCTTCCGTTTTCTTAATGGCAACCGATTCACCCGTCAAAAGTGCTTCGTTAAATTCTGCAGTTCCTTCCAAAACGATACAGTCGGCGGGAACTTGTTGCCCTGCCGAGAGAATAATTACGTCGTCAACAACGATTTCATTGACGGGGATTTCCATCGTATCGCCGTTTCGTACCACTTTGGCAACGGGGGACGAGAGAATGGAAAGCTTGTCGATCTTGCGTTTTGCGCGGATTTCTTGGAAGATACTCACGCCGATGTTGATAAGGAAGATCGCCACGAAGGTATATTGCGTAATGGGTGCGCCTGCGATAAGCAGTGCGATTGCGCAGAGCAAGCAGAGCAGGTTGAAGAAGGTAAGGATATTACCCATAAAGATGCTCTTATAGCTCTTGGAATATTTCTTTTCCGCTTTGTTTACAAGACCTTGATCGATACGTATTTGAATTTGCTCGTACGAAAGCCCTTGGTCGGCAGGTACGGAAAAACGTTCTACGTTCGTCGAAGTATAAAGCGGTTCGTTCTTTTTCTTTGCCATTTTTTCTCTCCGTAGTCTAACAAATGTTAGACTAAAAGGTATATATTGCTTTTATTATAACACACCTATGCGCAAAATACAAGTTTTTTGCGGAAAAATTATGGGAAATCGAGCTTATTCCTTGGCAATTTAATTGCATTTATAGGGGAAAAGTTGTATAATAGAGAAAATCAATTGAAAACTACCGAGGTGTTACAAATGATCGATATTAATTTGATCCGTACGAATCCGGAACTCGTAAAAGAGAATATTCGCAGAAAATTCCAAGATCATAAGCTTGCGCTTGTGGACGAAGTGCTTGCGCTTGACGCAAAGCGCCGCGCTTTGATTGCGGAAGGGGACGCGCTCCGCGCGGCTAGAAATACCCTTTCCAAGCAGGTTGGTATGCTTATGAAGGAAGGCAAGCGCGAAGAAGCGGAAGCGGTAAAAGCGCAAGTAAAGGCGGACGCTGACCGTCTTGTTGCGATTGAAAAAGAAAATGAAGAAGTGGAAGCGGCGCTCAAGAAAGCGATGATGGCTATTCCCAACATCGTGGCGGCGGACGTTCCCGTAGGGAAAGACGACTCCGAAAACGTGGAATTACAGCGTTTCGGTGAAGCAAAAGTTCCCGAATTCGACGTGCCTTACCACTTGGATATTTTGGAAAAGCTCGACGGTATCGACGTAGATTCCGCGCGCCGCACGTCCGGTCAAGGCTTCTATTATCTCACGGGCGACATCGCAAGATTGCACTCTGCGGTGCTTACCTATGCGCGTGATTTTATGATCGACAAGGGCTTCACCTACGTAATTCCCCCTTATATGATCCACGGCGACGTCGTTTCGGGGGTTATGAGCTTCGACGAAATGGAAAATATGATGTACAAAATCGAAGGGGAAGATTTGTATCTTATCGGTACGTCCGAACACTCGATGATCGGCAGATTTATGGGACAAATCATCGACGGCAAGAAGCTTCCCTTGACGCTCACGAGCTATTCGCCTTGCTTCCGTAAGGAAAAGGGCGCGCACGGCATCGAAGAACGCGGTATTTACCGTATTCACCAATTCGAAAAACAGGAAATGATCGTTGTTTGCCGTCCCGAAGAGAGCGAAGAATGGTATGAAAAGCTTTGGAGCTACACGGTGGAATTGTTCCGTTCGTTGGATATTCCCGTAAGACAGCTTGGTTGCTGTACGGGCGACTTGGCGGATTTGAAATACAAGAGCTGTGACGTGGAAGCTTGGAGTCCCCGTCAAAAGAAATATTTTGAAGTGGGTTCTTGTTCCAACCTTACGGACGCGCAGGCAAGACGTTTGTCCATTCGTTACAAGGACGACGACGGCAAGACCAAGCTTGCGCACACCTTGAATAACACGGTGGTTGCGCCCCCTCGTATGTTGATTGCGTTCATCGAAAACCACTTGCAAGCGGACGGCAGTGTAAACATTCCCGAAGTGCTTCGTCCTTATATGGGCGGCAAGGCGGTTATCCTTCCCAAAAATTAACGAACAGGTACAAGTGAATTGACGGCGTTGCCGTCGTCAATTCACTATTTTTGTGTATGAAATACTTATTTTTTGATATTGAATGCTCGGTGGTGTCCAAAAACGTGGCGAAAATTTGCGCGTTTGGGTACTGCTTGACGGATGAAAAATTTAATATTCTTGAAAAGGAAGATATTTTAATCAATCCGCAGGGCGGCTTCCATTTGACGGATAGAAAGGGCACGCAGGGGCTCGTTTTGCCGTACGAATATGCCAATTTCAAGAAATATCCCACCTTCCAAGAGAAAGCGGACAAGATTTACTCCTTGTTACAGGATAGAGATACGCTCGTTTCGGGGCATGCGACGATGAACGACGTCAAGTATCTCAATTTCGAGAGCAAGCGTTTCAATTTGCCTCCGTTTGACTTTGCATTTGCGGATACGCAATTCGTGTATATGAACCGAATCGGGGAGTTTTCCCGTCAATTTGGGTTGGGCTCGATAGCGCAGGAACTTGGTGTGGAATTCACGGCACACCGCGCGGTGGACGATGCGTACGCAACGATGAAGGTTGCCGAGACGATGTGTAAAGAAGAAGGGTTGACCTTCTCCGAGCTTTTGGAAAAGTACCAAATCACGCTCGGTAAAATAAAAAACTATGAAATTACGCAAACGACGTCTACGGCGTTTGTAGAATACAAAAAAGCGCAGGAAAAGCGCAAGGAAGAGCGTGAAAAATTAAAGGCGGAATTCCATATCTTTGCGGATAAGGAAAAACGCAAGCGCGCCAAGGACGGTAAGCTGAAGGGGAAGAATATTTGCTTCTCACACCCCTTGGAAATGCAGCTTCCGCTCTCTAAAAAGCTCCTTTTAGCGGCGTTTGCGCAGGCGGCGTTTATCACCTATCGCGCGGAAGAGTGCGACGTGTACGTTTGCTTTGCAGATGAAAACGGTGCAAGATTGAAATCGGCGCAAAGCTCAAAAGCGAGAATTTTCACCCCCGAAGAATTCGAAGAATATTTGAAGAAATAAAAGGTTTTTCAAGGCGTGGTATTATGTCGAATTTACCCCAACAATTTGTTTTGAATATGAAAAAGCAGCTTCCCGAAAATGAATGGGAAGCCTTTTTCGCTTGTTATGAAAATAAGCCCTTCAAAGGGGTGCGCTTGAACCCGCTCAAGGGGGGCAGGGATGCGTTGAAATCGCTTTTACCCTTCCTTGGGGAGCAGGTCGCTTGGGAAGAAAACGGGTTTTACACCGAAGAAGAAAAGCTCGGTAGACACCCCTTGCATTTTGCAGGAGCGTTCTATTCGCAAGAGCCTTCCGCAATGTGCGCAGCCCCACTTTTAGAGGTGCAAGCGGGCGAAAAAGTGCTCGACCTTTGTTCTGCGCCCGGCGGAAAGGGAACGCAGCTTGCCTGCGCAATGGACGGAAAGGGAATTGTGGTTTTAAACGAACCGATTACTTCGCGCGCGAAGATTCTTTCGCAAAACGTAGAGCGTATGGGCATCAAAAACGCCGTCGTTCTCAATGAATATCCGCAGGCTTTGGCGAAGAAATTTGTAGGTTATTTTGATAAAATTCTCGTGGATGCGCCTTGTTCGGGCGAAGGAATGTTCCGTAAAAATGCGGAAGAAGCGCTTTCGGAATGGAGCGAAGAAAACGTCGCGATGTGCGCCGCTCGGCAAAAAGAGATTCTTGACTTTGCAAGTGTGATGCTCAAAGAAGGCGGACGGCTTGTGTACTCCACGTGTACCTTTGCGCCTGCTGAAGATGAGGGGCAGGTATGCGATTACCTTGAAAATCACCCCGAAATGCGGCTTATAACGCAAGAGAAACTCTATCCCCATAAAGTAGACGGGGAAGGGCATTTTGCCGCTTTATTTGAAAAGATTTCTCGAACGGGGGAGTGGGATACTCGTTTGAAATATGCCAAGACAAGCGTCACGTCAAACGGCGAAAAAGCCTATCGGGAATTTGAAAGGGCATTCTTCAAAGAACGGTTTGCTTTTCGTTTATACGAGCATAACGGGGTGCTTTACGAGCTTCCCGAAGGGGTGTTCGATTGGAAGGGCTTGCAGGTATTGCGCGTGGGCGTAAGGCTTGGTGAAGTGAAGAACGGGCGGTTTGAGCCGTCGCATTCTCTTGCAACGTGTGCCAAGAGCGAAGAATGTAAAAATGTGGTGAACTTACCGCTTGGCGACGGGCGTGTGGAAAGATATTTACGCGGCGAAACGTTAGAATTTGACGTGCAAAACGGTTGGTGCTTGGTGTGTGTGGAAGGCTTGCCGTTAGGGCTTGGTAAAGCAGTGAACGGGACGGTGAAAAACCATTTCCCTAAGGCATTGCGGCTTATGAATTAAAAACAAAAGGATTTACCGAAAGAATGGTAAATCCTTTTTATATGGAAACGAAAGAACCGCCAAGGCATTACGCCTTGGCGGTTATCTTTTTGCTAATGAGAAAGATTAGTCGTTGTAAGGGCTATCTTCGTCAACTGCTTCTTTCTTAGCAGGTTTAGCCGCTTTCTTCGTTGCTTTTTCTTTCTTTGCTTTTACGGGAGCTTTCTTCGTTGCGGTTTTCTTTACTTTCTTCAAGACTTTTTGAAGAGCGATACTTGCGATTGCGAGTACGAGAACGGCTGCAATTGCGATGGAACTAATGAGAAGCCATACGTTCGTGTCGCTTTCTTCCTTATCCTTCGATTCGGAAGAGGAGCCAGAGTTGCTATTATCGTCTTCAATCGTAGCCGCTACGGTCTTGTCTTGATAGGAGTAATCCGCGAAGATTCTCGTTTCATTTTCTTCCGTGTAGGTGAGATATGCAACGCCTGCCGTTTGTTCGGTTGCATCGTAGCTCTTTTCGTATACGTTGCCAACCTTGTTGGTGTCAAGCTCTACGTTATAACGGAGATACTTATCGGAATCGAAGTAAGAGAATACGTTTTCAAACGAGGTTGCGTTTGCGTTATCCTTATTTTCTTCGATGAGGGTTGCGAAGTTGCTTTCCGCATCGCCCGTGTAGTTCATATCGAAGATTACGTAGGAATCTGCAGGGTTCGCCGCGCCGTTTCTGTCGCCGCTCCATACTTCAAGGCGGTAATTCTTCGCCGTTTCACCCGTGTGGATATAGAAGCTTACGGTTTGCCATACGTCGCCGACGTATTCAACCTTTGCCATCAACTGCTTGCTGTTTTCCGCCGCATAACGGCAAGGAAGGGGATGCGTTTCATCGTCAGCGGTCTTTTTGGTCAAGAATGCGAGATTGCTTACGGGAAGGGTCTTTGCTTTGTCTGCGTAGTAGACCTTGTTTGCTTCGTTATAGTAGAATGCAATGCCGTCTTCGCCTTCGTTGTTCCACTTATTACTATATGCGTGGGAAGCGCCGCCTTCTGCTACAAGCAAGTTGCCTGCGCTATCCTTTTCGGTATAAGCGTCAAGGTTAGCATAGTAAATATGTTTATATTCATCCTTGTAGCCGCTCCAATTTTTGTTTGCTTTATACAAACCGTTCTTTTGGAGATAGAATGCAACTTCCGTATCCTTTTCTGCGGGATCGCCCGTGCAAATGTTGCCTTCGTTGTCATACCAATAGGAAAGGTTTCTGCCAATCGAAAGGGTATTTGCATAGGTGGTGTCGTCCGTATCAATAAGATATACGTATGCTGCAAGGTTTGCGGTGTCTACGCCGGTAAGCGCACCTACCTTAACCGCTACGGAAACCTTCGTGTAGGAGTTTGCCGCAATGGAAGTGGATTGACCGATAAAGCCGTAAGCCTTATCCTTCGCACCGTCGTTCCAAATGAGAAGGGGTTGCGTTCTGCTGCCGATACCGGAGTTGTAACCGAACATCGTGTTCCAAACTTCGCTTGCCGTTGTCTTACCCGAAGCCTTCGTCAAGCCGTTCATCCAAGCGGGAGCTTTTGCTTCGTCGCTCGTGTAGTAACTCGTATTGTCGCCTGCGCCGATGAAGTAATCTCTATTGAGAAGGCCTGCATTTGCGTTGGTGTTCACGTCGGTGTTCTTACCGTTCTTTTGGTCTACGTAGTAGCTGTCGCTGTAAACGCCGGTGTAGTTTTGAAGATTTGCAAGACGCCACTCGTTCTTGGAAGGATCCTTCAATGCGTTGGAAGGAACGTTTGCTGCGGAGTCAAATCCTTTGTTGCCCGCCGCTTCTTCTGCGGTAACGCCGCTTACGGAAACGGTCTTTGCGTACGTGCCGCTATTTACAGCGTCGTATTCTGCCTTGCTCATGGGCTTCACCTTGAAATCGGTGAAAGCTGCAAAACCTTCGTAGTAGCTATCCTTCGTCGTGCCCGTGATGGTCGTAGGACCGTAAGAGAAGGACAAGGAGAAGGTTACGTCGTCTTTATCCGCTTCAACGTAGTCGTTCTTCACGAAGAAGAAGCACTGTTGCCAACCGCTGTAAAGATCTTCGATATAGCCTTCTTCACCCTTTTCGCCGATGGAAACAGGGGTAAGGGAAGAAGTATCAAGCGAAGAGAAGGTCGTTTCGTTGTTGCCGTTCTTGAGCTTGATGCCTGCGCCCGTGAAACCGTTCAAATCGGAAGTCTTTACAAAGAAGGAAATTGCCAAATAATCGGTGTACTCAACTTCCGTCGTGTCAGGATCGTCCATTTTGAAATCTTGATACGAGAAGGTGTAGCCGAGGTTCGTCGTAGTATTGAATGCCGTATCCGCCGTGTAAGCAACGCCGTTTGCGCTCATAAGGAGCAAGATGTTTTCGTTCGTTGCGTACTTATCGCCTGCGAAATAATCGTTATAAATTGCCGAAAGGTATGCGTTGGAATTTGCGGTTGCGTATTCGTTAATCTTCGCCGTGCCTGCAAATACTGCTTTTACGTCGTACTTGCTATCCAAACCGCCGTTCAACGCTTCGAGGGGAGTGTTGCCCGCTTCGGAAGTGTATTCCTTATCGCCTTTCTTCGTCGAGGTTGCCTTGAAATGATCTGCGGTATCGTTAGCATCCAAACCTACAAAGCTATCGATAACGGTCGAGTGGTCGAATGCGCCGTAGAAGTTGAATGCAAACTTCGTCTTGGACGTTTCTTCGGAAGCGTCAACCGTCTTCGCTTCAAGCTTAGACTCGAAAGACATAATTTCTTTCTTCAATTCGTCGGTAGGGAAGTTAGCGGTAACGTAATCTTCGTAAGAATCTTGAGAAACGACCTTGCATTGAACGTCGTCGAAGAACGCATAGCCGTTTACGTATTCGCCTCTGTATTCGCCGCCGCCTTGGCCAAGACCAAAGACAACGGAGAAGGTCGTGTCTGCATAGGACGAACCTTTAAGAGCGAAGGAGTATTTCACCCAACCGTTGCTGTAATCGCCTGCCGCAACCGAGCCCTCGTCAAGATATTCCGTGTTGATGTTCTTTACGGAGAATACGGGAAGGGATTTACTGCCGACCGATTGCGAAACGGAAATGTACGCACCCTTGCCGACTGCCTTTTGCGATTCGCCGCTCGAGCTCGAACACATAAGCTCTGCCGTTTTTACCCAAACGGAGAATTCAGCCGCCGTACCAGCGGGAACGGTAACGGTAGAGGAAGAGGTGTACTTCTGCGCCGTACCGAGCGTCTTGTACGTGGAAGACGTGCTCGTCGAAGGATATTCGTTGTGGATCATGAGCACTTTCGTGTCTGTATTTTCCTTATCCGTGTGATGCGTGCCGGGATTAACCGTTGCGCTAGGAATATCTTCGCTGTCGATATTGAAGGCTTGATAGAAGTCAAGATCTTCTGCGATCTTACCGTCCTTATTCTTAGACTTCCAAGCGTCGTAATAAGCGAGCTTTTCTGCAACGGAGTATTTGCTCCAATTTGCTTTTGCTTCCGCTTCGGACAACTTGGTCATATCGCCGTTTTTCTTGCCCGTGAGCGTTTCCCAAGCCGCCGAGCTCGTATCGATGATACCGCTTGCCGCACGAGAAGTGAGCGCCGTACCCGACGTCGTGGAGTTTACGCTACGCGTCCAACCGGTAACGGAAGTGCCGATAGCGTTCAAGCCATTGTTCGTGCTAAACGTTTCGAAACCGCCGTTTTTGATGAGCGAGGTATCATTGACGGTTGCTTCCGCGCTAGAGGAGGAAGATTCCGTCGTAGAGGAATCAGCTTTTTTGTCGTCGGAGCAAGCGGTAAGAGCGCCGATGCCCGCCGAAGCAATCAATGCCGATAAGCAAAGGGCAAGAAAATATTTCTTGCTTTTCTTGAAACTACTTTTCATATAACCACCTTTGGTTTTTTGTTTTTCCTTGTTTTGTCGCAAAGAGGGAAAAATCCGACTTTGCATTCCATACTACACTATTTTAATACAAAAATAAAATGTTGGCAAGCATTTATGGCGGTAAAAGGAAGAAAAAGTTTGATAAAAAGAAAAAATTTTACCGATACTATAGAAGAATATAGTGAAAAAGGGGTGGCGGCGTGGAAAAAGTTGGAAATGACAAGCCCAAAAAGGTATTTTGCGGTGTAACGGTAGGTGCGGCGAACAGCTTATTCGGCGGTGGCGGCGGCATGATTGCCGTGCCAATGCTGCAAAAAACGGGGTTGGACGAAAAACGAGCGCACGCAACGGCAATTTTGCTTATTTTGCCCGTATCCGTGCTTTCTTTCTTGATTTACGCAATTCGCGGATTTTATGATGCGAACGTGTTGATCCCGACGGCGCTTGGCGTGTCGCTTGGTGGAGCGTTGGGAGCGTTTTTGCTTGGGAAAATGCCCGTAAAGACGGTCAACCTTGTGTTTGCTTTTTTGCAAGCGGCGGCAGGGTTTTCTTTACTATTTTTATAAAATGACGGGGGCAGGTACGCGTTGAATAGTGAGTTGTCTGTCGTTTTTTGCGCCCACAAAGGAGGGGTTTCCCTACATATTATGAGCTTTTATCTTTATCTTTTATTAGGGTTTTTAGGCGGGATTCCGGCAGGTATGGGAATGGGAGGTGGAACGGTGACGATTCCGCTGCTTGTGCTCGTCGGCGGTGTACCGCAAAAAATTGCGCAGTGTGCCAATCTTTTTTCCTTTTTGCCGATGAGCGTCGGCGCATTGAAAACGCACGCGGACAACGGGTTGTTGCAAACGAAGGGCATGCTTTGGATTATTTTGCCTGCTTTACTTGCGTCTGCGCTCGGTGCGTTGGTGGCGGCGTCCCTTCCGTCCGAGCTTTTGCGAAAGGGTTTCGGTGTGTTTTTGATCGGGCTTTCCGTTGTAGGGCTTTACAAGACTTTGCAAACGAAAAACGGTTGACAAACTGCGTTTAAGTATGGTAAAATTCCCCAAGAAATAAACGAGCGGAGGCACGGAAATGCAAAAATACAAGTACGTTTTATTCGATTTGGACGGTACGTTGGTTATGTCCCATCCGGGGATTTTTTCGTGTATTCGCTATGCGCTCAAAGAGCTTGGGTATCCCGAGCCCGACCGTGCGCTTTTGCCCCAATGCGTTGGACCTAGCTTGCATTATTCCTTCTCGACTTTCTTTGGGTTGAGTGACGAAGAAGCAACGAAAGCTACGGCGAAATACCGCGAGCAATACTCGGTGACGGGGGTATATCAAAACGAGCCGATCGAAGGGGCTTTAGAATGCTTGAAAGCCTTGAAGGAAAAGGGCTATCGCATGGCGTTGGCTACGTCGAAACCGAAGATTTACGCCGATTTAATTGCGGAGCGTTTCGGTTTTTCCGCCTATCTTGACGTGCAGGTTGGCCCCGGTATGGACGGGAGTCTACCGACAAAAGCGGCGGTGATTGCAGAGGCAATGCGGCAGCTTGGCGCAAGTGCAAACGAGTGCCTTATGGTGGGCGATAGAAAACACGACGTCGAAGGGGCGAAGCTTTGCGGTGTGGACTGTGTGCTTTTGAAAGTCGGCTATGCCGAAGAGGGGGAAGAACGGCTTTGCCACCCCGAATACGTTTTACAAAATTTCAAAGAGCTGACGGCGTTTTTATTGGAAAAATGAATAAAGAAGGGACGGTTTATAACCGTTCCTTATTTTTTGACTTGTCAAATTGCACGAAAAATGTTGCGTAAATTGTCCAAAATAAGAAAAAAATGTAAAAAGTGAAAAAAATTTTCAAAAAGGGGCTTTACAAAAGGTTTTTTATGTGGTAAACTATGGGCAATATTTAAGATAGGGGAAAATGGTGTTTCGCATTGTAGGGCGAGATTTCCCTAGAAGCTCCTAACAAATCATACAAAAATAAGGGAAAGATGAAATATACGAAGCGCGGATAGGAGTCCGCGGCAAAAGACAGAGGTAGGACAAGTGGAAAAATTAGGCATTATCGATTTGGGATCTAATACAGCCAGATTGCTCATCGTGGATATGTTCACGGACGGGCATTTCATGGTGGTCGATGAATTAAAAGAAAGCGTTCGTCTTGGTCAAGATATGGACAGAGACGGATTTTTGAAACCGCAGAGAATTGCGGAAACGATAAGAACGTTAAAAATGTTCAAGCGTCTTTGCGACGCAAGCGGCGTGGATAGAATTATTGCAGTGGGTACGGCGGCGGTTCGCCGTGCGAAGAATCAACGCTCCTTCTTGGATGAAATCCAAGTGAGCTGCAACATTACGATTCGCGTCCTTTCCGAAGAGGAAGAAGCTCTCCTTGTGTACCGCGGCGTTATCAACTCGATGGATATTCCCAAGGGGTTAATTTTGGAAATCGGCGGCGGCAGCACGAAAATCATTTACTACAATAGAAGAAACGTGCTCGGCTTTGCAAACTTGCCTTTCGGCGCGGTAACGCTCACCGATTTGTTTGCGAGCGATTCCACCCCCCAAGAAGCGGCGCAGCACGTGGAAGAATTCTTCACCGAACAGCTTAAAAAGCTGCCTTGGCTCAACGAAATCGATCCCGAAACGCAAATGATCGGCGTAGGCGGTTCCTTCCGTAATTTGTTCAAGATTAGCAAACTCGTGCGTAAATATCCTTTGGATATGCCCCACAACTATAAGATTGCAACGGAAGATTTCACGGGCGTTTACGATATGATTAAGGCGCTCGACGTGGACAAGCGTAAGAAGATTAAAGGGCTTTCGCCTAGCCGCGCAGACATTATGCCTGCGGCAATGGCAATCATTAAGGCTTTCGTTACTTATATGAACGTGGAAAATTTCACGATTGGCGGCAGCGGACTTCGCGACGGCTTGATGATAAACCACGCGTTGCCTATCACGCAAGAAAAACCTATTTCCGACGTTTTGAGCTACTCGCTCGACCGTTTGGTGAAATATTACGGTTGCGATCCCAAGCACGTAGAGCATGTTATGCAGCTCTCCGTACAGCTTTTCAAACAACTCCGCGTATTGCATAAGTTCTCCCGTCAATATCTCAAAGTATTGAAGATTGCGGCGAGCTTGCACGATTGCGGTAAGACGGTGAAGCACTATGCGCACGCAAAGCATAGTTGGTACATCATTCTTAACTCGTCGATTTACGGCGCAACGCATAGAGAAATCGTGCTTGCGGCGTTCGTGGCAGGTTGCCATAACAAAGAAGACGTGCCGATGCTCGAATGGCAAAAGTACAAGGGAATCGTTACCGATGAAGACCTTGAAGCAGTGAAAAAGCTCGGCGTTCTTCTTCGCATCGCAGAGAGCTTGGATAGAACGCATTGCGGCATGGTAACGGGCGTAAACTGCGACGTTCTCGGCGATTCCGTCATTATGAAGACGATTGTTGCCGGGGATGCGGCGCTTGAAATCCGTGATGCGGAAATGTCAAATCCCGAATTCAAGAGAGCGTTCAAGAAGAACCTTGAAATACTGTAAGGCGAAAAAGAGCCGCTCGAAATGGAGCGGCTCGTTTGTTATATAATGATGAAGTACGTTTTGGCAAGCGCGTCTCCGCGGCGCAAGGAACTTTTGGCGGAGCTTGTAAAAGATTTCGAGATTATTCCTTCCGCTTTTGAAGAGAAAAACGAGAGCGGACTTTCGCCAAAGGAGCTTGTGAAAGCACTTGCGGAAGGCAAGGCAAAGGAAGTGGCTTTGCGCGCGGAAAATGCAGGAAAAATCGTAATAGGCTCGGACACGGTAGTGGCATTTGGCGAAAAAGTGCTTGGAAAACCGACGGATGCGCAGGACGCTTTTCGTATGCTCAAAACTCTTTCGGGGTGTTCCCACGCCGTCTATACGGGGGTGTGCTTTGCTTGTGTGAAGGACGGCGAATTACACCTTTTGACGGACGCAGATAAAACGACGGTACATTTCAATAAATTGAGTGACGAATGGATTTGGGAGTACGTGCGCGGCGGCTCGCCCATGGATAAGGCGGGGGCGTACGGTATTCAAGACGGCGGTCTTGTGGAAAAGATTGAGGGAAGCTATACGAACGTCGTAGGGTTTCCCGTGGAACTTGTTAAAAATATGCTCGAAAAGGAGTGGGTATGATCAAACTTGCGATAGATTTAGGCTCGTCGATGACGAAAATATACCGCGCGGACACGAACAGCGGCGTCGTGCTCGCAGAGCCTTCTTGCGTAGCGACTGTGGGCGATGAAGAAATCAAAGCAATCGGTAAGGAAGCGAAAAATTTGATCGGCAAAACGGCGGAATTTACGAATATCGTATATCCCGTTTACGAAGGCGAAATTGTCAATATGCGCCTTGCTGTGGCGATGCTTAAAGAGTTTTTATCCCGTATCGGGATGAAGGGCTCGGCTCTTTACCGCGCGCAATTCCTTTTCTCTGTACCCTGCGGTATTTCCGATCGTTCTTTGGCAGAGTACACGGCACTCACCGAAGAATGCGGCATGCACAAGGTTTGGTTCGTAGAGCAGCCCTACCTTGCGACGCTTGGCGCGGGTGCGGTTTTGAGTGATATAGACCCCGTATTTTGTTTAGATATCGGCGGCGGCGTATCCAATGCGGCGGTGGTTTCCGGAGACGGCATTATCGCAGGTATTTCGATGAACGTCGGCGGCAACAATATGGACGCAAATATCATTTCCCGTTTGGCAAACAACAGCAAATTGCTCGTTGGCGCGCTCACGGCGGAAAAGATCAAGAATGAAATCGGTTCTCTTTCGACGAGTGCACTCGGTACCATGGTGGCGGAGGGAAGCTCGACGGAGACCTGCCAACCGGCGGCAGTACCCGTACAGGCGGCGGAGCTCACCGATTGTATCCGTATTTATATAAATAAGATTATCGAATATGCGGTGGAGGTGCTCAAAACGTTGCCTGCGGAAGTAGCGGCGACGGTCAACCGCAACGGCGTTCACCTTTCGGGCGGTATCATGAAGATTCCCTACGTTCCGCAGTACATCGGCGCACAGTTAAATATGCGTTTCCGCGTGTGTGAAGAGCCGCAATTTGCAACCGTGCTCGGCGGCGGCGTACTTCTTCGCGATAAAGCAGCGTTACAACGCTTTGCAAAGTACGCGGAAGACTAAAAACGGACAAAATTCAAGAAAAATAGGATAAAACAAGGAAAAGCACCCGAAAAACCCGGGTGCTTTTTATACTTAAGCGTTGTGAAATTGTCGAGAACGACAAGATTTTTATAAGGTATCCGTTTTGCCGATTAAGTAGTCCACACTTACTTCGAAATAATTGGACAAGATAATCAACTGAGAAATGCTCGGCTCGCTATGTCCTTTTTCCCAATGCGAAATTGCCATTTTAGACATATTGACCAAATTTCCCAAGTCTTGTTGGCTTAAATTTTTTTCCTGGCGTAATTCTTTTAAGCGTTCCTTAAAACATCTCATATAAAAATTGTAACACTTTTAGTTACTTTTTACTTGACAGTAACAAAAATTGTTACTATAATATAAATATAGCATTCAAAGTGCTTTAAAAAAATCGAGGACGGTATATTTATGGAAAATAATTTATATGACCAATTATTAAACGCAGCAAACATCCTTATTTATGAGCAAAAGTGCGAAGAGAATATTGCCAAATTGGATCGTAAAAAGAACGAAGAATTAAAAACCAAGCTTAATAGTTACGATCAAAAGGTTCGTAAATCGGTCGGATCAATTAAAGGACTTTTGGTTCCAGGTATCATTGCTCTGGCTTGTGGTGTTCTTTTTTTGTTTTTAGGTATTTTAATGTCAGCTATATTAGCAGCAGAGGATGAGGATGCCGCATCATCGATGGGTGTACTTATAGCCTGGGGAATTATTTTTTTGATTGCGGGAATAGTGCTACTTGTACTTGCTTTTAATAAAAAGAAACGTAATAGTATACTTAGAGAAAATGCTGTAACAGAATATAATCACTATAAAAACGTCGTAATGATTGAAGAAGCTTTGCAATGCGATATGCAAATACAGGAATTAAAGAAAGAAATTGATGACTTGAAATTTGATAAACTACAAGCGACCGAGTTCCTTCCTATTGCATATGCAGACGCATATTCGGTTTCGTTTATGCTTGTGTTGGTAGAAAATGGAAGATGTGACACCTTAAAGGAAGCCATTAACACGTTGGAACTGGAGCGGAGACATCATCAATTATTAAATGCGTTGCAGGTAATCAATCTTAAGTTGGATTATATAAACCGTGCGCTTGTTTTGGTGCAAGGAAATATGGAACGACTCAACACCAATGTAAACAAGATTAAAGAAATTGAAAAAGTAGAGTTTTTAATAAACTAAAAACTGTTTAACAAAAAGCCCTTTAGGGCTTTTTTTCTTGCAAAAAACTTGAAAAACAAAGGGAAAGAGCGATTTTCTAAAAATTTTTTTGAATTTTTTTCGAAAAACCTATTGACAAACGGAAATTTTTTGATATAATAAAGGTACAAAAGAAAGAACGAAACAAAAAATGTTACTTTCTTTCAAATCTATCAAAGGAACATACTCCAATGGCAAGTTAAATAGTAGCCGACAAGGGTCGGCAGGCCGCCGTAGGGATACGGCAAAGAAATAAGAGAAAGGAGGGTACAAAAAGCGATGATTCCTTCCCACAGTGAGGTCGAAATCTAAAAAAGATTAGACCGCAAAGGTAGGTTGTCAACATATAACCGTGAGCGATGCAAAGAGATCGTTGACGAACTTTCGGAGGGTATTCGACAAGCCGACGGAGGCAGGTGAAAGGTTGACAGGGCAGAGAGCTGAAAGGATTTGACGAAATTTCAGTACGGCAATCGAACGAAGAGCGAAAAAATAAAGGCGTTGTGTTTACAACGCAAGTTGTATAGACAACGACAAGAGAAAAGGAGGAACAAAAAATGATTTGTATCACTCCAAAAAATAAAACCGAAAGGAAGGGAGATACTCCAACGTACACGTAATCTCCACCGACGGGAGTCGGAGGAAGTACAGGAAAAGGAGGTAAGAAAGAAATGATTTATATCCCTACCGAGAGGTACTTCAGTAAGAAATAAATAGCGAGGTAAAGTCCAATGAACGAAATAAGTGAGGGCGTGAGAAAATAAAAGTAACCCGTAATTGTTGAGCGGCTACAAGTCGGCGAGCAACGTATGATTGCAAAAAACGGGTGAAAAAAACGACGACACGCTCACAACTGAATATGAATATAATATCCCTCCGCAGGTTGCGGAGGGATTGTTATTTTCCACAGAAAGAAAAGAATGAGTAGAATAAAAGCCAATAGTTTTTTGTGTAAACTCTTGACATAGCACTCTTTTTATGATATAATACATATACTAAAAAAGGCAAAAAAAATGGAGGAGTTTTTTATGAAAAAATTTTGGCTTAGTTTAGTAGCGTTGCTTTCTTGCTTTATCTTGGTTGCTTGTGTTCCCGCTGATTTGGACAAGGCAGAAGATAAAATGGAAGATGCTGGCTATCGTGTTACGGTAGTGGAAGGAGACGCTGCAGAATTCTTGTACGGTGATAAAGTAGTTGGTTGCATCACGGCTACGAAAGCAGAAGGTAGCGGTATTTTGAACACGAAAACGTATACCGTTGTAGCAGTTCTTTTCGAAAGCAGCAAAGCAGCGAAGAGCTACGCAGAAGGCAAAGACGGCGTTACGGTTGATGGCAAGTGGGCGATCAGCGGTGACGAAAAAGCTGTTAAAGCGTTCAAGAAATAATTGAATTTCGGTAAAAAAGCGGACGAGTTTTTCTCGTCCGCTTTTTTCAGTGATAGACAAAAAGAAGGGGGCAGGTATGCGTTAAACGCATACCTGCCCCCATATTTCACGATATTTATAGAATTAGAATTCAATCTTTTCTTCGATGTACTTAATTGCTTCTTCTACGGGAACACGGATTTGTTCCATACTGTCACGGTCGCGTACCGTTACGGTGTTGTCCTCAAGCGTTTGGAAGTCAATCGTTACGCAGAAGGGCGTACCAATTTCATCCTGACGGCGGTAACGTTTACCAATAGAGCCGGTAACGTCGTAGGTCGTAGGGAATTTCTTCATCATCTTCGCATAGATTTCATCCGCCTTCTCGGAAAGGTTCTTTTGAAGGGGAAGCACGGCGCACTTGTAGGGCGCAAGGAAGGGATGCAATCTCAAAACGGTACGAACGTCGTTCTTTTCCGCGTCAACCACTTCTTCGTCGTATGCGTCGGTAAGGAACGCAAGCACTACACGGTCCGCACCAAGGGAAGGTTCTACTACGTAGGGAACGTATCTTTCGTTGGTTACGGGATCGAGATAGGTGATGGGCTTACCGCATTCTTTTGCGTGCTGCGAAAGGTCGTAGTCCGTTCTATCCGCAATACCCCAAAGCTCGCCCCAACCGAATGCGAATTTATATTCGAAGTCCGTCGTCGCCTTGGAGTAGAAGCAAAGCTCTTCGGGGGAGTGGTCGCGAAGGTGCAAGTTTCCTTCCTTCATACCGAGGGAAAGAAGCCAATTCTTGCAGAAATCTTTCCAATATGCGAACCATTCAAGGTCGGTGCCGGGCTTACAGAAGAATTCAAGCTCCATTTGTTCAAATTCACGGGTACGGAAAGTGAAGTTACCGGGCGTGATTTCGTTACGGAAGGATTTACCGATTTGACCGATACCGAAAGGAACGCGCATACGCGTGGAGCGTTGAACGTTTTCGAAGTTCACGAAGATACCCTGCGCCGTTTCGGGACGAAGGTAAACGGTGTTCGCGCTGTCTTCGGTTACCCCTTGGAAGGTCTTGAACATCAAGTTGAATTTACGAATGGAAGTAAAGTCGGAGTTACCGCAAACGGGGCAAACGATTTTATGTTCGGTAATAAACGCCTCGAGCGCGTCGTTGTCCATACTCTCTACCTTTACGTCCATACCTTTTTTTGCTACGTACGCTTCTACGAGATTGTCCGCGCGGTGACGAGCCTTACAGCTTTTGCAGTCCATAAGGGGGTCGGAAAATCCACCGAGGTGTCCGGAAGCCTGCCACGTGCGGGTGTTCATCAAAATGGCGCAATCTACGCCCGTGTTATAAGGGTTTTCTTGGATGAATTTCTTCCACCAAGCTTTCTTTACGTTGTTTTTAAGCTCTACGCCCAAAGGGCCGTAGTCCCAAGTGTTTGCAAGACCGCCGTAAATTTCACTGCCGGGAAAAATGAAGCCCCTGTTCTTGCAAAGGGAAACGAGTTTGTCCATGGTTACTGCTCTTTTTTCAGTCATAACGGTATCTCCTTACGTGTTCAAAAAAATTTTTATCTTGATTATTATACTATAGTATACAATATTTTGTTTTGCAAGTCAATCGTTGCAAGGCGGATTTTTTGGTTTTTTGACCGATTAAAGCTTGAGCTTTTTGAATAAAAGGGGTACGGGCAGGATTGCCATCGAAACCGTGAGGAAATATTTAATGAATTTAAAAACCAAAAGGTCGAGAAAATCAAAAGGCAGGAATGAGAAAAGCGCGTACACACCGCCCACGCAAACGAGCCCAATAAGCGCGCGGAAAATTCTATTCTTCACGCCCTTGGCGTTTTCAAAGCGAATCCACTTATTTTCAATGGGCAAACAAATTGCCGAAGCGACGGTGCAAGCGCAAAGCTCTATCATAGATTTATCCGTACGGAAAATGATGGCAAAGACGATAGAAAGGAGTGCAAAGCCTGCAAAAATATACAGCTTTGCCTTCCCAAATTTTCGGTAAGCAAGCTCCCAAAAAATTGCAAACAAGGCACCCAGGGATGCGCCGACGAGTACGTCGGAGGGGTAATGCACTCCAAAATACAGCCTTGACCACATCACGCCGAGGGTAAGCAAAGGGAAGATCACCCAAGCCCACCATTTTTTGTAGCGGAACGCCCCCGTGAAGAACATGCCTGCGCTCATTTGCGAGTGTCCGCTCGGGAAAGAAGCGTTCGGCATAAGGTCGGTTGTGGAAAGCAGGGGGCCTGCGTCAATATCCAATCGGGAAACCTTCCCCGTCGTATACGGACGAGGACGCGCCACCGCCGCCTTTAAAAAGCTATTGACCGACATGGACGAAAAGGAAACCATAACAAGCTTTTCCCCAAGCTGTTTTTCATAAATCCAATAAATTAGGCAAATGAGCACGACAAGAAAAAGCGTTTCCCCGAAGAGAGAGAAAACAAATGCGCAAGCCGTGCCAAATCCGTTGCGCAAAGATTCAAAAAATTGTAAAATCGAAATTTCCATAGCAGTATTATAACATATTCCTACGGAAAAGTACAAAAAAATTACAAAAAATTTCAAAAAATCAACGTAGAACTATTCCTTTTTTCTCGAATATATGATATAATGATATAACTATTATTATACTTTGGAGTATTGTCAAGTATGCTTACTGATATTGAAATTGCAGAGTCCGCACAGCTTATCGACATTCGAGAAGTTGCGAAGAAGCTCAACCTTACGGAAAACGAGCTTGAAATGTACGGCAAATATAAGGCGAAAATCTCTTTGCCCAAGGACGCGAAGAGAAATGCGAAGCTCATTTTGGTGACGGCGATCAATCCCACCGCTTCGGGCGAGGGAAAAACCACCGTTTCCATCGGTCTTGCGGACGGGCTTTCCAAAATTGGTAAGAGCGCTTGTCTTGCCCTTCGCGAGCCTTCGCTTGGCCCCGTCTTTGGTATCAAGGGCGGCGCAGCGGGCGGCGGTTATGCACAAGTCGTGCCCATGGCGGACATCAACTTACATTTTACGGGAGATTTGCACGCCATCACGGCGGCGAACAATTTGCTTTGTGCGCTCATGGATAACCATATTTTCCGTGGCAACGAGCTTAAAATCGACGTGAATAACATTTATTTCCACCGTTGTATGGATATGAACGAGCGTCAGCTTATCAATATCACCATCGGCGGAAAGGGTAGAGGGGTAGAAAGAGAAGATCATTTCGACATCACGGCGGCGAGCGAGATTATGGCGGTCTTGTGCCTTGCAACGGACGTTGACGATTTGAAAAAGCGTCTTGGCAACATCATCGTTGGCTTGAACACGGACGGCGAGTACGTAAGAGCGAAGGATATTCCCGGTGCAGTCGGCTCGATGGCGGTGCTTTTGAAGGAAGCGATGAAGCCCAACCTTGTGCAAACGCTCGAGCATACGCCTGCGATTATCCACGGCGGACCGTTTGCGAACATTGCACACGGCTGTAACAGTGTACAAGCAACGTATGCGGCGATGAGCCTTGCGGATTATGCGGTAACGGAAGCAGGCTTTGGCGCAGATCTCGGTGCGGAAAAGTTTCTCGACACAAAGTGTCGGGCGGCAGGCATCGAGCCCAATTGTGTGGTGATCGTTGCGACGGTGAAGGCATTGAAGCTCCACGGCGGCGCAGACAAAGCAACGCTCTCCCAAGAGAACTTGGAAGCGTTGGAAAAGGGTATGCCTAACCTTTTGAAACATATTGAAAACGTTAAAAACGTGTACAAGAAACCCGTTGTGGTTGCGATGAATAGATTTTTCACGGATACGCAGGCGGAAACGGATTTGGTCATCAAGACGGTACGCGAAGCAGGCTCGGTTGCGGTATTTACCGACGTATTCTTAAAGGGCGGCGAAGGGGGCAAGGAGCTTGCGGAAGAAGTCGTGAAGGCTTGTGAAATTCCGTCCAAGCTTTGTCATCCCTACGAATTGGACGAAGGCGTTTGCGAGAAGATTGAAAACGTGGCAAAGAAGATTTACGGAGCGGACGGCGTGGATTTCTCGGAAGAAGCGCTTGCGAAGATTAAGACGATAGAAGAAAAGGGTTGCGGTAACTTGCCCGTTATCATTGCGAAAACGCAATATTCCCTTTCCGACAACGCAGAGCTTTTGGGCAGACCGGAAGGCTTCCGCGTGACGGTACGCGACGTCGTATTGAAGGGGGGCGCAGGTTTTATCGTAGCGATTGCAGGTAAAATCATGTTAATGCCCGGTCTTGGCGCGCACCCTGCGGCGGAAAAGATCGACCTTCTTTCCGACGGCACCATCGTCGGTTTATCCTAACAAGAGTCAAGGGCGTAACATCCTTGCAGTTTCCAAAGGCGGTGCCTTTGGTGGGTATGGGTAAAGCCTATAAAAGGATGCCCAAGCAAGCAAAACGCAGTTTTGCGCAATTACGCCGTAGGCGTTGACCGCTTCGCGGTGTGGACGCAAGCAAAGCTTGCTTTTCATGAGCTATCATTGCGGAGCTCCGCTCCACGTCTTGTCAGGGCAGCTCGCCCTGCACCTTTGCAAGAGGCATCGCCTCTTGACACCAACTGTATAGTGAGTTTAGTATGAAAACGATTGAAGCAACGAATTTTATTGAACAAATTATCAACGACGACGTCGAAAATGGTAGGATTTCGGCAGTACAAACCCGTTTTCCCCCCGAACCGAACGGCTATTTGCATATCGGACATATCAAGAGTATGCTCGTCAACTTCGGTACGGCGAAAAAATATGAAGGTAAGTGCAACCTTTTCTTCGACGACACCAATCCGTCCAAGGAAAAGACAGAATTTGTCGACGCCATCCGCAAGGATATTGAATGGGTGGGTTACAATTGGGCAAAGGAAGTGTACGCTTCCGATTTCTTCGACGTGATTTACGAATACGCTGAAAAGCTCATTCTCGACGGCAAAGCCTTCGTTTGCGATCTTTCCCCCGAGGAAATTTCCGCAACGCGCGGTACGCTTACCGAAGCAGGTAAGGAAAGCCCTTACCGTAACCGTTCCGTGGAAGAAAACTTACAGCTTTTCCGTGAAATGAAAGAAGGGAAATACCCTGACGGAAGCAAGTGTTTGCGTGCGAAAATCGATATGGCGTCGCCCAACATGAACATGCGCGATCCCGTTATCTACCGCATTTTGCGTTGTCATCACCACCGCACGGGGGATAAGTGGTGCATCTATCCGATGTACGATTATGCGCACCCCATTTGCGACTATTTGCAGGGAGTAACCCATTCCCTTTGCACCCTTGAATTTGAAGATCACAGACCGCTTTACGATTGGGTGGGCATCAACCTTGGCTTTGCGCCGAAGCCCCGTCAAATCGAATTTGCGCGCCTTGCCGTAACCAACACGGTTATGTCCAAGAGATATCTTAAAAAACTCGTGGAAGAAGGACACGTGCATGGTTGGGACGATCCCCGTATGCCGACAGTGGCAGGCTTGCGTAACCGCGGTGTTCCCCCCGAAGCGCTCCTCGATTTCTGTACGAAAATCGGTATCGTAAAGGCGAATTCCGAATGTCAGCTTTCCTATTTGGAAGCTTGTATCCGTGACAATCTCAACGAAAATGCGGAGCGCGCGATGGCGGTGCTCGATCCGTTGAAGGTAACCATCACCAACTATGAAGGGGAAGAGCTTCTCGATAGCGCTATTCACCCCTTGAAGCCTGAGCTTGGGACGAGAAAGGTGGCGTTCTCGAACGTTGTCTATATCGACAGAGCGGACTTTGCGCTTGTTCCGCCCCCCAAATATCAACGCTTGAAGCCGGACGGCTACGTGCGTTTGAAGGGCGCGTATATCATTCATTGCGACGAAGTTATCACCGACGACAACGGCGAAGTGGTTGAGTTGAAATGTTCGTACGTTGCCAACAGCGGTTCGGGGAACGACACGAGCGGTATCAAGGTAAAAGGTACGATCCAATGGGTGGACGGCAAGACGGGCGTGGATGCGGAAATCCGCAGATACGGCGTACTCTTGAAGGATGCGGAATACGCAGGTCAAGACTTCGGCGAAAGAATGAACCTTGACAGCGAGCATATTTTCCACGGCAAGGCAGAACCGTATCTTGCAGAAAGCGAAGACGGTAAAGCGTTCCAGCTTATGCGCGTGGGCTATTATAAAAAATGTAAGGACGAAAAGGGCAATCTCGTGTTGTCTGAAATCGTATCATTGAAAGATAATTTCAACAAATAATGGAGGAATTTATGTATTCGTTAAATGCACTACTTAGCGCTTCGGCTTGGTTGGCGAAGCACACGCCTTTGATTTTCGGTATTATCGGCGCAATCATTTTGGTTGCAGCGTTCTTCATTGGTTGTATGAAGGGCGTACGTAAAGTAACTTGGGGCGGCATCGTTTGGGCGTTCGCCGGCGTTTGTTTCCTTGTGTTTAGTTGGTTGTTGCAAGACAGCATCTTTATCCGTCTTTTGGAAATCAAATTTACGCCGCAGGTCGCTTCGTTGATTTTGAATTTGATTTTGCTTGCGCTTTGCGCAATCATCGCACTCATCGTGCACGGTATTCTTGCCGCTCGTTTCCACGCAAAACGCACGCGCGGCGACGAGGCTCGCTTTGCTCCGAATTCTTACGAATACGACAAGCAGGGGAACGTTCTCTTCAAGGAATATGATCCTAGCCAAGACGAAGAAGCGGAAGAAACGGAAGCGCCTGCAAAAGCAAAGAAAAAGGCAGATCCCCCCCACGTGGTATCCCGTCTTTTCGGCGGCTTGATTTGTATGCTCAACACCGCAATGGTGCTTGCAACCCTTGCGTCCGTTTTCTTGCTTGCCGTTTATGCAACGGATATGGTGAATTGGAATATCGGTTCGTATTTGAGCACGAACGCAGGTCAAAAGCTCACTGATTTTGCATTGAAATATGCGTTTGATTTCATTACGATCGGCGTGATGATCGGGTTTGCAATCATCGGTTGGAGAAAGGGCTTCTTGCGTAGCTTGCGCCTTTTCGTTATCGTTGGCGGGGCGCTTGCGGCTATCGTATTCGGCTTTGGTTTGCCCTTCTCGAGAATGGCGGACGAATGGCATTTCCTCTCCGTGTTCGTAGCAAGATGCGAAAGCATTGCAACGCCGTTTACTACCCGTTTGGACGAAGTTGGCGGTAGAATGTTCGCAGGCTTGGTACTTAGCGTATTGAACCTTGGCATCGTATTCGTGCTTGCAATTCTTGCGAATAAGCTCGTGAAAAAGGTGGAAGGCAACGTTATCAATTATAGCTTCGACGGCATTATGGGTAGCATTTTGATGCTCGTACTCGGCGCGATGATCATCCTTACCCTTTGGGCGATTGCGTACGGTTTCGATTTCTTCGGCGTATTGCATGTCCGCGACGTATTGAGCGAAAAAGCAACCCTTTCCAATAGCTTGTACGAAAGTATGGAAATCTATATGGAACCTTTGATTCAAAAGTTCTTGGAGCTTGTAAAAGGTAACTAATCATAACAATGCAAAGGGCGAGCCAAGCGGCTCGCCTTTTTTATTCGCCCGTTAGATAGCTTTTGCCAAAAAGCGCTTTGGGCAATGGCTCGTGAGCGTCTTTCGCCGTGCAAAACGCACCGATGAGCGAAAGGGATTTTTCCACAGTGTTTTGGAATAAAGCCGACGCTTTTTTGTCCGTTCCGTCCTTGCCGAATAGCGCGTGAATGAGCTGTGGTTTTCGCTCTCCGAAAATGGAAAAGGATAGGGGCATATATGCGTTGAACATAGAAATGGCACGCAAAAACGAAGGCTTTATGATGGTTGGAAAGCTTGCGTGCTCCGCCACGGTTGCGTAGTATAAAAACAGAGCGTTCGTTTCCTCTTCCGTTAGTTTTTTGCGAAAAAAGGGAGCGAAGCTATCCGTTTTCACGTCCGTATATTTTTTGACGTACAAGGCGTCTAACGCTCCTTCCACTCGGGAGTGTAATAAAAGGGATTTTCCCGAAACGGCATACACGAACGGGTGAAAAACGGTGTCCACGGCATAGTGGGTAATAAAGCCCAAAGCATAGGCAAATAGGGCGGTATCCCGCCTTGAAAAGTGCTGTAAAAGACGGAAGGCGTCGTAACCGCCCTTGCGGTGCAAATAAGAGCCAAGGTTGCGTTTTCTTGGATTTGCAAAACGGTAAAAGAAACAAAAGTCTGCGCCCTGCGCACCGAAAAAGTACAGGGATAGATGGGGACGCAAGCTTTCTTGTAGGTCGGGCGGTAATAATTTATAGGTTTCTCGTGCAACGAGATAGTGTGTATATACGGAAGGCATACCGTTATTATGTGCAATTCGAATGAAAACTTACGGAATAGTGAAAAGAGGGGCAGGTATGCGTTCAACGCATACCTGCCCCTGTCATTTTATTCAAATTGATTGGCTAAAATGTCGGCGGTAAGACGGGCGAGATTCATATCGCTTCCATCCATACGCGCGCCGTCTTCTTTGGAAAGAACGGCAACTGCGCCAAGACAATCCCCGCCCGAAACGATAGGGACGATAACTTGTGCCGTGATGCCTTCTTCGTGGGTATTCGTGATAGGCAAAATATCGCCGCCTTCCGACGCATTGGCAATATAGCTGCGCCGTTCGCGCATGATTCTGTCCATATCTTCGGAAAGGGGTTTGCCGTCCAAATCCTTTTTCCCTTCGCCAAAGGCGTGTAAAATACCGTCCGTATCGCAAATGACGGCAAGCTTTCCGCTCAAATCGTTCAAGGAACGGGCGGTAGCCTTGCTAAAACGCTCCAACGTGGCGATAGGCGAATATTTTTTGAGCATAAGCTCGTCACGGTCGGTAAAGATTTCGAGTGGATCGCCTTCCTTGATGCGCAAGGTGCGGCGAATTTCTTTTGGTATGACGACTCTGCCGAGTTCATCTATTCTTCTAACTATTCCGGTTGCTTTCATAAATTTCCTCCGTTTACAATTATTGTGCGTAGAGAAAGGGGGAATATACGCACGGAGAAAAAAGTTTTGAAATTTTTTGAAAAGCGTGAAAAATGAGTTGACAAAGAAATTCTATTGATATATAATATAGTTCGTTAACGCGGTCGTGGCGGAACTGGCAGACGCGCAAGACTAAGGATCTTGTGGGTAACTCCATGCAGGTTCAATTCCTGTCGACCGCACCAAAATCGGGTAATTATGCAAAATAAACGCATAAATGCCCGATTTTTTTGCATATTTGACGTGTTTATGCAGTCGGTTTGGGCAAAAATTCACGTTTTCGACCTTCTCTGGGAACAAATTTGGGGACTTAAATCAATCGCCTCAATCCCTTTAAAATAATAGCGTTCACGGCTGCGCTTTTTCCACAAAAAAATCCACCCTATACAGATTTATTTCTGTTAGAGTGGAATTTTTTATTTTTCGCGTTAGATGTCAAACACAACGTTTTGCATTTGCTCAATCATAAACTTGTCGGGAAAATGTGTATATACTCTACCCACCAATCTTTCAGAGCTGTCGCCCATCCAAATATCCACAATATCAGGGCGCACGTATTGTTGACAAACGGTTGCAAATGTATGGCGCAAAAAATATTGCGTAACTTCCTCATCATCCATAATTCGCTTAAAAATGCGGTTTAACACGTCTGTTCTATGTAATGCTACAACGGGCGCATCTAAATCCAACATTTCACGCGCCTGCTTGCATATGGGTATCTTTTTATATTCGATTTTACCATTTTTACGTTTTGCATTCCTCGCTATAAGGAAATTGCCTTCAAAGTGTGCGTCTTCCAACTCACAAGGTCGAAGCCCGAAGAATAACAAAATCAAGAACGTGCGCTTATAATCGCTATATTCGTCCATATTTAAGCGTTCTATCATTTTCTGCACTTCCTCTTCCGTCAAAGCTCTGCGGCTGTTTCTTTCCGCTTTTTTGAAGGGAATTAAAAGCATAGGATTGTGGGTAATGATGCCACTCGCCAGCGCATACTTAAACACGGAATTCAAAATAACTCGCAAGTCTTCATATACACGCCCTTCAACCTGCGACATGATTTTATTGATGTCAATCGTTTTAATTTGCGATATCATCAAATCACCAAGTACAGGATACAAATAACGCGTAGAATAGCTTTCATAATTTTTATGCGTACGCACGTTAAGTTTATCCTTCTTAAATTCCAACCACTCGTTTGTAATAAAGCGGAAGGAATTTTTTGCGCCTGCGTAATTCTTTTTACGATGGTTTTCTAATTCGTCAGGCATCGTCATTTTTAAGAAACGACGTTTTGCTTCGTCAAGATTGGCAGAAGTGGCACTAATATCAAATCCATTTCTGCGATAACGAATCTCGTAAACGATAGCATTTTTACCGCGTTTGCGCTTGATGACGTGCGCCACCATTCCATTGGCGATAAATTCTTTTCTAAACGTTTTATCCATTTTAGAAATCTCCTTTTGTGAAAATGTAATAATAGAAGAAACGTCTTTCACTTTTGGCGTTTCTTGGGCAGGAAAATCAGTCCCTTTCCCGTAAGAAGCGAAAAGGGATTGCAATAGCATTTTGATTTTCTCGGTTGCATTGGGTTCAGACGCCAATGCGGTTACGTAGGTTGCAGTTAAGTTTAATTCAGCAGTTGTCATTGTCCTCCTTTTTGAAAATTTTGGTCAGCTCCCTCGTCAGGGAACATAAACGCGTTTACTTTTACCTAATTTTCTTGCTGACTTTCAAGCCGTAAAAGTGGATTTGCCTGAAAGCGAATGTATATTATCATATCCACAATGATTTGAAAACGACTAAGTTTGTCTAAGACAGATTTTGTCGTATTGCTTGTAAATTTTAGAAAAACAACGCTTTATATTTTACCTGCGCGCGTGTTCTTCTACGCCATACGGTTATACGGCTGATATCAAGGAATTCAGCGATTTCATTACAGGTCATACCTGCCATATAGCAATCTAAAACTGTACGGTCACGAGGTTTTAATCCTAAACGTTCGATTTTGTTATCCACTTCCGTGTAATCTTTTTCTTGATAATGGTCGATTTCCACAGACAGTTCTTCCGTATATTCGTTTATGTCGCAATGGCGAGTAATATGTCGGCTCATTCTATCGATGTTACGACCTACCAGCGAATACGTGGCTTGTTTAATGGTGATTTCCTGACCGTTTTTCACCATATAAACGTCGGTCAATTTTTTACCTACGAATTCGCATAAGAAGCAAACGGCATTTTGTACAAAGTCATACGCATCCGAAAATACGTGTTCGGTGTCATTGCTACGATTCAAATCTTTTACAAGACCAACGTAGAGCCAATCTAAACCTTGGCGAGAATACGCAAAGCGACCGCGTAAGGTTTTCAAGGTGATCATTTCACCCATGAGTTGAACGTTCTCGAAAGAGATAGTTTCGGA
>JAFVPE010000027.1 GCA_017505465.1 Clostridia bacterium | reverse complement strand
TTTCCTTGATTTCGGGAATTTCAATATGAAGAAGCTCCACTTCGTTCGCATATTCCGTTTTGAGCAGGTTCATGATGTATTTCAAAACGCCTGCTTCCATGTTCATAATGTCTTCAAAGCTTTCAATAAAGCCCATTTCGAAGTCCATGGAAATATATTCGTTCAAGTGACGGCTCGTGTCGTGATGCTCTGCGCGGAATACGGGAGCGATTTCGAATACTCTCTCATAAACCGCAACCATTGCCTGCTTGTAGAGCTGAGGCGACTGCGCAAGATATACCTGCTTGCCGAAGTAGTCGACCTTGAATACGTTCGTCCCCCCCTCTGCGCCTGCAAAGTTGATCTTCGGGGAATGAATTTCCGTAAATCCTTCCTTCGTCAAATATTCGCGGAAACCGCGTTGAATACCTTCCTGCAATTTGAAAATTGCGCGTTCCTTGGGATTACGCAAGGTAACGGGACGATAATCGAGCTTCGTGGAAAGGTCGCAATTGACTTGTTTCTTCGTGATAACAACAGGGGGAATTTCCGCAGGGTGGGACAAAAGCTCGATGTTATGAATTTGCACTTCGTAACGCTTACTGCCGTCCTTCGTTTCACCTGCAACCACTTTACCCGTGATTTTTGCCGCACATTCTTCCTTAACGTCCTCCGCCATTCTATAATCGGAGAAGGATTCCGCATAAACGCATTGAATGGTTTCGCGCGCCGTACGCAAAATCACGAAAGCAAAATCCGACATCATACGAATGTTGTGGATCGTACCCGTAATCGTAATAATCTCATTTTCGTATTTTTCGAAATCCGCATACGCAACCGTATTCCTTTTCGTTTCGCCCGTAATAAACATATTCTTACCTCTTTTTGTGAAAAAAATTTCACTCTTTTTGTTACATTCTTATTTTACTCCGCTTGACAAAAAAAAGCAAGAGTTTTATAATGAATTTACTAAAATTTTCTTTTAGGAGCAAAATGTTATGCGTATTTTAGCCATCAACGACGTTTCGTGCGTCGGTAAATGTTCTTTAACCGTTGCTCTGCCCATTATTTCCGCTTGCGGCATAGAATGCAACGTATTGCCCACAGCCATCCTTTCTACCCACACGGGCGGCTTTACAGGTTATACCTTTCGAGATCTCACCGACGATATTCCCGATATTTTAACCCATTGGAAATCGCTCGGATTGAAATTTGATTTCATTTATAGCGGATACCTTGGCAGTATCGCACAAATAGAACTCGTTTCAAATATTAAAAAAGAACTTCTCGCAGAAGGCGGAAAATTCGTCGTAGACCCCGTTATGGGGGACGGCGGCAAGCTGTACGCAGGCTTCACCCCCGAATACGTAGCAAAGATGCGTGCGCTTTGTGCGGAAGCGGACTATATTTTGCCCAACGTGACGGAAGCTTGTTTCCTTGCGGATATGCCCTACCCTCTGACACCTGCAAATGCCGAGCTTGCCGTGCGCAAGCTGCAAGCGTACTGCCCTATCCCCATTGTAACGGGAGTTACCGAAAATGGAAAGGTGGGCGTGTATTATGCGGACGGCGAAAAGGTTTCTTCCTATACGCATAACAACGTGGAAGGCAATTTCCACGGTGCGGGCGACGTGTTCGGCGCGGCATTCGTTGGTTGTCTTGCAAATGGCAAAACGTTGCAATTCACCGTCGAGCTTTCTTCCGATTTCGCAAGCAAATCTATCGCGCGTACCGCACGTGAAGTGGAAGATCGCCGCTACGGCTTAAACTTTGAAGCGGAAACGTTTGACTTTTTGAAAAAATTAAACGCCTAAAAATTTCCTTTCATCATTCCGTTGACAAACGGACTTTATATGGCGTATAATAAAATCAAATCTGCGGTGTTCGGAGTTCGGCTTTTTTGCGGAATCCACAATATATATTCGGGAGCGGTTATTCGTGGCGATAGACAAGGTCTGTATTTATACGGAAAGTTCGAGGCGTCAAGATGCGGCACCCACCTGCTTTTAGCGGGTTCACCTATCGCCGAGGTGCGGCACAGGCGGATTCTTTTGCAAACTCCCCCTTTTCGGGTAAATAAAAACGGATGCTTGTTGCATCCGTTTTTTTGTTATGGAACGTTGGTGATAAACGTTGACACAGCAACGTCCACAACCAAAATGACAAGCAGTAGTACAATGATCGGCTTTAACGCCTTTCGGGGAACTTTATCAAGCAGTTTCTCAAAAAAGGGAAATACCAAATACGCAACCAAGCACCCTGCCAAAGCAAATAAAAGTATTCCGCCAAGATAGATTCTTCCGTGCAAATTAAACGGCAATCTTCCGTAGTACCACCATCGGCGGTGATATATTTTTTCTAACGTCCACGACGTGGCGTATTCCATTACCGCGCAAAGAATGGCGCTCACAGTAAATAAAAGAAACACGTTCTTGCCAAAAGCAATTTTTAATAGGTAAATCAACGCACACCCCACCCCGTAAATCGGTAACCACGGTCCATGCAAAAAGCCTACGTTTTTCCAATCCTCATGGCGAAAGAAAAAGAAACTTGTTTCCCAAAGCCAACCCAAAAACGCTCCGAGAAAAAAGATAGCAATTACGTTGAGCCATTTAATTTTCTTTTCTGTCTTGGTTTTTCCTACGCCCATACGTTTACTATGTGCAATTATAAAAAAATCACACGCGTTTTTGCGTGTGATTTTTCTATTATTTCATTTTGCGTTTCTTTGTAAACAGTACGCAAGCCGCCGCCAAAAGGGTCGTGCCTGCAAACGTACAACCAATCGTCGCGCCGCAACCTTTTGATGCGTTACCATTTCCACCTTGCTTCTCCTCATGCCCACACTTCATACAAATTCGGATCATACAACTTTCCCCGTCTGGTGTCTTGACCTCAATCCACTTAGAAAAGCTATGCTCGCATTCCGATTCGTTTTCTTCTGGCGTTTCGGACGTTGTAGGAGCTTCAGGCTCGTCGGGCGTCGTTGAAGAACCAGGCACATCGGGGGTGACCGGCACATCGGGCGTGCTAGGTTCATCAGGTTCAATAGGCGTATCGGGAACGGAAGGACCTACTTCGCCGCCTACCGCCGTAAACTGTCCCCAATTATAGTCCTTATTACTTGCGTCGTATGCACTAAAGCTTTCATGCGTACTCGTCTTGCCTACACCAAACGCACGATTGTTTGTATCATCGGCAACCACTAATGTATTCAAATTCGAATTCCATTCAAACACGGTTGCAGACGAAGCACTCGTCGTAGTAGAGCCACCTGCAGCCTTATCGGCAAATACAAAGTATACCTTACTTGTGCCATTGAGCATATAAAGCAATTGTCCGCCAGACACGTTTTCAACGTATACCGAAACTGCATTAGAGGCGCTAGTCGAGCAATCGAACCGACCACTCGTAATCGAATCCGTGAGATACAAAATACCGTCCGCATTGCTCGCAGATACGGTGTACGCAACCCCTTCTTTTAATCCCGAAGTTACGGGAGGCGTTACGGGCGTATCCGGTTCATCGGGAACGTCGGGCTCGTCGGGCTCAACGGGTGTATCCCCCGTTTTCTCTACCTTGGACAGCTCGGGTTTGTCAAACTCAATTGTGCCATCATAATTCTTAATCGTACCCGTAACGGTGATCGTATCGCCAACCACAAGGTTTTTGTTGTCGCCGTTTGCGTTATCGCGCATCCAATAGCAGTAGAAATCGATACCCCTAACGCTCATCGTTAAGCAAATATTCGTCGTAGCAGAGTCATATTCTTTAATATGCGTAATTTCGCCCGTCAAAGTGTACGAACCGGGCAAGGCTTCCCCTTCCGCCAATTCATATGCCGCATTGATGATTTCTTCTTCCGTCGTAGGCGTAGTCGGAGTATCGGGCTCGTCGGGAGTTACGGGAGTGTCGGGAATATCAGGCACAGCCGTACCGCCGCTTGCGATACCCGAAGGCGTTACCATATCGGTAGGTGCACTTTCGCCAAACAAAAGCCAAGCAAATTCGGGATAGTCAACGTATACGTTTCTTACGCCCGTAATGGACTGTACCGCATCGTTTCTACCCATTTCCCAAGTATCTACGGGATCTTCTTCCATCCATTTGAGAAGAACGTTCTTGCTTTCCATAACACCGCCGCTGCCCCACATATTTGCAGTGCCCCAACGAGTATATACGTAAAGGATAATACGCGCACAGTCGCCGCGAACGTTTTGTCCCAAGCCGTTCGGATCGTAATAGCTACTACTTTCGCCGTAAGCCGTATTACCGCGGCTTCCGTTTTCCTTCGTAGAAGTAGGACGAAGCATCATAATATCGTTTTCACCTTGCCCGTTTGCGTCCCCTTTGCTATTCGGCCAAGTGTGTTCTCTGTTCCAAGTATTGCCGCCATCCCATTCAGGACCAATTTTGTCTCCCGAATAGAACGAGGAAATATGACTGGTATATCCGTTGCTTACACAGTCGGTATAACAAAATAGAGGTCGCGTTGCATTATACGAAGTGGTATACGTCTGTTTCGTAGACACCATACTATGCAACGCCTTGTACAATGCACTGTTGGGCACGGAAGAAATGGACGTCGAGCCTGCGTTTTTAGACAAGGTGTCGTACGTATAGCTACCCGTATAATAATTGGTAGCATACGACGTCAAAAATACGCAATCTTCGTCGCGAGCGCCCCAATTGGCTACATACTTACCATCCTTGACGTACTTTACGTCGGACGCTTTGGTGTAGCCGGTTGCCGTCGTTGCCGCAGAGGCAATAGTCGCAGGCGCTTGCGCCGCAACTACGGGCGCAAAGGCACACAAGCCAAGCACCGCAACCAATGAAATTGCCGCTAATTTTTTCTTCATAAAAACTCCGTTTTTCATTAGAATGTTTCGACTCTTAACCCATCATAATTTCGGAAATAACGTCGAGCACCTTGTCGTGGCAACCGCCGCAACCGGTGGAGCAATGCGTGATACGTTGTACGTCCGCAAATACTTCCATAACGTCTTCCATTTTATTGTGGTTTGCAAGCGCACGTTCAATATCCGTATAACTAACTTGCTTGCAGTTGCAAATAATGTAATTTTCCATTTTATCGCACTCCTTAATCCTATAATAATTTCATTATAAGCTATTTTCCTATTTTTGTCAAGTATCTTGATTAAACTCCGCTATATAAGGAAGATTCCTAAAATACTCTGCACAATCCAATCCGTAACCGATTACAAATAAATCGGGAATAGTGAAAAGCGCCAAGTCGGGTTTAAACTCCACTATACGTCTCTCGGGCTTATCCAAAAGGGTTACCACGCGAAGGGACAAGGGGTTTCTCGCTTTCAGCATTTTCACAACGTCGTTGAGCGTTCTGCCCGTGTCGATAATGTCTTCTACGATAACCACGTGATAGTTGCTAATATCTTGATCGAGATCCATCGTAATTTTTACAACACCCGTAGAAACGGTACCGCTATAATAACTCTTCGCGCACATAAACCCTATTTCACAAGGTACGCTTACAGCACGACAAATATCTGCCATAAACACGAACGAGCCCTTCAAAATGCTGACGAGCAAAATCGGTCTGCCGTCGTACCACTCGTCAATCTTTTTGCCCGCTTGCGCAATCGCTTCGGCAATCTCTTCTTTAGTGATGAGAACATTTTTTACACTTCGGTTAAAACCATCAAGCGTGTGAAAATCCGCCATAATGCCTCCAAAAGCTATTATTATAAAAATTATAACATATTCGACGCTTTTTTACAAACGTTTCATTATATTTTCATAAATAATTTTTTAGGAAAAAGAAAAAGGAGCTTGTACGCTCCTCTTTCCTATTATTCTTTTGTAAAGTTTTCTTTGCCTACGCCGCAAAGCTCGCATTCAAAGCCGTCGGGCAGCTCTTCAAATTTCGTCCCCGCCACGATTCCTTTGCCGGGCAAGCCTTCTTCTTCATCGTAAGTCCAACCGCATACTTGACATACGTATCTACTCATACATACCTCCTTATTGTAAGTATTGGATTTGCAAAGCTCTTCGGCGAGTGCCTCAATTTGCGCGCGGTTTTCTTCCGTCATTGCAGAAAGAATTTTCACCGTGCTTTCCGTATATTGCAAATTTTTGCATTTTTCAAGCATTACGCGCATTACACGCGTTGCCATAGGCGCCCAACTGCCGTTTTCAATAAAAGCAACCGTTCTGTTTTGAAAATTGCGTTCCGTCAAATTGTGGATAAACTCTCGCATAAACGGGAATATCTCGCCGTTGTAGGTCGTAGTCGCCAATACGATTTTTCCGTAACGGAAAGCGTCCTCTACCGCCTCCGCCATATCGCAACGAGCCAAATCGCTTACAACCACCTTGGTACAACCCTTTTCTTGCAGCTTTTGCGCAAGCAATTCCACCGCCTTTTTCGTATTCCCATATACAGACGTATAGGCAATGAGTACACCTTCACTCTCTACGCCGTACGACGACCACGTATTATATAAATCCAAATAATACCCGATATTTTCTTCGAGAATAGGCCCGTGCAAAGGACAAATGGCGCGGATTTCGAGACCTGAAAGCTTCTTCAAAAGATTTTGCACCTGCACGCCATATTTACCTACGATACCAAAATAATATCTTCTTGCTTCGCAAGCCCAATCCTCTTCCGCATCCAACGCCCCGAATTTCCCAAAGGCGTCTGCGGAAAAGAGAATTTTATCCCTTTCGTCGTAGGTCATAATAACTTCCGGCCAATGCACCATAGGCGCGGCGAAGAACACGAGCTTGCGCTTGCCAAGCTCCAAGGTAGAGCCTTCCCCTACGACGATTTGTTTTTCCGCAAAATCTTCCCCGAAAAAGTTTTTCATCATCATAAACGCCTTAGCGGAAGCCACGATTTTTGCGTTTGGATATTTCTCAATAAACGAGCGTATATTTGCGGAATGGTCAGGCTCCATATGTTGTACGATAAGATAATCGGGCAATCTTCCCTCAAGCGCCCTTTCCACTTTACCAAGCCATTCTTTTTTAAACGCCCCATCCACCGTATCCATGACGGCAATTTTCTCGTCTATAATCACGTAAGAATTATACGCCATACCTTCGGGGACTTTGTACATTCCTTCAAATAAATCGATATTTCGATCATTCACGCCTACGTATTGAATATCTTTTTGCATAATTTTACTCCTCATTTATTTTCCCCGTTATTATAGCAAATCAATCGTCCAAATTCAAGTTTTTTTAAAAAATAACGAAAGTTTTTTCAAAAAACGGAAATACTGAACAATATGAAAACGATGACTATCGACGGCAATACCGCCGCAAGCTACGTCGCCTATGCGTTTACGGAGCTTGCCGTAATTTACCCCATCACTCCTTCCTCCCCTATGGCGGAACTCGCCGACGAGTGGTCGGCGAAAGGAAACACCAACCTTTTCGGTTTCACGCCGAAGGTTGCGCAGCTACAATCGGAAGGCGGCGCAGCAGGCGCATTGCACGGCGGACTTTCCTGCGGTGCTTTGACAACGACCTATACCTGCAGCCAAGGATTACTTTTGATGTTACCAAATATGTATAAAATTGCGGGCGAGCTGTTACCAACGGTTATCCACGTAAGCGCACGCGCGCTTGCTACCCACGCATTGAGTATTTTCGGGGATCATCAAGACGTTATGGCGTGTCGGCAAACGGGTTTCGCGATGCTTGCTTCCGCGTCCGTGCAAGAGGCGGCGGATCTCTCCCTTGTTGCGCATATTACCACCTTGAAAACGAGCGTTCCTTTTTTGCATTTCTTCGACGGGTTCCGCACTTCGCACGAGCTTTCTAAAATAGAAGTTCTCGAATACGAAGAAATGAAAAAGCTCGTGGATATACAGGATATAGAAAATTTCCGCTCAAGAGCGCTTAACCCCGATCACCCCATACAACGTGGCACGGCGCAAAACGGGGATATTTATTTCCAAAATAGAGAAGCGGCGAACCGCCGTTATCTTGCGCTCCCTCACGCCGTTCAAGCGGTGATGGACAACGTTGCCGTTTTGACGGGCAGAAAATACCGCCTATTCGATTATTTCGGTGCGTTCGATGCAAAACACGTTGCCGTCATCATTGGGAGCGGCGGCTGCGCTATGGAAGAAACGGTGGAAAAAATGAACGCCGACGGAGAAAAAGTCGGCGTTGTCAAGGTGCGGCTTTACCGCCCTTTCGACGGAAAGGCGTTTTGCGACGTTTTACCAAAAACGTGCAAGAGCATTGCCGTGCTTGACCGCACGAAGGAAGCGGGAGCGCTCGGCGAGCCCCTCTATTTAGACGTGTGCGCCGCGCTCATTGAAAACGGGCGCAAAAACATCCGTGTAGTCGGCGGCAGATACGGTTTAGGCTCGAAAGAGTTTACCCCGACAATGTGCTATGCCGTCTTCAAAAATCTTGAAAGAAAGCAACCTAAAAACCATTTTACCGTTGGTATTTGCGACGACGTAACGCATACTTCCTTGGATATTTCCAAGCATTACGACGTAACGCCAACCGACCAAGTTGCGTGCAAGTTTTACGGGCTCGGTTCAGACGGAACGGTGGGTGCAAATAAAAACTCCATTAAGATTATCGGCAATAAAACCAACCTATTCGTACAAGGATATTTTTGCTACGATTCCAAAAAATCGGGGGGCACGACCGTTTCGCATTTGCGCTACAGCAAGCGTCCAATCCGCTCGTCCTACCTCATTGACCGCGCCGATTTTATCGCTTGCCATAACCCGTCCTATCTCACGCGCTACGATATGCTGTCCGACTTAAAAAACGGCGGAATTTTCCTTTTAAACTGTCCGTGGAAGGACGGCGAAATAGAGCAACGCTTGCCCGTTGCCGTAAAACGGCAAATCGCGGAAAAGAACGCAAAGTTTTACGTTATCGACGCCACCGAAATCGCCAACGAAGTCGGATTAAACGGCAGGACGAGTACGGTGATGCAAGCGGCGTTTTTCCGCTTAAACGAAAGCCTAATGCCCTATAAAAAATCGAAGGAATATTTGCTTGCTGAGCTTGCGGAAAAGTTTGCAAAGAAAGGCGAAAGCATCGTACAAATGAACGTTACCGCTATCGAACGCGCGGAACACGCCTTGCGCCGCTGCGACTATCCGCAAAGTTGGGCAAACACAATTGACGGTGCGCCCTTGCTTGCGCTCCCCGAAAACGAGTATTTCCGCAAGTTTATGCACCCTATTCTTTCCTTGCAAGGCGATAGCTTGCCCGTGTCCGCTTTTCGTGCGGACGGCTCCGTCCCTACGGGTACGTCCAAGCTCGAAAAACACGGCGTTGCCTATCTTATGCCCGAATGGATTCCCGAAAACTGTATTCAATGCAATCAATGCGCTTTCGTTTGTCCGCACGCGTGCATTCGTCCCTTTCTTATGGATGAAAACACGGAAAAGCCTCTCGATTTTGTGACCAAAGCCGCCGTCGGCTTGCCAAATGCACAACTGCGCATACAAGTGGCGGCGCACGATTGTATGGGTTGCGGCGTTTGCGCCAACGTTTGCCCTGCCAAGGAGAAAGCACTCGTAATGCGCCCTGCCGTAGAGTTGATGCCAAAGGAAGGCGCAAATTGGGAATTTGCGCAAAGTCTTCCAAGAACAATACCCGATAAATTTAAGCGTAACACTGTTAAGGGAAGTCAATTTTATCCCCCTTTGTTTGAGTTTTCCTATGCTTGTTCGGGGTGTGGGGAAACGCCGTATATTAAGGTATTGACGCAGCTTTTTGGGGAAAAGACGATCATCGCAAACGCAACGGGTTGCTCGTCCATTTACGGCGGCTCTGCGCCGACCTGCCCCTATACCGTCAATGCAAACGGGCAAGGCCCTGCTTGGGCAAATTCGCTCTTTGAAGACAATGCGGAATTTGGCTATGGGATGCGGCTTGCGCTCAATGCAATCCGCGCACAAAAGAAAAACGCCCCCGAACGCTCCGTATGGATTGTCGGCGGCGACGGTTGGGCGTACGATATTGGTTACGGTGGGCTTGACCACGTGTTGGCTAGCGGTGAAAACGTGAATATTCTCGTGCTTGATTCCGAAGTATATTCCAATACAGGCGGACAATCTTCAAAAGCAACTCCCCTTGGCGCAGTGGCTCGCTTTGCTACAATGGGAAAACGGTGGAAGAAAAAGAACCTTGGACTTATGGCGATGAGCTACGGCTACGTTTACGTGGCACAGGTGTCTATGGGGGCGGACAAACAACAGCTTTTGAATGCCTTAACGGAAGCAGAAAGCTACGACGGTCCTTCCCTTATTATCGCCTATTCCCCTTGCATTTCGCACGGCGTCAACATGAGCAAAAGTATGGACGAGGAAAGGGACGCCGTAGCGTGCGGATATTTCCCCTTATTCCGCTTCAACCCAAGAAATAAATTGGAAGGAAAATCCCCTTTTACGCTTGACAGCAAAGAGCCTACACTCGATTTTAAGAGCTTTCTACTTGGCGAAAACCGCTTTGCCTCGTTAAAAAATATCAACCCCCAACTTGCGGACGAGCTATTCGAACGCGCGGAAAAAGAGAGCCGAGAACGCCTTGCGTTTTATAAAAAGCTCACGGAAATTTTATAGCAAAAAAAGCCTGCGGAGCCTCGCAGGCTTTTTCGTCATTGCATTTCGGGCAAATGCATCAATTCCACAAAGGTTAAAATTAAAGACGTTTCACACCAACAGCTCACGTTGAACACACCGCCGATATACTCCGGCATCTCCCAATCACTTGTGTTTACACGCTCGCAAATATAGCCGTCGTGCAATCTGCCCTCGGGATCGCCGTGAGGATGATCCCAATCGTAAATAGGCTTATCGGGCGTGGATACGCATTGCGGAATAAAGTACGCAATATCCTTGACGAGTTCCAAATACCGTTCGTCTTTCGTATAGCGATACAAGCGATATAACGTATCCCCCGAGAAGGTACAAATACCGGGTGCGGAATGCTTGTTTTGCACGTTGGCAAAAACACTTCCCGTCGTATTGATATTTTGAATTTCGAATTCGCAACCCTTGGGGAATTTATACGCGTATGTCATTACCCACGAAGAGAACAAGTTTGCGCTGTCTTTGGCGTATTGCAACCATTTTTCTTCCTTGGTTGCCTCGTATAAAAGCACGTAGCTTTCCACAAAAGCATAGGCACTTTCGCTGTCGGGCGCAGTGAGAATTTCCCCTGGTCCACCCGTAGTAATTCCTTGCGAAACAAAGTTTTGATAATAAAAATCCGCAGCCTTTTTCGCCGTTTCCATATACCTGTCATCGTGGAAATATTCATAAGAGCGCACCAAGCCGCCGATTGCCGAAGCCCCTGCGCTAGACAAGCCCACTTGCATTTCGCCCGTAATTTGGTTGACAAACTGCCCGAACGTACCGTAACGTTCAAAGAGTTTCACGAACGCATCTGCGCAGTTTTTCGCCGCTTCTTCCCACTCCTTCTTGACAGGCATAACGTCGAAATGCTTATACAAGAACGCCAACATATCGCCGCTCTTGCGGATAAGATGCGCATCCTTCATCGCCGCAAACTCGTTTGTCACCTCTTCGCCTTTTTGCTTTGCAAAAATTTGTTTATTTCGGTCATCGCAATGGAAACTATCGTCCCCAACACTTCCGTCAAGGTTTACGTAACCGTAGAAAAAGCCTGACGGTGCAGAGTATTTCACAATCCAATCAATCGTTTGCACGGCGCGTTGTTTGGTCAGCTCGTTCCCCTTTACGTATAAGGGATAGGTTGACATACCGCCGCCGCACCAACCGCATTGAAACTTCTTATCATTATTATTACCAATGTATTCTCCACTGTAATTATGATTGTTGAAATGCGCTTCCATAATATTCCAAAGCTCGGGGGTATAGCCGTTCTTGGGGCGCGGACTGTGCATAAGCAATTTTCTATTCTCGAAAAAGATTTCAAAAAAGGCGGGAATACTCGCACAGTCGAACGTACGAATGAAGAGCTTCGAGCAAAACTCGTCGCCGTGCTGCACGGAAATCCCTTTATCCGCATTTTTTTCGGGCGCAAACACGTAGCGATACGCGTATTCTCTATTTGTGGGATACTGCACCGTAATCTTGCCTTTTTCAATCCTGAAACCAAGATTTTTCCCTGCTATTTCTTGCTCCGTGAACAAAAAAAACGCTTGCTTGCTATGCTTGAAGAAAATTCCGACGCAAGGGGTTGCCATATCCCCTGCCGTCATCTCGATTTTTCCGCTTCCGTCCACGTTTAACGCAGGAATCCCCTTCATCATAAGCGGACGGGCGTTTTCACCTACTTCATCATTCTTGTACATCGGCGGATATTTGCGGTCTACCTGCGCAATCTTATTGCCGTCGTACACGCAAGCAGGTGCGAAAATATAGCAATCCTCTTCCCAATCGAGAAATTCAATTTCTGCGCGCCAATATGCCTCTGCATAACATTTATCCGCTTTGAAATATACCTTTTCATTTTCATAACGACAGGAGCCGTATTCCGTCAAGGCTTTTACGTTGTATTGCATAGTTACTCCTTACATTTGTGCAAACAATTCTTTAAGTGCAGGGTATGCCTGTTGAAACGCTTTATATTTCTCTTCATACGACGCCGAGAGAACGTCGTTTGGCTGAACCGTCCCTTTGATTTTTACAATTTTTGCCGTCGCCGCTTCTACGTTCTCGTATTCGCCTGCGCCGACCATAGCGAGCATTGCCGCACCATAGGCAGGGCCTTCTTCCACACAGAGCGTTTTGACGGGAACGCCAAAAACGTTTGCGATAATCTTTTTCCAAACGTTGCTCCTTGCGCCGCCGCCGCAAATTTTCGTTTCCTTAATTTGTAAACCGCTCTTTTTCGCCACCTCTACGCAATCGCGAAGGGCAAACGCCACGCCTTCCATCACGGCGAGCGTCATTTGTTTCCTCGTCGTATTCGGTCTCATGCCGATAAACGCGCCGCGTGCGTTCACGTCGTTATGCGGACTGCGTTCTCCCATAAGATAGGGCAAAAAGAATACCGCATTTTTGCCGAGTATATCTTCCAAGCCATCTTGTTCAATGGAAAAATCGTCCGTGTTTAATATCTCTTCCATCCACCATTTATTGCAGCTCGCTGCGGATAAAATACATCCCATCAAATGGTATGCGCCCGTCGCGTGCGCAAAGGAATGTAACGAGTTATTTCCGTCTACGGAAAATTTATCTTGGGAAATAAACACCGTGCCGCTTGTTCCAAGAGAAATGTTACAATCCCCGTCGTTTACCGTGCCCGTACCGATTGCCGCCGCCGCGTTATCCCCTGCGCCCGCCGTTACGATTGCGTTCGTCAAACAAAATTCATCACGCACCTGCCCTATTTTTTCGTAGCTTTCATAGAGCTTAGGCAGCCATTCTTCCTTGACGGAGCAAAGCGCGCACATTTCCTTCGACCAAGCTTTCTTCTTCACGTCGAGAAGGAGCATACCGCTCGCATCCGAATAATCGGTGGAATGTACCCCCGTCAACTTATAGGCAAGATAGTCTTTGGGAAGCATAATTTTCGCTATTTTTGCGAAATTTTCAGGTTCGTTTTCCTTTACCCAAAGGATTTTGGGGGCGGTGAAGCCTGCAAAGGCAATATTTGCAGTATATTCCGACAGCTTTTCCTGCCCGATTGCGTTATTGAGCCAATCGGTTTGTTTTTGCGTTCTGCCGTCGTTCCACAAAATAGCGGGGCGAATAACGTTGTCTTGCTCATCCAAAAGCACAAGCCCGTGCATTTGTCCGCCAAACGATACCCCTTTTACCTCTTCACGATTATATCCGTTTAAAAGTGATTCCATCCCCTTGGCGGTTGCAACCAACCAATCTTCGGGGTTTTGCTCGCTCCAACCGCTTTGCGGATAATAAATCGGGTATTCTTCCGTCGCACTATTTAAGACGTCGCCGTTTGCCGACACCAATAAGAGCTTGACCGACGAAGTCCCCAAATCGATACCGATATACGTGTTCATACAATCACCCGAACAATACGCTGTTTACAATCGACTCTAACGCTTCTTGCTTTCCACTGCCAGGGAGCGCAGGCGCGCCGAGTTTTTCTGCGTAAGCGGAAAGCTCTTCCAAGCTCGTCGAATCAGACAAAATCTTCTTGCCGATTTCGCTATTGCGATAGCTTGCGTAACGCTTTTCAACGAAAGCATCGATTCTACCGTCCTCGATGAGTTCCGCCGCCTTGATAAGTCCCAAAGCAAAGGTATCCATACCGAGAATGTAGCCTTCGAACATATCCTCTTCCGTATAGGAAGGACGGCGATTTTTTGCGTCGAAGTTAAAGCCGCCCGTAAGACCGCCTGCCTTCAACACTTCGTACATACACATAGTTGTGGTATATACGTCGAACGGGAATTCGTCCGTATCCCAACCAAGCAAATAATCCCCTTGGTTTGCGTCGATAGAGCCGAGCATCCCATTGATTGCGGAAATGCGCAAATCGTGCTCGAACGTATGCCCTGCAAGGGTTGCATGGTTTGCTTCGATATTCATCTTGAAATCTTTATCCAAGCCGTGTTGGCGAAGGAAACCTATTGCCGTCGCCGCATCGAAATCGTATTGATGCTTCATCGGTTCTTTCGGTTTCGGTTCGATATAGAAATCCCCCGTAAAGCCGATACTACGCCCGTACGCAACCGCCATTTTCATAAGGCGCGCGATATTTTCCTGCTCGAATTTCACGTCGGTGTTGAGCAGGGTTTCATACCCCTCTCTGCCGCCCCAAAATACGTAGCCCTTGCCGCCGAGCTTCACCGTAATATCCAACGCTTTCTTTACTTGTGCCGCCGCAAACGCAAACACGTCCGCACTATTCGACGAGCCTGCGCCGTTGCAAAAACGTGGGTTGGAAAACATATTCGCAGTTCCCCAAAGGCATTTAATGCCCGTTTCTTTCATTTTTACAAGAATATAATCGGAAATCTCGTCCAAACGGCGATTGGTTTCTTTAATATCGTCCGCTTCGGGAACGATATCCACGTCGTGGAAACAGAAATATTCAATGCCGAGTTTTTGCATAAACTCAAAGCCTGCGTCCACTTTCGCCTTTGCGTGCTCCATCGTGCCTTCCTTTACGCCAAAGGATTTGTTGGCAACGCCGCGCCCGAACATATCCGTGCCGTTTGCGCAAAGATTGTGCCACCACGCCATTGCAAAAGGAAGATGCTCTTTCATCTTCTTGCCCATAATCACTCTATCCGCGTCGTAATACTTAAACGCCAACGGGTTTTTGCTCTTTGCGCCTTCGTACGCAATCTTCGGTACGTTCTTGAATATTTCCATAAGAATACTCCTTGTTATTTTTTCTTCTATTATAACATTCCAACGAGCGCAGTTCAATGTATTTTTGTTCAAGAATAGGTAAAATTGTTCATTTTTTGTATTTTTTTATGGACAAGAACTTTATTTTTTGCTATAATAAAAGCATGATTAGTTTCTTTGACGTTGAGAATTTAAACGTTTTCTTGCAAAACTTTTATACGGCGGTTGGCATTCGAATTTCCGTATTTGACGATGAATTTCGTTTGGTATGCGAATACCCCAAAGAGCCGCCGCGCTACTGCGCCTTGATTCGTAGCACGAAAGGCGGTCCGTCCGCATGCCGAAATTGCGACGTTGCCGCGTTCCAAAAGACAAAGGAAAGCCGCGCGCCGCATATTTACGTGTGCCACGCAGGGCTTATGGAAGCGGTTGCCCCCATCAAGCTCGACGGCGGAATTCTCGGCTACGTTATTCTTGCACATATGCTCCCCGAAGAAAACTATGAAATTTCCTTGCAAAATGCATTGAAGAAAGCGCAACAATACGGCTTATCGGAACAAGATATTCTGCCTGCGCTCAAAGATATTGCCACCCACTCGGAAGAGAAAATCAACGCCTGCGTGCAAATTTTGAACGCCGTTGCGGCGTATTTGCAAATTAGCGACCTTGTCAAATGGAAAACGGAAAACGTAGCGAGCAAAATTTCCGCCTACGTAGAGCTGCATTTAGGCGAGCGTATCAACTCCGAACTCCTTTGCAAGAAGTTTCTTATTTCCCGTACCAAGCTCTATCAGCTTGCGATGGACAGCTACGGTATGAGTATCACGAAATACATTCTATTCAAGCGAATAGAAAAGGCAAAACAGCTTCTAAAACAAGGAATTTCCGTTTCCAAGATTGCGGAAGTAACGGGCTTTACCGATTTCAACTACTTTGGAAAAGTCTTTAAAAAAGAAGTCGGTGTATCCCCTACGGAATATAGAAAATCCATTTAAATAACCAAAAACGCTGTATCCAAACGGTACAGCGTTTTATTTTGCGTTTTGAAAATTATTTCAAAAATTCCACGGCGGCGTAGCAGTTGAAATCTTTCAATTCAAAATGTACTTCGCCGTTCTCGTAGGTGAACGGAATTTCCTTATTTTCAGGTTGCAACAATACCTTGCTCGGTTTTCCCATTTTTATGGCGACCTTGACGGAAGAAAGGGTTACGATGTCTTCAATGACTTCCGTTCTTCCCCTTGCAATGATATTCGCATAGCAAAGGTGCAACACGTAGCCGTTTTCTCTTTCGTAGAAAGCCACTTTACCCGTTGCAGGCAACGTCGTTTGAATGCGTTTTTCGCCGAGCAATTTTTCCACGAGCGGTTCGAGCAAAACCTTCGCCTGTAAACCGCCGTCCGTGTCGTATAAAGCAAACAAATCCGCGCCGACTGCGATGCCGTCCTTGCCCTGCACGATAGCAGGCGATACCTTTTCGTAATCGAAAGGCGTTTGCTTGTGCGAACAGAAACGCTCCCCTTCTCTCGTGAAATACGGGGAATAATTATCCGCCAAAACTTCGCCCGATGCTTCCATATTATACACGTTCCCGTACACGACGAGCGGCGTATTGTTTGCCGCTTTCATAGGATATTTCGCCACGAAATATCCGGGGAGCAGCTTACTTGCTTCCATTGACTTCACGCCGAGATCCACGCCGTTTTGTTGCAACGACCAAGCCGCTTGCCCTACGGCAAGTATCTTGCCGCCCTTTTGCACGTGTGCCTTCAAAGCCGCAACAACCGTATTGCTCAATGCAACGTCTTGCGCCACAACAATCAAGGGGTAACCGTTTTCAAGCTCGTATTCGTCGATAACGTCGAAGAGATACTTCCCTTCAAACAAGATACGCGATGCGCCCGTGCGCCCACTCCCTTCCTTGGGAGTAAACATTGCAAGCTCGGCAAGGTATTTACCGCCGACAAACGGTTCTCTTTCCTTCATAAAGCGCATCGTTTCGCCGATCATTTCGTACGTGTATGCGTCGAGCTTTCCGCAAGGATGCATTTGATCCCCTACGCTCATACCTGCGCCAAAGGTGAGATTGAGCGCCGCTTCGTAGCGAAGAGCTTCCTTGTACTTATAGCCGCCGAATTCCCCCCATTCACGATGGAATTTACCCGTCATGCCGATACAGTTTTTGCCTGCACGGCGAATGTAGGACATCATCATCGGGAAATGGTCGTATCCCCAACCGCCTGTGGGCAAGGATTCAAGCTCCAACTGTTCGCAACAGTCAATTTTACTACGCGAGCCGATTTCAAAGCCGCCGCTATTTTGGAAAATAACCGTCTTGGGACTAATTTCGTGTACCACCTTTTCCATTTCGTCAAAATAGTGGTTCATTACGTCCAAGGATTGCTTCCAAAGGTCGTCTTCGTTTTCGGGATCTAATCCCTTCTTTTTCATATCCGCGATACAGTTATCGCAGTAGCAAGGCCAATTTGCGACGATGTCGAAGAATACGCCGTCGGGTTTGTATTTTCCCACCACTTCGCGCGTGTGTTCTTTCAAGAGCTCCAAATAGGGCGTATTGAAACAAATTCTGCGAAAGCCACCCGGCTTTTGCGGTTCGCCCTTGCGATAGATGCCAAGCCATTCAGGGTGCTGCTGCACTGCATGCTCGTCATACCCTGCGGAAATGTAAATTTTAGCAGAAACGCCTGCTTCCTTACAAGCCGCAAGCTGTTCGTCTAAAAGGTCGCATTCCAAGTGTGGATGCGGAAAAAACTTGCTGTCTTTATAGTAAAAACAGCCGTGATGGCACTTTGCAAAAACGGTGATGGAGTCCAATCCCGTTTCTTTAAGCATCTTTACAAATTCTTTGCGATCAAAGCGAGAGCCGATCCCTTCGATAAGCTCCGAAGTGTGAAAATCCAAATGCACGCAGCGCTTATCCTTGCCACTCCATTCCCAAGTCTTTGCCATAATCATACTCCTAATTTAGTACTTGATTTGATAGAAAAGGTCTCCCTTTTCGTGTAAGCTTGCAGGTAACGTAAATTCCACGTAACCATCGCAATCGGTAAATTCTACCGCCGAGCCGTTCAAGGAAATACTCTTCGGCAATTTGCCGTAAATGCGAATTTGCATATCGCGAACGGAACGGATTCCGTCAATCTTGGGAACGGAGCTGTTCAAAAGATCGTATCCGTTGTTCGGTCTGCCTTCAAAATCACCCTTTCTGCGGTAAACGGCAAGCGTAGCGCTCTCTTCCTTCCATTCAAAACGAGTTTCTGCGTAACCGCCCTTTTCATAATCATAAGTGAAAGCGTCGTCTTCATACAGCTCGAACGCCGCATCCGCGCCGCTATACACGCGAACGATATAGTCGTGCTCCTTTTCCAAAATATACTGTTGCGGCTGCATCGTCGCAAGAATAGAGCCCTTCTTAACGAACAACGCACCTGCATAGCCGTTCGCCGTTTCGTAAGAAATATCCCCTGCGTAAACTTTGCCCGTAAAGTAATCCACCCACTCCCCTTCGGGAAGCTTCAAGTTCATATCGAATGCGCCAACGTATAAGGAATCGCCCAACATATACGCATTATGCACGTCGTCGTAACGATCGGTGTTTTCATACATCATCGGCAAAGGACGCATAACGGGAATACCCGTAACGGAAGCCTTGTGTGCCATCGCATAAATATACGGGAACAACGACGAACGGAGTTTGGAATACCGTTGAATGGTCTTTTCCACTTCGGGTGGCAAGAACCAAGGGTGGAAATAATACGCCCAAGAACTAATTTGCGTCCACGTGGAAAGAAAGGCGTAATGGATTGCCTTTACGTCCATAATATCCATATCGCAAGTCGTGTTCGTGTGTCCACACATTGCATAGTTTAAGCAAGCGACAAGCGTTCTAGGGCCACCGCCCGTATCCCCTGCCCAAGTCGCCGCGTATTGCTGCGTACCAAGGTGTGCGCCTGCCGTATAAATAAGGCTTCGTCTATCCGTGTACTCGGAAAAGCCGTTCTTCATTTGCTTCGCCAAAACAACGGGATAAGCGTTATGCGCTTCGCTGTCAAAATATTTTTTCGCCCAAAGGCGTTGCGGATGCGGCACGACCTGCGCACAGCCATCCAACTTAAAACAAGCAGCACCGTTGTCCACAAATTTTTTGAGATGCTCAAACCACGGTTCATCCTCTTTTGTGATTTGGTCCGTGTTTACTACGCCCTGAATATTCGCATCGACAAACTCCACGTTCTTACGGAACGCCGCGTCGTCGATGTCGCCTACTTGCGCATTTTCTGACTCGCACGTCGTTTCCTTGGCTTGACGGTCTTCCTCGTAGAAAAGGTCGTAATCTTCGCAAAGCCACAAGGAAAGCTGCATTCCCATAAAACGCATCGGTCCTAAAAAGCTACGGTGACTTGCCGTATTTTCAGGCAACCACGTCGGCAACCAAAAGTTCTCTTTATTCCAAGATTTTTCGGTGGACATATCGTAATAATTTTCCATCCACGCAGGCTCTAAACCGAATACATCGCAAGGAATATCACGATCTCGCATCATACGAATATCATCCAACACCTTGCGCGCATTGATATTTCGTTCCGTTTCCACAAACGTGAGCCCGTAACCGAACGCAGGAAGCATAATCGGCTTACCCGTGACGTCGGTGATTGCTTGTACAAGGTCAAGAATACTATTTGCGCTCAAAATATAGAAATCCGAAGCACCGCCTGCAACGGAAATAATCACCCTATCCTTATCGCTATCCGCTATATCGAATTTTTGATAATAGGTACTGTTGACGATAATTGCCCAGCCGTCCGAACTAACAAGCACGGGCATCGGCCCGTAGGACGCTACGTTCGCAATCCAAATGTTGAGCGTTTTTCCACGAATCATTACGCTATCGCGATTGGCGTCACCCAAGCCGAAAAGACGTTCCTCTTTCGTCAAGGGAATACGGATTTGGAAACCGCCGTCCTTGAAATTATCCACGGAAAAATTCACGTCTCTCTTTGTACCGCGAAGCAAAACGCCTTCTTCTATCGTTTCCGCTTCACAGTTGGAATAATCGCGACGAAGTTCGTCGTTTAATATACCGTAGCGAGTCAGCATGCTCGTCTTACCGTTTTTCATTGTAACACGATAGCCGCCGTTGCCGATTTTCTTTAAAATTAACATAATATTTCCTTATTTCGCCTTAAAAACAATATGCGATGGAACGGCATTTATCCGTTTCATCGCATACCTGCCTACTTTATTTCTCTTTTGAGCCGTAAGAACCGCTCGTATTTTGCACGTAGCTGTCGTCGCAAACCTTCAATCTCGACGTTGCACGACGTTTATTAAGTTCGGCCAAATATTCCTCTTCATTCACAGGAATTGCAACCTTTGCGCCCTGCTTCCAACCAGAAAGCTCTATTGCGTTCATGAGTTCAACCCCGTTGATACCTTCCAATCCGTCTACGAAGAATTCTTCCAAGCCAAGAAGCGCATTCGCAAAGTTATTGATAATGCCTGCGTGTTGAGGATTCTTACCGTCCGTTTCAACCTCGATAGTTTCCCACTTCGGTCTCATCCAAGTTTCTTTCGCAGTCTTTACGTATTCTTGGCTATCCGTCTCATTCTTGTACCAAATGAGCTTGTTGTTTTCGCAAAGCAGCTTGCCCATTGTCCCCGAAACTTCAAAACGGTTCGTACCCGGCGTTTCGCCCGTGGTCGTTACAAATACGCCCGTTGCGCCGTTTGCATAGTCGAAATATGCGGTAACCTCGTCCTCTACTTCGATATCGTGCCACTTGCCGTATTTACAGAAACCGTTTACCGCAACGGGTTGTTCGCCAACTACCCAGCTAACAAGGTCGATTTGGTGCGGGCATTGATTGATAAGAACGCCACCGCCTTCGCCTTCCCACGTAGCACGCCAACTGCCCGTATCATAGTAATACTGCGTACGGAACCAATCGGTAATAATCCACGAAACACGTTGCAATTCACCGATACCGCCCTGCGCAATGATTTCTTTCATCTTTCTATACAGGCAGTTCGTGCGTTGATTGAACATCATTGTAAAATGTGCGTTGCTCTTTTTCGCAGCTTCATTCATTTCACGTACTTGCTTGGTGTAAACGCCTGCGGGCTTTTCACAAATAACGTGAATGCCGCGCTTCAAGCATTCCATAACGATTTCAGGGTGTGAATAATGGGGGGTTTCCACCAAAATCGCATCGCAAAGCCCCGAATCGAGCATTTCTTTATAGTCTGCAAAATATACGATATCTTTGTTTTTCGTGCCGTTTTTAATATTTTCAATTTTGACGGGATTGGTGTCGCAAGCCGCCGTTACAACGCCGTTTTCCACTGCGTCTGCATCGAAAATATTGAATATGTACGAGCTGCCTTGGTTACCTAACCCGATAACGCCAAAACGAATTTTCTTCATTTATTTGATCTCCTTTTGAAGATATTTTATACTTCTTTCTACTTGATTTAAAGTATCGGGCAAATCAGCCGCATTGTCCTGCTCTACGAAATAGTTTTCCACGCCGACTTCGCGCATTTTGTCGATAATCGATTGGAAATTCATAACGCCGTAGCCAACCGATTCGATTTCAGGAACGTATCTAGGGCATTCCTTTTCGTCGATAAAGAACTTCGTTTTAAAATCTTTCAGGTGCACGCAACCGATTCTACCGTTCAATTTTTCAAGATATTCGATAACGTTTACGCCCCCCATTTGCAACCAATAGGTGTCGAGCGTAAAGTTGATATAAGGCGCGTTTTCGATAACGAAATCCATAACCGTCTTGCCACCATGCTGCAAGAACTCGAAATTATGGTGATGCCAATAGAATTGGCAACCGTATTGGCGCATAATTTCGCCTGCCTTATTGTATCTTTCTATATATTCTTTGCATTTCTTTTCATCGTTGATGATATTCCACGGCATAGCACCAAGACCGATGTTCTTGTTTCCGAAATACAAGTTTTCTTCGCAAACCTTTTCCGTTTCGTTTAAGATTCTATCTTTGTCCATGTGCGTCAAGCGAATGCTCGTACCCGTTTCGTCGATAACACGCTTGATACGTTCGGGATCAAACGGAGCTCCCGAATATTGGAAGAAAGAATATCCCATCGCCTTTAATTTTTTAGCGGTGTCCAAAAAACCTTCTTCCGTCGAAATTAAATTTCTAACCGAGTATAAATTCAAACCAATTTCTTTCATAATAACCCTCTTGTGGTGATAACATTTAATTATCACACATTATAATACATTCCAAATGAAATGTAAATGGCATTTTTAACAAAAAACACTGCATTTTTTGCATATTTTGACTTTTGCATGAAAGTTTGTGCCTGCCCGCCCTTTCAGTGCGGGCAGGCACTTCTTTCAAATATTAGACTTCCGTATGATTTACGGAAAAATTTGTGTTATGCCTTCAATACGCCGACAACGTTGGTGAAGTACCCAGTTGCCTCAACGCCTGCTACCGCCTCGTTGGGATAGGAGCCTTGGTTTATACCGCTCTTCCAGCTAATAATCTCAGTGAGCTTCGTACCCGTGATGTTACCGCTTACTTGCGACGTGTTATTGAAATAGCCGTCTGCCGATCTATAATCCTTCGTCCACGTACCGTCATCGTTTTGATGATAATGTACGTACAGCCAGCCACCGCCCGTATAAGCGTCAGCGCCTTGAACGTATACCTTCGCATTCTTTGCTTTTATTGCAAACCAAAGGTCGCTATACGCACTGATATCGGAATTGTTGAAATGTCCCGTCTTAGGGAAGTCGCCACCCGTCGTCCAGGTATATTCGCTGACCTTGTCGAAGCCTGCGGGAGCTGCTTCTTCGGAGTAAGCACCTTCCGCACCTGCGCCGCCCGTGAAGTAGTACGGGTTCCAAATATGCTCCCAAACGTTCACAGCATTTTCAGAAATGCCCGTTTGGAATACGCCCATAACTTCCGTCGTGTAGACCTTAATCTCCTCACCACTATGCTGATAGAGAACGAATGCGCCGCCGTCGGTGGTACCATAACCGCCATCGTACAACAAATCTTCCAACGTAGAAGCAACTTGGTTGGTTGCCGTAGCGTATACTGCATTTTTATACGTTACTTCCGTCGTCCAGGTAGCGTCTGCATTCTTTGTGGCATGGAAGTAAATCCAATCCGTACCGTTTGCGTCGCCTGCAATATCCGCCTTACTCAATTGAACGAACACTAATTTTGCATTGTAAAGCTTTAATGCAAACCAAAGCTCGCTATACGCAGAAATCTTTGCTGCCTGATTATATTCGTTTTCCGCCAAACTGCTCGATTTCCAATTCACGTTTTGAATACCGTAAACATTCTTAAAGCCGTTTGCTTTTTCAACCGTGGAACAATCTTCAATAACTTGAACGTTAGAAGTCGTCTGCAACTTCAATACGGTAGACGAAAGCGCCACTGCTTTTTCAGAAATTTGAGGATCGAAAGGCTCTTCAATTGCTCTCATATCCGTCATATAAACGTATACTTGAGAAGTGGTGTCCCCATCAGCCTTGGTAGGATAGCAACCGCTACCCTTTGCGCCGTTAGTAGCGCTATACTGAAGCAATACCTGAAGGTTATCACCAACAAGCCCCGTTTGTACGTCCATTTCTTCATAAGCACCATCACCCGAACGAAGGGACAAATTCCAAGTGCCGTCCGCTTGTTTCACAAGGTAGCAGTAAAGCCAAGCGCTTCCCTCGTACTTTTGAGCACCACGAATGTAGAAACCCGTGCCGCCCGACATCTTCATTGCGAAGTAAACCGCAGAGTAGGTGCTAACAACCGCTTCATCAAAACACGTGGTCTGCATATCCTTGCTGCCGCCGCCCCAGTTTGCGCCGCCATTTGCCGTATTGCCGTTCCAGTCAAACATTTCCACCATCGTGAAGCCTACGGGTGCGGCTTCATCCGTTTCTGCCAAAGCCCAATTGTTGGCACGCCAAATGGAGTCACGAACCTTCACCGCTTCTTCAGGAATATCAGGAGAGAAAGGATCTGCGGGTTTTTCAACGCCGACTACTTCCGTCGTGTAGATATTAACGTCTGCGGTAGATTGGTTGCCGTCATTCTGTTGATAGATAACCAATCTCAAACCATTGTTGTTGTTTTCGAGAATCTTATAAATCGTATCACCGGGCTTGCCCGTGAAGGTGTTATACAATTCGCCGTCCACGTAGATTTCTACCGTCCACGTATTGGCTGCAGTTTGCGTCAAATGGAAGTTAAACCAAACCAATGCGCTATCTGCGTCTAACTGTTTCCAATTGTCTGCCGTGTTGGTAAAGTGACCGCCTTGAATTGCGATTGCAAACCAAACTTCGCTGAAAGAGACAAGCGTTTGATCTGCAAAGTCACCGCTTGACAAAATTCTGTAGGCCCACGTGTTGCCGCTTGCCGAGAAGAAATTGGTCACTTGGTTAAAACCGTAGGGTACGGCAACACCTGCCGCATTGTTTGCAGGGGTAAGGTGTTCGTTACCAGAATTGTCAACGATTGCGCTTTCTACAATTTTCTTTGCATCCGTAGAAATACCAGGATCGAACGGAGGCTGAGGTTCTTTAATACCAACTACTTCCGTCATATAAAGCATCGCTTCTTCCGTTACTGCATTTCTGCTTGCATAGAAGCCAGTACCAATCGTTCCATTGGAGCCATTGTACTCCATCAACTTTTGCAAGTTCGTAGCCGTAATATTCGACTGTACGTTTTCATACGTAGGCATACCTTCTGCGCTTACCGACAAGGACCACTTACCGTCTTCCGCCTTGCTATAATGAACGTATACCCAGTTGGTCGTTGCATAGAAATTCCCGGAACAACCACGGAGATAGAAGCCCTTGCTGTTCGTACTCTTGATTGCGTAATACAAATCGGTATACTTGCTGATGTCCATAGAGGTATCAACAATAAAGGCAGGGAAATCAAGGAGATTCGAAGACCAAGGAATCTTATTCCCAGTTGGAACGCCGTTTACCTTTTCATCAACCAAAGTGGTGTTGTTAAGCCAGTTAAACTCGCTAACTTGCGTAAAGCCTAAAGGAGCGGGTTCTTCCGTAGATGCGCTCAAGGCGTATTTATCGTCTCTCCAAATCGAATAGCGCACGGTTGCATTGTCAAGGGTAACCATTATGCTACCTACGGTATTGAGTTCCCCTGCCTCTTCATCATACGAATAGGTAACGGCAAAGTTTTCCGTAGTTTCGTCTGCAAATACGAGCTTGGTAAGCTCTTCGCCGGGATTGGTAATATCAAACGCCCCATTTACGAGCGGATACGCTTTAATCCCACCGTTTACGGAAAGGTTATACGTACCTGCGCCGCCGCTGAAGCTTACGATTTCGTAATAGCGTTTCGCTTCAATCGATTCCGCCAAATCAATGCCAACGTTCATATAAAGCTTCGCTTGAATGGGAAGCTTTTCCCACGTCGCTTCAAGCGTAATATCGCCGTTTACCGTGATAGGCGTTTCCACTGCGTTACCGTCCGCGTCTACCCAGCCGATGAATTTATAACCGTCTTTTTCGGGGATTGCAGGCGTATACGTCGAACCTTCTCTTACCGTTTCTTCTACGCCGTTAGCCGTTACGGTGTAGTAAATGATTTTCTTCAACGATACGTTATCGATATACGCAATGGATTCTTGCGCTTTATCAATACCCGCAGCGGTGTTATCAAGGCTGAGAATGATGTAATCCGCAGCTTCGCCTACGCCGTTTTCACAGTTGATAGTCATCGTATAACGATACCAACCGTCGCCGAGATCTTGCGCATCCGCTACGTCGAAATAGGATTCTGCGCCTACTTCGTAAACCGCTTCAAGCGCGCCTTCGTAATCCTGCGCAGCATACACCGTAATCTTGGTGTTCATATTGTCCATCTTCGCGTCAAGAATAAGCTCGAAATCGGTAAGATCAAGACCGTTTACGGGGATCGCATAACCAACCCACATGGATTTGTCTGCGCTCCAACCGCTCCAACCCGCGTCTGCCGCCGCAAGCTGTTCTGTCGTAAGCGCAGAGAAGTTGTAGCTGAGCTTAACGATAGAATCCTGCTTAGCAACCGTTACGATGCTTGCATCGCCATCCCAATAGTTTGCGCTATTGAATTTAACCGTACCGTCGGCTTTCACCAAGTTCTTGTTTAAACGGTCAAAGTATGCGATGGAGTCTTCCAAAGCAATTTCTTTACCGCATTCACATGCGAGCTTATATTGATTGTCTACAAGGCTACCAACGTAATTATGCTCTGCTTCGATTACACCCCAACCGCAATTAGCGCAGTTTTTCCAGTGTTTTTCATCATCAGAATTCCATTCGCTTTCCGCTTCGTGTGCGCCTTCTTCGAATTTATAGTCGCAGCCTTCGCAATCCTTCCAATGCCCTTCGTGCGTAGCAGACCACTGTTCAGACGCCGTATGCGCCGTTACGCCCGATTTTGCACCACAGGAGCATTCGTTCCAGTGATTCGTTTCGTCATATTTAACCGTAGCATAGTCGTGCGCTGCTTTGCTCGATTCGTCGATTGCTCCGCAAACACATTCGTTCCAATGATAGGTATCATCGGATTTTTCTACGTTATATACGTGTGCTTCGCCTTCCGTTGCATAACCGCAGTCACAAGCGCCCCAATGCTTTTCAGCGTCGCTGCCACCAACGAGTTCATGCGCCGTTACGTTCATCTTGTAGCCACATTCACATTCAACCCAATGGTTGGTTGCGTCATACTTAACTTCCGTACCTGCTACGTGCGCCGTATCGCCTTCCGTAGCGTCACAGTTTGCGCACTTCTTCCAATGGCTGTCCTCATCGGATTGCACTACGCTGTAATCGTGCGCTGCAAGTTCGCCGTATTCTTCGCCGCACTCGTCGCATACAGCTTTTTGCGTACAGGTAGCCGTGCCGCCCGTATGTACGCATTCTTCATCGCCGCCAACGCTTTCGCTCGGCGTATCGCCGCCCGTGCTGCCCGTACTGCCGCTCGGCGTTTCACCGCCGCCACACGCTGCGAACAACGTCAAGCTTGCCAACAAACTAAAAACTGCTAAAAGTTTTTTGTTCATACTTTTCCTCCAATTTTATTTTTCCTTTTATTACTTACGGTAGGCGACAAAGTCAGCTTTGCCGCCACCGTTTCATAACCTTTTACCCTTATCGATTATTTGCTGATCGCACGGATTTCCGACGTGTAAACAACCGTAGGATTTTCTTCCGATACCGCACCTTCCTCACGGTTATTGTTATAAATCAAGAACCCGTTTGCCCAACCGTCGCGATAGAGAAGCTTCGCAACACTATTCTTGCCTGCGCCTTGGATATTGAATTCTGTCTTGTAAACTTTATCGTTTACCGTTACTTCAGCAGCCCAAACGCCATCGCTGGTTTGCGTGTAATGGAAATATAACCAACCGGGGCTGTAAACTTCAACCGTCTGGAAGATATATCTGGTGATATTAACCGACTTAATCGCAAACCAAACGTCCGAATAGCCGCTCAAATCCATATTGTTGAAGAACTCACCGCCCATTGCCGAAATCCATACCGCAGGACAAGACCAACCGGTCACGTTTTCAAAGCCTTCGGCTTTTCCAATTTCTGCGGGAATCTTGTCAGGAGCTATTTCCTCAAAGAAATACGTCGAATCGCTTCCATACCACGTACTGAATGCATTCTCTTGAACCTTCGTCGAATTCTTCAAATCGCCTTTCTTATACCATACGTGCAGTGTCAACGTGAAATGTTCTCTTTCGCCGTCTTTCACGCTTACAACGGTGACTTCGTTGTCACCCCATTCGCAAGGTATATAGTCAATTGCGAGTTCGGTTGCGCCGCTACCAATAATTTGATCGCCTAAGTATACGTAGTTTTCCGTACCCATCCAACTACCGTCGCCAATCGTAAGCACTTTGTCCGACATATAAACGGAAAGCTTTTCTTCCGTAATAGGAGATGCCGCTACGCTACCAAAGCTATCAATGTACACGGTATGCGTTGCCGTAATCGCGGGGTTAAACAGGGACGTTGCCGTGAAGGTCACCGTCTTTCTAAACGCTTCATCCGTCGCCGAAAGCACGTTGCTTTCATACGTTACGCCTTCCGACGTGGTTTCTGCGCCGTCAGGATACGTAGCTTTGGTGTCTAATTCAATCTTTGCATAAGGATTATTCGTAAGAATAAGCATCTCAAAGCCTGCAACCAACGTGTTGTCTTCCTTGTAAAGGAATTCCACAGGAGCGTTTACGTCAATCTTTTCCGCTTGATTTTTGAACATAGGAACGCCTTCTACCGTCGTCCAATACGTTTTATCAAACGGTGCAACCAAGCCTTGCTCTGCCACCAAATCAAGGTAGTTTGCTCTTTGAATGTCTGCGCCGGAAACGCTGAGCACTCTTGTATCAGGACAAAGCGCAATAACGTTTTCAACGTTCGTTGCCAAGCCAACCAAACGAACAGCGTACGTAGGTTTTCCCGCGTAGGAGCCCACCTCAAACGTAATTTCAGCCGCCGAAGCATCGACAAGACAGTTTACTACTCTTGCACTGTTGCCTGCGCCCTTCGTAAAGAAAGAACCCATTGCGTTCGGTGTGGAAGAGCTGTTCAAGCCATTCGTAGCTTTATCGCCGCCAATCTTCTTATAAGAGATGCTGACGTTTTCAATCGTACCGCTACCTCTCGAACAAATGAAGCCAGTGTTCGCCTGCACGACTGCGTTCGTAAACGAAACGTTTTTAACAATACCGCCCGTGGCAACATATCCGAAGATACCGCCTGCTTGTTTAACGTCGCCCGAGGGATGCTTACCAACCGTTACGCCGTCAATGTTGTAACCTTTGCCGTCGAATACGCCTCTAAAGCCTCTATCTTCAGATTCAAGACCTTGTACCCCCCATACGGTACCCGTATCTGTCATAGACATAATCATACCGTTATAAGAAATGTCGTTACCCAAAATGAAATAGCCGTCGTAGATTTGAGAATTTACTTCCTTTCCAAATCGAACCGACCATTCCGTCTGATCCATCAAAGCTACACTACGCATCTTATCAAGCTCGGCTGCATCATTGATGATCATCGTATAAACGTCTACGTCCATCGTGTAACGAACGAGATCGGTATTCACGATCATTTCTTGTCTTCCCAAAAGCGGCGATTGTTTGGGGAAAGCAGCTTTGTTGAATATGATGAAAGGAGTGCCCGGAACCGTCGTACCTATTTGCGCGCCATGGAGTTCTACGTTTTCTAAGTTTCCAATCAACGAACTATTCAACTTAAGATTCTTAAGATTTTCAACTTCAAGAACCGCCGTTTCTTCCAAATGCACTTCGGGAGGAACTACGTCGCAAACGACTTGTACCGTTGCGGTTTCGCCGTCGTGCGTAACCGTACCCGTCAAAGTAGCAACGCCTCTCTTCTTCCCAATAACTTCACCGTTTTGAATGCCGACCTGATCGCCCTCAATAGACCACTCGATGGTTGCGCTAACCTCTTCACCGCCTTTCACCGCTACGAATTCAAGAGGCACGGCATTCGCCATATCGCCAACTAAATTCGTCGTGGAAATGGTTGCTTTATAACCGTTTGCTATGGGTTGGAACGCTAAACTATTCGGCTGCAATTTCAACTTCGCACCGACTACGTTCACCGTAACCACTTCACTCGTGTAATGGCCGCGTACCGTCGTCGAAACAATAAAGCTAAACGTTTCCACGTCGCTTCCCACAACCGTAACCGTATTGCCTTCGATGCTAACGCTCGATTTTGCGTTTTTGGAATCTTCTGTAAGAGAAACTTTATATTCAACGTCTTCCGTGATAGGCGCTTTATTCCATTCCGTTTCTACGCTAAATGCAATCGTCTCGCCCTTTTCTATTGTATATTCATCATTTTGAAGAATGATTTGAGGCGCGTAAGGCGCTTTTATTACGTTTACTTTGCAGCTTGCGCTAACGCCTTCTACCGTTGCAGTAATCGTAGCAACACCCATAACACCTTTTGCCGTAACGTTCCCGTTTTCGTCTACCGTTGCGATAGACTCATCGGAAGACGTATACGCTACTGCCGCAGACGAGCCTTTTACCGTACATTCAAGCGCAACGCTTTCGTATTGCTTTACGTCAACTTGCGACACGGAAAAGCGAACGGTTACAACGCTCTCTTCTTCATCGCCAAACCAATCGGAACTGGAAGTATTGCCACTAGGTGTTTTGTCGCAAGCGACAGCCGTAGCCGTCGCTGCAACCGTAAGACCAAGCGCAAGGCACAATAACAATGCTTTAATTTTCTTCATAGTATTTGCCTCCTCCCATTAGTCCAAATTCCAAGTATCGGAAACAAGGTTCATTGCTCGACCTTCTGCGTGAGCCTTGTTGCCAAGCGCATAGAAATCATCTAAATATTGCTGACGCATTACCTTCAATTCCGTTTCTTCATACGAGCTTTCATAGTTTGTGCAAAGTACGTAACGAGGGAAAAGCGATTCCATCAAGATATGCTGTCTATAAGCTTCATATGCTACGGGATCTTCACTCTTATGTTCTTCAATTGCTTCATAAGCCTTTTCGGTAAGCGAAATCCATCTCTTTACCAAGCCTTCAGGCCAATTTTCCTTGTACAACAATTTTCTGTTGTGAATATTACCCGAAATTGCATTGTATTTTTCAATATAGCGGCACTGTAACAATACTTCTTCGAAATATTGTTGCATATATTCGCCACCTGCACCGTAGTTGTATTTGAAGAATTTGTCTACGTAATACTGATAGTCAGCGTTTACATCAAATTCTACTTTCGATTCCAAATAACGGTGAAGCTTTTCAAAACCGCCGTTCTTCGGGTTTTCATAGAAACCTTGCCAGAACATCCACTTTGCACCAAAGCTTCTGAAGAACTTCGTCGATTCAAAGAAAGTATCAAAAGAGTTGTAAGGGTGAACGGCACTTTCAGAGTTCAAAGAATATGCCCAAACGTAGAAGTCGCCGCCGAAGCCCGACCATGCTCTTGCCATATCTGCCCAAGATGCGTTTTCGCTTTCCGTGTATGCATGCGTCCAATCCGCTGCGGACGTTGCCCAGCAAAGCTGTACGCTAGGAGCGCAGTTAACCGTTTCCTGTTCTTGCGTCCATTGCGCAACCACGTCGGACGTTTCCGTCGAATTTTCGTCAGAACCGTCCCAAGCTTCGTCCCAATCTTGCATAGAACCATCGTTGTTAAACCACATTTCCTGCTTGGGAGTACCTTTGCCCTCTGCGTCCAAAATGTAGTTACCCGACGCGTCTTTTTCAGCGGGAGGGTTAACCGAAGTATGATATACGAGTTCGATAAAGTTGAAATCCTTTACACCGCCGAAGTATTCGATTGCTTCGTCCGATTGCAACCATTCGTCTACCTGCAAGGATACGCGATTCGCGAGGGAAAGCCAAGCGCCTGCCATCGTACCGCCGTAATATTCGTAGCTTGCTTGACAAGAGGTACATCTACAGTTTTGTACCTGAGGCGTATTACCGCCGATGTCGTGTTGTGCAAGCATAAGGTTATCTACGTTAGGATTTGCTCTCAAGAACTTCTTAACCTTTTCAGTAATATGGTTTATTAAGCCCTTATAGGTGTCCTTGTTACCACGGGAAGTCCAACAGCCCTGCCAACGCGTAGAGTCGTTAGAAGCCCAGTCGGGGTTTTCATCCGCTTCTTCCAAGGATACGTATTCGTACCAGTTATGACAGAAGGAACCGTTGTTCGGGTTGATCCAAATCTGCGTATAGGTGAAGCCCATGCCATAGATTTCAGTATTAGTACAGGCACCGCCTTGTTGACGGTAATCGAAGTCAGGGCGTTCAATGATATCCATTTGAGGAAGCTCCTTGCCATCCAATTCATAGACAACGCAGTCTTCCATCAACATATCATAGCCGAGCAATGCGCGAAGGAATGCGATTGCGCCCATCTGATAACCGTTTTCCGTATAGCCGTTGATAAATACGTTTTTACCAACCGTTTGAATTTGATAACCCGATACGCCAATCGTTTCGTACGTAGGCACTTCACCGCCAAGTTCAACAAACTTGTCTTCGCAGCCTATTACGATGTACTTCGTATTTTCATCGATAACCAAATCTTGGCTATATTCAATAATATCAACTTTTGCTTTCGTTGCATTCAATACGTGCATAGCGATAAAGCCTGCCGCCTTCGAATTATTTGTTTTACCGATAACAAGTTTATAATCACTCTTGCCATTTACTGCAAAGTTTCCGACGGGCGCATCATATTTTACGTTTACGTTGTGCAGCGTGCCTTCTACGTAGCCCGTTACGCCGGGTTCCGTAACGATACCTGCCGTTACGGGTCCCTTCGAGCCGCTTTCACCACCGTTATTACACCCGCAAGAGAGCGTACAAGCCGCCAACAATAAAGCTGCTGTTATTTGTTTTAATTTCATAGCTTATACCTCCTTATTTCGCCGTAACCGTAACGGTATGCGTTACAGTGGCCGTATTACCGTATTCATCTAATACCATAGCGATGAACATATATTTGCCTGCGTATGCGCACTTGATTGCGTTTTCGCCTTCTTCGAACAAGTAGAGCGTACCGTTGGGATTGAATACACCGCGTTGAACACGCATATTTTCATTTGCCGTAACGTTATCCTTATAAACGACGTCGGGCATCGTGATAACGTCGCCTACTTTTGCCGTTGTTTTCGTTGCGTTGATGAACTTCGCCTGAGGCGCAACTTCGTCTACAACAAAGATGGATTTCACGAGGTTGAGCGGGTTTTCCGCTACCCAATCTTTTTCCACCATCGCGTACGTTGCTTGGTATTTACCATATTGCGACAACGTAATGAAGTAAGACTTATCCGTGGGAACCTTATCCAATGCAACACCATTGTTGTCCTTAACGATCGACCCGTCAGGAGCAATAACCGTCAACGTCAAAGACGTTTCAGGCGCGAATACGTCGCCTGCGACTGCAGGGTAAATTTCATATACTGCATTCAATTCTTGGTTACCACCGAAATCACCCAAAATTTCGAACGTAGGATTGTATACTTCAAGGTTTCTTCTCGAGAAAGGCGAGCCACAAATACTAATTACCTTGTATCCTGCGCCTTTAGCGGGATTTACCATATCCACGTGCAAATATGCGAAGTTAGAAGAGAAACCCGTAAAGGCTTCGCCATTTACCGTCTTAGTTGCGTTCATAGTAATGCCACCAAAGGTAAACTTACCATTCTTGTAATTAATCGTAAATTCACCGTTTGCAGACAAAGACGTACCCGTAACATCAATCGACGTGCCACATACGGTCATCGTCGAACCGCCCGCTTTTACCTTCAACGAAATTTGAATTTGCTCGTTTGGATTCTTAGAGTCGGTCAACGTCAATACAAGCGTTTCATACGTCGCGCGATGCGCCAAAGCTTCTATCACGATATTGAAATCAGTCATAAGCTGAGGATTTGCAAACGTCCAACCGCAAAGCGCAGATGCTTCGGTCGCATACAACGCCATACCGGAAGGATAGAATTCCTCTGTCTCATCTTTCTTACCGTTTTCATCCACATCTTCATAGAAAGCAGTCGTGAAGCCTTCGCCGTAGAAGTAGTTTTGACCGATGATTTTGCCCGAACCTTTTACGAGTACCGCAGGAATTTCTTTCACGAGAAGTTCTTGACCGTTACATTGATAGGAAAGTTTTACTTTATCGCCGTTTGCTGCAACGGACGGAACGAAGGAAGTACCCGATGCGTACGTTGCTTCACCATTCTTGTCGGTTACGACAACCTGGCAAAGCAAGCGTTCCGCTTTACCGCTAGAATAGTCGTTTGCATACAAAATAGGCAAGTCGTATTTACTATCCGAAATAAAGATTTGAGGTAATGCGATTTCGTCCAAAATAACGTACTCATCACTGGGAACTGCGCTTACAACGTATTCCGCCGTACCTACTCTACCGAGATAGTCGGTTACCGTGTACGTAACCTTCCAATCGCCTGCTGATTCCGGACGGAATCCGCCTGTAATTTCATAGGTTTCCTCGCCAAACGTTACCGTCGTCTTAACAGACGCGATGCCGCTGTCGCCCGTATAAGATGCCGGTTGAACAGGTACCCATGCGCCAAGCGTTGCGCTCGTTATCACATTGTTAGGAATTTCTACGTTGATGTCACCAAGATCGTTTGAAACGTATACGTTACGAAGCTCAGTACCTTCGTTTCCAAGCATATCTATCGACGTGTAAACAATGGTATGCCAACCTGCAACCGTAGGCTTGAACTTACCGTTTATAACGCCTACGCTTATAGGACTATTCGTTGCATAATCGCGATAAACGTTCGCTTTAACATCGCACGCGCCCGAATAGAAGTCGAAGGACGTTGCTTCGGGAATCTTGTAATCGAGCCCAATTTGACCTTGAGGCATATCGTCTTGCGACATAGAAACGTCGATCATCGGAGCTTCCGTTTCATCGAAAACGTTATTGGAAAGGTCGTCTATGCCAAACAATTTCGTGATACAGAAGTTTGCCGTTTCCGCAGCGTAGTCGCCTGCCGTAATCGTCACTCTTGCTTTACCGCTAGGTAAACCGCCCCAAGCCTTCCCATAGAGAAACAGGTTGTTCAAATGCGCCATATGTTTGTTATTTACCTTCGCTTCCGTAGATTGTCTATCGTAGGTAAAATAGAATTTTTTCTCGTCGGGAACAGCTTCCACTGGTTCGCCTGCCCACGTATTACCCTTGTTCATAACAGCGCTAAACGTATGTTCAATCGGCGTACCGTGACCGTTAACTTTATAGTTGCCGTTTTCGCAACCAACCTGCCCTTCACCGTCAAACCCTACGTCCGCATACGATATTCTCAAGCCGTTAGTGTCCGAATGCCACTTTCTCAATTGGAAACGAATGTAGCAAGAGGGATCCAACGGATCGCTAAGCGTAATAATGAGTCTACTGAAATCGTACACGCCACGCGCATCAGGGGTAACAAACCCTTCGATAATAGAGTCTGTCGTTCCCAAAGAATTGAAGTCGATAAGCTTCGAGAAAGTAAGCGAATCGCCGCGAGCCAAACGAACCATAAGCCCGTTCGAGTTCGAGCCGAACCCCCTGTACGTACCGTATTGTATGCTACTCTTTTCACTCTGCACCAAGTATGCTTTGTCTTCTACTTCAAACGTCTTTTCTTCGACGCAATGGGTTTCGCCTACGACTGCACGATAGGTTACCGTGTAAATACCCGCCTGATTCAAAGCGACGTTTTCCGAAGTAACCGTCAAGCCGTTGGGGTAGGTAACGGTAGCCGTAGCTTCCGCTGCTACGCCGCCTACCTCCACCGTTGCCGCAGGGACTTCCAACGAAGTGCCGTACAAATACTTGTTAGCGAGCTCGCCGACTTGCCAATTTTCCGCCGCGCGAGTTACGACTGTATCGTGGTTTGCAATTGCAATCCCCCCTGCCACAGCCGTAATGGAAAAAGCAGCCAATAAGGATGCTATCCATATCTTTTTCTTCATTTTCTATCTCCTTAATTTTTATAACTGTTTTAACCTTTGATACCGCCGATGGAAAGGTTACCCATCAATCTTTCATGCAAAGCGATGAAAATAATCAAAATAGGCGTCATCAATACGACCGTAGCCGTCATCTTAATCGGCGGTCTATCCAAACCGATCTTGTACTTTTCGCCGATAACGTTAATCTTATGCGACGCACGCTGTACCGCGAACAAGAAGTACGCAAGCGTAGGATAACTGGGCATATACATCATCGCCATTTGATAGTCGTTCCAGAATTGAATGAACGTAATCAACGTAATCGTCAAAAATACGTTGACAACCAAAGGGAAATAAATCCCCAACATAATACGCGCGTCACTTGCGCCGTCCATCATTGCCGCTTCACTGTACGTTTCGGGAATATTCCTAAACGTTTCGTAGAATACCAAGAAATACATCCCAACAAAGCCTGCTTTTAGAATAACGAAGCCAAACCGAGTATCGTATAAGTTCAAAGTTTTCAATACTGCGATTTCCGAAGCCTGCGAGCCAACGACAGGAATAACCATAACGACGATAACGATCATATAAATAATCTTCGAATAGAAGTACTTATATCTCGCCGCAAGGTATGCCATCAAGCACATAACGGATGCATTAACAAGCGAACCGCCAACCGAGTAAATGAGCGTATTGAGGATAATTTCCGCAAAGCCGGCGTACGTTTTCGTGGTTGAGGAGCTCATCCAATTCGTATGCGAATAGGATATAAGCGCGCTGAAATTGGCTAACGTCCAGCCTCTCTGCCCGTTTTTCGTCGACGGGAGCCAAATTGGATTCTTCATGTAATCCAACGGATGCTTAAAAATTTGCATTACCGCCCAAAGCAGCATAAAGCACAATACTGCAACGTATACGCACAAAATGATGAGCATGAAAACGGTAAGGGGTGAAAATTTGTCGTGTTTCATTTTTGCTTTTGCCATATTTCCACCTCCTTACTCTTCCTTCCAGCCGACCTTGTTCATAATCCATCTCAGCAAGAAAGTCAAGGGAATAATTACCGCACTAATCATCAAGCCGAGAGCCGTAGGCTCACCGAGCTTATCCGTCTGCTCTGCGCCGCCGGCTCTATAAATCGCTCGCCATAACAAATAGCCCACCGATTGCATTTCACTGGGTACGGAGTATTGTCCCCAAAGCATCAGAACGTTGTGCTGATTGGTGAAAATACCCGCAAAGCCAGACATCAGGAATACTTGCATAATCGAGAATATCTGCGGCAATATGATATACCAAAACTCCGAAAGCCCGTTTGCGCCGTCCAAATGCGCCGATTCAATAATTTCAGGCGCAATCGAATCCATTTTATTCGTATACATCAGTACGCTTGTACCAAAGCTGACGAAAATATTGAATATCATCATTGAAGCGAATCGGTGATCTGAATCCCAGAAATATATATCGAACCATCCGTTTGCGCCGCCGACTACGAATTCCGTCAACTGTTTATAAATGGTTGCCAAAACGCCTGCTGACAAAATGGAAGGCATGAACAACAAAACACGGAACAGCTTTGATCCGGGCATCTTCTTAAACATATAATACGAGAAGAACAAACCCAAAGGAAGCCCTGTAATCATAGAAATCCCGTAGGTTTCCAAGGATATAATAATGGCGTCTATAAGCTGCGTCCTAACCCCCGACGAATCGTCAAACCAATACGCAAAGTTCTTCCACCCAAATACGAGATTCACCTGATTGTCCGCATCAAGCTCCCATACCTTAAAGGCAAGCGAGAACGAGTTAATATTTACAATTATGTAAAATATGAGAAATTGCAGGGAAGGGAGAAAAACCAGGAGCGTATAAAAGAGCTTACTCTTCCATGTGTTTTGCCCCAACCCCACCTTTTTCGTTTTTTGCATACTTTCCTCCTTAGATTAGCGCAGGAAATTAGTTCCAAGCAATACCTTTATAGAATGCAATATGTCCTTTGAAATATTCTTTTGCGCTAACGTGATCATCCCAAACAGCGCGTTCCATCGAAACGTACGTACCGCTACCATAAATTTGGGAAGGTACAAGCTTTTGTCTATTTGCTGCATAGAATTCATTGGGAGAAACTTGATATACTCTATCCGACTTTTGGATGTAATCGACAAGAGACGTTTCGTAATAGTTCAATTCATTGCGATCAAGTGCGTCCATATAATCTACGCCAATCGTCGTACCCGTCGTATACGTGAAGTTGGTGAGTGCTTCGTCCGTGTATGCATACTTCAAGAATTCAAGAGCCGCCGCTTTAGGACCGTCTGCCAAGCCAGCCTTTACGCAAGCTACTGCGTTCAAATAGTCCATATAAACGCTCTTCTTCTCGCCGTTTGCAAGCTTTTGCGCTTCTGCTTCCGTAGCTTGAGGCAAAGGCAACCAACCGAACTTACGGTTTTCCTTGGAGTACTTCGCGTCGTCTTCCGCCATGTAAGAGAATACGTCGTCCGCCTCAATCTGCCACCAAGAACCGTCCGCAAGCATTGCGCTCGGTCTCTTACCAAGGCTTTGGTTTTCAAGGAAGTTCTGTTGGTTCATCGTATGGGACATCGCCGTATTTTTGCCGTCTTCTTCATTGATATAGTTATTATTGCTCAACAATTTATGCATAAACTGAATGCCATAATATTTACCTGCTTGACGGGACATCTGCCATGCGTTGGACGAATTGATTTCAAGGGGCTCGTCGATGATGGGATTGCCGTTTGCGTCAAGCATTGCATAGCCGTCCTTATCAAGCTTCACCAAGTCGGTTGCCGTACCCTCGAAGGTGTAGTTGATGTTCATTTGTTCAGCGCCCTCGTGCTGTGCAACAAGGTTATCCAAAAGCAACATAAGGTGCTGTTGGGTATATTGACCGGGGAAGCATACGGGATCTACGCCGCGTGCGTTGATTTCTTCGCAAAGCGCAAAGAATTCGTCGTACGTTCTAGGCAAACCGTCGTCGTCGTTGCCCTTAATGCCGTCGGGACCAGCCGTTCTTTCGGGGTTCGCTGCATTTACCAAAATATCCCCCGTTGCTTCATCGGGATTTTCCGCAAGGAAGAAACCTTTTTCTTCGAACAAGTCTCTATTATAGATAAGACCGTAGTGCCCTGCATAGTGAGGGATACCATAGTAATGACCGTTATGATAGTAGAAGTTCTTTTGTTGCTCGGTCATCTTGCCTACAATCGTTTGATTGTTATCTGCCGCGTTGGGGGTTTCCATAATAGAATCAAGGGGTTCTACCGCAAATTCATTCATGATCGTCAAGAATTCCTTCGGGCCTTCCAAGAAGAGAACGTCGTAGCCTTCACTCTTGATTTGCGAGGCGGTAAAGTCACGCATTTCCCCTCTGTGGTGTACTTGCACACCCGTTTTACCGGGTTCAAAGGAAATATCCTTTACCTTTTCTTCGAAGTTTTCCTTAAGCTCTACAAGCCATTCGTCGCCGAAACCGGCAAAGTAATGGAATACGGTCAGCTGCGTTTTGGTTTCGTCGATTTTTTCGCCAGTCGGATCGCCGCAAGCCGCCATAGGCGCAACCGTAAACGCACAGAGCGCCAATGCAAGCGCTTTCGTTAAGTTCTTTTTCATATTATTTTCTCCTTACATAATTTATAAATTCATATATATACTCTATAAATCTTAGCTTTGCCGTCTGAGCGGCGCGCTAAAACGTACAGTTATTTTCAAAGCAAGTTTCCCCGCCCCTGCCCTTTCGGACAGAGGCGAGGTTTTTCATTGTGTTGCTTTTAGGGAAAACGTTACCCTTTTTATGCCTTTATACCCCAGTTCTTCCAGAAGCTCTGGTAGATATAGAAGTATCCAACCGTAGAAGATGTACCAGCCACGCAATCTGTCACCGGTGCCTGCGTCGTAGAATCAAACGTGTAGAATTCCGAAGGCTTCGTGACGCCAAGAGCTTTAACTCTATTGTAGAAGTCTTGATAATGCGTTACATCCGTTTTCTCGGGATTAATTGTACCCGAATCCGTAGCAATGGACGAAGTTACGCTATTAGGGCTCTCGCCTTTACCATTTATGGTATACTTCGAGTAATATACCAAGTAAACGTATTCAGGGAAAAGCATTTCCAGCTTGATACGTTTTGCATACTCGCTATTGCTGTCAACCTTAGTCAACGCCGTCTGACAGCAGTTATACCAAGCTTCCAACGTCGCAAGCTGCGAAGCGTAATTGCTGTGTACGTATACGTCCTGTTGGGGCGTTACTTCTTTAGAACTACTTCCCCACGAAACAGAAGCTCTTCCACCAAATACTTCCGCAGCAACGTTATATCCGTAGGAGCCGTTGAAGAACGTCTGTCTATGATACGTGTGATAGTTTGGATTACTCGATTTGTCATAGTAGTTCAAGAACCAACCTGCGGCATAACCGTTGCCCGTCACGCCCAACGTATTGGTGTTTTGCGTAAATGCAATCTGATTGCCGCTTGCTGCGCCCGTGGATACCCAAGCGTTATTACCGCCTTGCTTATGACCTTCGTAAACGTCTACAAGCTCTTCGAAGAAGGTACGCATCGTAGGACCTGCAGGCCCGTAGTAACCGTTCACGCCGAAGAATTCATCCTTCAACTGTTCAAACGTTACGCTGCTGTCACGCATTGCACGGCTGTCGATATACGTCTTGAATGCCGAGAAGCCCGTTCTTGCGCTCGAAGAGTTCTCACGGTCGCCAAGGTTGAACATATAGTTGTTTACGCCAAGATTATTCAAGGATTGATACCAAAGAATCTGATATTCCCAAGTATTCAAAGGAATGAAATAATCGCGATACGTTGCTTGATACATAAATACGTCCACGTTGTCCGCGCCGATAGAAGCAATCCATGCCTGCAATGCAAGGTACATATGCGCGTTTGCTTCGTGTTCGAGAGGGAACGAATGGTTCGCTTCGTGGCTGGTCCACCACAAACGCAAGCCGTCTTCCGCTTTCAATACCGTCGTGTAACGATAAGGGCTCGACGCAATCTTGTCTTTATAACTTACCGTATCGTCGTAGGTAACCGTCTTCGTTTCATACGTAATACCCAACGTGCTTGCAATACTTGCCAAGTTTGTCAAATCCGTATCACTCAAAATCGGAGCAGGCGAGTATTTGTTATACGAGAAGAACTCGATACCTACGCCAACGCCTTCAGTATTCAATTTTTGTTGAACTGCGTTCAAGAAGATTTGTTGCGCAATGGAAGGTTTAGAGAATTTAGCGCAAGCCGTACACGAGCAATAGTCGGTATTGTCTTCCAACATAAGGTTAATAACCTTCATATTGGGTTTTGCTTCCTTTTGTGCCGTAATGATACCTACTACGTGTTCAACCATTGCGTTAAACGTAGCTTTATTGCCGCGGCCAAGATAGCAAAGCTGATACGTATCACTATCATCATCGTTGTCACCAGACGAGAACGCATTACTTGCCGTAACGCCTTTTTCACTCGCCAAGGTTGCCCACGCAGTTGCATTGTCACCCGTCGGCGTTGTTATTTTTTCGTCAGTCTCGCCGTTGCTAGCTTTCCCGAAGTAATTGGTTGCATTGTGCATACTGAGGTAATCCGTGTACGGCTGATACTTGCTGAAGCCCATCTTCGTTTGGTCTTCCGACGTACTCGTATTCATGTTTTTGCGAGTGCTGAACGTAATTCTCGACGTGCCGAGATATTCCGCATTAATGTCTGCAAGGGTAATCACGCCCGACGTAGATACTATTTCGTCGAACCAAACCTCGTTATAGCCGAACGTTTCACGGCAGAACTTCTGCGCAGCAAGCTCAAAGCCTTCGTCACTCTCTGCAAGAACGAAGAACGTTCTGTCGACAAGATATACGCCGTAGTCTTCGTCATTGTCGGAAAGGTCGTATTCGTACTTACCCGATTCAAAGACGTACTTGCCGTAGTCGTAATACGTGCCGATAATGATTTGCTTGGTATTCGTATCCTCAAGATCAGCCGCACCTACTGCAAGGGTTAATCCTCTCGCATCGTACATAGCGTTTTTGATGAACATTGCGTATTCACCCAAGTCCGCCGACCAAGCAATATAATATTGCGTGCCGTTATCGTCAATAAAGTTTTCGTTCAAGTCACCTACGGTGGGAGTCGTGCTAGGACTGCTTGCCGTACCATCTACGGATACGTTCATCAAGTAAGGAATGCCGTTTACAACCTTCCAACGAGCATTATGCAAACCTTCCATCCAGAAGCTTGCGCCGTTGGTAGCGTTTTCGTTTCCGTCTCTATATTCAACGTAGATACCCACTGCACTACCGTCGGTGGATACGTCGCCTTCTCCGAAGTTCTTTCTCAAAACGTTACCGAGGCCTGCGTCATTGATCCAAGCCGTATCAAAGCCGTAAACCGCAACGTTTTCCGCAGTTCTTAAACCGTTACCGATAAGCGCAGGATAATGCGTAGTAATCGTAGCGGTACTTTCCGCAAACGCGCAGTCCAAAAGATCAATGACAACGTTTCTAAAGGTCATACCGTTACCACTTAAACGTTGTGTGAAAGGAGCAGTAATAGCACTAAGATTTTCTGTCGTTCCGCCGTATCTGGGCGCTTGAAGGCGGGCTACGTCCACGTATACGTCTTCCAACGTACCCGTACCGCCAAGCACGATGTTACCGTTTTGACCGAACTGTGCTTTTGTAATCGCCAAGTTCTTCACCAAACCGTTCATGATACCGAAGAAGGAGCCTTCTTGTTCCATCGTAACGCCTTCAGACGATTCATCCTTATCCGTCGTATTCGGATCGTCAACTACAATACTCGACACATCCTGCGCCATATTGGTGTAACCACCCGTTAAACTCGAGTTATTCCAAGCGGACATTACCGACTTAAAGTTGCTTAAAACGTAACCTGCGCCGTCAAACGTACCTACGAAAGGTACCGCATTGGTACCAAGCACGTACACTACGTTCGCATAATAGTTTTGGTTGTGTGCGCCAATGATGATATTCGACAGAGAAATGTTTGCGCCGAGCTTATAGTAGCCCGTACCGTTCATCGTGCCGTCGCCGCCGTTATTACCATAGCCTGCATAAACAGCGCCTTTGTAGGTCGCCGTAACAGGCGTCGAAAGATCTTGACCGCGAAGAACCTTTCTTACGTTCAAAAGGCCGTTGTTGTCCGTGATCAAATCGGTGATAATGAGGACGGACATTTCTACGTCAAAGTCTTTGCCTTCAACGGTGATTGTCGCCGTCAACGTATATTCGCCGAATACTTCGTAAGGAATAACGTTAATTGTTAAAATGTTGTTTGCAACCGTTGCATCGAACGGTACGCCGTTGAGTTTTACGTTTTTGACGGCACTGATTGTTAAACCGTTGGTAAACCCAGAAAAATCAATGTTTGCCGCCGTTTCCGCGCTTGCGTCAAAGGCATTTGCCTCCGTTGCGCCTTTCTCCGCATATGCTGCGTTGGTGAAGAGCGCAACGTCTTGTTGCGTTTCATAATGCGTGTTTACGCTGCCAACCACGCTGTCACAGATCGAACAAACGTAGCTATCGTCTACCCAAGCTGCGGTGTGCGCAGTAGGTTCGGTGTATTCCGTGCCGCAAACGGTACAGATCGCACCGTGTTCACAGGTTGCTTCGCCGCCCGTATGATCGGTTGTGCCTGTGTATTCCGTGCCGCAAACGGTACAGATCGCACCGTGTTCACAAGTTGCTTCGCCACCCGTATGTACACCGGTATCAGGTTGATATTCGTAACCGCAAGCGGAGCAGATTGCGCCGTGCAAGCAGTTCGCTGCGCCGCCCGAACAGGTTGCGTTTGTGCTGACAACCTCGCCGCAACGACAAGATACGCTATGCGTACCATCGCCGTTGCTAACGATTACGTCGTTACTATGGTTGGTGCCGTCGCACTTCAATACGCCGACAACGTTAGTGCTGTATACAACGCCTTCGATATTTGGTCCAACCCAGTTAGGATAAGAACCTCTCTTAATACCACTGCCTGCATATTCCATCAAGGTCTTTAAATTAGTATAGGCAAGATTTGCTTGTGCAGAGTCATTATACCAACCGTCGATGGATTTAAACGACTTCGACCACGTACCATCGCTATTTTGATGAAGATGGAAATACAACCAGTTTCCACCCGTATAACTGCCAATACCCTCACACCAAATATCCGTGTTTTCAACCTTCATTGCAAACCAAAGGTCGCTGTATTTACTGATATCCGTGCTCGCATTCACTTTACCAGAGGGCCAATAATTGTTTGCACCCGTACCTTTCCAAGTGACCTTATTAACTTTCGTAAAGCCTTCGGGAACGGCTCCATCCACATATGTACCTACGTTGTCCGCATTCCAAATATGATCCCAAACGTTGGTTGCATACGGGGATATACCCGTTTCAAATCTACCGAGTACTTCCGTTGCGTAGATATTTACGTCTGCGTTAGAAAGGTTGTTAGCAGTCTGTTGATAGATAACCAATCTCAAACCGTTGTTATTGTTTTCGGTAAGCTTATAAATCGTATTACCAGGTCTGTTTTCAAAAGTCTTATACAACGTGTCGCCCACGTAGATAGCCACCGTCCACACATCGGTTGCGGTTTGCGTCATATGGAACTTAATCCAAACCAATTGATTGTCAGCGTCCAGGTTTTTCCAACTATCTGCCGAGTTGGTAAAGTGACCATTTTGGATTGCGATTGCGAACCATACTTCATCGTAAGCGTCAAGCGTTGCACCTGCATAATCCGCCGAACCCAAAATCTTAGAAGGCCACGTGTTACCGCTTGCCGAGAAGAGGTTGGTTACACTGCTAAAGCCTGCAGGTGCCGTTACCCCAGCCGCATTGTTCGAAATGGTAAGTTTTGCATTAGTACTTTCGATAATTGCGCTGTTTGCAACCGTTACTGCCGTGCCTACGGTTTCACCGCAGACGCCGCAGATTTCTTTACCCCAAGACCAAGTCGTGTTTCTGTGACCGAGCGCGTCGGTGTATTCCACACCGCAAACCTCGCAGATTGCGCCCTTATCGCAGGTTGCTTCGCCGCCTTCGCAAGCTACGTTTTCTACCATAACCGTCTGGCAGTTTGCGCAAACTTCGTTGTGCGTGCCGTCGCCGTTGGAAACGTATTCAACGCCTGCGGTATGTTCGCATTTGATAATACCAAGAATTTCCGTAAAGTAAATTCTTACGTCCGTCGTGGTATCGCCGTCCGCCTTGGTAGGATATGCGCCGCTATCCCAAGGTTCTGCATCCGATTTTGCGTGATATTGCAAAATCTTTTGAAGAGTATTGCCTACGATGCCCGTTTGTACGTTTTCAGCAACGTAGCCGTCAGGAGAGCTAAGGGACAACGTCCAAGCGCCATCTACCTTTACCAAATGGTAATACAACCAATCGCTGCCTTCATACTTAGAAGCATTGCGCACGTAGAAGCCCGTACCGCCTACGTTCTTCATTGCAAACCATACTTCGTCGTAAGCGCTAACGTCCGCTTCGTCAAGACAGGTCAAAGACATATCTTTATTCGACGCGCCCCAAGCTGCACCACCGTTTGCAGTGTTATAGTTCCATCTATACATTTCGATATTGTCAAAGCCAGCAGGAGCCTCTTGATCGGGCGTGCTAAGCGCGTAATTGTTTGCGCGCCAAATGCTGTCTTTAACCATTACAGCTTCGTCTACAATGCCGTGTGCAAATTCGTAAGCATCGCCAATCGTCTCGCCACAGATACAGTAATCTTGCAAGTAGCCGTTGCCAAGCGATTTAGTATTATTGTTCGCGTGCGTGTGCGTACCGCGTACTTCCGTGCAGTATGCAACGTTTGCTTTCGTACCGTTCGAATACATAAACGTACTCATAATCGCAGACAAGCTGTTAGCCGTTACGTCTGCCTCGAAAGGCACTTCCGTCATCTTCGAGTTATTGTCTGCCGTATCAAACCAACGCTTACATTCCATCGTTACGTGCCAGCTTCCGTCGTCGTTCTTCGTAAGGGTTACGACGTTCATCTTCGGCCAATCACCCTGATGGCTGGCAATCGTCGTTGCGTTTCTCGCTACGCCGTCAGAACCTACGTAGGTATAACCCGCCTTAAAGGAGAAGTCGTCACTGTTGATGAAACCAAAACGAAGTTGTTCGTAAATGGTATTCGACAAATCCAGCGCCGCAAAATCACACTTAGCGTCGGTAACGCTCATCCCTTCATATTTATAAAGGGAAGTGAAACCTGCGGGAATAGCGATATATTCATCCGCAAAGGTAGCGCCGTCAATCGCCGACCAAATAGCTCTGTCGCCCCAAGGCGTATCGTCTACGGGAATACCGCGAACTTCAGTGAAATACGTCTTGGTGGTGGTCATATCCACAGTTTCTCTAACACCGTAGATTTTGCCGTCAATCAACGCTTTAATCGTCGTTGCAGAAATCGTAGATTTGGACGCAGCCGAATAACCGTCAGGGGACGCCACGTCGTACGACCAAACGCCCGTGCTTTCCTGATGATAATGTATATACAGCCAATCCGTACCCGTGTAATGCGCGCCAGAAGTATTATTTGCAACGTAAATACGCGTACCGTCTACAATCTTCATTGCAAAGTACAAATCGGAGTACGCTGTAATATCCAACGATTGGTCCATCGCATACGTATATTGGTTAGTGATATTGGTATGGTGATTATTCCATACGTCTTCGATTACGTAGGAATACCCTTCAGGAGCCGCCATCGTAACGTTTGCATGCGCAGTAAGCGCATATCTGTCGTCACGCCATACGTAGTTACGTACACCCTTAGCATTGTCGGGGATATCCATCGCCGTCGTGGTTTCCGTCGTACCACTGGAAGGAGGCGTAACGCCGTCTTTTAAGATACCGCGTACTTCCGTAGAATAGAGGTACGTAGGCTGGCTAAGGTTGTCTCTGTTTTGATAGAATACAATACGACTATCATCGCTAGACCAATCGAGAATTCTACCGATCGTATCGTTAGCGTTTGCGTGCTGATCGGTGATCGTCTTCCAAACCGTGCCGTCCGCTTTGCTAATTTCAATCGTCCAAGCGATCGTAGGGTTACCAGCCGTATCCGTCATGGTGTTGTCCTGTTGGATTAGGTGGAAATATACCCACACCGCCGAGGCGTAACCGTCAACCGTCGCATAGGAAGGCGTTTCCGAAATTTGACCGTTGTCCATCTTAACCGCAAACCAAACTTCGCTGTAATTTTTAACGTTCACCGCGGATAAATCACCCGAACCCAAAATGTAGGAATCGCCCCATTGTTTTTCCGACTTGAACGCCGTTACGCTGTTGAAGAATGCAGGCGCTTCTTCCGTATTGTCCACAATCGCGAAATTCGGGTTAGTAGTGCCAGTAAGCGCAACAGCGTCCGCTACCGTAATCGCTTCCGAAGGGATTGCAAGCACGTCTTCCGAATAACCGAGAATTTCGGTGAAATAAACGCTTGCCGTCATTTCTTGGCTGGTACAAGGATACAACGCAACCATATGCGAAGCTTCCCACTTGCTGGTATCACCCGAAACCGCGCCATAGTAACCTGTTCTGGAGAATACCAAGCTTGCAACGGAGTCGTAGTCGTTGCCCAAGCCAGAGCCGTTCGTCTTGGTATCCGCTTTGGCATCCGTTACTTTATAAAGTTCCGCACCCGCGTCGTCCGTAATCGTCAACGTCCAAACGTTTGCGGAAGTTTGAATAAGTTCAAAATAGAGCCACTTATTGTTCCCAAAGTTAACCGCCTTATTTCTCGCCGCAACGTATGCGTCGCCGTTCGTTTCCAATTTCATTGCAAACGTTACTCTGTCGTATGCGGAAATATCGTTCTGATTGAATTGCGATCTGTACAAGGGGTTGCTGTTGACTTTCCATTGGCTGGTACTCTGTTGATACCAATCCAAACGGATCATCGAAGAGTAACCGTTGGGGATACCTTCCGTTACCGCCGTACCAGTAGGACCGTTCGACCAAGCACGTTCAGGAGCCGCCGCACCGTAAAGCCCCTTGATAAGCTGCCCTTCAACTGCGGTTGTCTTGGGCTTCGCCGTCAATTCTACGTCAATCGTTACGGGCAAGGTTGCCTCGTACGTAGCAAAATTAATTGCATTACCGTATTGCTCGGTCGCATTGATAGCGTACGATTCCCTATTATACGTAGGACCGCTTAATTTCGATCCGTACGCAACCGTTTCGGTTTCCGTACTGCCGTCGGGCATAACGTATTTCACCGTTACTTCGTCTACGACGTAAGGCACAACCTGCGTTTTCTTCAATTCGGTTTCGTTGCTGTTTATAACCTTGGTTGCAACGTCCGACATAGAAGTATAGGGAGCTGCTGCCGTATAAACGATATCGCCGTTTGCATACTTCACGTAAGAACGCGCAACGTATCTTGCGCCGTATGCGCTTTCAGGTACGTTGTACAAGTATGCCGTAGACTGCATATAGCCGTCTACGTATGCGTCCCACCAAATATCGGTGGTATCGATATGTACGGGACGGTATTTTGCTTCTTTGTTCAAATCGTCCAAAGTAAGCTCTCCGTCGTAGCGAATTTCGGGTATGATCAACGTACCCGTTTTATCGCCGTCCGTCAATGTTGCATAATCTGCGTCCGCCATACGCGTATGGAAACGGATACCTGCGCCGTTTGCGTCGTTGATAAGACGAACACCTGCGCCGCTAACGTAAAAATCGATAGCCGATTCTGCATTTGCCGCAGACAATACGCCGTTCAAGCCGAACGCTGCGCCTACGCCTACGCAAGCAACGCACATTACGGTAGCAAAAGACAATCCAAGTTTCTTAAATAATTTCTTCATCGTCTTTCCCTCCTCAATTAAACCAATCGCCCGGCGTTTCTGCCCCGCCTTCGGACCCACTGATTGGCTCGCTCGTGCGAATCACATCCAACGTGATAAACTCTACCACGTCAACAATTGGAGATTCGTATAACAAATCTGCCGGCTTAAAAGTTTTTCCCATATTTGCCTCCTTTATTGTGTCTGGCTCATATATTTTGCTATTAAAGACTTTTTGTTGGTTGCTTGCAACCAACAAGGGGCGCGCCCCTTGAACGCATAAATGCGTTTTTATACTGATTTGATTTTTTTGAGCATTCCGCTCTTGCATTACGGACGGGGGAATTCTATATCCGCCCAATCGTTGCCAGAGCTATTACCGCCCTGCGAGCTGTCCGAGTTCGAACCACTATCACTGCCTTGCGAACTATCCGAGTCCGATCCGCTATCACTGCCTTGCGAACCGTCCCCTTCGCCGGATGAAGAATCTTTATCGGAGCTACTGCCACCGTTTTCCGAACTATTGCCCCCCTCTACGCTATCCGACGACGAATCTTCGCTGTCCAATCCGCTTTCAACGTCCGTACCGCTCTCCGTCGAAACAGATGACGAAGAACTTTGTTCTTGTCCACCAACACAGGCTGTAAACGAAAACGTCATCACAAGCACAAGAATTGTTACTATAAATTTTCTCATTTTTATCTTTTCGCCACCTTTTTTCGTAAAATATAACGGCAAAAGCCCCAATAGAGTAGACTAACCCCCTATTTTGGCTATTTTGATTATAAAGCAATTCACTGTTTTCGTCAATATCTTTTTTTCTATTCTTCTTTGCTTTTTTTACACATTCGCGCTTTTATTTGACGCGCGTATGCATATATACGCGCTCAAACGCGCGATTTTCACAATGTTTTCTTGCCATAAAACCAAGAAAAATATACCATTATCACACCGCTACAAAAACTATTGTGTACTTTTTGAGCATTCAGATTACACCATTTTTTTAATTATATATTATAATCGATAAAAAAACAATATCAAATTCGACAAAAATGTATGGTATTCGATTATTTTTTTTAACTTTTTTATTTTTTATGGTTTTTTCTTTATACTCGTAAAGCAAAGCCCTCTTAGAAAAAAAATTTTTATACAAAGCGTATCCCGTTTGTTTTGAACGGCTGAGGCATAACCGTAGGACGTTCTTTTTATTATTTCAACCATTCTTTTCAATCCACTATTAAGAAAAAACTGCAAATGGCTTTTTTTACAAAAAGCATTGCTTTTTTTCCGCAACCAATTTTTTACTATTGCATTTTTTCCATTTACGTGTTATAATCCAATCAAGTAATAGAATGGGCGGAAAAAAAGAAAAATGGCTGAAGATTCCACGAAATATTCCCGTAACGATACGTTAAAGCTTGTCCATGCAGACAAAATATTCTTTTCGCACTCCATTGCGAAAAATCCCAAAAGTCTAGACCCGAAAGCATTTCAGCTTTTTCGTCATACGAGCGATAAACACGGGCTCTTCATTTTTCTTTCCGGAGTGTGTGAACAGGTGACGGACGAGCGTAGGTTTACGTTACGTCCAGGTGACATTTGCTTCACTTCTGCCTTCACCTACGGATATATCAATATCGTGGAAGATTCCCCTTATGAGCGCATTGTTATCGCCATTACGCCGAACGAGCGTTTTGACGCACTTGCGCATGAAGTATTCGCGACTCAAAACCCTATCAACGTTAATTTAGAGCAATACCTGCTCCCCTTCATCGAGCGGTATAAGAAATATGCAGACGCTCTTCCTTTAAAGGAATTTTCCCGATTGGCGGAATGTTTAATAGAAGAATTGTTGCACATTTGTTTAATCTCTCAAAAACCCGAAAACTATGCGACAGATCCCTCGGAAAAGCTCTTAAATAAGGCTTTGGAATACATCGAAGAAAATTGGGCTACTATCCAAAATACCCAAGAGATTTCAAACGCTTTGTTTGTTAGTCAATCCTATTTATACGATATCTTTAATAGGAAATTGAACATAGCTCCCAAGGCATATCTCATGAGAAAGCGATTGCAGGTGGCGCATGCCTACTTAGTTTCGGGGATTTCCCCTAGCGAAGTCAGTCAATTGGTTGGATTCAACACTTATACGGCATTTTATCGTGCCTGCAAATCCTTTTACGGCAAAACGCCGCAAGAGCTTGGGAAAAGCAAAAATCGTACTTAATACACAAATGGAAAGGCGGTGATTTTGATGAATAATTTAATACGATATTCACATATCCATTCGGAAAAGATAGGCTTTGGACACTCTTTGTCCCCCGAACCCGAAAAGCTTGACCCTATTGGAATGAAACTTTTTCGCCACACGCACGATAAGCATCAAATCCTTATCTTTCTTTCGGGCGAATGCAAAATGACCACGGATGAGTATACGCACGTTCTTCAACCGGGCGACGTTTGCTTTAACCCCGCAAAAACGTATTACGGCGTAAGTATTCTTGGGAATGCCCCTTATGAACGCGTTGTTATTCATATCGATCCCAACGAGCATTTTGAATCGTTGGCTTATAGTGTGTTTGACGATTTAAAACCCATCAACGTAAACGTAAAAGAACGTTTGCTTCCATTTATTGAACGCTACAAAGAATATGGATCAACGTTGTCTTTCAATCAATTTTCCCCGTTCGCTTATAGCCTTTTAGAAGAGCTACTGTGCATTTGCCAAATGGAAAAAAATAATGCTGACCACACGATCAATACCGCGGATAACTTGTTGAAACAAGCGCTTGCCTATATCGACTCAAATTGGAAAACAATCAAAAACGTTTCAGAAATATCCAACGCACTGTTTATTAGCCCTTCCTATTTGTACGAGATTTTTAACAAGCATTTGAACGTAGCGCCTAAAACTTATCTTATGCAAAAGCGATTGCAATCCGCCCACGCATATTTGATTTCGGGGATTACGCCAAACGAAGTAAGCCAACTAGTCGGCTTTAACACCTACACGGCTTTCTACCGTGCTTGCAAAGCCTTTTACGGCAAAGCTCCGCAAGATATTTTAGCAAAAAAATAAAGACGATAATACAAAACGCAGACCAAAAGGTCTGCGTTTTTTTCGTGTAAAGCTATCCTCACCATGTAAGCTCAATAATAAGCGGTTCGTTTTCAAATTCATCGCAGGGAATATCCGTCACGGAAAGAATCGGCCCGTGCGCAAGCCCCTGCCTACCACCCCAACCGGGCAACATACCAAAGCGAATCCCTAACGCTCTGCCGTCGTTGACAAGCCTTGCCGATTTAGGCGGGAATGCGGGCGCTGTATCGAAATTTATAGACGAAGAAATACAACCTTCGTACAAATGCAAATAGGTTTTTCCGTTCTTAACCGTCGCCACGCAAGGCGTATGCTGTAAACGAATTATAGAAGGATACGGCTCGTGATTTTCCAACACCCCGTTCATACGAACGTACCAATCTCCCACTCGTTCAACGATTCGATGGGCTTTTTCGGGAATTTTTCCGTTCGCCATCGGCCCGACGTTAAGTAAATAACTACCCCCCATCGCCATAATTTTATCAATGCTTTGCGTCAAAAAACGCACGGAAAAATAATCCTCGTCCGCCCTATATCCCCAGGCCTGCTCACCCACCGATTGGCACGCTTCCGTCATGCGTTCAAAGCGCGCTCCGTCGGGAACCTCGCGCTCGGGTGTAGAAAAATCCCCTTTATCCCAACCGCGATCATTGATGAGAATTTCGGGTTGTAAAGAGCGTGCGTAGGCGTTCAAGCTTTCGTCTTGAATATGCGGCGGAATATCCCAAAACAAGGTGTAAATCTTGCCGTAACCAGTCAACAATTCACGCAGTTGATTTTTGATATATTCACGGTATTTCTTGGTATCCGCACGCTCGGGATAACGGGAACGCCATTGGTGCGTCGAAAAAGCATTATACCCGTTTTCATGATGCCAATCTGGATTTGAATAATACAATGAAAGCAACATTCCGTGTTTTTCACAAGCGTCCGCAAGCATCTTCAACGTGTCTTTGCCATACGGCGTATTCATAACGTTGTAGTCGGTATATTGAGTATTCCACATACAAAAACCGTCGTGATGCTTGGCTGTAAAGCAAATATATTTCATTCCTGCATTTTTTGCAAGTAATACCCATTCCTCGGGATCGTACTCCGTCGGGTTAAAGCTTTTTGCCAACGCATCGTATTCTTCATGCGGAATATTATAGCGGGCAAGCGCTTGTTCATGCAATCCCGTTGCCGCGTATATCCCCCAATGAATAAACATGCCAAATTTGTTCATTTTTATTCCCTTTTATATGCAATATATTGCATTTTCTCCATTCATTACTTGGCTTTCTTTCCACTACAAAATACAACAGCCAAATGTGGTTTTTACTTTTTCTCTTGCCAAACGGTGATATTACACTGCTCGTCGTCGAAATTTTTGCCTGCTTGCGCATAGTCGCAAAGGGTGATTTTTCCATCCTTCGTCGTGATTTCATACGCAACGTTGCTATGGAATACGCTATTTTTTATGCGTTTTGCACGGACGTTTTTACCATTTCTTGCTGTGATAGCCACGGGCTTTGTAATGTCTTCAAACCGACAATCGCGCGCAAGCGTGATAGGTCCTTGCGTAAAGGCAATCTTTTTATTGAGCACCGTCATTTTTACGGGCGCGTTAAAAGAAACTGCCACTTTATCCTTACCCCAAGCGCGATTGATGATAAGATAGCCGTTCTTTTCTTCCCCTTTTGCCGCTTCGCCGTTAACGGTTACCTTGAAGTTTTCCGCCCAATCGGGAATACGCAGCGCCAAAGCAAAGGTTTGCCCTTTACCATTTACGTTGATTTTTGCGCCCTTGCTTTGATATGGATTCGCATAAACGTCCACAGATATCTTATCGCCGAAGGAATCCGTCTTAAAACGGCAATCATTGTAGAGATTGACGTACACGCCGTCTCCCCCTTTCATCACCGCAAATAAGCCCATTATCGCCGTACCTGCGCTGCCGATACATACGCAGCAACCGTACGTTTTGCCTTCTTGCATTACTTGGCAGCCGCCCACTCGAACCCCACGCCTATCATGGAACAAGGGGCTATAACTATCGAACGGAAAAGGTTCGAGCAAGGTTACGGGATATGCCACCCAAATCCCTTCTTCATTCGGTGCAAATCTTCTTGCTCCCGTTCTAGTCATCTGTTGATTTTCATTGTTGACTGCCCCGTACAAGGCGTTCAAGCCCGATTTTTCAATATAACCTGCGTATTTTGCATTTCCCGTCAAGGAAAGGAGCTTTGCGCACAATTTCAAAAACGTAACGGTAACGCAGGTTTCCTGCATAACTTCATTTGCGGCAGGCTCCGTTTGCGTCTTGGAAGAATTGTCGAATAACTCGTGATAACAACCACAGCAACCGATAATCGTATAATCGCTTTCTACGACCAAATCCACGAAATTTTCCACCGCACGAAGGTGATCGGGATTGCCCGTCACCTTGTAATATTCAAGCAAGCCTTCCATACAGCTCGTCATTTCGTACGCTTTCGTTTGCGGAAATTGATAAGGATACATCGTTTTATTAAGGCACGCTTCGATCAAATTGAACTCGTGGCACAAGCCCTCGTTCACCAAAAACGTTGCAAAATCGAAGTATCTTTGCTCCCCCGTCAAAACGTACAGCTTTACAAACGGTTCTAATATCGAATAGGAATTCATACCGCCAACAAACCACGACGTATCAAAAACGCCAATTTGCTTTTTACCGTTGCCGATACGTTTTATAATATAATCAGCGTGGCGCTTCATAGCGTTCACGATTTTCTTCGCCAAAGCCTTGCTTTTGCAAATATCCAAGAAGTAGAACATGCCGAGCATAACATATTTTCTTGCCCACATATCCCAACCGCCTTTGAGTTCCGTTGCAACCGTGTACGTGGAAATGCGCCCACTCTTTTCCTGTGTAGACAAAAGATCTCGTATGGTTCCTACAAGCACTGAATACAGCTTTTCATTTTTCGTCGCGCGGTAGGTAAGACTTGCGCCGCGCATCATTTTTCCCCAATATTCGCCGCGCCAGCCTTGATTTTCACTGTCCAATTTTATGCGGAATTGTTCCACGAACAACGCCCATTTTTCCTCGTCTAAAAGTTGTTTTTCGATGGTAAAATCAATGAGCTTGCCCCCATAACCGTACAGTCTGCTTTCGCCTGCATTCGGGAAATTTAACACTGCGTTTTTCATAACCTACCTCATTTAACATAGATTTGCACGATGATTACACTTATAATTTTACCTTGTTTTTGATGAGATGTAAATATCTTTTCTTATAAATATAATTGCGTTTCTTATTCTTTATTTAGCAAGCGTTTGGTGTTTTCAAGCTTTTGCTTGACGTTCATTTTTAATTCACCGCGATACCAATTTTCAAATTCGCCGTATTCGGCAACTTTTCGCATAGATAAATACTCTTCCAAGCTCTCGCACGCCAATGCAAGCTTCGCTTGCATTTCACCCTTTTCACCGTTTTTATGGCACAATTTTGCTTCATACAAACAAACGTACCAACGGTAAATATGCAATAAGGTTTTTGCGTAAAGCCACCATTTGCACTCTACGTGCCGCCTTAATCTATCGTTTAACCGCTTACTCCACGCCTCTACGTCATTCGCCAATTTCTCATAAATAGGGATAACACGCTTCAGCTCTGTGTGCATATTAGAAAGCAACTCCGGCATGGGTAAATCCTCGTTGAAATGATAAGCCATCCCTGCGCCTCTTGCCAAGATCAACCCGTCTTTCAAAATAAAATTCTTTACACCCAGAACGCGTTCCGTGTAATTATAATTAAAATAATTCGCATGAACATACTGCAAATACGACGTATCCAAAGAAGGCATATTGTCGAAAAACGCCGCCGCGAACGCCTTGGCTTTCGCGGCTTCTTCCCCATACGTTTCGCAGTATTCGGTTAAATATTTTTCCTTTGAGAAAGACTTAAAGTTCCACAACATTTCCGCGTAAGCCTTTATTTCAAAATCAAATTCACGCACGTTGGAAACGTTTAAAATGAAGTAGAAATCATCCCCTTTCTCTTTGGCTTTTTTAATATTATAATAAAGTTTATCAAGCCCCGTTTGCGGCGCAAGATGAGGGCCTATATCATAATATTGCACGTGATAATAGATGCCATACTGTAAGCTTTCCTCGCGGGGAACGCTGTCGTAATCGCCGCCAAACATTTGATCCGGCCCATTGTCCGCAAAAACGATAACCGTATCGTCGCCCAAATCCAACAAGCCTTTTTGCATAAGCGTAGAACCTTCCATCCAAAGGGTTGTAGAGAAATACTTCGCTTTACCGCCCGTTTCCCGCAAAACAATTTCTTTTTGTTTCTTGATTGCGTCGCTTATATAATCGGCATATTTTTTTAATTCTTGTTCCGTCGGCGTATCTTCTTCCCACACAGGACGATCCGCTTTACCTCGCAAGCCTACCTGCCAAACGACGTTATCGTATTCCGCCCACTTTTGCGCATAATATTTCCATCCATCTACCAATGTTTCGGGGTTGTGGATGTAAGAATATTGCCCGTTCTTTTTGAACTTTTTACAATAATTTTCATACGTGAAATGAGATAATCCAAGCGGTTCAATATGATGCTGCGAAAGGAAAATCCCTCGCTTTGCAACACAATCGGCAAGCGCCTTTTCAGGCGGATTGTCAATATCCAAAAAGCTCGCCGGAATCACCAAGTTTAATTTTAACCGCAGCGCCGTTTCTACAACCCTATCCATAACCCTTTCGGGAACGGTTGTCGCATAAAACGGGTAGTCCAAGTTACGAGTGCCGCCGCCTTCCTTCCAATCCGTTAAAAGGTCTTCATCATTAATAAATATACCGCGAAAACCCTTCCTCGACGGAGTTTCTTGAAGGTGGATATCTTTCACTTCCAAACTCTTGCGTTTTTCAACTTCCAAATCATTAAACAAATAGCAAGGGGATGCCCCCAACACCTTTTCACTAAAGGTATAAATACCCCACATCGTCCCTAAATATCCGTCGGCGGTTATCCGTATTTTCATGCCATCGGAATGAATAGAAAAACCTTCGCTTTGCAACGGGTCCTCTTTACAAGAATTATCTTCAATAATCAAACAAAAATCTTTTTCTTCATCGACAAAAGCGGGTGGATTTTTTAAATAACTGCACCGCATAAAATCCTTTCGCAAATCCTCGACGGCTAAACGCACGTAGGGATTTGTGTTTTTTAAACAAACGTCGATACATTGATCATCCTTAAATAAAAACACAATTCGCTCCTTGGGACTTCAATATTTCTTTTTGATATTTTTTATTTTCCAATAAGCTTACAACAACGTTTTTAATGCGTTACCTATATACTCCGCCATACACGTAAAGCCAACGTCGCCGGGATGAATATTATCCGCCAATGCGGAATCTTTCACCCTTTCAAGCATCTCTTTACCCGAAATAAAACAAACGCGTTTATCCCCCGACGCAAGCGCGTTTTTATAGGTGTTTTCTACGATTGCAAGCCGTTTTTCATCCTTTTCATTAAGATAATACTTGGGCGCGGATAAAATGACAATCGGGAGTTCGGGGTTGCTTTCTCGTATAATTTTGAACATTCTTTCGTGCGTAGCTTCAAGATGTTCACCGTTCGGTGCATTATAGTCGTAATCGTACACGAACGCCGACATATCAAGCTTCGCAATATATTGCGCCATGCTTTCTTCCCCTTTTGCGTTCCCCCAAAAGCCAAGATTGAGATAATCGCAATCCAGCGCACGGCTAATAATGTTTTCATAGGTGTTCCCCGGACGGGAAGCACAAGCACCCTGCGTGGTGGACGAGCCGTAAAATACAATCGGCTTCGTAACGGAATATTTAGCCCCCTTCGTGATTTTACTGCCGTCTTTAACGCCGATATACAATTCGCTCACTTCGCTGCATACGGGGAAATTTAGAGTGAATTCTCTTACCTCAGCGTTCCCCTCTATATCTATAACGCCCTCAAAACTATCTACGGTATCCAAAGCAGGCACGAAACAACCCATATAACGCTCAGACGAATAAAGGTCAAACCCTAGCGTTGCCGTGTAGGAATAATTGGGCACTTTTGCAACCGAGCGATACTTAACGAAAATCGCAACGTACGGGCTATCGGTGGCAAAACGAATTCTTCCGCCTGCACACTCCGACGAGATAAGCGCAACGGCTTCGCTAATTTTTTTTGCGTCGTCGTATTTCATTCTACGATACACGCCGTCTATGCGTTTCACGCCGTAAACGTCGAAATTCTCCGCATTATAATAAATCAAATCCTCTTTCCCAAGAGTTTTGGAAATCAAGAAATTTTTATCAATTGCAGCAGCGTCTCTTATAGCCATTCGATTTACCTCAATTTATTTTCTTTATTATATCACTTTTACGCAAGAAAGTCAAGGCAGTAACAAACTTTCCTCGTAACCATCGCCATTTTTTGTTTTTATAATTATGGAAAAAAGTTTTTTAGAGAAAATAAAATTTTTTTGAAAAAGGCGCAAAAAACGGTTGACAAAAGAAATTGTTTTTAGTATTATTATAAAGCTGTTTTGAATGGCGTTGTAGCAATGCTGTTTAAAAGAGCGACATATCGCGGGGTAGAGCAGCTAGGTAGCTCGTCGGGCTCATAACCCGAAGGTCGTAGGTTCGAATCCTCCCCCCGCAACCAGAATGGCGGCGTAGCTTAGTTGGTTAGAGCGTCCGGTTCATACCCGGAAGGTCATAAGTTCGAATCTCATCGCCGCTACCAAGACAACACACGATTTATTCGTTTTATATAGCGCTGCAAGGCGCAGTTATGGCCCGTTGGTCAAGCGGTTAAGCCGAGCTGCCCGTTAAAAAAAGCATTGATATTGCTTTTTAGGGGCGAGTTAAGCGAAATGCGATAGGTAGCATTGAGCGTGACCGAGGACAAAGTTCACCTTGCTTTGTCCGAGAACCACCCTTTCGGGTGGT
>JAFVPE010000026.1 GCA_017505465.1 Clostridia bacterium | reverse complement strand
TCAAGGGCTTGGGCAGGTACGCTTCGAGCTCCATTTCGCCGTTATGCGCCGCAATGCCGTCCAACGTTTGCAGGGAAAGGTTGAGGGGGAAAATGGTATCCAATACACGCACGGAATGTACGCTATGCGTAAAGTGCCGTCCCGTGTGATAGCTATATAACGAATCGAGGAATTTCTCGCCGCTATGCCCAAACGGGGTATGTCCAATATCGTGACCAAGGGCAATTGCTTCAATCAAATCGCAGTTTAAATTCAATGCCTTACCCAAAGTTCTAGCAATACGGGAAACGAGCTGTACGTGCAAGCTTCTATGGGTAATATCGTCGTTTTTATACAAAGAAAAAACCTGCGTCTTATCCGTATAACGGCTATAATAGGGGCAGTAGAGAATTTTGTCTATGTCGCGAATGAAGGCGGTGCGCCAAATATTTGCTTTATCGCGTGCATCGTCCGTTCTGCGCACTGCGTTGCGTTCGTCAAAAGCAAGATTGAGAAACGAACCGTCCTTTTTTTCTTCTTCCATACGGCGAAGCAAAGCTTCGGATACTTGATTATAAGTTGCCATAGATTTTTTTACTCCTTATCAACTAAAATATAGCATAAAATAATCCTTTTGTCAATGGTTTGCCGAAAAATAAGTAAATAATGCTTGAAAATACGGCGAATTTATGCTATACTTTTATAGTATATTAAACGCAATTACCAACTAATGAAAGAGGAAAATGAAACGTATGAAAAAAAGCATAATCGCAGTTCTTTTAGGATTCGTATTAACATTCACGGCGTGCGGCGTAGACAATAATACGTCCTCGCCTGATTTTTCTTCATCCTCCAACGTGTCGGGTAGTACGTCCGATACGGATAAAGATTCCGGGAACGGCTCTAATGACAGTTCAAATGATTCTACGGATGGTTCCAACGGTAGCTCGAATGGGGAAAACACAGACAGTTCTAGCGGAAACACGGGGAACAACTCCGGAAATGAAGATAGCTCCGGGGGGGATACGGACGATGGCGAGGGCGATGAGCCCAAGAAAGACTGCATAGATGCGGACGATAACGGTTTTTGTGACGAATGTAAGGAGTCGGTCACTGTTACCTTTGATTTTTACGCAGTGAACGATTTGCACGGCAAGTTCGACGATACGGATACCCAACCGGGCGTAGACGAGCTTTCCACCTATTTGAAGAACGCCAAGGCGCAAAATGAAAACACTGTATTTTTGGCATCGGGCGATATGTGGCAGGGCAGTGCGGAATCCAACCTTACCAAAGGTAAATTGCTTACCGATTGGATGAGTGAAATGGAATTTTCGTCCATGACGCTTGGCAATCACGAGTTCGATTGGGGTTGTGATTTTATTGAAAGCAACAGCGAGCTTGCGGAATTCCCGTTCTTGGCAATCAACGTTTACAATAGAACGACCAATACGCGCGTAGACTATTGCGCACCGTCCGTTACGGTGGAGCAAAACGGCGTAAAAATCGGCATTATCGGTGCAATCGGCGATTGCTATTCGTCTATATCTGCGGATAAAGTATCGGAAGTTTATTTCAAGACGGGCAACGAGCTTACTTCGCTTGTAAAAGCGGAATCGCAAAAGCTTCGCAACGAAGGGGCGGATTTCATTGTGTATTCCTTGCACGACGGATATGGGCAATCCTATTCTTCTACGACGTCGGTTTCTAGCTTGAGCTATTATGACGTAGCTCTTTCGGACGGTTACGTGGATCTTGTTTTTGAGGGACACTCGCATCAAAGTTACGTTTTAAAGGATAAGCACGGCGTCTACCATTTGCAAGGCGGCGGTGATAACGACGGCATTACGCACGCGGAAGTAACCGTAAACTTTGCAGGCGGTACGTCCACTGTAAATGAAGCCGAATATCTTTCCACAAGCACGTACGCTTCACTTGAAGATCATCCTATTGTGGACGAATTGTTGGAAAAGTATGCGGAAGAAATTGCGATAGCGGGCAAGGTCTTGGGGACGAACGATCTTTATCGTAATAGTAATTACCTTTGCGATTTGGTTGCGCAGCTCTATTATGAAAAGGGTGTAGAAACGTGGGGAAGTCAGTACGATATCGCCTTGGGCGGCGGCTTCTTGCAAACAAGAAGTCCGTACAACCTTGCGGCAGGGGAAGTCGTGTACGGCGATTTGCAAAGCATTTTCCCGTTTGATAATCAAATTGTGCTTTGTTCCATTTCCGGGTATTATTTAAGAAACAAGTTCTTTGAAACGAGCAATAGCAGTTATCATATTGCATATGGGGAATATGGAGCAAGCATAAAGGCAAATATTGATACAAGCGCAACGTATTATATCATCACCGATACGTATACGTCCGTGTATGGCCCTAACCATTTAACGGAAGTGGCAAGGTTGGACGAAACGACGTTCGCTAGAGACCTGCTTGCGGATTATATTGAAGCGGGCGGTTTGACGACGGTGCAAGAAGATATAAAATTGACGAGCATCCCCCAAGTGATTGCAATCGGTAACTCGCTTGGCGAGAACGTAACGACGAGCGAAAGCTATTTCGTTAAAGGGGAAATCATAAGTATTAGCAATGCTACGTACGGCAATGCAACCATTCGCGATGAAAGCGGGAATACCTTGTACGTATACGGTATTTACGATAAATCGGGTGGACGTTACGATAGTATGACCGAGCAGCCGCAAGTTGGCGATACGGTTATTTTACAAGCCCCCATACAAAAATACGTATATAACGGCACAACGACGATTGAGTTATATCACGCTGCCCTTTGGTCGATAGAATAAAGAGAATAATATGTTTGAACAAGTATTAGAATTAGTAAAAAAGTATAAAACAATCATTATCCATAGGCATACAAGCCCTGATGGCGACGCACTTGGCAGCCAAATTGGCTTAAAAAATATTTTGCAAGACAATTTTCCCGAAAAGGAAGTATATATCGTCGGCGACGACGCAAAACGATTTTCCTTTATGGACGGCTCAGTGATGGACGAAGTTGCGGACGAGAAATACGAAGGCGCGCTTGCTTTCGTGCTTGACTGCGGTTCGGAGCATCTTATCAGTGACGAGCGTTATAAAACAGCGGCGGCAACCGTACGTTTCGATCATCATATTTTTTGCGAGAAAATTGCGGACGTAGAAGTGGTTGATACGTCTTATGAAAGCTGTTGCGGCTTGGTGACGGAATTTGCATTGGAATGTGGTTTAAAGCTTTCGCCTGCATCTGCAAAAGCTTTGTTTACAGGTATGGTAACCGATTCGGGGCGTTTCCGCTACGATTCGACAACGTCGAATACATTCCGTTTAGCTTCCGCACTTATGGAGCAAAATTTCGATACGAACGACGTCTATTCCCAACTTTATGCGGACGATTTCTTCTACGTGCGCTTGCGTGCGCAATTCGTGCTCAAAATTCAGTTTACCGATTATAAGGTTGCGTATATTTACACCACAAAAGAAGAACTTTCCACGTACGGTGCAGACACGTTTACCATTTCGCGCGGTATGGTCAATACGATGGGCGATATCAAGGGTGTGGATATTTGGGTGAACTTTACGGAAACGGAAGATAAGGTACTTGTTGAAATCCGTTCGAGTAAGTATACCGTTCAACCCGTGGCGGTGAAATACGGGGGCGGCGGCCATGCAAAGGCGTGCGGAGCGTCCGTCAAGAATAGAGAGGAAGCCATGGCGCTTCTCGAAGACCTTAATGCATATAATAAGGAGAACGTACAATGAACGAAGCGGTAAAAAAAGCTATATTGGAGAAAATTAAGTCGTACGATAAAATTATTATTTTCCGCCATTTCCGTCCCGACGGCGATGCAGTCGGCTCGACGAAAGGACTTGCGGCGATGTTGAAGCTCACCTATCCCGAAAAGAAAATCTATTTGCAAAATGCAGATTTTTCCGAGTACCTTTCCTTTCTTGGCGGCGAAGACGAGCTTTTGCCCGATGAAGAGTATGCAAATGCACTCGGTATCGTACTCGACACGGCTACGCAAGACCGTATTTCCAATAAGAAATTTGTGCTTTGCAAAGAGCTTATTAAAATCGACCATCATATTCCCGTGCAAAATTACGGAGTTATGCAATGGGTAGAAGAGCACCGCTCGTCCACTTGCGAAATGATTGCGGATTTCTACGTGACCTTCAAAGACGAATTGAAGATGAATTCCGAAGCGGCAACGTATATTTATACGGGTATGGTAACCGATTCGGGAAGATTCCGTTTCCGCGAGGTTTCGGGGGAAACGCTCCGGTTGGCAGGGGAATTGCTCGATCAAAAATTGGATCTTGATACGATATATGCGCATTTGTACTTGCGTGATTTCGACAGCTTTAAATTTGAAGCATACGCACATCAAGAAATGCAAATCACCGAGAACGGCGTTGCGTCCTTGTTCGTAACGCAGGAAATGAAGGAAAAATTCAATCTTTCCAACGAAGAAGCAAGCGCTTCCGTTTCGTATATGGAAACGATTAAGGGCTCGCTCATTTGGATTGCGTTTATTGAAAATGGCGACGGCTCTATTCGCGTTAGACTTCGTTCCCGTTTTGTAACGGTAAGCGAGCTTGCGGAACGCTATCGTGGCGGTGGACACGCATGCGCGGCAGGCGCTACGGTGTACTCCAAGGAAGAGGCAAACGAATTGCTTCGTGAAGCGGATGCACTCTTGAAAGAATATAAAGCAAACAATAAGGGTTGGTTATGAAAATTTTAATTACAAACGACGACGGCATCAATGCGCTCGGTATTCGCTTGCTTGCGGAATGGGCGAAAAAATTAGGGGAAGTCACGGTCGTTGCTCCCAAAGAAGAACAAAGCGGTATGAGCCACGCCATTGACTTTATCACCCCCGTGGAAATCAAACGCGTCCCGCTCGTGGAAGGAGTGACGGCATATTCTATGGGTTCTACGCCTGCAGATTGTATTCGTTTCGGCGTGATCGGCTTGAATGAGAAATACGACTTGATTTTATCGGGTATCAATAAAGGCGTCAACGTCGGCGCGGACGTCGTATATTCGGGCACAGTCGGCGCAATTTTTGAGGCGGCAAGAATGGGCGTGAAAGGAATTGCATTCTCTGCATTCCCCGACGGACAGGAAATCGCTGTAAAATATCTTGATGAAGTGTACGATTATATCGTAAAAAATAACCTTTTGGAAGAGAATCCCATTTATAACGTAAATATTCCCAACAACGTGAAGGGAATTCGTATGACTTATCAAGGTTCTCCCTATTTCTCGGACGTATTTATAAAACGCGACGGGGATATCTACGTGCAGGAAGGGGAACAAATCCCCGACGTGTACCCCGACGATCTTGACCGTGATACGGTGGCAATTCACGCAGATTATATTTCCGTTACGCCGTTGCTCGCTACGAGAACGAATATGGAAGTGTTCCAAAAGCACAAAACAAAATAAAAACAGCCGTTAAAACGGCTCAAAAACAAAGAAAAAGGACTTCCGCGAGGAAGTCCTTAATTTTATATAAATCGTTCATTTTTAGACAAAATAAGAAGCTGTTGGCATTTTATCAATCGTCGGCATACGGAATGCAAAAGCCGCATAGGGCGTATATTCTAAAGGGGGAAGCTCTGTAAAGGAAACTTCTTCGTATGCAGTAGGGTTGTAGTTATAGTTGCTCGAAATTGTACCACCGCCCGTAATATTGCCAAAGATCTCACCCCAACCGCCTTCGTAATTCAAATATTCTTGGAAATCGTTGTAGTGGTTATAGGTGTAGAAAACGTGGAATTCGCCAAGCTCGAATACGCCGTCTCGGTCAAGGTCGTTTTTGCCGTAGACGATTCTCGCTGCACCGCGCGTGATAGACGAACCGTTGTTATACGGTCTACCGTCTGTGGAATGTCCCGTATTCGTCCCCGTTGTACCAACGTCCATTTCATAGTAGGTGAGCGAACCGCCGCAGCCGCTAATATTTGGGAGCTCAGGCTCGTAGGGATAACGAGAAGTATCGCCCGAAAAAACGGTGTGATTCAAACGAAGATATTTGCCCCAAATACTGCTTGAAGGGGACGCATTTTTAGACGCGGAGTGATTTTTGGGATACGTTCCAAATGCGTATACGTAAGCCGCAACCTCTTCCAAGGTGATATATGCGCCGTCCTTAAAGACCTTAAAAGCTTCGTTGCCGTACGCATTGACAACAGTGTAGGTCTTGCCGTCCGCACTTAATTTCATTTTACTGTTGCGGATAAGATTACCGTTTTCCGTCGGTTGATAATCGGAAATGGTGGGCGCGGCGTCGGGTACTTCTATACTACCAGATATAAAGCCGTGTAAGCTGCGATAATATGCGTCGGTATTACTTCTTGCAGGAGCGTAATTCGCATAGAATTCACTCGCCGTTACGTCCGCATAGGGATCGTTTGCTTGCTCATCGTCAGGAGGGGTATTTGCGTTTTCATAGGCAACCAAAAGACAGTTTTTATCGAATTCAACCGTGCCTTTATAATTTTTGATTGTACCGCTAACCGTTACTTTGTCGCCAACGCCCACAACGTCGATACCCACGCCTTGTAATCTATAGCAATATATAGGATAATTCTCTCTACCCGAAACGACAAAGGTCAACGTTACGTTGTTGCCGTTGTAGGGGGTGTCTATTTGCGTAACCGTCCCTGAAAGGGTGTGCGTGCCCGTAAGGGATTCCCCAACGCTGAGCGTATAGGCTTCGTCGACAATATCCCACATGGGATTCGGTTGATCGGTATCGTTATCAGAATCCGAGCTCGAGTCCGAAGCGCTGTCACTGTTAGAATCTTCGTTGCTATTATTGTCAGAGGTGGACGTTTGCGTACTATCGGAAACGCCGTCATTACTGCCTTCGGAACTGCTATTCGAAGGATTGACGCAAGCCGCAAAGGATGTAAGCATCACAGTGGACAATAGCAAAGCAATCAATTTTTTCAACTTATGCATAGGGAACTCCCAAAATCTTTCGTACCATTTTATTATAACAAACGAGGGGTGGAAAGTCAACACTATTTACACGCAAACAAAAAAGAACCGCCCCGTAAGGGGACGGTTCAAGTTTACCGTATAAACGTTATTATATTAGTTGATACCAATGAAAACGATAGAGTCGATCATTGCTCTATACGTAACCGTAGTAAGCGTAATGGTCTTCGTCGTGGAGGTATCGATTTCAATAGCGGTATATTCACCGTTATTGGAAGCCGTCTTAACGCTGTAGGAAGTACCATTAATCGTAAGGTTGGTAGAAGTTGCTGCCTTATAGCCTGCGATATTAATGATAACCTTATCTACGTCATCAGCAACAGTAAACGAAAGCGTAGCCGTTTTACTGCTCGTACCAAGTTTAATACAGGAATTACCCGTTGCGTCGTATGCGGGACCATATACTTTGCTCATACTAGTAAGCTCTAAATCATAACCGTTTTCGCTATACGTTTTAGAAGCTCCCAAATCGCTACCGTCTACGTGAGCTGCGCTACCATTCGCACCAAACGTGAACGTTGCAAGCGTTTCTTCACCAGAAACTGCTTCTTTGTGTGCAACTGCGATATTATAGGAAACTTCAACAGAAGCTTCGCCAACGGAAAGGATAGCTTTTACAGTAACAGTCGTATCTGCCTCGGGATTAGTGATGGCAAGAATGCCGTTTGCATACGTAGCGATTTCTACGCCAGCAGTAACTTCCCAAGCAATAGCTACGTCGGAATATAACGAACCAGCAACATCGAGTTCAAGTTCTCTTGCGCCGTTTACACTTTCAGCAACAGAAAGTGCTGCCTTTTCGATAGCAATCTTTTGAGCATCGGTTGCCGTGGAGATTTCAACAATCCAAGCATCCTTTGCCTGAGGAGCGTTGCTATACGAACCAAGAGCGGTAAGAAGTTTTACAACCTCGCCAACTTGGGGTTTAACTTCCATAGAAGAGAATGCTACAGAGCCGTCCGCATTGTAAGTACCGTAAACATTGAGCTGATTGCCATTTTCGTCAACAATATACATGTTACCATATTGGGTGTTGTAGATGGAGGTAACAATGCCGCTAACGTAGTACTTTTCCGAAGTATATGTGTTATGTGCTTTCGTTGCGCCGAGTTCATTTGCTTCGGGAATCGTAAGGGTAGCAATTTCGGTAGGGGTATCGCCGCCTGCGGGAGGGGTAACATCGCCGCCTTCTTCACCACCGTCGGTAACCAACGTACAATCCATGAATTCGTATGTACCGTTATAGTTCTTCATGCTGCCAGCAGTAACGGTGATCGTATCGCCAACGTTGCTGTCTACTACCAATCTGTAGCAATAAATGGGCTTATCTTCAAGACCTTCAACAACGATGGTAGGGTTGCTATAGCTATCCAATGCCGTGATTTTACCAGTAACGGTGAAAGGACCGGTAAGGGATTGACCGTTAGTCAACGCATAAAGCGCGTTTACGATTTCTTCGGGCGTGGTAAGGGTAGGCGTACCGGGCACTGTGCCGTCGCCAGCCGTATAAGCCGTCATTGTAGCGTTCTTCATCTGCGCAGAATTATATTTACCGATAGAACCGTAAACGGTAATCGTATCGCCGACAACAGGCTTGGTAGCCATTGCGTCATATCTATTGCCATCTTCGTCAGCCAAACCGTAAACGTACAATTCATTGCCGTCAGCATCTTTGATGTAGAGGTTTCCGTACGTCGTGTTTGCAACGTTAGATACAACGCCCGTTACGTAATATCTACCTTCCGTATAGGTGTCTTTTTCAAACTTTTCACCAAGAGCAACTGCTTCGGAAATGGTAAGGGTAGAACCTGCTTCAGGAACAACGATTGCGGGCTTCAAGGTAAGGGTAAATTCCTTCGTATCCTTCGTTTCGCCAATCGCAAGCGTAGCCGTTACTTTAACGGTCGTTTGAGCAGAGGGAGCAGTGATGGTGAGCTTGCCGTCTGCGTATGCAACGTTGTCACCCTGTACAGCCCAAGTAATTTGAACGTCGGGATAACGCTTACCGTTGGTAAGAACGCTCACTTCTTGTGCGCCCGTATAGGAGTCATCCAATTGAAGAGCGTCTTTTTCGAAAGCAATCTTGTCTGCTACAGGAACGTCTTTCGCGCTTTCCATCGTTACCAAGTTTGCAACGTAGCCTTCTTTACCGAAATCTTCAATTTCTACGCCGCCAATGGAGGTGTACGTACTGCCGCTGTTGCCCCAGTAAATCGTTTTGGTGGTGTCTTGTTCAGCGTCTTCTTTATCTTCGCTGCAAGCGGGCACGGTAGTAATAATGGTCTTGTGGGTTTCGCTGTATTCGAATTGGCTTACAGGTTCGCTTGCAATAACGGGATTATATGCCCAGTAGCCTTTCTTCGTGTTCCAGTTTTCTCTAATACCAACGTATTGTTTACCGTCAAGGCTGTGTTCAAAATACATATTGAAGAGGGTATCGCTGCCTTCTACGTATTCAACGAAGATGTCAACGCAAGCCTCGTCCTCATAATCTTCTACAGAGTTAAGATAGAACGTTGCTTGATAGCCGCCAGCAAAGTAGCAATCCGTCTTCGAATCATTGTTGTAAACGTACAGCTTGTATGCTTGACCTTCTACGGGCTTTGCCGTGATTTCTACGGGAATCAACGCTTTTGCCTTCAACAACGTTGCATAGAATTTTACTTCGGCAGAATTTCCTTTAGGGTCACTTACCTTTGCGGTCAAAACGTAATCGATATCTTTGTCAGATGCTTCATTTACATCAACCTTGGTCGATTTGTCGCCTTTTACAAGTTTAACGCCGTCCGTTACGTCAACAGACCATTCCACGGTATAGTTACCGCCTTGGAAAGAGATGGAGTTGAGTACGTCGTAGTCAACTCGCCCGTCTACGATTTGTTCAACGTAAATCGAATCCAGGAAGTCTGCTGCGCCTTCAACGTCATACTTAACGTCGTTTTTGCCGCAGGCACTAAGACATGCTAAGCACATGCTTGTAGTAAAAATGCCTGTTAAGATTTTTTTCATAATATATTTCTCCTTATAATATTATTTCAAAATTATAAAATATTAGTGAATGACGATATCGTTTACGTCGAATACTTTAATTTGATATTCTCCGTCAAACGAATCGATAATACCAACGACGTCGATCGTCTTACCAAGATAACGGTCTTGCGTAACCAAGGACATATCTTCATTGTAAAGCTTTGTAGTACGGACAACAACCGTTTTTCCGTCGACTGTACAAGTAAGTGTAATTGCTCCGTCGTTATTGCCACCGTTGTTGGTGGTATAAGCCTTAGAAACATAGAGATTTTTCATTGAAATAGAGGAGTTTATCGCAACCTCAGCATAATCACGGGTTTCAGATTGTTCTTCGCCTTCTTCATCAATGATCGTTACAGTGGTTTTTCCAAGGAAAGTTTCGGCGCTCGTTTCAGGGTTTGCTGCTGCATGTCCCTCGCTAAGAAGCTGAATGTTTTCAGGATCGTCTGGTTCGAACGGATCGTAATCAAGGTCAGAAATCTGATAAGTCATACCAGTTTCCCAATAACTTACGACGCCTACGACGCGTACGCGATTACCTTCAAGCAATACGTCTTCGCCTTCATTGGAAAGGAAGAAACCGTAGTACACGTAAATACCATAGTACATATCTGTTTCAAGATCGTACTCTTCTACGTAAACGCCTTGATTGTCATATTGCGCAACAACACCTTCGAAGGCAACGCGCGCGCCGTTATAATTGGCGATATTTAAGCGAAGCTCTTTTAATTCAATTTCTTGAGCTGCACCATAGTAAAAATCAGGGTCTGATTCGTCAGAATGCACGTGTAATTTAAGGCGATTTGCTTGGTCAATGGCTTTTACTGCAATATCGCCATAGCGAGTGCTGCTTGCCTTTGAACCGACTGCAAGCCCTTCTTGCAAAAGTTCAAGGTTTAAACAACGATAATCGCTCATTTCCGCCGTTTTGTACCAAACCCAAACGAGATATCTTTCACCTGTGGAGTCAACCGCCCATTCCGTCCCATCGGTTTCAATAATGATGGAAGTTGCATTTTTTAAATGCTCCTTGGTAAAATTAGAGGCTTTTTTACCCCATTCTTCAATTTTACCCGTTGATTCGGGGGTATTTACGGCAAGGTATCTAGCTTTTAACACGCCCGTGTCAACAATGGAGGTGGGCACTTTAAAATGCGTGGTGTCCCCGTCGATATATGCCGAAACAGTAACTTCCTCTTTTATAGAATTACTGCTCATATCCAATTTTACTTGTGCGGCATAATCTATGGCTTTTTCTTCTTTTTTATCGCAACCAGCAGTGACACCCAATATCATGCCTATGATTAATAAGAAGGATAAAATTCTTTTCTTCATATTGCTACCTATTGCTAATTATTTGTCGTATCTTCTCTGTAATTTTTTATAAGAATCGTTGAAGAAGGATTCGATCATCTGCGAAACAGTTTTGCCTGAATCGGGTTTTTCTTGGAAACAGTGCTTCATCAAAAGCGCCATTTCGTCACGTGCAGCAGACGATCCGTTGAATGCAGGGGATACGTAATAATAATCTTTCATTTCCATCGTAGCCTGAACAGCCGTAGCTTGCAAATACTTATTGCCGTCAGCTCTGTTTAAGAAGTTTTTATACGTCGTGTTGTCTTTAATGGATTGAATTGCAGGCGTATAACCGTTGTTCATCGAACATTTCGCCTGGAATTTTTCGTTGGAAGTAATGAATTTAGAGAACAACCAAGCCGCCGCAACTTCTTGTTTATTTTGCTTTTTAAACAAGCAAATAGAAGGACCTTGGGAAATAATCTTAGGGGACTCAGGATTTTCCTGAGGAATCATTGCAATACCCACTTCGAAAGGATAGGTTTTGCCGTCTTGCAAAACTGCAGGGCATTGATAACCTGCGCCTGCCGACGAACCGATACACATATAGCATTTGGTTTTAGAAGGCTCAACTTGAGTGAATAAGTCGGAGGTGTAACTACCGAAAATTTCTTCGGTGGTTACGTATTTATTTTGATACCAGCCTCTAAATTCTTCTACAAAAGCGCGGTTGGTTTCGTTGTTAAAGGTAAAGTAGTTGCCTTTTTCGCTTGTCGTATAACCGCTACCAAGCTGTTCCGTCATCGTGATAAACCAGTTTGCACTGGAGTCATAACCCAAAGGAATACAAGGATTTGCTGCCGCGCCACCCGCTTTTGCACCTTCAATTTCAAGAATTCTTTGGCAGGTTGCTTCCATTTCGTCCCACGTAGTAGGTACGGTAAGACTATTTGCGTCAAAGTAAGTTTTATTATAGTACAACAATTCCGTCGATTTCAACATAGGAAGCGTGTACATCGTTTTTGCTTCATCGTAAATTTTACCTTCATTCCAGTAAACGGGTACGTAGTTATCGACTTCTGCTTGCGTCATACCCATAAGTGCAGTCGTATTGTTTGCTTGTTTTACTTCCAGCGTGCTCTCGATCCAACTGTCAAGAGGAAGAACCGTTTTACTCTTGTTGTAAAGAGCTACATGGTCGGGATAACAGTAAGCAAGTGAAGGAGCACGACCGGACGCAATTTCCGTCGAGATTTGGTCGCGTACGCCGGGATAGTCGCCGAAGGAGTTTGTTAAGACTTTGATGTTAGGGTACAATTTATTAAAGTCCGCAATACCATCTTTGAGTATATCTTTTAATGCGCTACCCATACAATGATAGAAGCTAATCGTAACCTTTTCGCCGTTATAAGCTGTTACGGGGATGTTCTCCGTCGTAATGCCACTAACCGTTTCCTCAGAGCAAGCAGCCATAGGCAACACGCTGCCTGCGACAAGCAGGGTAGCTGCAAGAGACGCCAAAAGTTTGGTGGATTTTTTCATAAAATTACTTCCTTTATATATTAATCTTTATTTTTATTTTTTCCTTTTCATCAACCTTTAATACCACTTCTAGATACGCCCTTCATAATATATTTTCTTAAGAAGAGGAATACCAAGAACAAAGGAATGGAAACCATTGTTACGGCGGCCATCTGCAAGGGGATGTCCGGTTGTTGGTTATCCACGGACGAGAAAGCTTCTCGCAAACCGATGGTAATTAAATAATAATCAGAATTCGTAGTAGTTAATTTGGGCCACATATACGTATTCCATGCACCCATCATTTTCAAAATCGTAATGGAAATAAGAGTGGGAAGCGCAAGGGGGATCATAACGCGGAGTAAATATTTGAAGTCCGTCGTACCGTCAACTTTTGCAGCCAAGTACAATTCTTCGGGAATCTGCATGAAGTTTTGCTTCAACAAATAAATATAGAAGACACTGACAAGGAACGGCATGGTCAAGTTGAAGAAGGAGTTGATCCAGCCCATAGAGCCAAACTGATTCGTCCATCCAAAATCTGCAACCGTCTTATAGTTGGTAATGGTGAACAATTCACCGGGAATCATCATCGTCGCAAGCAAGCCTGCAAAGAGAATGTTTTTGCCTTTGAATTCCAAACGAGCAAGAGCGAAAGCCGAAAGGATAGTGATAACCAACGACATAAGCGTCGAAGCGATACCGATAATGACCGTATTCAAGAAATACATTTCAAGATCAGTCGTGGTAAATACTTCCGCATAGTTTTTGAAGTCGCGCGCGAAGCTAGGGAATAAGACAAGCTCCAACGATGCGTCGTAATATTCGTCAACGGATTTCAAGGACGTTGCGATCATCCAAATGAAGGGGAAGATAACGACAAACGCCATAATGGTAAGGAAGACATATAAGCCGATTTGTCCCAAAATTTTACCAACCGTTTGTTTCTTGGCTACCGTCTTAATATCTTGTTCGTGCATAACGCCTTGCACTAAGTTTTCCGTACTACCTACGGGATTAGTGCTTTGCGCAATTTCAACGTTTTCGTTTTCCACTGCTGCGTTGGAGGTATCTTCGTTTTGAATTACGTCTTTTTCAAGTTCACTCATAATATACCTCCTTAATAGTGTGTGGTTTTCTTGCTAACCCACAGGTTAATCATCGTTACTACGAAGATGATAGCAAAAAGAATTAACGCTGCCGCGCTTGCCTCGCCATACTGTGCGTCGGGAAGAGCGTCGTAAATGAAACCGACCATCGTATAAAGCTGACCGCCCGCCATGTCGTCGCCGAAAATACCGATAATACTGCTGTATTCCTTGAAGCCGCCGATGAAGCCCGTGATAAGAACGTATGCAAGCATCGGGGAAAGAAGGGGAACGGTAATCTTCGTGAATACTCTCCAACGGGGAGTACTGTCAATCATAGCCGCTTCATAATACTGTTTGTTGATGCTTTGTAAGCCGCCCAACAAAATCAAAATTTTGAAAGGCAATGCGTTCCATATAATATAAACGATAAGAACGAACATCTTCGGCCAGTAACTAGCATCGCCAAGCCCGTCAATCCAGTTGACGGGATCTAAGCCCATTTTCATCAAGATATTATTGACGAAACCCCAAGATTGAACCAAATCAGGGAAAGCGAAGTCACCTACAACGTCGAAAACTGCCGCAAATACCATACCGATAGCAATCGAGTTGGTAACGTAGGGCAAGAAGAAAATCGTTTGATAGATTTTCTGCAAAGGCTTAATGGAATTGAGCGCAACGGCGATCAATAAAGCCAAAATGGTGGAAAGGGGTACGGTAATAACACAAATAAGCAACGTGTTTGTCAATGCCGTACGGAAATCGTCTCCCGAAGCCAAAATGGTGATAAAGTTACCAATACCGAGTTGGAACGTTTCACCGCCTTGTTCCCCTAAGGAGTTGTAATCGTTGAGGAATGCAACACGGATTGTGTTAATAATAGGCCAAACTGTAAATACAGCCAAAAGGATAAGGGCGGGCAAGAGATAAATCCAAGCCTTCCAACTATCAAATTTGACTTTATCAAGGAAAGACCTACGCACCGTTTTAGTTGCCGCAGTAGGCGCGATAGATTCTTCCGCAGGAAGTTGGTTTTCCAAAACGGGTTCAGCGTTTTGTTCTACCAAGCTATCCTCGGTGATGTTTTCATTTTTCATAAATAAACCTTCCTTACAAATAATACTGTAGCCGCCAGAGGATTAGTTGAAATAAATTCTTTCTTCCGTCTGTGCGTTGAAGAGGAATACTTTATGGGGTTTCAACGAATAGCGCACGGTTGTGGAGCTAACGTCGAGTTTATTGTCTGCATTGATAATGGAACGAATAATCGGGGAAACCGCATTTGCGTGACGGGAAATAATGCTCACGTCTCTACCCATAACTTCGACGTTCGACAATTCGCAAACGAGGGGGCCGTTTTCGTTAAGCTCAAAGCCTTCGGGACGGATTGCAAAGGTTACAGGTTGGTCTTCAACACCCTTAACGTCCAAAATTGCGTTTTCGCCAACGTAAAGTTTCTCGCCGATAACTTCGCCTTGGAATACGTTGATAGGAGGCGTACCCAAGAATTTAGCAACGAACAAGTTGGTAGGATCGTCGTAAATATCTTGAGGCTTACCTACTTGTTGTACAACACCGAGCTTCATAACAACGATCAAGTCGGAAATACTCATAGCTTCTTCTTGGTCGTGCGTAACGAATACAGTGGTAATGCCCGTTTCTTTTTGAATTCTTCTAATTTCTTCACGCGTTTGCAATCTCAAACGTGCGTCAAGGTTGGAAAGGGGTTCGTCCAACAAAAGTACGCGAGGCATTTTTACGATTGCACGTGCGATAGCAACACGTTGTTGCTGGCCGCCGGAAAGTTCGCTAGGCTTTCTATCCATAAGCTCGTCGATTTGTACGAGGCGAGCAGCTTCGTATGCTCTTTGCAACATTTGCTCTTTCGTCATTTTGTCTGCGCCCTTTAAGTTTTGCAAGGGGAACAAAATGTTTTGCTTAACCGTCATATGAGGATAAAGCGCATAGTTTTGGAACACGAGGCCGATCCCTCTGTTTACAGGGGAAAGATCGGTAACGTCTTCATCGCCGAAGAAGATTCGCCCGGACGTGGGTTGTTGCAAACCACTAATCATATAAAGAGTTGTGGATTTACCGCAACCGGAAGGACCGAGAAGCCCTACAAGCTTGCCGTCAGGGATAGTGAACGTAAAGTCGTTTACTGCAACAACGTCGGGTTCACCCTTCTTCTTGTTACGGCTGGGGAAAATTTTTGTCAAATTTTGCAATTCTACTTTCATATAGCCTCCGAAAAGTTCAAAAAGTAATTTTTATAATAAAATAAATACAATATTTATATATTGTCGTATGTAAGAGCGCCCGATTATACGTTTTCTTCGGGCTTGTCCGTTTGAGAATCGGCATCGGTGGGTGATTCCATCGTGGATTCGTTTTCTAAAACGTTGGCAGGGGAAGTGGTTGCGGAGCGAGGGGCAAATGCACCGATAGCAATCGGTTCGTTTTCTCTGTCCGCTTCCGCTGCTAATCTTGCCGCCTCCGCTTTTTCATATTCCGTGCGGGCTTCCAACGAATCAAAAATTTGTTGGCTAGAGAAATCCACAACAACCGTATCCGTAAGAAGGTCGTGAATAGAGGAGTTGGTTTTGGTGGCGATCATTACGCCAATTTCCAATGCCAACAAAAGAACGAGGGTAATCGTACCGACAATTCCCAAGAATCCAAGCAACATCATGGCTGCAATAAATAAGGGAACCATTGTCTCCATAATATAAAGCCCGATCATTGATCGCACGAATAACACGGGTGGTGTGATTTTTACGCAGTTTGTTCGCATAACGGCTAGGCCGAATAGCTTTTTCCCTAAAGTTTGTCCGTTTTTGAAAATCAAGGGGAATACAAGATAGACAACGATATCCGCTACAAGCAAACTAATAGCGACGTTTGCAATCATCATTCCCAAAATTTTTCTATAGGATTCTATCATGACGGGATCTTTCAAGAATGCCTGATTGGCTGCATCGTAAGCAGCCTTTTTATCTTCGGGTAAAGCATTGTATTCTTTTTCCGTAATATCAAAGGTGATATCGTATTCTTGTTCGATGCGTTGTTGAATATTCGTAATCTTTTCAAATTGAGCGTCGTATTTAAAAATAAACGAAACACCGATTGCGACCGCAAGTGCAAGACACACGGTCAAAATCACGTCGAACATATATGCGGAAATACGTTTCCAAATACTTGCTTTTTGAAGATCTGCTGCCATAATATTCCTTGGGGCATATCAAGATGATGCCACGCGAGTAATCTTAGTCTATATAATTGTATAATAATGTAGAAAATCGTGCTTTCAAGGAGCGAAATTTGTCTTTTTTACACTTTGAGCGCATTATACTCTACGATAATACAAGTATATAATAACACTAATTTCGACAAAAAGCAAATTATTTTTTCCCATAAATTGAAAATTTATAAAAACAATTCGAGAAAAATAATGAACGTGCGTGGAGCGATTATCGAAATAAGTGATACAAAGCATAAAATCTGGGTACGTTAGGCGCAAAAAATAAAAAATAGCCCTTGACAGAATATAAAAAAACGGGTATAATAGAAAAAATAATAAATGGAGAAAGATTTTTTATGATAGACGTAAAAAATATATTGTCAAAATGTGACCATACTTTACTTGGACAAGCGGCAACTTGGGCGCAAATTAAAAAGATTTGCGACGAAGGTATGCAGTATAAAACGGCGTCCGTATGTATTCCGCCTAGCTACGTAAAACAGGCGAAAGAATACGTCGGCGAAAAGCTTGCAATCTGCACGGTCATCGGCTTTCCAAACGGCTACAACACGACGGCTGTTAAGGTGTTCGAAACGAAGGACGCTATTGCAAACGGAGCGGATGAAATTGATATGGTAATTAATATCGGTAAGCTTCGTCAAGGATTAGACGACGAGGTTTGTGAGGAAATCCGTGCAATTAAAGCGGCTTGCGGTGATAAGATTCTCAAAGTTATCATCGAAACTTGTCTTTTGTCGGAAGATGAAAAAGTTCGTATGTGCAAAATCGTAACGAATGCGGGTGCGGACTACATCAAGACGTCTACGGGTTTTTCTACGGCAGGGGCGACGCTTGAAGACGTGAAGTTAATGCGCGCAAACGTAGGGGAAAAGGTGCTTGTCAAAGCGGCGGGCGGTATATCCGGCTTGGAAGACGCACAAAACTTCTTGGACAACGGTGCATCTCGCCTTGGAACGAGCCGTGTAGTAAAAGCCGTGCAAGGTATTGAAGGAAAAGGTTATTAAAAACTATTTACAATAAATATTAACAAAAAGGAGCATAATTATGTCTGTACCTACTCCACATATTTCCGCAAAGCTTGGCGATTTTGCCGATACGGTGCTTATGCCCGGCGATCCTTTACGCGCGGAATTTATTGCTAAAAATTATCTTGAAAACGCAGTGCTTGTAAACAACGTGCGCGGCGTGCAAGGCTATACGGGTTATTATAAAGGAAAGAGAGTTTCCGTTATGGCTTCCGGCATGGGACAGCCTTCTATCGGTATCTATTCCTATGAGCTTTATCATTTTTACAACGTAAAAACTATCATTCGCGTAGGCTCTTGCGGTTCTTTCTCGCCCGAGCTCCACGCGCGTGATATCATCATTGCGATGGGGGCGTGCACGAACGGCAACTACGCATCACAATATAATCTCCCCGGGACGTTTAGCCCGATTGCCGATTTCGGTCTTGTTCGCAAAGCGGCAGAAGAATGCGATAAAATGGGCGTGAACTATCGCGTGGGTAACATTTTGTCTTCGGATATGTTCTACGACGACGCAAACTCCGGTATGCAATGGGCGAAGATGGGTGTGCTCGGCGTAGAAATGGAATCTGCGGCGCTCTACTGTAATGCAGCCCGCGCAGGCAAAAAGGCGCTTTGCATTTGCACTGTGAGTGACTCTTTCATTTACCCCGAAGAAAATACCACGGCGGAAGAAAGGCAAATTTCCTTCACGAAGATGATGGAAATTGCGCTGAATATCGCAGAATAAATTTAATAAAGGAGAACGCTATGCAAAAAAGAGCGTTTTTAATCGTTTTGGACAGCGTAGGCATCGGTGCGATGCCCGACGCTGCCGAGTGGGGGGATGAAGGCAGCCATACGGTGAACGCCATTCGTAATCACCCCGCTTTTCACTGCCCGAATTTATTTAACCTCGGGTTCTTTAATATTGACGGTGTCGGTGGCGAAAAAACCGATTCACCGCGTACCTGCTATGCCCGAATGACGGAATCGTCCAAAGGAAAGGACACTACGATTGGGCATTGGGAAATCGCAGGGGTGTACTCGCCGAAGCCTTTTCCTACCTATCCCAACGGCTTTCCCAAAGACCTTTTGGACGAGTTTGAAAAACTCACGGGAAGAGGTGTGCTTTGCAATAAGCCCTATTCGGGAACGGAAGTTATCAAGGATTATGGCGAAGAACACCTTAAAACAGGCAAGCTCATCGTTTATACTTCGGCAGACAGCGTATTCCAAATTGCAGCGCACGAAGATATTGTTCCCATTAAAGAGCTTTATAAATATTGTGAGCAAGCAAGAGCGCTTTTACAAGGCGAACACGGCGTAGGCAGAGTTATTGCTCGTCCGTTCGAAGGGGAGTATCCCTTCAAGCGCACACCGCGCCGCCACGACTATTCTTTGATGCCCCCCGAATCAAACGTGCCTGCTATTATGAAAAAGCAAGGCTTCGACGTTATTTCCGTCGGTAAGATTTTCGACATTTTCGCAGGGCAGGGCTTTACCGAAAGTCATCCTACCGTTAGCAACGACGACGGAATGGATAAGACGATGGAAATTCTTAAACGTGATTTCCACGGGCTTTGCTTTGTCAATCTTGTAGATTTCGATATGGTATACGGACACCGCAACGACATTGAGGGCTACGCCAAGGCGATGACGGCGTTCGACGCTCGTTTGGGAGAGTTTTTGAAAGGTATGCAAGAGGACGATCTCTTGATTATTACGGCGGATCACGGTTGCGATCCTGCAACGCCGTCCACCGATCATTCAAGGGAGTACACACCGATGCTTGCCTATGGCAAGAAGTTGAAAGAAGGCGTTAATCTTGGCACGAGAAACAGTTTTGCCGACATTGGAGCAACCGTTTTGGAATGGTTTGATTTGCCGACGAACGAAATCTTCGGCGAGAGCTTCTTAAAGGAGATTGTAAATGACTGATTTGGAACTCATGCGCCTTGCGACGGAAGCGCGCAAGGCTTCCTATTCCCCGTATTCGGGATTCAAAGTAGGTGCTGCGTTGCTTGGTAAAAGCGGTAAAGTATATACGGGCTGCAACGTAGAAAATGCGGCGTATACGCCCACGAATTGTGCGGAAAGAACGGCTTTTTTTAAAGCAGTTAGCGAAGGGGAAAAGGAATTTACGGCGATTGCAATCGTAGGCGGTAAGGGCGAAAAGCCTGCCGATTTTTGTGCGCCTTGCGGTATTTGCCGTCAAGTAATGGCGGAGTTTTGCGACGGAGATTTCCGTATTCTTTTGGGCAATATGGATAATATCCGTGTGCATACGCTTACGGAATTGTTGCCGTATTCCTTTGGAAAAAGTGACGTTGAATAAGGAAAAATGATTATGAGAATGTACGATATCATACAAAAGAAGCGTGACGGAGGCGCTTTGTCCGAAGCGGAAATCAAATGGTTTATCGCAGAGTACAGCGCAGGAAATATTCCCGATTATCAAATGGCGGCGCTTTGCATGGCAATCTATTTTCGTGGTATGAATTTGGAAGAAACGACGGCGCTCACCTTTGCCGTGCGTGACTCGGGCGAGTGTTTGAACTTCTCGGAAATAAAGGGTTTGCGCGTGGATAAACATTCCACGGGCGGTGTTGGTGATAAGACGAGCCTTGTCGTTGCGCCCATTGTTGCAAGCCTTGGCGTCAAGGTTGCAAAAATGAGCGGCCGTGGGCTTGGGCATACGGGCGGTACGATCGATAAGCTCGAAGCAATCCCCGGTTTCCGTACGGATATTCCCGTGGATGAGTTTAAACAAATCGTCAATGAAGTGGGTATTGCAATCGTTGGACAAAACGCAACGCTTGCGCCTGCGGATAAGCTTTTGTACGCGCTTCGTGACGTAACGGCGACGGTAGACAGTTTGCCGCTTATCGTTTCGAGTATTATGGGCAAAAAGCTTGCGGCAGACGACGATTGTATCGTTTTGGATGTAAAGACGGGCAGCGGCTCGTTTATGAAAACGCCCGAAAAGAGCCGTGAACTGGCCGAATGGATGGTGGAAATCGGGAAACGCGCAGGTAAGCGTGTGAGAGCACTCATTACGGACATGGATAGGCCGTTAGGGTATGCAATCGGCAATTCTTTGGAGGTTGTCGAGGCAATTCACACCCTGCAAGGCAACGGTCCTGCCGACCTTACCGAGCTTTGCATTGCACTTTCCGCGCATATCTTGGTTCTTGCGGAAAAGGGTACGTATGCAGAGTGTGAAGAAATGGCGAAAAAGGCAATTTCGGACGGCACGGCATTGAATACTTTTGCGTCTATGGTAAAAGCGCAAGGTGGCAACTCGGAATGGATACTCAATCCCGAAAAATTCCCGAAAGCGAAATATTCGCATACGGTTACGGCAAAAGAAGAAGGGTATATTGTGGGGGTAGATACGGAAAACTACGGCGTGGCGAGCCTTTTGCTCGGTGCAGGTAGAAACACCAAGGAAGACGTTATCGATCCCACGGCAGGTATTTATCTTTGTGCGAAAACGGGGGATAAAGTATGTGTGGGAGACCCGATTGCTATTCTCTATTCCGGGAGCGAAAAGGGATTTGCGGCAGCAGAAGAACGTTTAATATCCGCAACGCGCATCGGGAAAGACGCACCCAAGGAAGAGCCTTTAATTTTAGACGTAGTGGAATAAAAGACAAAAATAAAAACGGCGTAGCGAATTGCTACGCCGTTTTTCTATGCGATTTTAATTGCGGAACTTTTCTCTTGCCGTATAGGTAGTATGCAAAAGCTCGTGTGCTTTGTGGGAATTGGGTTTTTCAAGATAGCTATCATAAAGCTCGATGATTTGCGGATTCTTATGGGAAACACGCAAAGCTCTCGATTCGTCCGCTTGGTACAAAGCCGCCGCTCTCTTTGCCTTATAGGTGTCGAGGATATCGTCGCTTTCATTGGGTAAGAAACAAGGCATTACGTACGGTTGACCGCCGCCTGCGATACAACCGCCAGGACAACCCATAATTTCGATAAAATGATATTCGCTCTTGCCTTCTCTAATTTGGTCGAGAAGAACTTTTGCGTTCTTCATACCGTGCGCTACGGCAACTTTGATTTCCTTGCCTGCAAGGGTATAGCTTGCTTCCTTAATGCCTTCAAAGCCGCGCACTTCCTTGCGTTCAACGGAAGAAAGCTCTTCGCCGGTAAGCTTATATGCCGCCGTACGGATAGCCGCTTCCATAACGCCGCCCGTAGTGCCGAAGATAACGCCTGCGCCCGTGTAATCGCCTACGATATCGTTGTCGAATTCCGCGTCGGGAAGCTTAACAAAATTGATACCCGAACGCTTAATGAGTTTGCCGAGTTCTCTCGTCGTAAGCACTGCGTCCACGTCCGCCAAACCGTTTACGGAAAGTTCGGGACGGTCTTTTTCGTATTTCTTTGCCGTGCAAGGCATAATCGAAACGACGAACATATCCTTGGGATCAATGCCGTTCTTTTCACAGTAGTAGCTCTTCAAAATCGCGCCGAACATTTCGTGAGGGGATTTACAAGAGGAAAGATGTCCCAAAAGATCGCCGTAGTTGATTTCCGCATAGTTTACCCAACCGGGGGAGCAAGAAGTAATCATAGGCAGCTTGCCGCCGTTTTGAATACGGTCGATAAGCTCGCTCGCTTCTTCCATAATGGTGAGATCTGCGGCAAAGTTGGTATCAAATACTTTCTTGAAACCAAGGCGTTTGAGCGCCGCTACCATTTTACCCGTAACCAACGTGCCGATGGGCATATCAAATTCTTCGCCGAGAGCCGCTCTTACCGCAGGAGCCGTTTGTACAACGACGTACTTGCCTGCCTTCATCGCCGCGTCAACCTTATCAATTTCGGAAACTTCCATCAAAGCGCCCGTAGGGCAAACGCTTACGCATTGACCGCAAAGAATGCAAGGGGAGTTTGCAAAGCTTCTATTTTCCGCAGGAGCAACAATCGTGTTAAAGCCACGTTTTTCAAACCCGAGAATGCCGAGCCCGTGTGCATTTTTACATCTTTCAACGCATCTGCCGCAAAGGATACATTTGGACGTATCTCTTACGATAGAGGGGGTAAGTCTATCCAACGTCGTGGGCGTTTGTTCGCCTTGATACATATCATCGCGTGCACCCGTCACTTTGGCAACGTGTAAAAGTTCGCATTTGCCGTTCTTTTCACATTGTTGACAGTTCTTGTTATGATTGGAAAGAAGAAGTTCTACGGAAGATCTTCTCGCCGCCGTTGCTTTGGGGGAAGAAATGGTGATTTCCATGCCGTCCGCTACGGGATAAACGCAAGAAGCAACCAAGCCTCTCGCACCCGTTGCCTCTACGAGGCAAACACGGCAAGAACCGCGCGAACATTCGCCGTGGTTATACGCACAAAGAGAGGGGATTTCAAAGCCGCATTGTTTTGCTGCTTCGAGAATGGTCAAGCCTGCGTCAACTTCAAAAGGAATGCCTTCAATTTTAATATTTATTTTCGCCATAGCCTTGTCCTCCTCTTATTTCTTCACAATCGCTTTAAACTTACACGAAGCGATACACATACCGCACTTCACGCACTTATCTTGATCGATGGTGTACGCAGGCAATCTCTTGCCGGGCGCAATATAATCCGTCTTTACAATAGCGTCGGCAGGGCAAGCCTTTACGCAAACGCCGCAACCGAAGCACTTGTCTTTTTCAATTTGATACTGCATCAAATTCTTGCAAATATGTGCGGGGCATTTCTTGTCTACGATGTGCGCAACGTATTCGTCGCGGAAGTGCTTCAACGTGGAAAGAATCGGGTTGGGAGCCGTTTGCCCCAAACCGCAAAGGGAGTTGCTTCTTACGTTTTCCGCAAGCTCTTCCAAGTCCGCAAGATCGTCCATTGTCGCTTTGCCGTCGGTAATTTTGGTGAGAATTTCAAGCATTCTCTTCGTACCAATACGGCAGGGAGTACATTTGCCACAGGACTCGTCGCAAATAAATTCCATGTAGAATTTCGCAACGTCTACCATACAGTTATCTTCGTCCATAACGATTGCGCCGCCCGAACCCATCATCGAGCCTTTCGCTACAAGGTTATCAAAGTCGATGGGGGTATCAAGATCCGCTTCCGTTAAGCAACCGCCCGAAGGGCCGCCCGTTTGAATTGCCTTGAATTTTTTGCCGTCGGGGATACCGCCGCCGATGTCGTAGATAAGTTCACGCAAGGTCGTACCCATAGGGATTTCTACAAGACCAACGTTGTTGATTTTACCGCCGAGCGCAAATACCTTCGTACCTTTGGAACGTTCCGTGCCGTGCTTTGAGAAAGCCTCCTTGCCTTCGCGCAAAATGTAGGGAACGCAAGCGAGGGATTCTACGTTATTGATAATGGTGGGTTTGTCCCAAAGACCTTTCACCGCAGGGAAAGGGGGGCGGGGACGGGGCATGCCGCGTTGACCTTCAATCGAGTTGAGAAGAGCGGTTTCTTCACCGCAAACAAATGCGCCTGCACCAAGACGGATGTGTACTCTAAACGAGAAATCCGTGCCAAGGATATTGTCGCCGAGCAAGCCGAGCTCTTCCGCTTGTTGAACGGCAAGTTTTAATCTATTTACTGCGATAGGGTATTCCGCACGAACGTAGAAATAACCGTTTTGTGCGCCGATTGCATACCCTGCAATCATCATACCTTCAATAACGGCAAGGGGATTCCCTTCGAGAATGGATCTATCCATGAATGCGCCGGGATCACCTTCGTCACCGTTACATACGACGTATTTTTCACCTTCGGGCTGTGCGTAAGCAAACTGCCACTTTCTGCCCGTGGGGAAACCGCCGCCACCGCGGCCGCGAAGCCCCGATTCCAATACTTCGTTGATAACGTCTTGACGAGGCATTTGCAATGCGCGTGCAAGCCCTTGGAATGCGCCTGCACCAAGGCTTTCGTTGATGTTTTCGGGGTCGATGCTGCCGCAGCCGTGCAAGGCTACGCGCACCTGTTTTTTATAGAAGTTGATATCTTCCTGCTTCGTTACTTTTTCCGCCGTATTGGGATCAACGTAAAGGAGTCTATCGATAATTTCGCCGCCGATAATGTCTTTTTCGACGATTTCCGTAACGTCTTCCACTTGTACCAAACGATAAAGGGTATCTTCGGGATAAATCTTCACGAAAGGACCTTGCGAACAGAAGCCGAAACAACCTACTTGGTTAACGGTTACCTTTTCGCTAAGGTTCTTTTCTTCGATAAGACGCTTAAATTCCGCGGTAATTTCATCGGAGCGGGAAGAAATACAACCCGTACCGCCGCAAAGTACGATATGTCTTTTGTTGTCGTTACCCGTGAATTTAGCACTCAAGCAAGAGGCGCATTTTTCGCAAACGTTTTGCAATTCTTGGAAATTCTTAATCATTGATTGTTCGCCTCCATTGCTTTATATTCCGCTACGATTTTCGGAACTGCGTCCACCGTCAATTTCGGATAAACCTTTCCGTTGATGGTAACGGCAGGGGCGATACCGCAAGCGCCGATACAACGAAGCGCGTCTAAGGTAAACAAACCGTCTTTGGACGTTTCACCGGCTTTAATGCCGATGATTTCCGAGAACTTATCCAATACCTGCTGCGCACCTTTTACATAGCAAGCCGTACCCAAGCATACGCCGATAACGTATTTGCCCTTTGGGGTAAGCGAGAAAAACGAGTAGAAGGTAACGACGCCGTAAATTTCGGCAACCGAAACGCCCGTTCTTTCGGAAACAAGTTCTTGTACTTCCAAAGGGATATACCCATATTCCTTTTGAATGTCGCTTAAAATCATCATAAGCGGAGTTTTTTCTTCGGCATATCTGTCGCAGATTTCGTGAATCTTTTTGACTGCTGCCGCTTGCAAATGAGCCATACTAGCCTCCTGTCACGTGAGATTTATGTATGCATGCGCATAATTAACTAATTTATATTATAGCATATTTTTTTTAATAAACCAAGTGCTTGAAGGGCACATAAAGAAATAAAAAATCGATAAATCGATAAAATTTTATTCTCCTGGTAGGCGTTGGCCCACTGTGCGTATTTCTCGACGATCTGCATCGGCTGTTGACGCCAGATGGCGCCGTGCGAGGGTGCGATGATGTCGATGGGGAG
>JAFVPE010000025.1 GCA_017505465.1 Clostridia bacterium | reverse complement strand
TCGCACCCAAAAGTTTGGATTTTTAGATGATTTTTGGTGCGAAGGAAGAAATTATACCGAAGTATTATGATGACGACAAGCCGAAAAGCGCTAAAAAGACGGCTTTTGGGCTGGTTCGGATTATATTGCTTTGGTTAAGTAAAAAGAAAAGGGGTTCGGCGATTGTCGAATCTTTTTTTATAACGATGCAACAAAAATGCCTTTTCATTTGTATAATGAGTGGAAGGTACGAAAGAAAAAGCCGCTTTGCGGCGGAGGCAATTATGGAAATTAAGGAAGTGGACGCACTTCTCATAAAAATAGCAAGGGGGGATAACGCCGCCTTTGAAGAGTTTTATGCACGCACAAAAAACGGCGTGTACGCTTTCCTATACACATATTTTCATAATCAAGCCGACACCGAAGACGGTATGCAAACGGTGTATTTGAGAGTTAAACAAGGAATTGGCTCTTATAAAAAAGGAAGCAATGGTAGGGCGTGGCTGTTGCAAATTGCAAAAAATCATGCGCTCAATGAGCTGCGGAAGCAAAATCGAGAGATTCCGTCCGATACGATAGAAATTGTATCTAGCGCCGCGCCAAGCGACGGTACGGTGATGGACGCGATGAAAAAGACGCTCACGCAAGAGGAACAACGCATCGTAACGTTGCACGTGCTTTGGGGATATAAACATAAGGAAATTGCACAAATTATCGGCTCGCCGACGGGGACGGTAACGTCCAAATACAAACGAGCAATAGAGAAACTGCAAAAATATTTAAAGGAGGAGGAACGTAAATGAAAGATTTGAAAAGACGTTGGGAAGAAGAATTGAATAACGCCGTGCCTGCGCTTTCGGATGAAGTGAAAAACGCGCCGATTGTTGTGGAAGAAACGCAAGAAGAAAAGCGTTCCGCTCCTTGGTATGCTCGTCTTTTCGGTACGCCCAAACGCATAGCCGCATTTGCGTCTGCTTGCGTCGCTTGCGCCGCAGTTGCGGGCGTGGGGTTGTATTTTGGGCTTCGTCCGACGGGGAACGTAACCGTTGCTTCGGGGGAAGTCATTTCGGTAGAAATCAATCCCGAAGCGATGTTCAACGTAGATAAAGACGGTAAAGTGACTTCCGTTATTGCGGCAAACGACGATGCGGACGTCGTGCTCGCAGGGGATCGCGCGAAGGAAATGAAGGGAAAATCGGTGGAAGACGCCGTACAAATTTTTGTGGATTACAGCGCTCGTTTGGGATATTTGGATTTGTCGCAAGAGGACGCCATTCGTATTAGTTCTTGTGCCGAAAACGGACGTCTTTCCGACGTGGATAATGCACTTGAAAGTTATTTCCAAAGCAAGGGGGCGTACGTCATCGTTGTGGAAGAAACGGTTTCGCCTGAAATCTTTTGCGAACGTATGGGCTTAAAAAGGGCTACGTCCTTGAAGGAGCTTTTGGCGGACGTTGCAAGCCTTTCGGAGACTTTCTTTGCCCGTGAAGTAGATGAAGAGACGGATTTAACGGTTTTGCAAGCCGCTTACAACGAAAAGATTTCTTTCGAGCAGGTAATGCCTTTGTTTAAAAATGCAATGCACGAAAACCTTGAAAAACTTGAGAAGAGCGTCGCGGATTTGGATGAAATTAAGGCGTTGAACGAATCCATCAAGGCGCACGATGACAATCCTTCCTTATTTAATTGGGATTATTGGACGTTAAATTCACTGCAAGATACGATGCATTACGAATACACGGAAGCTTTTGCCGCAGAAATGTCAAAAATGGCAGGGTTGCTTACCGCGTATGAAACGAACTACGGCGTAGCCGTCAAGAGTGCGGGTGACTTGGAGCGAGCAGTGCAGGCTTGCCATGCGATGCCCCTGCAAACAATTCGTGAAATTCTTAAAAACTTCACGTTGGAAATTTTCAAGGAGCATTTTATAGGGATTACGGAAATCCTTAAAAACGTTGGCGCGGATCTTTCTAATCTTACAAAGCTCTATGAAATCCCTAATAATTATAACGAATATCTTTCGCAAATGAAGAACTATGCAGAGATGCAGTTTGACAACCGTGTGGAAGAAAATAAAGCTGTCTATGAAGAAGCTCGCGCGGAAATTTCGACGGGCGGCTATAAGAGCTTTACGGATGAAATAGCAAAAAAATACGGCTCACTTTCCGCATATTTTGAAGAAAAAAATAAAAAATAAAAAAAATTCATAATTTTTGCAACAAAACCTTCGTTTCCTTTGTTTAATAAATGAAAAAAGAAAACGGAGGTTTTTATTTATGAAGAAATCTATTGCGCTTTTTAGCGCGGCATGTGTATTGGCAACGGGGCTCGGCGCATTCGTAGGATGCGGTGGCGACAAGGACAAGGATAACTCGAAAACGGTGATGAACGTTTCCTTGAATCCCGAAGTAGAATTTGTACTCGATAGCGACAACAAAGTTGTTAGCGTGAACGCACTCAATGAAGAAGGTAACCTTGTTATCAGCGCGGAAGCGTTTGAAAACGTAGAGGGTAAGTCGGCAGAAGAAGCGGCGCAGCTTTTCGTGCAGGTCTCCGCGGAAACGGGGTTCCTTGTTTCGGGAACGGCGTCGGACGGCGAAAACGAAGTGGAAATTGAGTTCTCTTGTAATAAGGAAGAAGCCAAAGCACTCTACCAAGGCGTAAAGAGTAAAGTGGAAACCTATCTTGCGGATAAGGCAATCACCGTGAAGATGGAACTTGAAGAAGGCATTACGGAAGAAGAATTGGAAGCACTCGTAGCGGAATGCGCTCCCTATATGGATAAAGCGGAAATTGCGGCGCTCAACACGATGGAGCTTGTAGAAACGATTTACGAATCGAGAAAGGAAACGGCGGATTTCTATTCGCAAGAATTGAAAAACGCATACTACGAAGCAAAGGCTTTCGCTATGCAACAAGTAGAATACGAAACGATGGCGGAAAATATCGACGTATTACATAAGCTTGCTTGTGACACAGCGTTCGAGCTTTACAGCGGCGCAGTGGAGTTAATCGAAACCACTCGTTTGACGATGCTTGTCAAAGAAAATAGCCCTTATCAAATCGCACTCAAAGCGTTCCGTGAAGCAAAAACGGCATATCTTAATTATAGAAGCGAAGTAGCGGCAATGGAACAAACGGAAAAGACGGAAGCTATTTTGGAACGCCTTGCAAGCTTGGAAAAAGTGGTAGAGGATACGGAAGAGGCTCTTTTGAAGGCAGGTGCGGATGCGAATGCGCAGCTTGATACGCTTAAAGAAAGAGCAAAGGAAGCGTATGATGCGGTTATCGAAAAGCTCAACGAAGCGAACGTAAAAGCGAAGGATCACGCAAAGAAGATTTCCGAAAACCAAAAGGCAAAGCAAGAAGAATTCTTCACGAAGTTTGAAAGTGACTACGCAGCGTTCATAGAAAAGGCGAAAACCGATTGGGCAAACATGAAAACAGAGCTTGAAAATAGAACGGCGGAAGGCGACGCAGAAGAACAAGCTTAACCAAAGCAATATAATCCGAACCAAGATTTTTGGTGGTAAATTTCGGCGTCTACTGCGTTGAACTCCTTGATAAACCGTCGGGTTTATCTTCGTCCTTCGCCTTGTATCCGTTTGAAATTTCTCTACCATAAAATTGC
>JAFVPE010000024.1 GCA_017505465.1 Clostridia bacterium | reverse complement strand
GCAATTTTATGGTAGAGAAATTTCAAACGGATACAAGGCGAAGGACGAAGATAAACCCGACGGTTTATCAAGGAGTTCAACGCAGTAGACGCCGAAATTTACCACCAAAAATCTTGGTTCGGATTATATTGCTTTGGTTATTGTGACATCGCCATAAAAATAAAACAAAAGGACGTACCTGAAAGTACGTCCTTTTGCACTTTATTATGGAGGTGTTCCTGATAAGGAAGGAATGGTCTTGTGATTTATTACTTTTATAAGCCAAGTATAACCTATGATTGTGTAAAAAGCTTTTAAGCTATGTGAAAATTCGTTGAAAATTACTTATGTTTCAAAATTGACATAAAAAAATGGGATTTGGCAAAACCAAACCCCATTTCGTTATTCTTTTAATTATTTCGTTTTTTCAATGGACGTAAGCGCTTTCGCTACTACGTTTTCCACTGTGAAGCCGAAGTGAGGGAAGAGTGTGCCGGCAGGAGCGGATGCGCCGAAGCTTTCCATGCAAACGGTTTCACCGCAGTCGCCTGCGTATTTATACCAACTGTAAGGGCAAGCCGCTTCTACGCAAACTCTTGCTTTCACTGCCTTAGGCATAACGCTTTCCTTGTATTCTGCGCTTTGCTTTTCGAATTCTTCGAAGCAAGGCATAGAGATAACGCGCGCTTTCACACCCTTTTCCGCCAAAGCCGCTTTTGCCTTCACGCAAAGCTCTACTTCCGAACCCGTACCCATAAGAAGAACGTCGGGTGTGCCTTCGCAATCTTCGAGAACGTAACCGCCCTTCAAAGCCACTTTGCCGCTATTTTCATATTGAGGCAAGTTTTGACGGGAAAGTACGAGTACCGTGGGTTCGTTGCCCGAAAGAGCGGATACCCAAGCCGCCGCCGTTTCCTTGCCGTCCGCAGGACGGTAAACCTTCAAGCCGGGGATGGAACGGAGCATGATAAGCTGTTCGATAGGTTGATGGGTAGGACCGTCTTCGCCAACGCCGATAGAGTCGTGCGTCATAATATAGGTAACGGGCTGTTTCATAAGCGCCGACAAACGCATTGCAGGTTTGCAATAGTCAGAGAACACGAAGAAGGTAGCGCAATACGCTTGAATACCGCCGTGGAGCTGCATACCGTTGGCGATCGCCGCCATTGCGTGTTCACGGATACCGTAATGCATATTTCTGCCCGAGAAATCCTTTGCCGAGAAGGTGTCGTATTTTACCGTATCGGTATCTTTCATTTCGGACAGGTTGGAAGGGCCAAGGTCTGCCGATCCGCCCATGAGTTGGGGCATTTTTGCCGCGAGTAAGTTCAAGCACTTTGCGGACGTTTGACGGGTAGCCATAGGCTTTTCGAAGTCGTAAAGACCTTCGATTGCGTCGAAGTCGGGCTTTTCGCCTGCCATAACCGCTTTATATTCTGCTGCAAGTTCGGGATAAGCTTCTGCGTAGCCTGCAAATACTTGTTCCCAAGCCGCTTGCTTTGCCGCGCCTGCCGTCGTAGCGATTGCACAGTGGTCGAATACTTCTTGAGGGCATTCGAAGGGAGCGTATTCCCAACCGAGCTTTTCTTTGGATTTTGCAAGGTTGTCCGCGCCAAGGGGGGCGCCGTGACATTTTGCCGAGCCTTCAAGAGGGGAGCCGTAACCGATGTGCGTATGGCAAATGATGACGGAAGGTTTATCCGTGCGAGCCTTCGCCGCTTCGATTGCTTTGGAAAGAGCGTCTACGTCGTCGGGGCTTGCCACGAAGTCCACGTGTTGTACGTGCCAATTTTGCGCTGCAAAACGTGCGCCTACGTTTTCTTTGAAGGTAACGTCTGTGTCGCCTTCAATGGTAATTTCGTTATCGTCGTAAAGGAGAATGAGTTTGCCAAGAGCGTGCGTACCTGCAAACGAGCAAGCTTCGTAGGAAATACCTTCTTCCAAGCAACCGTCGCCGCAAAGCGCATAGGTGTAATGGTTTACGATTTCGTAGCCGGGGCGATTGTATTTCGCCGCAAGGTGCGCTTCCGCAAGCGCCATACCGACTGCATTTGCGATACCTTGTCCCAAGGGGCCGGTTGTGGTTTCCACACCGTAGGTGTGGCCGTATTCGGGGTGACCGGGCGTTTTCGAGCCGAGTTGACGGAAGCTCATCAAATCTTCCTTTTCGATACCCATTTTATAGAGATGGAAAAGGGTGTAGTTGAGTGCCGAGCCGTGTCCTGCCGAAAGGATAAAACGGTCGCGATCGTCCCATTTCATATCCTTGGGGTTGAATTTTAAGAAATTTTGGAAAAGGGTGTAAGCGATCGGCGCGCAGCCCATAGGCAAACCGGGGTGACCGGATTTTGCTTTTTCAATGGCTTCTGCGGACAAAATTCTAATCGCATTGATGGTGGTTTTCTTTACGTCCATGGTGGATTCTCCTTATTTGTTGTTTTTATATTCTTCGTCCAACGCCTTTTGCATCGGCGTAAGATCGAGAAAATCGTAATTTTTCAAAGCTTCGTACAAATCGGTGACGATTTTTAAGTTACCGCCCTTGGAATTGCTCTCTACGTTGATGGGAAGCACGGGATCGTGCAAGCTCAAACGAATCAAAGCCCACCCGTCGCCGTTGTCCTTGTCATAGCACACTCTGCAGCCTTCGTGGTTATCGGGCGCGAGCTTTGCGTACGAAAGAACCGTTGCGCGTGTTTCAAATTCTTTCAACAGTTGTTGTCCAAGCGCCTTGAAATCGCAGCCGTCTTGGAAACGCAAACGAATTTCACGTGCTTCTTGGGGGATTTCAAGGTCTGCGATAAGGTCGGATAACGTCTTGCCTTCTTTGGAAACCTTTGCAAGTGCGATAAGCAGTCTTGTAATAAGGTAAGCGCCGTCGTCGAGGAAATAATTTTCCATGAGCGCCGCATGACCGCTCGTTTCAATGGCAAGGGGGGTGTATTCGCCCGCTTTGTTAAGGCGAATGGCTTCGTTGATAACGTTTTTATACCCACGCTTGAAGCGGTGATGTCTACCGCCGCGCGCTTTGATGAATTTCGCCAAGCCGTCCGAGGTTACTGAGTCGGTAACAATCGTACCTGCCCTTTCTTCCAAGAGAATGGCGGATATGAGCGCAATCAAGCTATTGCGGTTGATTTCTGCGCCGCTCGCATCGACTGCGCCGGCTCTGTCTACGTCCGTATCGAAAATGATGCCGAAATCGGCGTTCGCCTTCACAACCGCTTCGCAAACGGAGTGCATCGCTTCTTTATTTTCGGGGTTGGGAATATGGTTCGGGAAGGTTCCGTCCGGTTCAAGGAATTGCGAGCCCGTCGTATCCGCTCCAAGCGGAAGAAGAACTTTATCCGCAAAAAATCCGCCTGCGCCGTTGCCTGCGTCTACGACAATGCGCTTGCCCGTAAGCGGAGCTTCTTCGCCGCAAGCTTTCCGTACCATTTTGACAAGGGAAGCGGCGTAATCGTCCAAGTAGGGACGGTCGATTCGCTTGCCAACGCCTTTTGCACTAAAATTGTACGTTTGTGCAAGCGTTAATATTTCTTTGATGTCGTTTCCTTCCAAACCGCTCTCTTTCGTAAAGAATTTCATGCCGTTGCGGTTGAAGGGAAGGTGACTTGCCGTCAGCATAATCGCACCGTCGCAAGCAGGTTGCATGTTTTCGTCTTGCAAGAGCATAAACATAGAAGGGGTGGTGGAAAGTCCCGTTACAACGGCGTCGTTTCCCGTGGAAAGAATCCCTTTGACCGTCGCTTCGCAAAGGGGAAGGGCGGAAATACGGGAATCGTACCCAACGGCAATACGCACCTGTGCCTTTTTTATATACGTGGAAAGCCAAACGCAAAAAGCTTTCGCGATGTTTTCAACGGCTTCTTCCGTCAAATTGACAGGTTCGCCTTCAATGCCTTCTACGGCTACGCCGCGAACGTCCGATCCGTTTCTTAAAGAAAGATAGTTCTGCAAAGTCATATCGCACCTTATTTTTACTGATTATCTTTATTATAGCTTTTTTTTGCGGATTTTTCAAGCCTTTGAACAAAGAAAACTGCGATTTTCCCTCTCTACACGCGAGAAAAATTTTCTTGCCTAAAAATGTCATAAAAAACTGTGACAAAATAGAAGCAAGACGGGTACGATTTCGTTGACAGAGATTTTTGAATGTGTTATAATAATATGGAACGTAGACATATTACGGAGGACGATTATGGCGTTGTTTGCGGTTTCGACCGATTCTACAAGCGATCTAAAAAAGGCATACTGCAAGGAACGTGAAATTTTTAGTGCTCCTTTGACGTTTACTTTGGAAAAAAACGGTGAAATTACCGAGAGCTTGGATAATTTTGCGACAGAAGAAGAATACGTCGAGTTCTATCAAAAAGTTTCAGACGGCGCATTTCCTCGTACGGCAAAGCTAAATTACGACTCCCATGTTTCGCTGTTTACAAAAATAGCGGAAACGGGAGTGAAGGAAGTTATCCACGTAACCATTTCTTCGGGGCTTGCGAATACGTATACTGTTGCAGAGCAAGCGGCGGAAGAGGTTAAAAAAGAGTACCCCAATTTCAAAGTATACGTTTTAGATCCCTTGACTGCGACGGTGGGGCAAGGAATGATCGCAACGCTTGCGGCGGATTTCCGTGATGAAGGTATGTCGGCGGCGGATGCATACGAATATTTGCTTGAGCTCCGTCAACAAATTCAACATTGTATTATTCCCGTAGATCTTTTCTATTTGAAGAAGGGCGGACGTGTTTCGGCGGCTTCTGCGGCGGTTGGCACGGTGCTTAATATCAAGCCTATGCTCATCTTCGACGAAGAGGGGAAACTCAAAACGATTGAAAAGTGCAAGGGGATTAAAAAGGCGTATCAACGAGTTATCGCCCACATTGCGCTTACGTCTATTCACGGGGAGCGAGGTCGTATTATCGTGGTACATACCAACAACGAGCAGGGAGCGGAAGAGCTTGCGGCTCTTATCGAGAGCAAGACGGGCGTGAAACCTTCCATCACCATTATGGGCCCCGTTATCGGTGCGCACGTAGGGCCGGGATCGGTGTCCTGCTGTTGGTTGTCCGAAAAATCAAGAGGACAATTGATTGCGGCGCTTGCCAAATAAAAAATAAAACGGCGGAGAACGCCGTTTTTTCTTTTTCTTTGCTTGACATTGAGAGCGCGTGCGCGTATAATAATAGCATAACCAAAGCAATATAATCCGAACCAAGATTTTTGGTGGTAAATTTCGGCGTCTACTGCGTTGAACTCCTTGATAAACCGTCGGGTTTATCTTCGTCCTTCGCCTTGTATCCGTTTGAAATTTCTCTACCATAAAATTGC
>JAFVPE010000023.1 GCA_017505465.1 Clostridia bacterium | reverse complement strand
GCTGTATCTCAATACCCCGAATGGGTTACAAAAAATTTATTCCTTTAGGAACAAATTTTTTGTGGTGCCTTGGGGCGGAATCGAACCACCGACAGGCAGATTTTCAGTCTGCTGCTCTACCAACTGAGCTACCAAGGCATTTGTGGCGACCCAGAACGGGCTCGAACCGTCGACCTCCAGCGTGACAGGCTGGCGCTCTAACCAACTGAGCTACTGGGCCACAACCAAACACTTTACGAACAAGTGCTTGTATATAATAATCTATTTAAACTTTTTTGTCAAGCGTTTTTTCGATTTTTACACAATTTTTTTTTGCTTTTTTTGAACTTTTTTTTGAGGGGCTTTTTTTTGAGAATTTCTTAAGTTCATCGCATACCTGCCCCCTTCATTTTACTTCTTGTAAAGCTTAGCGAGCCCTCCTTCTGCCGTCTCTCTATACGGACGGCGAAGGTCTTTCCCCGTTTCGTACATTGTCTGCACGACAAGGTCAAAGGATATCTTTCTACTGTCCGAAAGAAAATATGCAAGCGAAGCTGCGTTGATGGCTCTCATAGCCGCAACGGCATTACGTTCGATGCAAGGAATTTGCACCAATCCGCAAATTGGATCGCACGTCAAACCCAAATGATGTTCCATAGCAACTTCCGCCGCATACTCGATTTGACCGAGCGTAAGTCCATTCAACTGTGCAAGCGCCGCCGTAGCCATACAACAAGCGCTACCAATTTCCGCTTGGCAACCGCACTCCGCCCCTGAAATGGATGCATTCGTCTTGATTAAATTCCCAATCAACCCTGCCGTAGCCAAAGCTTCGATAATTTGTTCTTCCGTGAAATTCTTCTTTTCCTGCGTATATTTCAATACCGCAGGAAGCACACCGCATGCTCCGCAAGTAGGCGCCGTAACAATCGTACCACCCGACGCATTTTCTTCGCTAACCGCAAAAGCATAAGAGCATACTAATCGATTTTCTCTCGCTTCTGCGCCTTCGTTTTGTACCGCACCGTCGTAGAGAACTTTTGCACGGCGTTCCACCTCTAATCCACCGGGCAAAATACCCGTTTTGCTAACGCCGCGTTTCACCGCTTCTTGCATGGTTGTCCACACTTCCGCAAGATATTCTTTCAATGCTTCGCCCTCTTTCTCAAAAACATAGTCACAAAGGCGAATTTTCTTTTGTTCGCAATAGGCTCTAATATCCGTAAGGGTGGATAAATCGTATACTTCTGCCCCTTCGGTTTCCGCTCTTCCTTCCACCTTAATTGCGCCGCCACCAACGCTATAAATTCGCATCTCGGACGTTTTTACCCCACCCATGTACGCGATGAGTTCCATTGTGTTGGGATGAGCACATTCCGTTTCCACGTCAAATTCCACTGTTACGTTGGGCAAAACCGTACGAATTACCTCATCCGTGCCGTGCCCTTCTCCCGTCTTCGCAAGCGAACCGTACAGGCGTGCGGTAAACGACGTTGCCTCGGGATTTTCCGCCAAAAAAAGCTTGCATGCACGTTCGGGTCCTATCGTATGTGAAGAGGATGGACCTCTTCCAATTCTATACAATTCCTTTAACGACCGCATATTCTACCTCCGAACGTTCTTCCTACATTTATTATACCATATTCCCGTGTATTTGTAAATATTATAACCCTTAATTTTGCTTGTTTCTCGACAAAAATCTTTTTTCTTTTCTTTCCATTTTATATAAAATATTTAAGAATTAAACAACATATTTTTATATACCACCACGAAATTGTGTTGACAAATTTCCCTAATTTTGATATGATAGTAGAGTAAATCCACAAAATGTTAAAAATAAGGAGTTTTTCCACTATTATGAAAAAAATTGCGATTACAACCGACAGCAATAGCGGTCTATTGCCGCAAGAAGCGCCCGATGGCGTTTTTGTTCTGCCGATGCCATTCCTTGTGAACGGCGAACCGCATTTTGAAAATATTGATCTTTCCCAAGAAAAGTTTTATTCTTTTTTAGAGGGAGACGCGAGCGTATCCACTTCTCAACCGAGTATTGGGGACTTATCCGATTTTTGGACGGATATTCTTAAAAATTACGATTCTATTGTACACATCCCTATGTCTTCGGGCTTGAGTCAAGCTTGCGCAACCGCTATAATGCTTGCAAAAGATTTCGGCAGCAAGGTTACCGTTGTTGATAATCACCGCATTTCCATTACTATGAAAGAAAGCGTTATGGATGCCGTAAAACTGCGTGAACAGGGAAAAAATCCTTCGGAAATCAAGGAATATCTCGAAAAAACTGCCGCTGACTCCTCTATCTACATTGCAGTAGACACGATGAAATACTTAAAAAAAGGCGGTCGAGTCACACCAGCAGCTGCAGCTATCGGTTCTATTCTAAAGCTTAAGCCGGTATTGCAAATTCACGGTGAAAAGCTGGATAAATATGCGCTCACTCGCGGGAACGTCAAAGCCAAAGAAGCTTTAAAAACCGCCATGAAAAACGATTTGGAAACTGTGTTCAAAAAATACGTAGACAACGGGGAAATGTGCATTTCCGTTGCTTATTCGGACAATAAGGAAGAAGTAGAAGCTTTCGCGAAAGAATTCCAAGCTTTAATGCCAAACGTTCCCTTCCATTTCTGTGATCCCCTTTCGTTGAGTGTAGCTTGTCATATCGGCCCCGGCGCAATTGGGTTTGCGTGCAGTCGATTCGTTAAATAATAGAACATAAAAAAGCCGCTTACGTTAGAAAAGCGGCTTTTTGTATGATATAAACAAAAATACCCACGGTTTTCCGTGGGTATAATTTGTTGAGTTGGAATTAAACCAATTCGATGATAGCAGCTTCTGCGCCGTCACCACGACGTTCGCCGAGAAGATAAATTCTCGTGTAGCCGCCACCTTGGCCAAGTTCTTCCTTACGAGCTGCATACTTGGGTGCGATTTCGTTGAAGAGTTTGTCCATCAAGGGGTGTTGAACGTCAGCCGTTCTTGCCTTGAATTCACTCTTCTTTTCGCTGAAGCCCTTGATTTCTTGCAAATCGTAGGTCTTTGCCATGATTGCACGACGAGCTGCAAGTTTCTTAGCGCCGTCCTTAACGTTCGTCACTTTGATTTCCTTGCCTTTCTTGTCGGTCTTGGTTACTTCGAATTCGATGTTGTCATCGTAGGTATTTACCGCTTTCGTGATAAGTTTTTCAACGTAAGATCTCAATTCTTTCGCTTTTTCTGCGGTCGTTTCAATTCTACCGTACCAAAGAAGCTGAGAAGCCAACCCTCTGAGGAGCGCATTTCTTTCTTTGGACGTTCTTCCCAATTTTCTGGGCATAATTTTAATCCTCCTGTTGTTTTAATGTGAGGCCGTAAGATTCGAGTTTCTGAATGACTTCTTCCAAAGACTTTCTGCCGAGGTTTCTTACCTTCAACATATCTTCTTCCGTCTTCTTCGTCAGGTCTTCGACCGTATGAATGTTGGCTCTCTTCAAGCAGTTGTAGGAACGTACGGACAAGTTATCCAAGTCCTCAATTGCCATTTTGAGAATCTGCTGCTGTTTGTCGTCTTCCGTCTTAACGAGAATATCCATACCCTTAATCGTTTCGCTCAAGTTTACGAACAAACCGATGTGGTCCTGCATAATCTTCGCTGCAAGGGAAATAATTTCCTTTCCGGAGAACGTACCATCCGTCCATACTTCCAACGTAAGCTTATCGTAATCTACGTCTTGACCAACACGAGTAGGTTCAACTGCGTAGTGTACTTTATTTACGGGCGTATAGAGGGAATCGATTGCGATATAATCGATGATAGGTTTCTTGTTGTCTTTTGCGTGTCTGTAACCTCTGCCACGACCGATGGTGAGCTCGATATCAAGCTTTGCACCTTCGTCGATCATGCAGATGTACTGATCGCCGTTGATAACTTCGATTTCCGCATCAATGTTGAGGTCCTTACCCGTCAAAACTGCGGGGCCTTCCTTACAGATGTGGAGTACCTTTTCATAATCTTTATCGATTACCTTCGTCTTGATTGCAAGCGTTTTGAGGTTAAGGACAATTTCCGTAACGTCTTCTTTAACGCCTTCAACCGAGGACAATTCATGTTTTACGCTGCCATCAAGGAACTTGATGCCTTCTACCGCTGCGCCGGGCAATGCGGAGAGAAGGATTCTTCTGAGGCAGTTTCCGATAGTAAGACCGAAACCTTTCTCAAGGGGTTCACATACTACTTTTGCATAAAAGTCGTCGTTTTCAACCACCTCAAGTTTGGGCATATCCATTTCGATCATTTTGTTACCTCCTTATATGGAATTATTTGGAGTACAATTCGACAATCATATGCTCAGCAATCTGGCTGTCGATTTCTTCTCTGGTAGGAAGTGCTAAAACTTTACCTTCAAGTTTTTCTCTATCAAACTCAACCCATTTCAACACGTTCGTTGCTTTGGTTTCTTTGATTGCGGTAAAGTACTTGTTTTCCTTCTTGTTTTCGCGAACTGCGATAACGTCGCCTGCCTTGATAAGGTAGGAAGGAATATTTACTTTCTTGCCGTTAACCGTGAACTGTGCGTGGGATACGAGTTGTCTAGCTTGCAAACGGGTCGTTGCGATGCCCATTCTGTAAATAACGTTATCCAATCTTCTTTCAAGAAGGATAAGCATGTTTTCACCCGTTACGCCCTTCATGCGTTCTGCCATGTCATAGTAATGACGGAACTGCTTTTCGCTTACGCAATAGATGAACTTTGCTCTCTGCTTTTCGCGGAGCTGCAAGCCGTATTCGCTGATTTTCTTGGTCTTTCTTCCGGAAGTTCTGATGGACTTCTTGAAGCAACCGATAGAAGCGGGATCCATTTCAAGGAATCTGCATCTCTTCAATTTATGATATCTATTAATAGCCATAACTCTTTATTGCCTCCTATTAAACTCTACGACGCTTCGGGGGTCTGCATCCGTTGTGAGGGATGGGGGAAACGTCGGAAATCAACGTGATTTCAAGTTCGCATGCGGAGATCGCGCGGATTGCGGATTCTCTACCTGCACCGGGACCTTTCACGTAAACTTCAACCGTTTTGAGACCGTGTTCTTTTGCAACTTTAACAGCAGCTTCAGCAGCCATTTGCGCTGCGTAGGGCGTACCCTTTCTGCTACCCTTGTAACCAAGAGCACCTGCGCTGGACTGTGCAACTGCGTTACCGCCCATATCCGTAACCGTTACGATCGTGTTGTTGAACGTAGATTGAATATGAACTTGACCTTTGTCAAACTTTTTAATTTCTTTGCGCTTTCTGGAAACGACTTTCTTCTTCATTTCTGCCATAATATTTATCGCCTCCTATTACTTCTTCTTGCCTGCAATTGCGCGTGCAGGACCTTTACGCGTACGAGCGTTTCTCTTCGTGCTCTGTCCGCGTACGGGCAAGCCCTTTCTGTGACGGATGCCACGATAGCAACCGATTTCCATAAGGCGCTTAATGTTAAGGGATACTTCACTGCGAAGTTCACCTTCTACTCTCAAGTTATGATCGATATATTCTCTCAATTTGGAAACGTCGTTTTCGTCGAGATCTTTTACTCTCGTATCGGGATTGATGCCCGTTTCCGCGAGAATCTTTTTGGAAGTCGTCAAACCGATACCATAGATGTAGGTCAAACCGATTTCGACTCTCTTTTCTCTGGGTAAATCCACACCGGCAATACGTGCCATAGATTTCTGTCCTCCGTTTGTTTTAATTCTTTTTTATTTTTTGCTATATATTCCCAACAAGCGCGTGCTTGCAAAGCAGTGGAAAATGCCCGCTTGCCACGCCGTATTATTTTCGTAGTCAGGTTTTCACCGTTCCACCTTTTAGGCCTTGTCCAAGCCTCAAAATTTGTAGAGACGAGAAAACGCAACAAAGCTGAATCTCCGTATTTTTACGGAAATTCAGTTTGATTACAGTCTTCTTTTTGGTAAAAATATCGACGTTGCCGCGACATTCCCCATACTAGCGCATAGTATCATTTTACCATATACTGTCAAGGTTTGTCAACTGTTTTTTCGATATTTTTTTAACTATTTTTTAATTAGCCTTGTCTCTGCTTGTGGCTCTTGCTCTTGGAGCAGATAACCATTACTCTACCGTTTCTTTTAATAACTTTGCACTTATCGCACATAGGTTTTACAGAAGGTCTGACTTTCATTGTATTTTCTCCTTGTTATTTAAACTTCGTCGCGCTTTTCTTACGACTTGCTACGCCATGTGATTCTGCCTTTCGTCAGATCATACGGACTCATTTCCAATTTTACCGTATCGCCTTCGATGATTCTAATATAGTTCATACGAAGCTTACCGGAAATATATGCCGTGATAATGTGACCGTTGGAAAGCTGTACCTTGAATTTTGCATCGGGCAACGCTTCAATTACTTTACCTTCCGCTTCGATTACGTCGTCTTTGGACACAGAAACTCCCTCCGAATTTTTTTATGCTGCCGAATACTCGGACAAATGTTGTTCGTTTTACGGTGATTCTTACAACGTAAGAATTTCAACGCCGTCCTCACGCACCACTACCGTGTTTTCATAGTGGGAGGCGGGCTTGCCGTCCATCGTTACTGCACCCCAGCCGTCTTTCAGTAATCTTACCTTCCAATCGCCGAGTGCAATCATCGGTTCCACGCAAAGTACCGTTCCGGCTCTCAATCTCGTGCCCGTACCCAACTTTCCGTAATTTGGAACGGAAGGGTCTTCGTGCATTTCTCTGCCGATGCCGTGTCCGGTATAAGAACGGATGACTCCGTACCCGAAGGATTCCGCATGCTTTTGCACTCTATATCCGATATCGTATAACGGAGTGCCTGCTCTCAATCCTTCAATTCCTTTAAAGAAACATTCTTCGGTAACCTTTACGAGTTGCTTGACTTCAGGTTTTACTTCGCCGATGCAGTACGTTCTGCATGCATCGCCGTGGTAACCATTCTTATCTGCGACAATATCCACGCTAACGATGTCGCCTTCTTTGATGATGCGATCGTCAGGGATACCGTGTACGACCATCTCGTTGATAGAGATACAAGCCGACGCAGGAAAGCCGCCGTAGCCAAGACAAGAAGGATTTGCGCCTTCCGAACGAATAAAACGTTCGATGAGCGTATCCAACTCTTTCGTAGTCATACCCGCTTTAATCTTCGTTTCCACAAATGCGAACGTGTCTTTTACCACACGGCACGCTTCGCGGATAAGATCTATTTCTTTTTCGCTCTTTACGTGAATCATAACCAAAGCAATATAACCCGAACCAAGATTTTTGGTGGTAAATTTCAGCGTCTACAGCGTTAAACTCCTTGATAAACCGTCGGGTTTATCTTCGTCCCTCGCCTTGTATCCGTTTAAAATTTCCCTACCATAAAATTGCTTCGCATCCAAAAGTTCGGATTTTTAGATGATTTTTGGTGCGAAGGAAGAAATCATACCAAAGTATTATGATGACGACAAGCCGAAAAGCACTGAAAAGACGGCTTTTGGACTGGTTCGGATTATATTACTTTGGTTCGCCTATTATTTCATGGCGTCGAGCTTTTCCGCAACCTTTTGGAAAACGTCTTCCGGCGTCGTATTACCTACAACGTTGAAGATGATGCCCTTCTTCGTATAATAATCGATGAGAGGTGCGGTTTGCGCTTTGTAAACGTCAAGTCGGCTTTGTACCGTTTCGGGATTATCATCCTTTCTTTGATACAATTCACCGCCGCAACGTGCGCATTTCGTTTCACCGTTCAGTCTGGAAACGTGATAGCTTTCGCCGCAATCCTTGCAAACTCTTCTTCCGCAAAGTCTGTCCAAAAGCAACGAGAAATCTACGTCGATGTTGATAACGAGGTCGATATTCGCGATTTTGTCCAAAGCTTCCGCTTGTGCAATCGTACGAGGGAAACCGTCAAGCATATAACCGTTTTTACAGTCTTCTCTGCTCAAACGTTCTTCCACAATCTTGCACGTTACTTCGTCGGGAACAAGCTGTCCCTTATCCGTATAAGATTTTGCAAGCAACCCGATGGGGGTCTGGTTCTTGATATTTTCTCTGAAAATGTCGCCCGTAGAAATGTGGGGCAAGTTGTATGCGTCCGAAATTTTCGAAGCTTGCGTACCTTTGCCTGCGCCGGGCGCGCCAAGTAAAATGATGTTCATAAGGTAATTCCTCCCTTTTGAATTTTCATAAGTACTCTTTTGTAATTTTCGTCCTACGCTCCGAGTTTCGTCGGAGCGTAAGCCGAGTTGTTTCTTACTTCAAGAATCCTTTGTAATTCTTCATCATGAGCTGCGCTTGAAGCTGTTTCTCGAATTCCATTGCACAGGATACTACGATGAGGATACCCGTGGTAGAGAATACGTTAACGAGGTCGTAGGAAGCCCACGAGAACGCAGCGGAAGGAATGAAGGCAATCAACGCAAGGTAGATTGCACCAAACAACGTGATACGGTTGGAAATCTTCTTAAGGTAAGCTTCCGTAGCTTTACCGGGACGAATACCTTGAATGAAACCACCGTTTTGTTGAATGCTCTTGGATACGTCTTCGGGATTGAACTGCATTTGTGCATAGAAGAATGCAAATGCAAAAATCAATACGCAAAGGATCACGCCGTTGATAATTTTACCGGGAATGAAATCAGCTTGCATACCACTAGCATTAACCGTGGTACCAACGATCCACTTATTCCACCAATCGATAAACGCATTGTCGCCGTTTTTGATCATCGTACCGATCATTTGAGGGAAGCTCAAAATCGAGAACGCGAAAATCAAAGGCATTACGCCACCGCCGGAAATTCTAATGGGAATGGACGAGGATTGACCGCCGTACATCTTTCTGCCTCTAATCTGCTTTGCATACTGTACGGGAACTTTTCTTTCAGAAAGGTCTACGTAAACGATAGCAAAGAAGATTACGATCGTAACAAGAATGAACGCCATAATTTCCCAGAAGGGTTCGTGATTGAACTTGCCACCCTCAAAAATAGCCGTAATCTTGTTGACAATCAACATACCCGCCGTTGAAAGGATACCGACGAAGATAATCATCGATTGACCATTGCCTACGCCGTAATCGGTAATTCTTTCACCGATCCACATAACAACAAGCGCACCTGCCGTATATACAAGCGCCATGAAGATGCCTGCAAGCCATTTTTTCCCCGCAAAATATTGCGTGTCAATTGCGTTTTGGCCGTTAGCAAACATGACGATAATACCTACGGATTGTACAATTGCAAGAAGAATGGTAACGTATCTCGTATATTGCGCGATCTTTTTACGACCTTCTTCCCCTTGTTTCGACAATCTTTCAAGCGCAGGAATACCCACGCAAAGAAGCTGCATGATAATCGACGCGTTAATGTAGGGCCCGATACCCAAAGCGAATATCGTACCTTGACCAAGCGCACCACCCGTTACGCTGTTCATCAACGTAAGGAATGCATTACCTGAATTCGGATCAAATGCTTGCGAGAATTGTTCGCTATTAAGACCGGGAACGGGAATGTATGCGCCAATGCGGAAAATCAGCAGCAAAAGGAGCATCATGTAGACTTTACGTCTGATCTCCTTTACTTTAAATGCATTGATGAGTGTCTGTAACATTTTTTTCTCCGTTTTTGTTTTTCTAATCGCATTTCCTTGCTGAACAATCAGTGGAAAATGCAGGGGAGAAATAATGCGAACAGCGGAAAACCCCTATTACAAGGTTTTCCGTGTCACAATTTTTCGTTTTAGAGGGTCTCCGCCGTACCCTGTGCTGCTTCGATCGCTGCTTTTGCAGATGCAGAGAACTTCGCTGCCTTTACGGTAAGAGCAACTTTGAGTTCGCCGCCACCCAATACCTTCAAGCCACTGTTATTCTTTACTTCTTTAGCAAGACCGTTTTCCATAACGAAGCCGTAATCAACTACCGTGCCTGCGGGAAGTTCTGCAAGGTCGGAAAGGTTAACGATAACGTAATATTTCTTTGCGTTATGGGTAAAGCCTCTCTTAGGTACACGACGCGCGATAGGCATCTGACCGCCTTCAAAACCGGGACGTACGCCACCGCCGGAACGAGCCCATTGACCTTTGTGGCCCTTACCGGACGTTTTACCCGTACCCGAACCGATACCGCGACCAAGTCTCTTCGTCGCCTTCGTTGCTCCCTGTGCGGGAGAAAGAGTATCTATTCTCATAGTAATCTCTCCTTAAACGTTTTCTACCTTGACGAGGTGCTTAACTTTCGCAATCATACCTTGAATTGCGGGAGTATCGTCAAGTTCTTTGGAAGAACGGATTTTCTTAAGACCGAGTGCTGCGATCGTACCCTTTACGGATGCAACCTGACCGATCGTGCTCTTAACAAGCGTTACTTTAATTTTAGCCATTTCCTATTCCTCCGTTTCTCAGCTCAAAATTTCTTCTACGGTCTTACCGCGAAGCGCAGCAACCTGTTCTGCAGATTTAAGCTCTTTCAAACCTTCGATAGCTGCTTTTACGCAGTTACCGGAGTTCTGGCTGCCGTGAGATTTCGTTCTGATGTTCTTAATACCTACTGCTTCCATAACCGCACGAACGGGACCGCCTGCGATAACGCCGGTACCTTCTGCAGCGGGCATCATAAGAACTGCACCGCGGCCGAATTTACCAACTACCGTATGAGGAATGGTCGAGTCTACGATGGATACGGAAATCATGTTTTTCTTTGCTCTCAAAGTAGCTTTTTCGATTGCTTCGGGAACTTCCTTTGCTTTACCCGTTGCAACACCGATCTTACCCTTACCGTCGCCAACGATAACAAGAGCTGCGAAACGCATGTTCTTACCACCCTTAACAACCTTGGTAACGCGGTTTACTTCGATGAGCTTTTTGATAAGCCCGTCGTCTTCAGCCTGTCTTCTTTGAGGTCTTCTTTCTCTTTTTTCGTCTGCCATTGTACCCACTCCTTAGAATTTAAGTCCGGCTTCTCTCGCGCCGTCTGCGACTGCCTTTACACGACCCGTATAAAGATAACCGCCTCTGTCGAATACGACTGCCTGAACGCCTTTTGCCATTGCTCTTTCAGCAGCAACTGCGCCGACAATTTTAGCAGCTTCCGTCTTGCTCAAGCCTGCAACCTTTTCTTTTACTTCCTTATCCATCGTGGACGCTGCAGCAAGCGTTACGCCGCCTTTGTTGTCGCCCTTACGATCGTCGATAATTTGTACGTAGATGTGGTTAAGGCTTCTGTATACGTTCATACGGGGCGTTTCCGCAGTACCCGTAACCGTCTTTCTGACGCGTGCGTGGCGTCTCTGTCTGACTGCATTTTTATCAATTTTCGTAATCATACTTTAACGCTCCTTATTTCTTACCTTTACCGGACGTCTTACCTTCCTTATGCTCTACGTGTTCGCCTTGGTAGCGAATACCGTATCCGTGATAAGGTTCAGGCAATCTGATCTTGCGGATGTTTGCAGCAATTTGGCCTACGACTTCCTTGTTGATACCGGAAACTTTTACTTCCGTCAACGAAGGACATTCGAATTTGATGCCTTCAGGTGCTACAACTTCTACAGGGTGGGAGAAACCTACGTTCAATACAAGCTTGTTGCCTTGAACTGCAGCTTTCCAACCTACACCTTTTACTTCCAACGTCTTTACGAAACCTTCGGAAACACCTACAACCATACCGTTGAGAAGTGCTCTGTAAAGGCCGTGCTTTGCGTTGGTTTCGGATTTGTCGTCAAGGGCTTTTACCGTAAGAACGTTGCCTTCAACTTCCAAACCGATGTTACCTACGATTTCGCGCGTCAAGGTACCCTTGGGGCCCTTAACGGTTGCGATACCGTCTTTAAATTCAACCGTTACGCCTGCAGGAAGCGTGATGGGCAATTTACCGATTCTCGACATAGTCCATACCCTCCCTATTACCAGATCTCGCAAAGGACTTCGCCACCAACGTTGGCTGCCTTCGCGTTCTTACCGGTCATGATGCCCTTGTTCGTGGAAAGGATAACCGTACCGAAACCACCGAGTACTCTGGGCATATTTTCAACGCCTGCATAAGTACGCAAGCCGGGCTTGGATACTCTGCGTAAGCCGCTGATAACCGATTTCTTGTCATCGTATTTAAGCGTAATTGCGATCTTGCCGTTATAACCGTCTTCTACGATTTTAACGTCCTTTACCCAACCTTCGTTGAGAAGGATTTCAGCGATTGCTTTCTTTTCGTTGGAAGCGGGAATTTCAACCGTTTCCTTCTTAGCCGTGATCGCGTTTCTAATTCTAGTAAGCATATCTGCGATAGGATCCGTCATTTCTTTTACCTCCTATTACCAGCTCGACTTCTTAACGCCGGGAATTTCTCCCTTGTACGCAAGGTTACGGAAGCAGATACGGCAAATACCGTATTTTCTGAGAACCGCGTGGGGTCTTCCGCAGATGCTGCATCTCGTATAAGCTCTCGTAGAGAACTTAGGCGTCTTTTGCTGTTTATTAATCATTGACTTCTTTGCCATGTTCGTTTCTCCTTACTTCTTGAAAGGCATACCGAGCGCTCTCAAAAGCTCTCTTGCCTCTTCATCGGTGTTTGCGGTCGTAACGATTGCTACGTCCATACCTCTGATCTTTTCAACCTGATCGTACGTGATTTCGGGGAAGATCAATTGTTCTTTCAAACCAACCGAGTAGTTGCCGCGTCCGTCGAACGCTTTGTCAGACACACCGCGGAAGTCGCGAAGTCTGGGAAGCGCGATAGATACGAACTTGTCGTAGAAGTTATACATTCTTTCACCACGAAGGGTTACTTTAATACCAACGGTTTGTCCTTCTCTTACCTTGAAGTTAGCGACAGATTTCTTCGCCTTCGTCAAGATGGGCTTTTGACCGGAAATCAACTTGATCTCATTTTCGGTCGTTTGGATGGACTTCGCATTATCTTTGATGTCGCCAAGACCCGTATTGATAACAATCTTAACGAGCTTCGGGCATTGCATTACGGATTTGTATCCGAATTTTTGCATAAGATAAGGTACTACTTCTTTTTCGTACTTTTCTTTTACTCTGTTTTTATAAACTTTCTCTGCCATTTTAACTTACCTCGTTAGTTGTTTTCCGTTTCGGGCTTCGCTTCTGTCTTAGCAGCGCGCTTTCTCGTTCTCTTCTTAGGTGCTTCTTCCGCAGCAGCCGCAGCTTTTGCAGCAGCTTTCTTGGAATATGCCTTATCAAGAACGGCACCGCACTTACATATGCGAACCTTCTTACCGTCTACAACGTTGTGGTGTACTCTCGTTGCTTTGCCGCATTCGGGGCATACTACCATTACGTTAGACACGTCAATTGCACCGGGGATTTCAGCGATCTTGCTCGTTTCGTTCGCCTTTCTAGCTTTTTGATGCTTCTTTTGAATGCGAACGCCCTCAACCGTTACCGTATTTGCTTTGGGGGACGTGGCAAGGACTTTTCCCTGTACGCCTTTATCTTTACCGGCAATTACAAGTACGTTATCATTTACTTTTACGTTCATTGTTTTAGTCCTCCTAACAATTACAGAACTTCCGGAGCAAGGGAGATAATCTTCATGTAGTCTTTATCTCTCAATTCTCTTGCGATCGGCCCAAAGATACGGGTACCCTTAGGCTGCTTGTTTGCATCGATGATTACCGCTGCGTTATCGTCGAATTTTACGAACGTACCGTCCGCTCTTCTGATACCGCTAGCGCTTCTTACGATGACTGCCTTTACGACGTCACCTTTCTTAACCGCACCGCCGGGCGTAGCCGTCTTTACAGAAGCTACGATTACGTCGCCGATGTTACCGGTCTTACGGAAGGAGCCGCCCAATACTCTAATACACATAAGCTCTTTTGCGCCGCTGTTGTCAGCTGCTTTAAGTCTGCTCTGAGGCTGTATCATAATATCTTATCCTCCTATCCTTACTTAGCCTTTTCGATAAGTTCAGCAACTCTCCAATTCTTGTCCTTGCTGAGCTTTCTCGTTTCAACGATACGTACGGTGTCACCAACGCCGTATTCGTTGTTTTCGTCGTGCGCCTTGTAGCGCTTACTCGTCGTGATGGTTTTCTTGTAGAGAGGGTGCTTGGTCTTGTCGCTGACAAGAACGATTACCGTCTTATCCATTTTATCGGATACAACGATCCCTACTCTTTCTTTTCTCAAATTTCTTTCCATGGTCGTTGTCCTCCGTTATGCCTTGAGCTCTCTCGCACGGATTTCCGTGTTTACGCGAGCGATATCTCTCTTGCAGGTTCTGATGGAAATGGGGTTTTCAAGCTGGCCGGATGCCATACGGAAACGAAGATTGAAAAGTTCGCTCTTAAGTTCCGCGAGCTTCGCTACGAGCTCTTCGCTCGTCATCTCTTTCACTTCTTTAGCTTTCATTATTGTTCACCGCCTTCAGCCGTCTCGGGAGCCGCTACGACTTCTTTCTTAACAAACTTGCACTTTACGGGAAGCTTATGCGATGCAAGACGCATAGCTTCTCTTGCTACTTCTTCGCTTACGCCCGACATTTCGAACATAACGCGGCCAGGTTTAACAACAGCTACCCAGTATTCTACAGAACCTTTACCAGAACCCATACGCGTTTCAGCGGGCTTCTTCGTAATAGGCTTGTGAGGGAAGATGTCGATCCAAACTTTACCGCCACGCTTGATGAATCTCGTCATTGCGATACGGGCTGCTTCGATTTGGTTGGATTTAATCCAGCCAAGTTCTTCAGATACAAGGCCGTATTCGCCGTATGCGATTACGTTACCCTTCGTAGCCTTACCTTTCATCGTACCACGATGTTGTCTACGTCTTTTTACTCTCTTGGGAATTAACATTACTGTTCGCCTCCTTCGAATTTCTTCGCGGCTTTGATAACTTCACCCTTGTAGATCCAGCACTTAACGCCGATCATACCGAAGGTCGTGTGCGCTTCCGCAAAGCCATAATCGATGTCCGCGCGAAGCGTTTGAAGAGGAATCGAACCCTCGTGATAGCTTTCGCTTCTTGCGATTTCAGCACCGTCAAGACGACCGCTGACCATCATTTTGATACCCTTAACGCCCGCTCTCATAGAACGGCCGATAGCCTGCTTCATGCAACGTCTGAAAGACATACGCTTTTCAAGCTGCGCAGCAACCCCTTCTGCAACGAGTTGTGCGTCGCAATCGGGCTTTCTTACTTCGGTAATGTTGATAGCTACTGCTTTACCGTTCGTAAGCTTTGCAAGGTCTTTCTTCATAACTTCTACTTCTGCGCCGCCCTTGCCGATGATTACACCGGGACGAGCCGTGTAGATGGTTACAACGATTCTTGCTGCTGCTCTTTCGATCAAGATTTTGCTGATCGCCGCTGCATAGTATTTCTTCTTAAGGAAGGTACGGATTACGTTGTCTTCTTTAAGGAATTTGGAGAATTCTTTCTTATCTGCGTACCAAGTGGTGTTCCAATCTTTGATAACGCCGACTCTCAAACCGTGAGGATTAACTTTCTGTCCCATTGTTATACTTCTCCTTCCAATTTCTTAACGTCCAAGATAACCGTGATGTGGCTGGTTCTCTTAAGGATCGCGTGACCTCTACCCTTCGATACAGGCTGCATTCTCTTGAGCATCGTGCCGCCGTCTGCGAAGCATTCTGCAACGTAGAGGTCGTTTCTGTCCATACCCATATTGTTTTCTGCGTTTGCCGCTGCGGACATAAGAACCTTCTTAACCGCAAGCGCGCTGCCGTTTACGCTGTAATCAAGGATTGCTTTTGCTTCCTTGTAGTCTTTACCGCGGATCAAAGCAAGAACCGTTCTTACTTTGTAAGGCGAAACTCTGATATACTTAGCGACTGCGTGGGGGCGCTTTTCTCTTCTTTCTGCTACCCTTTCAGTCTTTTTCTTCATATTACTTGCCATTGTTTATTTCTCCTTATTTGCCCGTCGTTCTTGCCGTGTGGCCGTGGAAGGTTCTCGTGGGAGCAAACTCACCGAGCTTGCAGCCGATCATATCTTCCGTTACGTATACGGGAACGTGCTTACGTCCGTCATATACAGCAATCGTGTGACCTACGAATTCGGGGAAAATGGTAGATGCTCTCGACCAGGTCTTGATAACTTTCTTCTCGTTCGCAGCGTTCATAGCCTCGATACGGCTAAAGAGCTTCGCTTCGACGTAAGGTCCTTTCTTAACACTTCTCGACATTTTTCAGTTCCTCCGATTAGTTGATTCTCTTAAGAATGAACTTGTTGGTTGCATTCTTCTTCTTACGCGTCTTGTAACCAAGAGCGGGTTTGCCCCAAGGCGTCAAAGGACCAGCATGACCGATAGGAGACTTACCTTCACCACCGCCGTGAGGGTGGTCAACAGGGTTCATTACGGAACCTCTGACTTCAGGTCTCAAACCAAGGTATCTTGCCTTACCTGCTTTACCGAGGGATACAAGTTCGTGGTCTACGTTACCAACCTGACCGATCGTCGCGCGGCACTTTGCGAGGATATATCTCATTTCGCCGCTGGGCATACGGATGGTTGCATATTTGCCTTCCATAGCCATGATCTGTGCAGAAATACCTGCGGAACGTGCGATCTGGCCACCTTTACCAGGCGTGAGTTCGATGTTGTGTACCATCGTACCTACGGGAATGTTTTCAAGGGGAAGCGTGTTACCTACCTTGATATCTGCGTTTACGCCGCTCATTACCTTATCGCCAACGTTAAGACCTACGGGAGCAAGGATGTAAGACTTAACGCCGTCTGCGTACACGAGCAATGCGATGTGCGCGCTGCGGTTGGGGTCATACTGAATGCTCTTAACCGTTGCAGGGATATCGTCCTTCTTTCTCTTGAAGTCGATGATACGGTATTTTCTGCGGTTACCACCGCCGATGTGTCTGGTCGTGATGCGACCCATGTTGTTACGGTCACCGCTGTGACGTTGGTCGTGCATCAAGGATCTTTCGGGCTTAGCGCCGGGCGTAAGATCGTCATAGGTAAGAACCGTTACGAAACGACGACCTGCCGACGTGGGTTTATACGATTTAATAGCCATTTTCTTTTATTCCTCCATTAAGTCAAATAATCGAAGAATTCGATGGACTTGCTTTCCGCTTTCAAGGTTACGATAGCCTTCTTGCGGTCGGGAGTGTACCCTTCGTATCTGCCCATTCTCTTCAATTTGCCCTTGCAGGTAACGGTGTTTACGCTTGCAACCTGAACGCCGAAAATCTTTTCGACTGCCAATTTGATTTCCGTCTTGTTCGCGGTCTTCTTTACGATGAACGTATATTTCTTATCCGCGATGCCGTCGTAACCTTTTTCGGTAAGGACGGGTTTAATGATGATGTCTTCTGCAAACATTAGCCATTTACCTCCTGGAATTTCTCAACCGCAGCCTTCGTCATAACGATCTTTTGGTTGACTACCACTTCATAGGTGCTCAATTGCGCAAGGGGCAACGTTGCAAGCTTAGGAAGGTTAGCTGCTGCGCGGATTACGTTGATATCGTCGTTATCCATAACTACGAGAGCCGTCTTATCCAAACCGAGTGCTTTTGCAAACGCTACCATTTCCTTCGTCTTGGGAGCTGCAACTTTAAGCTCGTCCACTACGATGAATTCACCGTCAGCAACTTTCTTGGAAAGTGCGGAAAGAAGAGCTGCATTCTTTGCTTTTGCGTTCATCTTCTTGGAGAAGTCGCGGGACTTGGGTGCGAATACTACGCCGCCCTTAATCCATTGGGGAGCTCTGATCGAACCTTGACGCGCACGACCCGTGCCCTTTTGTCTCCAAGGTTTGATACCGCCGCCTCTAACTTCCGTTCTCGTGAGGGTGGATTTGGTACCCTGTCTTTCATTTGCAAGACGGGTAACGACTGCCTGATGAATCAAAGGCTCGTTGTATTCTACTGCGAATACGTTGTCGTTGAGTTCCATCGAACCAACTTCGGAGCCGTTCATATTTAATACTTTAATAGCCGCCATTGTCGTTCACTCTCCTTATTTGCTCTTTACGCTATTCGAAATCGTAACGATGCTACCTTTTGCACCGGGAATAGCGCCCTTGATGAGGATCGCGTTTCTGTTCAAATCTACGCGAACTACTTCGAGATTTTGAATCGTTACGTTGTCGTTACCGTACTGACCAGCCAAGTGCTTGTTTTTGAAAACACGCGAGGGGGAGCTGATGGGACCCATAGAACCGGGTTCTCTGTGTACGGGGCCGGTACCGTGGGTCATCTTCAATCTGTGTTGATTCCACTTCTTGATTACACCCGTGAAACCGTGACCTTTCGTCACGCCCTGTACGTCAACTTTGTCGCCTGCCGCAAACACGTCAGCTTTAAGTTCTGTGCCTACTTCGAAAGATTCAGCATTGTCTACTCTGATTTCTTTCAATACCTTGTGGGGTTTTACGCCTGCTTTTTTGAACTGACCGAGTTCAGGCTTCGTGAGAGCCTTTTCGCTCACTTCGATGAAACCGAGCTTCAACGCTGCGTAACCGTCGTTTGCTACCGTCTTAACTTGTACTACGGGGCAAGGACCTGCTTCCACTACCGTGACGGGGATCATCTTCCCGTCTTCTGCAAAGATTTGGGTCATCCCAACTTTGCGACCGATGATTGCTTTATTCATTGATAAAGTTCACTCCTTAAAATTTTTTATTCTCGAATACCTTTGAAAGTATTTCTCGGCATTTTGGTGATTAGAGCTTAATCTTGATGTCAACACCTGCAGGGAGGTGGATCGAGTTAAGCAAGTTTGCATTGGGCGAATAGATGTCGATGATTCTCTTATACGTTCTCATTTCGAACTGTTCGCGGGAATCCTTGTACTTGTGGGGGGAACGAAGGATGGTTACGATTTCTCTTTCCGTGGGAAGAGGAATAGGACCGCTAATCTTCGCGCCGCTCTTCTTCATAACTTCGACGATCTTGCTTGCTGCTTCGTCTACGAGTTCGTGGCTATAAGCCGCCAACTTAATTCTGATTTTCTGTACTGCCATTTTGTTGCTCCTTTTAGTTTATACTAACATTTTATTTCGCTGTATCAACTTATCCGTGTGTATCGAGTCTTTTGCAAAATAAAAACACTCTTCATTTTGACCGAGCGTTCTTACGCAAAGCCTCGGTTAGTCGCAGGAGTCGAGCCCCCACTTTTGTCAGCGTAAATTATCTGCCAAAGCGGCTTTAGCTTTGGATTTGCAGTAACTTCACGCATCAACCCATACACGCGTTTTTACACAGCTTACCTATAATATCACATCCGTCAACCCCGTGTCAACTATTTGAACGCACTTTTTTGAAAAAATTTTTTAATATTTTTTCGGGCTTTTTCAGACGGATTATTCCCCCTTTCGCTCCCCCTTATACCTACACGTACGCATATTTATTATTGTGCGCATATACGCGCGCGAGGACGGCGCGGCGAAGCCCTTATCCATACAAAAGGCTCACGTTGCCGTAAGCCTTTCCCTTTTTATTTTTGTTTCGCGCGGACGTATTCCGCAATCTTTTCCGCAATTAAGCGATGTCCTTGCGAGTTTGGATGCAAGCCGTCTACGGTGTATTCGTCCCCCGCGTTCGTTTGCGGAATCGGGAAATATCCGTTCAAGTCTAGATACTCCACTCCTTGCGCCGTTACAAGTCCACGCAAGGTTTCCACGTACACAGACAAAGGCGCGCCCGCCTTTGCCTTATTTCCCTCGCCATAGGGATTGTCTTCATTATAGCGGTGCAAAGGAAGAATGAAACACAGGTTCTCTTTTCCGTATTTTTTCGAGAGCGTTTCTATCAATACGTTGACCGCCCCGCAGAAGGTATAGACGTCCTTGGAGTCCATATTTCCTATCTCGGCGTCGCCGTGTCCATAATCGTTCGTTCCGCCAAACACGAATACAATGTCCGCGTTGAGGGGCATTTCTTCGCTTCTTTTTAAGAAATCCTCATCGTAAATTGACTCTTGTGACGGCGTCGTTTGGCGAGCAATTCTCGTACCGCCCACACCGAAGTTCAATGCTTCGCAGCCAAGCAATTCCCCAACCACGTCAACGTAGCGTTCTTCGGGGCAGCTTGCGCCCGCTCCCTGTGTAATACTATCCCCTAAAAACAAAATTCTCATCATGCATCTCCTATCCATGTGCTATTATACTCAAAAAGACAACCGCCTGTCAATAAAATAAACTGATTTATTCTATAATAATTTATCTTACGTCTCCATTAAAAAGGAGCGACTTATCATCGCTCACTTTTATTAAATCTCACAAAAAGACATCGTTTCTATGCCGTGCTTTTCAAACGTTGCATCCGCTTTTTCCAAGTCGGACGTTTTGACTACAATCGACGCGTCGTCACCGCCGACGGAAAGACCGTACATATATTCCACGTTGATTTCTTCTTCGGATATAATACGAAGAATATTTTGCAACGCGCCCGGCGTGTGCGGCACTTTCAAAATAAACACGTCCGTAAGCATAGACGAAAAGCCCGCCGCCGATAATGCCGTTTTCCCTTCCTGCGGCTTGTCCGAAATGATACGCAAAAGCCCGTATTCCGCCGTATCCGCAAGACTCATGGAAAGAATATTGACGTCCTTTTCTTTCAATACGTCCAAAATCTCGCCCAATCTGCCCTTTCTATTTTCTATAAATACCGATATTTGCTTCGTTACCATATCTTACACCTTCCGTAAATCTTTGATTCGTTTTGCCTTGCCTTCAAAGCGTTGCAAAGTGTTCGGGGATTCCAAACGGATTTTCGCATCCAAGCCAAGTATCACTTTTAACTTGTTCCGCGTCGCCGATTCAATGCGCTGCAATTCCGCAAAGGAGTCCGTTTCCTTGTTCAATTCCACACGAACGGTGAGCTTGTCCGTATATCCTTCTCTCTCGACGATGATTTCGTAATGAGGACCAAGTTCGGGAATGGAAAGCACCACTTCTTCGATTTGGCCGGGGAACACGTTGACGCCGCGAATCTTCAACATATCGTCGCTTCTGCCCGACAAATTTTCCATACGGCACGTCGTTCGTCCGCAAGCGCAAGGCTCGTAAAAGAGCCTCGTAATATCTTTCGTGCGATAGCGAATCAAGGGCAAGCCTTCCTTTTTAATGCAAGTGATAACAAGCTCCCCTTTCTCGCCCGCAGGCAATACCTCGCCCGTTTCGCTGTCAATGATTTCGGGCAAGAAATAATCTTCATTGATATGCATACCACAGTGTTCCAAGCATTCACCCGAAACGCCAGGGCCCATCAATTCACTCATGCCATAGTTGGACGTAATCTTCACGTCCCTGCCCCACGCCAAATGCATTTCTTCGCGCATGGCGTCCGTGAGCAATTCGCTACCGACCAACGCAATTTTGACGTTCAAGTCCTTTTCAGGTTCTATGCCGAGTCCCCTTGCTACTTCCGCAAGTCGCAAGGCATACGAGGGGGTTGCTACAAGCAGCGACGTCTTGAAATCCTGCATATACATCAATTGTTTTTCGGAGTTACCCGTGGACGAAGGCACGATTGCCGCGCCAATCTTTTCCAAGCCGTAATGCAAACCGAGCGCCCCCGTGAACATTCCGTAGCCAAAACAAATTTGTGCCACGTCCTTATGGCTCGCGCCGCCCATACACGCAATACGGGAAACGCAATCCGTCCACGTATCCAAGTCGCCACGCGTATAGCCTACCACCGTAGGCTTACCCGTCGTACCCGAGCTTGCGTGGATACGGACGATTTCATCCTGCTCCACCGCAAACAAGCCGAACGGATACGAATCGCGCATATCCTGCTTCGTCGTAAATGGGAGCTTGGATAAATCCGCAAGCGATTGTATGTCCTGCGGTTTTACTCCCTTTTCATCCATTTTCGCGCGATAATACGGCACTTTCGCATAGACGCGCGCCACCGTTTCCTTTAAGCGTTCCAACTGCAACGCTTCCATTTCCGCCCTTGTGAGCGTTTCTTCCTTCGACCAAATCATATTGCTTTTTCTTCCTTTGGCGCAAACGCCGCTTCTATCGTTTTTTTATCGGGAGCTTTCGTAAACAAGCTAACCACAAAGGTGACAAGCATCGAATACGCCATACAAATCACCCCAATCATGGGCGAACAGCCGATGCCGTCCTGCAACGCTTTCCCAAACGTGCAATCCCAACCATTTTTATCGTACCCGAACACAAAGATAAGCGCAACCGTCAATACCAACGTACCGATAATCGAGCTCCACACCGCAGGCACGGTAACCTTCTTCCATAACAAGCCCAAAACGTACGGACCAATGAAACAACCTGCCAACACCCCCCAACTCAAACCCATCAGGTAAGCGATGGCGGAAATTTTGAATTTTTCATTCAAAACCGCAAGCACAACGGAAATGGCAACGAACACAAGGCATAAAATTTTCATCGTCCAATTCGTCCGTCTGTCCAAAGCCTTTGGATTAATTCTTCCCTTGTAAATATCCACCGCCACGACGGACGCCGAAGCCAACGATACGGAAGATAACGTAGACATACTCGCCGATAAAATCAATACGGCAATTACACCGATCAAGCCCGTGGGAATAACGATCTTCATCATGTGCGGAATAATATTATCGCCGCCCACCCCTGCAAGCTCGGGGAAATAATAAGACAACGCACCCGTGAAATACGCCCCGAAACCGATAATCAATGCAAACAAGGTGCTAATAATCGTTCCTTGCATAATCGCCTTATCATCGCGAATGGCGTGATATTTATGTACCGTTTGCGGCAGCGCCCACACCCCGAAGGACGTAAGCATAATGAGTGAAAGCAAGGATACCGTGTTGCCATATAAGCCCGTATGCTCACTTGTGAACGTAAACCATCCAAGCTCCGAACTTGTGGCAAGCTCCACTATATCCCAATCGACAGTCTTATAATTCATAAAGCAAATAACCATCGCCACTACGCCGATTATCATGATGATGCCTTGAATGAAGTCCGAAAGCGCCGTTGCGAAATAACCGCCAAAGAAAAGATACAACGCCGTCAACGCCGCAAGCACAATCATAACGATCCACCCCGGCACGTTAAATACAATTTCAAAGAGAGAGCTTAATCCATTATACACGGACGCTGAATAGGGAATCAAGAACAAGAAAATAATGATTGCCGAAACGAGCTTCAACGAAGAACTGTTAAAGCGTTTTTCAAAAAACTCCGGCATCGTTCTCGATGATAAGCGGTGCGTCATACGCTTGGTACGCTTCGCCAAAACAAGCCACGCAAACAGCGAGCCTATCACTGCGTTGCCTATTCCAATCCACACCGCCGCCAAGCCGTACTGCTGTCCGAATTTCCCTGCATAGCCTATGAAAATAACGGCGGAAAAATACGTCGTTCCGTATGCAAAAGCACTCATCCAACCGTTTAAGCCCTTCTTCCCTGCCATTAGGAAGTCATTGACCGTCTTCGAACGGTTACGCGTATAAATTGCAATTCCCACCATCCCTAAGGCATACAAGCCAAGGATAATATAGTCCAGTACCATCTTTTTTTCTCACTATTTGTATTATCGATTTATCATTATTGAAAAATCGATTTTTATGATTATAACACATTTTTCTATACACTGTCAAACGAACGACGGCGCAATTTGACAAAACGACGCAAAAAAGCACGGGAAATTCCGTGCTTTTTATCAACGATTCCTATATGAGCGCAAAGCTTCCTTATAAAAGCTTCGAGCTTTCATTATCCAAATATAATTTCGCATTGTCGTGCGTTCTCAAAATGCTTGCAGGGCAATGTTCGTCTATGCTTCCGTTCAACGTTTCGTATACCGCATTCGCCTTCGTCTTTGCAGGCACGATACAGAACAAATACGGCGCTCTCACGAGTGTGGGAACGGTGAGCGTCATTGCGTGCGTAGGCACTTTGTCAATGCTCGCAAAACAGCCGTCGTTGACCTGTTGCTGACGGCAAATTTCGTCCAATTTTACGGGTTTTACCCATTTTTCATCCTTAAAATCCGCCACGGGGGGATCATTGAACGCAATATGTCCGTTTTCGCCAATACCCATGATCACGATATCCGTAGGATTTGCTTGCAAAATCTTTCCGTATCTATTCGCTTCCGCTTCGGGATCGGTTGCCGTAATGTCAATGTAATTTACGCTCTTAAAGGGAACGAGCCCAAAGATATGCTCCTTCAAGAAATTGCCAAAGCCTTGCGGCGCGTCTTTGTCAAGACCGATATACTCGTCCATGTGGTACGCGTTCACTCTGTCCCATTCGATTTCCTTGTCCTCGACAAGCGATTTCAGCACGTCGTTTTGCGAAGGAGCCGCCGCAAAAATCATATTGATCTCGGATTTTTGCGCCAAAAGTTCCCCGATTTTCGCCTTGATATCCCTTGCCGCCGCTTCGCCCATAAGCGTGCGATTTTCGTAAATTTCCACTACCAATTTATCTTGCTTTAACGTTTTCATCTTTTATCCATTCCTTCTCTCGTATTATTGCGCTTTGCTTTGCAAAAGAAGCGCTTGATAGGTCGTACAAAGCACGCTTTCCGTCATAGAATTGCCGTCTTGTTCCATTTCGTCTAAAAGGTCGTCGAGATAATTTTTTTCATCTACAACCCCTTCTAAAATCTTAGGCTCTGTTTCGCCCAATTTGTAAATTTTGACGTTCGGTTCTTTAAAATTAAAGGTAACGAGTCCTTTATCGCACCAAAACTTGAAATTCCAATAAATATCCGTACCATAAACCAACGGGGGCGCTGAATAGGAAACGTCCGCCAAAACGCCCGCCTCGTTTTCAAGCGTCGCCATATACGTGGCGCAATCCTTGAAATGCGGTTCTTTCGTTGCGTATGCATTCCAACAACGAGCCGCATTGACTTCCTTCATACAAAAGCCGGTCAAATGGGTAATCAAATCCACGCCGTGGATTGCCAAATCGTTGAGCGTTCCGCCGTGCATCCCCTTTTCAAAGTACCACATTGGACGGTTTCCATAGTTCAAATAGTGCTGCCCCGTAAAGGATACGTTGCGCACTTCGCCCATTTCACCGCCATCAAAGAGCGTTTTTGCCGCTCGCGCCGCAGGCATATAGCGAAGGTCGAACATACACGCAAGCTTCAAATTTTTCTCTTTTACGAGCCTTGCAATCTCTTCGTACTCTTCCATTTTCGTACAAATCGGCTTGTCTGCAATAACGTGCTTCCCTGCCTTTAACGCCTCAATGATTGCATTTCCTCTATCGCCGTATCTACCGCCGATTGCTACGACGTCGACGTCCGTTTTCAACCATTCGCCATACGATTGGTTGTCGAATTTTACGCCAAGTCTTTCTTCCGCGCTCTTTCGAGCCTCTTCGTTCTCTTCAAGGCAAGCCGCAATTTCTACGCGAGCATTGTTTTGAGCTCGGGAAAACAAGCCGTCAATATGCGAGTGACGAAACCCGTAAAATAATATCTTCATGCCGTACTCCTATAAATGGTTTTGACTATAATGGAATACCGTCGTACGGTATTCCATTATAGTCCTTTATTTTACCTATTGATTTTTTCTCATTTGAGGAAGGTTAACCCAGTAATCGTTACATAGCAATCTTCATTTCTAATTGCATTGCCCGAACCAGCGCTATTCTGCCCCCAGAATTCCAATTCCGAAGCCACAGTAAGGTCAATCGTTGCCAAGACAGCTTCGCCCGTAGTCGTTGCCAGACGAGTGGATCCGTTGTATTTATAGCAAGCTTGTACCGCATATACACCGTCCGGTTGAATGGTGAACTGCACCTTCGTATAGCCTTGCGACATCATACTCTCTATATATTCCTTGGAAATATAAGCATCGCCGTGATCTCTCACCCCTTCATACGAAGCAAATACCGCCTTGGACAGTTTCCAAGTATCCGTATCCGCCTCATACGTAGCCGTCGTGGACGCCGAACGCACTTCAACGTAGCCGTGCACCACGTCGATATCTAAAGCGCCTTGTACGTCACTAACCGTGTAAATACCGTTTACAGGCGTCAACGTCACGCCATTCGCCGTAACGAAGAAATTCGACAAAGCTGCATTCTTGGGCGTCACCGTGAAGGTATAATCTTCACCGGGATATACCGACATACCGCCTTTAAACGTGTAATAAGCACTGCTCGCAGGGATCGTAACCGCCAACGGATCGCCACGCTCGATAACGCTAAGCGGCGTAGGCATACCGTTCTTCACGCCCCAGAAGGAATTATCCCATGCAGCTATGTGCGTTTGCACCGCACTATCCGCCGCCATTTCTTCCGCCGAAGTATACATACCGTAATTTGCACTGCCTTCTACTACGTCGTTGTAGATGAACATTGCATCCGAGCCGCCTACTACTTTTGCAGGCGCTACCACGTACACGTCTTGAAGTTTCGCATACGCACCGGCGTGAATCCAAGCCCCCGCAGTCCCGTCATACTTCATATAACCGCCGATATAAGACTGTCTATAATGGCTCAAAGTCGTTTGGCTCGCGTCCACAAAGCAGTTCTTAATCGTCATTTTATTCGTCATACCACGAGTATGGTCTACCGACATAAACACGCCGCCAAATGCGGTCTTACCCGTGCCACCGTCTGTTGCATACTGTACGTATACGTTTTCAATCGTACCGCATCCCCACGTGCAAAGATATGCGCTGTTGGCAGAATGCGAAGCATTGATAAACGATACGTTTTTAAGAACGCCCGTGCTTTGCAATAAGGTAATGAAACCGCGATATCCTTCTTCGATACGCAAACCGTCAATAATATAACCGTTTCCGTCAAAGATACCTTTAAAGCCCGTCGTATCGGGATTCGCCCAATAATAGCCAGAACTATCCCAATTGCGAGAGCCTGTATACGTGCCGTTGAATGCAATATGATTCGCAAGAGCATAGTAGCCGTCGTCACCATTCGCATAGGCATGCGCGTGCCAAGCACTCAATTCTTCCGCAGTTTCAATATACATACTGTATAAATTCGTTGGAATAATATACGTTGCTTGGTCGGTCTTTGCAACAAGCTCACGCTTACCGAGCTCCTTACTTGCAGTAGGATACTTGGACTCTTCCAACATAATCTCGCCGTTTTCTAAAAAGCCAATCTTGCTCTCTTCGAGATACACTTCACCCGATCCGAACGTATGAGCGTCCAAAGCCACAGCCTTCAAATCCGCATACTCAAAGGTAAGCGTTTGATCAAGGCGGATAACAGACGGCTCTACGGATACCGTAACGATAACCTTTTGTCCTTCATATTCGCCATAGACGTCTACTGCGCCCGTGCGCTGCGCAACAAATTTGCCGTTTTCGATTTTTACCACGGATTCGTCGCTACTCGTCCAAACGTAGCTTACGTTCGGGATTTCCCCGTCGTTGGTATACGCCTTAATTATGGGTGTATCCGCCACAATGGAGTTCCCATCCGCATCTATCGAGTTCATTTGGAATAAGAATTTACCATTGCTGCCTACTGCCATTTCGTCGCTTTCAAACCAAACGCTGCTATCGCAAACGGCAATGGAAAGCTTTTGGTTCACGTACACATCGCCAACCGTAGCCGATACGTAGTATTCCGTTTCGCCATCCGCAATGCCTTTTACCACCGCTTTTCCGTTTTCTGCCGACGTTACGCTTGCAACGCCGTCCTTCGCGCCTGCACCAAGCTCCCAATGAAGCGGAACTTTATCCGTAACGTCTTCGCCCAACCAATAAATGGACGCCGAAACCGTATATTCTCCATTTTTCTCTACGGATATTTCCGTTCTGCTCACTTTCAAAACAGGAGCTTCCATCGAACGGACCACTTCCACCGCACAGGTATCACTAACCCCGTTCACTTTCGCCGTAATCGTTACTGTTCCGACGTTCAAAGCCGTAACCACACCGTCTTTTACCGTAGCAACCGTTTCGTCCGAACTGCTCCACACCACGTCTGCCGTAGCATTTTCCGTGGATACAGTAAGCGTTGTCTCACCAAGCACGTTCAACGTTTCCGATTCTTGGTGGATATTCACCACAACCGACGGCTTGGATTCTTTTTCACAACCCACTGCGCCTGCACAAGCAGCCGTCGCCAAAACAGCAAGCATAAGAATGAATAGTTTTTTATTTTTCATTTTATTGACTCCTTTTGCCTTGGCTAACCTTAAATAACGCCCCACGTCTGATAAATACCGCTAAGTGTGTCAACCTCACGCACGTTCGTGATACGCAAAGTCGTTGCGTCCATATAGAAATCCTGACGCATTTGTTTCAACGCCTCCGCAGACATAAAACCGGTATGTAACGTACACATTACGTAACGGGGGAACATAGCTTCTAGCATAATATGCTCGTGCAATCTATTGTACAAATTTACGTCGGTTGATTTATATTTTTCGATAGCTGCATACGCTTCGTCAATAAGTTCCAACCAATGTTGAATGGTACGAGGCGACCAATATTTAGATTGTGCAATCGAATCGCGGATGTAACCTGTCAACTCCGTGCTGTATTCCGTTTCAAGATAAGTCATATACGCTTGCAATTCATCGAAAAATTGACGCATGGGCTTTTCCGCATCCATGAAGTAATACTTGAAATATCTATCCACCAATTCATCGTATTGCACGTTGACGTCAAGCAAAGCCTTCGAATCAATGTACTCCTTCAATTTCGTAAAGCCCGTACTGTTTGGATGGTTCGCTTGTCCTTGACTGAACATATATCTTGCCCCTACCGTCTTACCAAAGCGATAGTTTTCAATTTGCGTATTCCACGTATTGTACGGATACAAATATTCCCCGAAATTCGTTTGGTACAGCCACAGCAAAATCGTGTCCGTAATCGCCATCCAACCATACATATTTTCCGCGTAAACTTCATTGACTTCGTCATAGAACGAGTAATAATACTTCGTTTCAATCGACGCGATAAATACGGCAACGTTCTCGTTACATCTCAAACCGTTGATAGGCTCGTATTCCCCTTTCGCATTCTTCGTAACGGGAGGTGCTTCCGAGAAGTGATATGCGAAGAAGCAAATTTGAATATCTCTCTTTTCTTCTCCGGTCGTTTCCGCATATTGCGTCAACGCAACGTCCAATTTATCCGCAAGATCATTACAGAACATAATCATCAAAGCGGAATATACGCCATACGGTTTCATTGCTTCCAAGCAAGACTCGCACTTACAATATGCATTTACGTCTTGTTGGGTAAAGGAAACAACCGTCTTATCGGGGTCTGCAATAATTGCATCCATCATTACGTCGATAATGGTGTCTTGCATCAAGTCGTAAGACTCTTCATTGCCATGTGCCGTATAGCAAATTTGGCGATAGTCTTGATTGTTTGCCGACAACAAAACGTCGCTGTACCACTCAGGATTGCTCTCTAAGTAAGTTGCAGGGGGCAAATAATTAAACGAGTTATGTACGAATGCGCCGCCTACAGAGATCATACCCCTATCCGCCGAATAGCCCATACCATACGCTGTATTCTGAGATATGCCACCATTCGTGACGACACGAACGTCATAGTCCGGTCTTTCTACGATATCCATATTAGGCAACGTTTTTCCGTCCTTTTCATAAATAACGGTGTCGCCTGCAATCATATCATAGCCAAGCAGCGCACGCAAAAATGCAATAGACGCCAACTGATACCCTTCTTTATTTTTTGCCATAATGAAGACGGAGTTCCCCACCGTCTTAATGTAATATCCAACGGGACCAAGATCGTCTGTGGGGACGGTAAGACCTGCCGCTTTGTACATCTCGCTATCGCCAAGAACGATATATTTTGCAGACGCGGACCACGTTACACCTTCTTCCGCGTAATCAAGCGAAACCCCCGTAGCTTCTCTTACGTGCGTAAAAATAAAGTTGGAAGCGGTGATAATTGCATTGGATTCATTCCCAAGTACAAATTTATATTCCGATTTTTTGTTTTCCGCAAAAACCTTGTTCGAGGGCGTTACGTTGACTTTGTGCAACATACCTTCCACATAGACGTTATCGCGGTCCTGCACCGTACCGACAGGCTTTGTGGTGTTCGTTTCGTCCTTGTTTGTATTAGAATCATTGCATCCTACGGCACTGAATAACATCAATCCCGCAAGCATTGCAGAAATTATCTTTTTACCTTTCATATTGTATTCCCCCACACCTTATTCGGTTACCGTAACGTAAGCTTGAATCATTTTTACGTTACCGATTGCGTCAATCGCGATGATTCGGAATTCGTAAATTCCTGCATGAGCCACCTTGATAGAGTTACCATTTATAAGTTTGATGAAACCACCGTAAGGATTGGATACGTATTTCGCCACAATAATATCTTCTACAGCCGATAAATTATCGCTAACGGTGAAATCAGGAATAACCAATACGTCACCCACCTTTGCCGACGTTTGGAATTGACCGTCAAACGTGATTTCCGGCGCTTCCATATCAACCACGTTGATACCGACAAGGAAATTATAGGGATTGGGACGGGGCGCGAACGTAGAATCTTCCGCCGCCTCATACATTACGGTATATTGGCCGTATTCGGAAAGTAAAATCGTATACGCAATAGAAGGATCTACCGCACGCAATTCTTTTCCGTTTACGTCCTTAGCAACACTGCCGCTAGGCGTCATTACACTCATGGTGAAGTTTACGTTGGGCGAAAGCACGTCGCTTGCAACCGCTGCATTTACAACGTATTCCGAATTCAAGGCGTACGTACCGCCATAGTCCCCAAAAATGGTCACGTTCGGAGAAACTTGGTCTCTCGTTTTACCTGTAAACGGATTGCCGTTAATGGAAACAACTTTATACGCTGCGCCTGCTTCCGCATCAATCATTTTTACGCTTGCAAAAACCTTGGAGGACGCAAATCCTTCAAATGCTTCGCCGCTGATCGTTTTTTCAACCTTAGAGGGCGTTCCGTTGACCAAGAAGCAATTGTCTTCAAAGCCAATCTCGAGTTTCTCTTCGTTAAGATTGCAATATATTTCCCAATCAATATCAGAACCGAAAACGTTAAAGAACGCCTTATTACCGTTCTTTGCAACTTTTATACGAATGGCATTTTCGGAGTTTTCCGCATCCGTAAGCGTCATTTCATATCCGTCATAGTTTGTCGCACCGCTTTCGGCTATAAGCGCAATATTCAAGCCTTGCGAAACCAATACGTTCGCAAAAGTCCACGTTGCATTTTCCTGTTCAGCAATAATTTTCAAGCCTTCCCCCGTTTTTTCGGTGGTAAAGCCTTCGCCGTAGAAATAATTCTGTTCTTGCAATCTCGTAGAGCCGTCTTCTCTTACCCATGCCAAAATGGTAGGAATTTCAAAGCTCTTTAAGGTTACGCCGTCAGCCTTAAACGAAACGGAAACCTTGTCACCGTTTTCGTTGACCGTAGGATTAAACGTGCCCCCTGCTTTATACGTATTTGTGCCCGTTGCATCCGTTACTTCAACCTCGCAAAGCTCGCGTTTTAATGCGCCCGACCTATAATCATTCGCATATATTTCGGGAATTGCATACGGTTGTGCCGAAATAAAGATTTGCGGCAACGTAATAGAATCCACCAAAATGGGCTGTGTGGGCAATTCCGTTTTGAAACTATACGTATACGTACCCATACCGCCTACGTAGTCCGTAGCCGTATAAAGGACCGTCCAATCCCCTATCGTTTCCGGACGGAATCCGTCCCCTTCAACCTCGTAAACGTCCGTGCCGTTAGAAACGGTTATCGTAACGTTCTTATTACCACTGCCGCCCGTAATCGCAAAGTCGTTAGGCAACGTCAACCATTCGCCAAGAATTGCGCTTTCCACAGGTGCGAACAAGGGTTCCAACTGAATTTCAGGAATTTCATTCCCTGCATGTACCGACAATACTTCCTGCGCCTGATTGCCATAACGGTCGGTTGCCGTATAGACAATTGCATAATATCCCTTACGGTTCGCTACAAACGCGCCATCCGCTACGTCGACAAGAATTGCATTGGATGTCGCATAGTTATACCACACGGAAACGTCCACGTCGCAAATACCAGAATAATCGTCAATCGCCGTTGCCTTAGGGATTGTATATGCGCCGCCAAGCTTTGCCTCAGGCATCGTTTCGTACTCGCTATCGATGTCAATCACGGGAGGCGTATTTTCTTCAAATTTGCCTCCATACACAGAAAGATCGATGCCGCGCACACTCGTAATACAGAAAGTAGCACTCGCGGAATTATAATTTTCCGCCCATATAGAAAGGCTCACCTTTCCACTCGGAAAACCAGTCCAAAGGTTTTCGTAATACTGCGTACTGTCTTGATCAATAATCATGGTCAAGCCGCCTTTGTAATCGACTGCATACGTTGCTCTCGTTGCCGCATCATAACGGAAGGACGCAGTGCATTGATCCACAAAAACAGGCTCATCGCCTTTCTTTGCGTCAAAAGAAATATTCGTAAACGGTGCACCGTAGTCATCGTTAACGTGCAACTTATTCAATCCTGCTTCGTAGCCCTTCAATTCTTGTCCGTTACCGCCAGAAAGGTAGTATGCCGTCCCCGATCTCTTCAGATATCGTCTTAAACGCACCTTCAAATAAATATCAGGATTTGCCGAATCGGTGAATAAATAAAAGAGATTGTCGAAATCTGCAATGCCTTCCGTTGCAGGCGAAACAAACAAATCAATCAACTTATCATCTCTCGTGATATCACTAACGTCAATAAGCTGACTAAACGTAATCGTATCGCTTTGCGCCAAGGATACCGTAAAATATTCCTTGGTCGGATCGGAAGCATACGCACAAGTTTGATACCCTATTTTCGTCTCTTCGTTGTTATACGTGATGATATCACCGCGTACGTCAAAGGCAATTTCTTTACCGTACGGTTTACCGTCTATGATCGCCGAATATTTCAATACGTACGTACCAACTTGTTTGAGCACCGTTTTTTCGGCGCGCGTTGCAGTACCGTCGGGCGCAATAAGCGCCACGTCCGCATCCACCGTTTTATCCCCAACGGTAAGCTTTGCTTCGGGAAGCGTAAACTCCGCACCAAGATAATAGGATTCCGTAACTTCCTCGTTGTTCCATTCTGCAACCGCATTAATTCCGTTGCTTGACAAGCTATTTGCACCGATCACAACGCCAGCCGCCGCAACCAATCCAAACGTTGCACAAACAATACCTGTGATAATTTTCTTTTTCATAGATTTATGATCCTTATTCAAAACTGATTAACCTTTTACTCCACCAACCGTAAGATTTCCAAGCAAACGCTTTTGCGTGCAAAGGAATACGATTAAAATGGGAATAAGCATAATGATTGCCGCCGCCAAACGCATAGGCGTTGTTTCCATCCCCTTAATCTTCGAGTTTACAACCGTAAATAAGCCATATGCAACCGTCGGATAAGAAGGCAAATATAAGAAGGGAATTTGGTAATCGTTCCAAGACGTAATAAACGTGATAAGCAATACGGTAAGGAACGTGTTCGCAATAAGCGGAAATATTACCCGAAATAAGATTGCCCAATTGCCTGCTCCATCTATCTTTGCGGCTTCGGTATAAGCGGTAGGCAATGATTTAAAGATATCGTAAAATACCAAGAAATACATTCCCAAGAAATTTGCGCGCATGATCCACATACCCCAAATTTGGTTATACAACCCAAAGCGAATTGCCATTTCCAACTCCGCCGGCGCATTACCAACGATGGGGACGATCATAACGATAATAACCGTTGTGTGAATGATCTTCGAGAACTTATACGGGAATCTCGCGCAGCCGTATGCCGTGAGACACATAACGAACGTATTACAGAAAGAACAACCCAAAGAATATAAAATAGAGTTGCCAAACATCTGCACCATCCCGACTTTTACGGGAGCCCCTACCCCCATCGGATCCGTACCTTCCACGACAAAGTTCTTGAATACAAAGCCGAAATTCCAATACCACGTCTTAGGAAGTCCGTATAAATTACCCGGATAGTACTCCAATCTATATTCAAGCGTACCTACTTTACCACATTTGAATGCTGTAATAAAGCCGTAGAAGAATAAGGCGAATAAAGAAAGCGAATAAACAATAAGTACCACCAACATGAGCACTGTCAGTAGGGTGAAACGAGATTTAGAACCCCGAGATTTTTTTTGATTAATTGTAGGCACTTGACCTATGGTGCCACTTTTCATTTTCATAACACCTACCCCTCTTAATCTTCGGACGGACCAAGCTTTTCAATAAGCATTCTCATGCCAAGCGTCAAGGGTACTGCGATAAACGTCAACAGCAACCCAATCGCCGACAATTCCGAATACCCTGCCAAGCCGTCTTTCGTCGCGCGTTTTGCTTCTCTAAACAACCAATATCCAAACGTCTGCACCGATTCGGGTGCGGAAACGCCATAGAAAGAGAATAAGTTAATTTGGTTGGTAAAAAGCCCCGCCATACCCGTAATCAAAAAGATGGACAACGTAGGGAATACCAAAGGCAACGTAATATACCAAAATTCGCTAAATCCTTTTGCGCCTTCGATACTTGCCGCCTCTGAAATTGCCGGATCGATCGTCGACATCTTATTGGAATACATCAACACTGCCGTACCAAAGCCTACCCAAATGTTGTAGAACATTACCGTTCCAAAACGGGTGGATTTGTCATCGAGCGGCGCTTTCATCGTGATATCAAAGAAGTCCCTCATCATCGCAGGAAATGCGTCCGTTGTGAAGAAACGGAACATCGAAACCATAATAATACTAGAAACGATGGAAGGCATGAATAAAATAACGCGGAATATTCCCGCGCCGGGCATCGCTTTGTAAATATAATACGAGAAAAGCAAACCAAGCGGAATACTTGTACATATCGTAATAAGATATGCCAAAATAGAATTTTTCGCCATTGTCAACTGTGTCGGCGAAAGCATTTTCTCAAAACCGTTGACAAAATGCTTTGCCGTCCAACTATACGAATTCGTTACAATATCAATATCTTGAAAGGCGATCAAAATCGAATTGAAATTTACGCCGATGTAAAATACGGCGAATTGCAATACAGGCCACGCCATTATAATGCAATAAAATATCAAATCGTTTCTATTATTTTGTAAACCTTTCCTCTTTTTTCTTATTGCCATAAAATCAGCCCTTTATCGTTTAACGGAGCGTTCCCCATGCCTTTTTATAATAAGTATACATACCCTCAAAATACGTTTTTGCGCTAACGTTCTTTTCGTGCAACGTCATCGAAGGATAGATTACGTCATTCTTATCTATCGTCGCTTTATAACCTTCCCCCGCCGTAAACATTGATTGATTGTTCAAGAATTTAGCCTGTGAAGAGAAGGGATACAACACGTCCGCATTTTGCTTGTATTCCAAGACCGAACGACCGAAAGGCGTCAATTCCGCCAAATCGCTTGCGTTCATTTCATAGTTATATGCCTTAGGCGTATTAGTCGTTTTTGTAAACATCTTCAAGTTTTCGTCCGTGTGCACGAATTGAATGAAGTCTACTGCAAGCGGAAGTTTCCAAGATGCAATATTTTTCTTTACAAAACACATAGAATACAAGTGATCGAAATATACGTTCTTTTGATCTTTTTGTTCCGCCTTGGGAAGAGGCATCCAACCCAAATTGCGGTTTTCCTTGCTCCAAGCCGCCATCTGCGTTCCCATCGCCTTAAACGTTTCATTGGCTTCCGATTGCCACCAAACACCGTCTGCAAGCATCGCCATCGACTTGGTCATACCGTCTTTACCCGACCACAAGAAGTCATCCTGCGCCGTCGTATGTTCGTGCGTGTTCGTGAACGCTGTCTCGTTGAGATATTTTTCCGTTTTAATTATTTTGCGAAGGAATTCCAACGCCTTATATTTACTTTCATGACGATACAATTCGTATGCGTTATCCGCCGTAATCGTCGTAGGGTTAGCGTCTCTGACAAACTCACCGTTTTCGTTTACCACACCCAACTTGTCCGCCGTACCTTCCATCGAGTACATCATAAGCGAATCTTCTAAACCTGCATCATTTACAACCAATTGATTATAAAGCATAGAAATATAACCCGAATAGTTTGCGCCCGACCAACAAATCGGCGTCAAGCCTATACTAGAAATATAATCGCAAAGCTCAATAAATTCTGTATACGTCGCAGGTAAACCGTCGTCGCTCGTATCCTTTACGCCGTCGGGCCCTGCGCTCTTTTTGTCGTTAACGTCGTAAATGAAATGCTCTTCCAAAGCATCCGAGGGATTATAACCGTCCTTGAAATAGAAGCCCTTTTCATCGAAAAGATCAATATCGTATACAAGACCAAAAGCACCCGAATAGTGCGGAATCCCGTAATAAATCGTCTTTCCGTCCTTCTTGTAACCGAAATAATCTTTCTGCTCTTGCGTCATCTTGCTTTCAATCGTTTTTTCTTGCTCGTATACGTTCGCTTTGACAACTATATCGGTAATATCCGCAAACGCGCCGTCGTTAATCGATTGATAATATTGCACGGCTTCGGTGAAGTACACTTCTTCTCTGTTACTTAAAATTTCTGCGCCTTCACGAGTTTTCTTTGTGTGGGTAGGAATAATTTGCACGCCGACCTTACCTTCTTCGTAAACGTCTTCCGCATGCAACTTTTCATATTCGGCAATCGCCGTCGACATCCACTCTGCGCCGTAACCGCCGTCAAAGTTAAAAACATAGAGCTGCGTACGCTTTTCGTCCACCTGAATTTGTGTGTTGCTATTACCGATATCGTTGGGCGAAGCGCAACCAAACGCACCGCACGCAATCGCTAAAGCGAACGCACCGCAAAAAGTTTTCTTCATCATTTTCTTCATAATGTCCTCCTGCTTGCAATATTGGGTATATTATTACATACTACATCACTATTATATCACAAAAAAAATATATTGAAATATCCATAATTGCTAAAACTATTGCATTTTTTGCTCTTCTTCGTCGATATTTTTGTCAAACGCTGCTAATTTGATAAAAAGTAACCTATTTGACGCAAAAAAACAGCAAACTTTTTGCGTTCGCTGTTTTTGCCTTCATTAATATAATTATTATATAATTATCTTCAATTTTAATAATGTATAAAGCAATAAATTTTAGGAATTGAGCACTACCTTAATCACCGACGGATCTTCACCGTTTCGCCGTTATTTAAACGAGATTCTTCCGCCGCAAAGCTCATCAAATGGCTATCGATAGAAACGTCCAAATAGGTGACGCCTTCCGCCGCCTCGCCGTTCAAAGCTTTATACAAGCTGTTCATCATAAAGTAGTCACCACCCATATGTCCGCCAACGTTCGCAGCCGAAACGTCGATTTCGATTCTCTCAACCTCGCCGCCGAAATTGCGGATTTCAAGCCAATTTTCTTCCACGCAGCCAACCAATTCCGCTTTCGTGCCGTGGATTTTTAAATCACGGTAAATTTCTTTGCTAAACGCCGTCATCGTATGGCAAGCCGTTTTACCGTTTTCGAAAAGCATAATCGTCACTTGGTGATCGACTACGTCGTTGTCCGTTTGATAAACGCATTTATCGTACTGCGTACCTTTTAAATCGTTTAAAATATTCTCTTTCGTGTGTTCTTTCGTCGTAAAATAGTTGGCGAAGAAGTCACTGCAAGGCGACGTGTAAAGAGTCTGCGCCTTGTAAATACAGTCGGTATGCGGACAGTCGGAGCAATACTCCGTGCTGCCCTTCGGCGCATTCTCTTTCGTGAAATGAGAAAGAGAGCCGTAGGAATTTACAGACAAGCACTTTTCCCCTATCAAATAACGCAAAATGTCCATATCGTGACAGCATTTTGCCAAAATCATAGGGCTAGAAGCCGCTTTATTTCTCCAAGGTCCACGCACAAAGCTGTGCGCTTGGTGGTAATAACCGACGTTTTCGCTTGCGTGTACGGTTACCACTTCCCCCAATTTGCCACTGTCAATAATACGCTTTACCGTGGAGTAGAAAGGCGTATAACGGAGTACGTGGCAAATCACCACCTTGCGATTATATTTTTTGCTCGTTTCGTAAATAGCTTCGCAATCGGCAAGATGATTGGCAATCGGCTTTTCCAAAAGCAAATCATAACCTGCTTCCATCATTGCAATGGCATGTTCCTTATGATCGTCGTCTTGCGTCGCTACCGCAACGATATCCGCCTCGATCTTTTCCGCAAGAAAATCGTGATAATTTGCAAATAAACGCACACCTGGGTATGTCGTTTTTGCCAATTCCATTCTTGCAGGATTGTTTTCAATCACCGCCACCAAGTCAAATTTTTCCGGATTCATCTTCGCAAACGCCGCATAAATATTACCGCGTTGCCCCAATCCAAATACAACCAATTTCTTCGTCATTTCTACCTTCCTTTATCGGTTATCGCCCGCTTGCAAGCTTTTTCTTCGTCCGTTACGCCCTTTCTTTTATAGAAAAAACAACGGCGTCGCAGCTTTTAATCACTGCCGTGTGGCTATTTTTATCCATTTCACCGTGATAAACGGTTTCGATTTCATAATTTTCAAACGCAAAGCATTCCGAAATATCCTTCGCTGTGTTGTTGATCGCTACGACCAAATAACCGCCTTCTTTCAAGGGGTGCAACGTAAAATGTGTGTTTGCGTTTTGCTTTTTCACAACTTGCTTTACGCTCGACGCGTTCAATGCGATTTCGTAGATTTTTTCATACGCGGTTTCACCGTCGCATATTCCTGCCGTCGTAGCAAAGAAATTTTCAAGCGGCGCGTTGAAGAAGAATACCTGCCCCTTTCCCAAACGATTGCAGGTGAGCGCAGGATTTCCCTTTTTATCCGTAAGCAATACGCTAGCGGTATTTGCGCTTAACAGCAAAGCAAACTCACGAGAAATATGCAATTCCTGCCCGTCGATTTCGATATCCATCGCGCCTGCGTAGATTCTGCCCTTCGAAAGACAACCCGTCAGTTTTTCAAACCCCGCAATCGTACCGCCGGCATACGTCATCAACACCGTTGCGCCCGCTTCGATTTTGTCGATCAATTCCTTCAAACGAGTGCGCGGCATAAATTCTACGCTATCCGGGCCGGGAACGATATACAATTCTTTGTCGGGCAAGGCTTTCGTACTGTCTGCAAGCTGCAATTCTATCCCTGCGCGCTTCGCCAACATATACGCGCCAAACGCATTCGCCCAACCGTCCGATTTCACCAAACAAGCGGCGTTACGCACGCGCTTGGGAAGCTCGCGACAAGGGAATTTTTCCAAGAACTCGTTAAACTTCACAAACTCTTCCACCGAACGTTTCGGTCTATATCCCTGTCCAAAAATACCGAGCTCTCTCTCGCAATCTACCCATTCGTAGGGCGCGTAGCCAAAGTCTTGGTCAAACGCCGTCCACCACAACAATCCAAGACCGTTGCATGCCCAACCGTTCCACAAGTTTGCTCGAAGAAAATCCGCAACCGTTTGCTCGTCGCCGTAGATATTTCCCAACGAACCGATTTCTTCAATCAAGCAGGGTTTGCCGCTTAAATCGGCATACATCGTTTGTTCTGCAACCGAATGGAGTATCGCTCTCGACGAAAGCAATCCGTCCGTCGAACAGTGCGCCGTAAACAAATGATACGGATGCACGGTGAGAATATCACATACGTCCGCTTGATCTTCCAAACGCCAATTATCCCCTGCGCAAAGCCCATGCATACCCGAAATTACAGGTCTTGTGCCGTCTTTTGCTTTCACTGCGGAAACAATGGTGTTCGTCCAAAGCCAACCTTGATACGGGTTTGCTATTTCCCCCATACAGTTGCATTCGTTACCAAGCTCCCATGCAATAATTTCTTCGCGGTGCTTGAAGGTTTCCACGAAAGCTTGCACGTATTTTACTTCCCACTTCATGCAAAGCGGATCGGTAATTACGTTTCTGCCGACAAAAGCTTCAGGGAAATAGTTTTGTCCGCTCATATAGCCCGTAATCAAAGGCACGATTAACTTAAATCCATATTTTTTCGCCAAATCACAAAGCTGTGCAAATTCTTCTACGCACTTTTCATTCAAGCGACTTTCTTCCGCAACGTCCTGCGACGAATACTCATCGCTGCGGCGAATTTCACGAACGTGACCGCCCCACCCGAGCAACGCTTTCACGGGCTGAAAATCCGTCCAAAGCGGGAAAACTCTCAAGAGCTTTATCCCTGCCGCCGAAAGAGCTTGAAAATCCCTTTCTACGACTGCAGCGTCCCACTGTTCCCACATTTTTAAGCTTACGTGTGAGGCCCAATAGTTCACCCCATTATAAAACACACCGTCTTGAAGATTTTTTGCCATAATTTTTGCTCCTTTAGCAAATATTCATACGCAACAAATTATATCACTCACAATAAGGATTGTCAATACTTATTTCCATTATAATCTTTGATTTTCTTGCTAAAAAAATTGGTTTTCTTACAACGCTCAACTTCATAAGGGCGTTTGAACAACGAATTCTTTTCGTAAATATCAAAAAAGAACCCTCCGCCTATTTTCTCCAACGTAAGCCTATTTACTCTTTCTTCAATCGTTAAGAAACTACTCCTGTTTTATAAAAATACTCGTTTTGCTTTTACAAATTTGTTTTTTCCTATTGCAAAAATCACAAAAATATGTTATACTATACGTATGGAAGTTTACAAAGCTAAAAACTACATACAAGGCGAATTAAGCTTGCATATTTTCGAAGAAACCGTAGTGGACCACTCCGTTTCTTTACACATACACGAACAGTTCACTGAAATCGTATATATCACAAGCGGAGAGTGTTTGCAAACGATTAACGGAGTTTCCTACACAGCAAAACGAGGCGATCTATTCTTCATCAATTTGAGTAGTACCCACTCTTTCTCGCCCATTAATTCATTCACCTATTATAATATTTGTTTTTCGCCTGCCACGGTCGTAAAACGTATTATCGATAGACAGAATGCCTTGGATTTGATTTCCCTTTCTACATTGGAAGAAATTCAAAGTGAATCCGTCCCTATTTGCCGTTTCACCTTTGGTGGTGAAGAACGCTTGTGGGTGGAAGCCTTGCTTAAAGATATGCATAAAGAGTACACGTCAAATGAATCCGAGCGTAATGCAATCCTAGAAAGTTATATGACCATTATGATTGCAAAAATCTTGCGCAAAGCACACGAAGCAAACGTCACAAAACGCAAGGAATTAAGCGACGTTTGGCGAGCCTTATCTGAATTCATCGATGAGAATTTAGACCAAAAATTGACGCTGGAAGATTTGGCGCAGCAATGTTTTTACAATCCTTCTTACTTCAGCCGCGCATTCAAACGCAAGTTTGGCGTTTCCCCTATGGAATATATCACACGCGAGCGCGTTTTCATGGCAGCATCTTTATTGCAAAATGAATCCCTTTCCATGGAAGAACTTGCCGAGCAATGTGGTTTTGGAGATAAATCGAGCCTTTATCGCGCTTTTGAAAAACATTACGGTTGCACCCCTTCCGCATACCGTAAAGCCTTAAAAACATAATCCATTTCATAAATTTATACCGCCCTAAAAAGGGCGGTATTCTTTTTTTGCCAAATATGCAATTTATGCGTCCAATTCAAGAAGAATTACAGATAAAGGCGGAACGGTAATTTCTTCCGTCTTTCTTTCCATTCCTTCATTCGCAACAAAATCCTCGCTAGTAGTATACATTTTCTCGCCCTTTTGAATGGGGATGAAAATAGTTATGGGACTCGTAGTAAAATTAATAAAGAAATTCCCCACTTTGCCATCAAACGAGAAAGCGTTGGACATAACTTTTTTCACGGGTTTATCAAAGTCACGACGGCGCGAAACTACAAGATTACAAACCTCGTCGCACGTATATGCCATCGGCTTTTGCATATCGCCGTAGCAAAGATACTTTTTCGCCGCAACACGCCAAGCATTACACTCTTTGATAAGCTCAAAGCAACTACTTTGTTCGGGATTGGGAATACCTTTACGCGCTGCACCCCAGTGGTGTGTAATTTCTGCATTTTCATTAATAACAATCGTCAACATATCCCCTGCCAAGAAAGAATATGCCATACGGTAACGGAAACTATCATCATGATACTTCATTTCACAACAACATTGGTTTCCCATAAAGTTATTTAAATAACGATGATAAACGTACGCATATGCAGGAACGGCATCGCCGACAAGCTCCGCAAGCGTACTGCGATTATCGCTAAAAAGAAGATTCTTAATAAACGCCTGCGCCGCAGCTGATTCACAACCAAACACCTTTTTCTCTCGGCGTACTGTTTCTAATATATCCTTTACTGCCTCTATTTGCCATTTCCCCGGCACGGGGGGATGTCCGTGTGACTTCGAAAAGCAGAAATAACTGCCGCCGCCATGATTTTGGTCGAGAAGCTGGATATAATCCACCCCTGCGTTAAGCATGCTATTCACTTCTTGCGTCATAACCTGTTTCAAGAAAGGGCTCGTTGGACAGAAATCGTATCCACGCACCTGTGGTTGACATACAAGACGGTACTCAAGCTTTTGATCGGGACCGACGCACATTTCCGCCGCCAAATTCTTCTCCTCGAATTCCCTTTCCTTGTTGTATTCAGGCAAGACTTTACTCTGTTGCGTCCAAGCAAAACCACTGCAATACAAGCCAAGATAATGCCCCATCGCATGGAGCTTATCCGCAAATTCTCTAAACCCTTCTTCGCCGCCGTAAGGGGGCCAAACATAAGGGGGAGCCCAAGGTGCGGTCCCTTCCCAATGCATCAACAAAACAAGAAGTTTACTCTTCGTTTTTTCCGCAATCTTTTCCACCTCACGAAGGAGATTATCAAAAGGATAGAGCTTATTGGGGGGCATCCCCTCTATGGTGTCATGCTCACCTCTAATCGGCAATGCAACGACGAGTGGAGACTCCTCATACCATGCAGGTACGTCTTCGTTTTCATATATTTTCTTCGCATCGGTAATACTTTCAAACCAATCACGATAAATATCGCACGCGTCTTGCCATTCCCCTTTGAAAAAACGGAACACCACGTCGAAATCCATTGTAAAGTCTTCGCCATATTCCACGCCGCTATAAAAACGAAGTTGCAATTTTACACGCTTTTCTTTATGGTAGAAATCGATTTGCTTTACGTTATCGTCCTTATCGTGGCAACCAACGTACATACCACCATCATCGTACAAATACGCCATAAACTGCGATTGCACCATATTGGGGTAAATACCAAACGAGCCATAGCTTGGATAGCAAGGCTCTTCATACGGCCACATTTCATCTTTGGGATAGCTAACGAGCGTTCCCTCGTTAAACATCCACAGTATTTTCGATTTTTTAGAACCGTCCAAATCATCCAACCAAGAAACACCGGGATATTCCACCCATTCAATCAATGCGTTCGTGTTGTTTTTCACTTGGATACGGAAACGGAATTCGTCAAGCTCCGTATCGTTGACAATTTCCGCTTTTGCGACGTATTTATCTAAATATGTATACGTCAACACGTACCTGCCCCCTACGTTCTCCATTTTTTGGAACGCAAAATCGAAGGAAGGTAAGCGCTTATTTTCATAATTCTCTTCAATAATAGATACAACAAAAAGTGGGTAGACATTCCCTGCGCACAGGTCCTTCCCATTTCCTTGTAAGCAGGTAATAACACCTTCTACAAGCTGTATTTCCAATGCCGATTTTTTATTTTCCAACCGTAAGGTTTTCATAACTAACTCCACCAAACGAGTATAGCTTGGGCGTCTTGGCGGCGATAAACCGCCAAGACGTCTTCGCTTACCTTAATAGTTCTTTAATGTTTAACTGTACGTTGAGATATTGTCGTTTTCGGAAAGCATAGTAAATCCAAGATTTGCTACGTCCGTTGCAAAAGTGTTACTCCAATTGGTAGCACTGTAATCGAGCTTACCGCCGCCTTGCCAGAAAGATTTCTTATTATTCTCTCTATAAAGGTATCTAAAACTAATCGTTTCGCAAAGAATTGCATTATAACGAACGGGATCTGCTTCCTTATCTATCATTCCAAGAGCATTATCCAATGCCGCAAGTTGATTTTCCAAATAACTATCGGAATTCCAAACGCTGATAATGTTATCATCATTAGCGTTTGCATAGATATCTTTGCTTACCGACGCCGATTTCGCAAGCATCGCTTCGTATACCGACTTCATGGTTTCCGCTGCTTCGCCGTAAACTGCGTTGAAATAGTTATTCGTCAATTCTGTTACGTTTGCGTCGGGGTTCCACATAAGCTTGGATATGAGATATGCCTTTAAGCTATCAAATCCCGTATTTTGCGTGTTGTTCCAGTTGCCTTGAATCCACAAATATTTAGCCTTATTATCTCTGCACGCTTGAATGAGAGTTTGAAGTTCGCCGAAATTGTTATAAGGAATGAGATAGTTACTAAAATATACGCCGTATTCCCAAACGACAACACTGCTTGTAACGTTCTCCCACTTATCAAACATCGTGTAAAGATCGTTCTCGCTCTCGCCCGTTCTATATCTAATAGGTGCAATCCAAATAGATACGTCCTCGTGCAAGTTCAAGCCCGTAGGAGCATCTTCTGTGTCGCCATATGCAAAGGTTACAAACTGTACTTCTCTACCTGCCTGCGAAGTTTGAAGCCATGCTCTCACTTCTGTCACCACGTCGTTAATAAACACGATTTGCGTTGCGGCTTGCGCTCCGCCATACTGAGCCATGATAGCTTGACAACCGGAACAAGCGCACCACTTATTGTCCTCAATGGAAGTGTCCATTTGCGTCAACGACATCAGGTTTGCTTGCGGATTTTCAAGAATAATTTGTTTGATGTTCGCAACCGCAACCGCTTTCATTGCATTGTAGTTATCCGAACCGTAACCACCTGCCGTATAGCAAAGTTGCGTCGTCGCATATGTATCACTGCTTTTTGTCTTAGAACTAAACCACGTAGGATTCGTAGCATGATAGGTGTCGAACGGTACAATATGAAGAATCATATTGTGCGCGGCGCCTTTATTCATCATAACCTCTTCGCTATTGGTCGTACGCATACGTTCGCGCGAAGTCTTATCTACGCGTTGCACGCCGCTGAATGCGATACGATTTTCAATCGCTGGTTTATCTTCGATGTCCAACGTAGGCAGCTCTAAAGTGGTAACGCCCGTATTCAACGTATAAATTTCCTTCGTGTATTGCTCGAAGTTGAAGAGCTGATGCAAAAGCTCGTATACGCCGTACTGAACGCCTTGCGATTCACCCACGATAAAGATACTTTGTCCTCTCGTAACGATTGCAAAGCCCTGCGCGCCAAGATCTGCCGAAGCATAAACGTTTGCAGCCGACGCGTAGCTCGTATTGCCAAGCGAAATATACTTTTCATCGTCGCTATACACAACGTTAGCTTCGCTTATAGAACGAAGTTCTACACCCGTTGCTTCCTTAAACAACGTCTTTAATTCCGTAACGGCAGTAGAATACTCGGAAGAAGTATTATCTATATCCAACACAATTCCATATGCAGATAAGCCGTCTTTTACGAGATACCCGTCTTCCACTTCTATGGGTTTTGTTTCTGCCAAAGGCAACATCGTAATCGTATTCGCAGCCGTATCAATTACCCAATAAGGGGAAGTGAAGCTTAACAATTCGTCGTTCGCTTCTTCTATAATCATCCAGTTGAGATACTGATGGAAACCGCTAGCTGCGCCCGACCAGCCTGCCTTGCCACCTTCACCAACGTTCAACCCAGAGCCTACGAGGTTTTCTACCACTGTACCCGCCGCATCATCTTGCATATGTACGTAATGCGCCTGTGGATCGCCGTTTTCTTTCACACACTCGCTTTCAATTTCCACAACAACGTTTCTAACGACAGCATTCGCTTCCGTGCCGTTGAAGAGTACGCCGTAATGTTCGCCGTTCATATTCGTCGTCGTTACGTTGAGATATACGTTTTCAATAACGCCCGAATGCCAGTTGCCGAAAAGCCCTTGATCGATACCGCCTTCCCAAGAAGAGCAATCCTGCGTTACGTCATCAAAATAAACGTTCTTCACTACTGCATTGTTATTATACAATCTCGTTACGAAATTTTTATACGTAAAGTTGGAAATGGTATACCCTCTGCCGTCGAGCGTTTGGCTCGTAACAAATCCGCCTTCGGTAATTGTTGCGCCTTGATAATCAATATCATTCAAGAGCACCGAATAGCCGGGCATACTGTTATTTCTCCACAAATCTACGTCTTCTACCGTCGAAAGACCGTTTTGATATACGCAACCTTCCAATACGTAACGCTTGCCCATCGTCGCCAACACATAGGTTTGATCGCCATAAGGCGCGCCCGTCAATACAAGATTGTTCCCAGTGACGGAGAATGAAATATTCACACCGCCGCACGATACCGATTTAATTTTACTCAAGTCAACGCCGCTTTCGCTAAGATCAATCGATGCGTTTCCGTCTACTTTCTGCGCAAGAAAGGTGGTCGCAAGCTTTTCCGTAGGGAACGAATCACAGAAAAATGCTTCGATGTGATATTGTACCCATTTCGTATAGATGCTAAGTTGGTACTCCCCTTCTTCTACTGCAAAAACAGGATTTTTGCCATTAAGCTCATACGCCGTATTTGCGCCGCCTACGGTAATCTTGGTAACAGCGTCTTGGATACCAAACTCTGTCAAGTTTACCGCAACTTTACCGTTTGCTCTTTCGAAGCCACAACTAGGCAATACGACTTGTTTAAGCTGCACTTCGCTCATATAAGGAGCACCGTTTTCATCCGTTGCCCAAGGGGCTGCCCACGTGCTGAAATCTACCGCCGCGAGCATAGCAGCTTCACTTGCATAGCTACCGTTATTTTCCGTCGTGCCAAACGTTCCATTCTCATTAAATAACGTATTGAAAACAGCAGAAGAGGATACGAAATGGATATTGCTTGCCGTAGGCGTACCGTCCCCGCCCATCGAAAGCCCGTAATGATAAGCAGTACCGTCGCTTTCGAGATATGCCACAATATTTTTATACGTACCGCCCGTTGCGTAGTGTAAAAGCACGCCGTCGTGAACATTCGCCCCAAGATTAATAATTCGACCTTGAATAAGAAGGTTTTCAACCGTACCCGATGTCCAGTCACCAAACAAGCCTTGCGTTGCTTTCGCATTGTTACAATCTTGCGTGTAGTTGATAAGTTGAACGTTTTTAAACGTACCGCTATTAAGCGAGGTAAATAATCCTTTCGTCCCCAACGTGGTAAGGTTATAAATCGAATATCCTCTGCCATCGAACGTACCGTACAAGCTCACCCCAGAAACAACCGAACCGTCAAGCTGGATATCATTTGCCAATACAGCATAGTTGTTAATTAAGCTGCCTTCCGTTGCCGTCGTAGCCCAAGCAACAAATTCATCCGCCGTGGAAATGGCTACGTCACACGCCAATACGTTTACCGTATAGGTGTCGATGCCTGCGGTAAGAACGTAGGTATATTCCACGCCGTTCGTTTGCGCCGCAACCGCCAAGGCGTTTCCGCTTACCGTGAAGTTAACCGCCGCACCGTCGCTCGTAACAGACGTAATTTTGCTAACGTCAATACCGCTGCCCGTCAAATCAATAGAGCCTGCCTCGTTGTAATAGGTACCCGAAAGCTTTACGTTTTCAGGCTTTACCGTTTCACTGGGTTGTTCAGGTTCAACGGGTTCTTCTGCAACAAACGTGAACTTAACGGGTTTCATCGTAATCGTTCTTGCAGCCGTATCAAGTACCCAATAAGGGGAAGTGAAGCTTAACAATTCGTCGTTCGCTTCTTCTGCGATCATCCAAGAAAGCTGCTGATGGAAACCGCTGTTTACGCCCCACGCCGATTCCGCACTTTCCGTTGCACCGTTTGCGTAAGAACCTACTACGCCTACGGAATCGCCTGCTGCCAAAGCATAGTCGTGCATCATAATGTAATGGAATTTCGTGCTGTCGCTCGTCACTTCCACAACTACGTTCTTAATCTTCGAGCCCGTATCCATACCGTAGCACAATACGCCGTAGTGTTCGCCCGACAAATTGGTGGTATGTACGTTAAGATATACGTTTTCAAGCGTACCGTTGTTCCATTGACCAAGCACACCGCGGTCGACGCCACCCGTCCAACCCGAGCAATCTTGCGTTACGTTCTTAAAGTATACGTTCTTGATTGCGGATTTTGCCGCATACAATCTATTGATGAAGCCGTTCTTCGTCGTGAAGTTTTTAATTTGATATCCTCTACCGTCAAGCGTACCGAGTACGTTTGCGCCATCGCTAAGCATTGCGCCGTTATAATCGATATCGTTCAAAAGAACTGCATACCAATTGCTTTCGCTCGTTCTCCATTCTTCCAATTCTTCTACCGTAGAAATACCTACAACGTATACGCAAACGGTTGCATTATAGATATGCGTACTCGTTTCAATCGTAACAGCATGATCGCCACCTGCCACGTTATTCAACGTAACCGTAGCACCGCTTGCCGTATAATTGGCAAATGCTTCGCCGTCAATTGCAACCGATTCTACCGCACTGAAATCTGCGCCTGCAATCGTAAGCGTTGCAGCGCCAGTATCATAAGACCATTTATTGCTGTTGCCTTGCGCCAACAATACGTCTTCCACGTCCACAACCGTCTTAGCAAATGCGCCGATGCCCCAAGGGTTCATGTCCACCGTTGAAGTAGCCCCGTCGTTGTTCCAATAACCGCCCAACGATTCAAGCGAAGGATTTGCAACCGAGAATAACCAATCCATTCGAGTATTCCAGTTACCGTCTCTTCCGCCGTTACCTGCGGCGTTCGTACCTGAAAAGTGTGCCGTATAGCCGCCACCGTAGCAAAGGTAATTGTTTTGATAATTATCTTCTGTTGCATTACATACCATCAATACATAATGTGCACCCGTGCCGGTAATGTTTGTAATCGTGTTCTTCATTGCGCCCACATCATAAAGCGCATGCCCCATTACACCGTAATGTTCACCTGCAAGATTTGTAGTCGTTACTTGCAAATAAACGTTTTCAATCGCACCGCGAATACCATAACCGAATACCCCATAGTCAGGATTTGTTTTAAACGAACAATCTTGCGTGGCATTAAGAATCTGCAAGTTCTTAATTGCCGAATCTGTCCATAACCCTTGTACGAACCCTTGTGTATAAGTAAAGTTAGAAATACTATAACCTCTACCGTCAAGCGTACCGCATACGTTATTCTTCGCCGCCACGCTTAACGTTGCGCCATTGTAATCAATGTCGTTTAAAAGCACTGCATAAGCATAGTATTCATTATTTCTCCACGTTTCAAGATCCTCTACCGTCGAAATAGCCAAGCCATAGATACAGCCGCCAAGGACGTATTTTGCTTCCGAGGTTTCAAACGTATAAAGCTGATCGCCGCCGGGCGCATCCGTAAGGATAACGTTGTTACCGCTAACCGAGAATGTAATTTCTTTCTCGTTGCAGGTTACCTTTTGAATATCGCTAACGTTAAAAGGAACACCCGTTAAATCAACGGTTGCTGCACCCGTGTTATGCGCCCACATTCCTGCGTTACCTTGCGCAAAGAACGTAACGTCCTCGGAAATGACTACCGTTGCTTTGCTTTCGACCGTAACCGTACAGGACGCTTCGAACTGTCCGCCGATTGCCTTTACTCTAACCGTTGTTTGTCCTGCCGCTAAAGGCGTAAGTACGCCCTTTTCATCTACGGTTGCAACGCCTGTATTGGAGCTTTCCCACGTATAGAACCCATCTTTTTCGTACTCAAACCCATCCTTGAATTTAATCGTAGGCTTTAATTGCGTTTTAGCGCCCAAAAAAACCGTAGTATCGCTCAACGAAAGCGTGGAATCTTCCACGTTGACAAGGTTTTTCAATTCATTATACGTATAGGTTTCGCCGTTGTACGCATAATTCCCCGTTACGTTGTCATATTTCACACCGTAAGCGCTATACATACCCTTATCCAAGGTGTTTTGCAAGAATTCGCTATACTTCGCGTAATCCTCTTCATCTTGGTACGCCTTATCAGCAACCCACATAACGCTTCTCACGTTGTCCTCTTCGTTAAGAGCTGCGTATTCGTAGGTGTCGCCGTCTTGAATATACGCTACGCCGACAAACTCTCTATAAAGGTTGTTAAAACGGACGTTGGACATAACGGCGTTTGCCGCATAATTATCCGTCCCTTCAAGCGCATAAACCTTGCTATCGGGGATTTGCAAATCCAAGAATTTACCCAAACCGTAGGTTTCTTCTAACCAAGGATACAGCTCCTTATCGCTTGCTTGCCAAGCCGTATAATAGGTATAGGGAATAATAGCTACGTGCAAATTTGCGTCGCCTTTAATTTTATCGTAATGTTCTTTGTCAAATTGAACCTTAAAACGCAAACCCATTTCAGTTGCGTCGGGATTATCCGCACGAAGGCTCGCACCATACATCATTTCAAACGAAACGTCTGCGTTTTCCGCCGATGCCTTTACGTTATTTGCCAAAGCAACCGCCGCAAACGTCGTTACCCCTGCCAAAATAGAGGATATAATTAAGAATTTACTTCTATTTCTCTTCTTCATTTTTTCACCCCCTTAAAAATCCCCGTAAGGATCGTCGCCGTCAACGTCGTTGCTATCGCTATCCATCACGCCGTCAAAACCACTCGCCGTGATCACGTCGTCTTGTTCCAACATAATGATATGCATTTCTAAATCAAGATACGCTTTCATATTTTTTCTCCATTTTATGATTTATCCTGCGGCGGCAATTTGCCGCCGCAAGACTCTAATTTTTCATCTTACCAAGGTTTCATTGTAATCGTTCTTGCCGACGTATCGATTGCCCAGTAGGCCGAGGTAAAGCTCAGCAATTCGTCGTTTGCTTCTTCGACAATCATCCAATCAAGCTTTGCATGGAAACCGCTATTTACACCCCAATCTGCACCAGCACCTTCCGAGGAACCCTTTGCGCCCTCATAACCACCGACAAGCCCAATTGTAGTGCCACCTTCTTTTTTATCATTCAATGCATAATGGAAGTTGCCATTCGCATTTTTAAGGTCTACTACGATATTCTTAGCCGTAGCAGTAGCTTCCAGACCGTAGCAAATTGTGGCAATATGTTCTGCTCCCGTATCCATATTCGTTGTCGTTATATCAAGGTATATATTTTCAATGGTACCATTCGTCCATTGACCAAACAATCCGTATGCAGGATATTTCCCCATGCCCGTACAATCTTGCGTTGCGATGAAGTATATGTTTTTGATTACCGACTGCGTATCATATACACTCTTAACAAAGCCCTGCGCATACGTAAAATTCTTAATTTTATATCCGCGCCCGTCCAACGTACCGAGGGTATTTGCGCCAACGGCAAGCGTTTCGCCTTTATAATCGATATCATTCAAAAGAACTGCATACCAATAGCTTTCTGTTGTACGCCATTCTTCAAGCTCTTCTACCGTAGAGATACCAAGCGTGTATACGCAAATCTTAACGTTATACGTTTTTGCCGCCGTATCAATCGTAAGAACGTGGTCACCGCCGGGAGCTTCCGTAAGACTAATTGTATTGCCGCTAATTGCATAACCTGCAAAAGCAACTCCGTCGATTGCTACGCTATCAACGTTCGCCAAGTCGATTCCCTTATCCGTCAAATCGATTGTCGCCGTACCTGTTCCGCGCTCCCATTTACCTGCACTGCCCTTTGCAAGCATCAAATCCGCCACGTTAACGATTTCCTTTTCAATCGTGAAGGTGAACTGTTTACTAAACGTAGGCATTGCCGCACAAGAAGCATTTACGGTGATCGTTGCGCCAACCGTTGCGTCTGCGCCAATAACGAGTTCGTTATTTTCATTGATGCTAACGCCCGTTACTTCTTCCGCCAAAGCATACGTCAAAGGATAGAACGAAGTGGTATCGAACGTAATCGTCGAACCAATCGTCGTCGCGCCCTTCGAAGTAATTACGGGTGCCGCTTCATTTTCCGAATAATCGCTCAAACAAGGAGTGCCGTCGATTACTTGCCAAGCGTTGCTCCACGTCGTGAAGTCAACGTTCGCAAGCAAATTTTCTACGCTTTCGTGCATACCGCAATTTTCGCTCGCCTGACCAGTAACAGCGCCGCTCGTGCCTGCGCATACAAAACGGATGTTACTGAACGAGGTTGCGGGAGCCCCTCCACCAGCTGCCCCAAATCCATAGAAATAATGAGGAGCACAATCAAACGCTTCTACTTGAATCAAAACGTTCCTCATAACTGCCGTGGCAGCCACGTAATAAGCAACTGCTCCGTAGTGATCGGTATTGTCAAGCATATTCTTTACCGTCATCTTCAAAAGAAGATTTTCCATCGTGCCTTGAACGTTATCGCCAAACAAGCCCATTTTTACAGGCGTGCCTTCCGCTTGACCGGAACAGTCTTGCACTACGTTGATAAATTGAACGTTTTTCACCGTACCAGGTTCCCAAATATAATATAAGAAACCGCAGGTTTCCGTAAAGGTAAAGTTGGAAATGGTATATCCTCTACCGTCAAGCGTACAAGATAATTGCAAATCAGCGCCACCGTCAAGCACTACTCCTGCCAAATCGATATCATTCATAAGAATGGTATACGCCTTGCAATAAAATACATCTTCGCGCCAAGCAAGCAATTCTTCCGCCGTCGAAATACTGTAACCGTATACCGTACCGTCTACGACGTAATCCACCGTAGCCGTTACGAGCGTATACAGTTGATAACCGCCTGGAGCGTTGGTAAGCGTAAGATTGCTTCCTTCTACGCTGAAAGCAACTTCCGTTTCTCCGCAAAGAACCTTCGTTACCTTCGTCAAATCAATTTCCGCAGCCGAAAGGTCAATCGTTGCGTCACCCGTTTCTGCAACCGTCTTTTCGTTGTTACCTTTTGCAAGGAAGTTCACGGATTTCGTAATCGATTCCTTGCGAACCGTTACGTTTATCTTTGTATCATAGGTTGCCATTTCCGTCGTATAGGATACCGTAACTTCTGCCTCACCAGCCGCAAACGCCGTAATCACGCCGTCCACGACTTTAACGATTTCTTCGTTATCGGAAACCGCCTCAAGCGTAGGATTCACCACCGCAATGCCATTGATTTGCGCGGTAATATTGGAAAGCGCGTATCCGTCTTGACCAATCCAAAGCTCTAAACTGTTGTCGGGAAGATCCACAAGCAACGTACCAAATTCAATTACATTCACGGTAATTGTTTTGGTCGCAACCGTTTCATCGCCGACCTTTGCCGTTACGATAACCGTTGCTTCGCCATATTCCAAAGCCGAAACCTCGTTTTCTTCAATAGAGATATTCGTATTTCCCGTCGCTACGCTAACCGTTGCAAAAGTAAATTCCTGCCCCTTATAGGTAAGAGCAAGATCAAGTTCTTCACTCGTACCTTTGATAATCGAAATTGCGTCTTGTAAATTAGTAAACTCAACCGCTTCCGTCGCTGCCGTAACCGTTACTTCGCAACTGTCGCTCAATTCACCTGCCGTTGCCGTAACCGTCGCCGTACCCGCCTTAAATGCCGTAACAACGCCGTCTACAACTTTAACAACCGACTCATCTGAAGACGTCCAAAGAATGTCAGCTTCGCTGTTTTTGAGCTCTGCCGTCAAGGTCGCGCTTGCATACGCTTCAACGGAAAGAGTCTTTTGGCTAACGGCAAGGGAGGGCAACAATTCCTCTTCATTACCCGAATCCGAACCGTCGTCTACACTCCCATCTACGCTTCCGCTAACGTTTCCGCCCGAGCTACTAGACGAGCCACTCTTATCGCTTTCCCCACAAGCTACGGCGCCAACCGCCGTCATTGTGAAGGCGAAGAGCAAGGACATCAAACCAAGCAATTTCTTTTTCATAATATATTTATATTCCTCCTTATTATTTACCTTTCCGTGATACTTTCGATGCTCACTTGTTCTGCGAGCATATTAAAATCCAAACGATTTGCATCGGCTTTGAATTCCGCTTTCAATGTAGCCCATTCCGTTTTTTCAAACGTTTCTTCGTGATGCGTTATCAAGAGATAACGAAGACTGATTGTTTCACAAACGATAGAATCGTATATAGCTTGATACAATTCGGGCTCGCTCGCTTCATATTTCGCAATTTGCTTTTTTGCTTCTTCCATTTGCGCAAGCTGATTCATTAAGTAACGCTTCGGCCAATACTTGGCTTCGTTGGGCGAAGAGTAAATATTACCGCTTCTACCCATCGCTCTTTGCATTTCAGAATGCGCTCTCCACGTCCAGAACGTGCCTTCCATCGTATCCGCCGCTTCCCGATATACTTTATCGAAATAATCGGAAATTAATTCATTTACGTCCAAGTTGCAATTCCACATAAGCTTTGCAAACAAATACCCTTTCAAGTCGTCGTAACCCGTATTTTGATTCAAGTTCCAATTGCCCTGAACCCAAAGATATTTGGTGTTGTGGATAACGAAATATTTTACGAGGTCCTGCATAGCCGCATAAGAATCGTAAGGGATCAAATAATTTTCAAAATAAACGTTGTATGCCCAAACGAAATAGCTGTTTGCCACAGCATGCCAACTTTCACACATCATACGAATGTTGACGCTTTCGGGAGCAGTGACGCTCAACGTATAATCCTCGTAAATAGGTGCAATCCATACTGAAACGTTATCGTTTACCTTAATCCCGTCGATTGCCGCCCAAGAGCCGTCCGCATTTTGTCTTACGGGAGCGCCCTCTGACTTATGATAAGCAAAGAACATAAACTGTACTTCTCTGCCATCGCGTTCGGTATCCAACCATTCCTTCACTCTCGCCGTTACGTCGTTTACAAAGAAAATTTGCGACGCTGCGTTCGTTCCGTAATAGTCTTCCAAATCTTGGCAAACGGTACATTCGCACCACGTTTGTTCATCCATTTGCGTAATGGACATTATATTTTGATGAGGCGCATCATCCAAAATCTTTTGAATGTTGGTTACAGCCTCTTGTACCATCAATTCATACTCTTCTTCGTTGCCGTGCGCCGTATAACAAAGCTGCGTTCTATCGCCACTGAACCAATCACCGTGCGTATCTTTGTGTTCTTCAATCGGTACGATATATTTCAAAACGTTATGTGCAGTACCCATTGAAATCGTCACTTCCGATGAAATGTGCATACGCATACGGTGCGAAGCCACTCTATCTTTTATTTGCTCACCCATCACGGGGATTCTGTATTCGATATCGGGAACTTCCTTGATGTTCAAATCGGGCAAGTCAATATCCTTTACCCCTTTTTGCATATAATCGATCGTTGTTGTATACGTTTCGAAATCGACAAGAATCTTTAATAAATCGTATACACCGTACAAAACGCCGCGCTGTTGACCGCAAATGAAAATGCTTTGTCCAACCGTTTTGATTTGGTAGCCCTGCGCACCAAGCTTTGCGTAATCCGCTTGAAAACCGGAGCCTTTAAGCGCTTCCGTATCGCCAAGGGAAATGTATTTTGCATTCGCCGAGTACGCGCCTTCCGTCACAACGGGCAGTTGCACCCCCGTTGCTTCCCCAAAAATGGCTTGTAATTCGCTAATTGCTTCTACCAGCGTAGCCTTATCTTCTTGATTTACCAGTATTACGTAATCTGACACACCATTGTTAAGTAGCTTATAGCTCGTTGTCCCTACCGCACGCTCGTGCACCGTTCCTTCCACGTTCGGCAAAGAGCTTCCAGACAAGTGTGCGCCGCGCTTATCTTCTTTCTTTTTTGTACATCCGGAAAGAGCCGATACAGATAACATAGAAAACGCAGCAAGTAAACAAGCGATTATTCTTTTTGCTTTCTTCATAACCATTCCTCCTTCCATTAAGATACTTTAATTGTGTAATATTCCGACGCAAAATTTCCCGCATCGTCCGTTACATAATACACCACGGTATATACGCCTGCAACTTTCGCAACAAAGCCCTTGCTATTGCTAACGTCAAGCATTTTACCGCCAGGAACCATCACGTAAACCGTTACTTGCACTTTTTCGGACAGGTTATCCGTCGCTTTTACTGTGGGAAGAGTGATTTTTGCACCAACCTTTGCCGTCGTCGCCACTTCCTTGGAAAGAGTGAATGAAGGATTTTCCGTATCCACTACCCAAAGAACGGTGGGAATAAATGCAGAGTTTCCTGCGGTATCTTCTGCTGTTATTTCCACAGAGTAACAACCGTATTCTTCCAATTTGACTTGCAAATTAGAACCATCGTAATAAAGCTTTTCCAGTTTCTTTCCATCTACCGTCGTAAGAACTTTACCGCTCGGCGACGTTACCGTAATATAACCCTTCACGTCCCCTTCCATAACGTCGGTTGCAACAATCTCGGGCAAGCTTACTACCGAGTTGATAAGATATTCTCCGCCAACGTTGCCAACCAAATCGATAAGGGGTGAAATCCAATCGTCCACTTCATCGCTGAAATAGTTGCCATTAATTGCATTGACGCTAATCGTTGCGCTATCCTTTACCCCTTCAAACGCATAGGACACGTATGCTCTATTTTTTGTAAAGCCTTCAAAAGCCTCGCCGTTCAAGAATGTGCTAACGGGAAGAATATTGCGGTTTACGATATCGTAATATACCTTCTTTTCGTCGGCAACAAAATTCAAGAAAAATCTCTTTTCCGCCTCGATATCCCCTTCTACGGGTACGGCACCCGCTTCGTCATCATTGACGTAGAAATACGCTTGCGTGCCCGTCAATACGTACGTAAATTTAAGCATTCTGCTCGGGTTGGAAATATCCGTTAAGTAAATGTGTACTTTTTCCGCATTTTTCGGTTGTTGACCGAGCGAGAATTCCATATCAAGCGAAATCGCCGCCAAATAATTGATGTAATCGAATTTTGCGTCCGCCGTTGCCGTCAAGTCCACGCCGTTGAATTGAGCTGATACGCTCGTATTCGCACCTCCAAGGAAGTACTTCGCCATATCCAAGCCTTCTTCGGTTCTTACGTTGTAAACGGGAATAGACACAGAATATTCGTTGACTGCATCACCAATTTTCGCCTTATAAATAATTTCCGTTTCCGCTACGTTGGAAGGCACGTATTCGCCGTCTACGAGCAACTTCACGTCGCTCCCCTCTTTTACGTAAATTTCCGTAGATATTGCATCGCCTTGCGCCGTTACATAGTTGTATGCATCAAGCTTGGGGAGCACGTAGCTATTGCCTGCGATAAATGCGTTAGGCAAAATAGGCGTTTCAATAAAGGTAGGCTTCGTTGCCGCTTCAACGTTTACAGAAAAGCTCGTTTCACAGCTTCTCCCAATGTAGTCAACTACCTTGTAGGACACCTTCATTTCACCTTCCACAAAAGGTCTAACTGCGCCCTTTTCAATTTCCAAAGCTTTGCCGTTGAGCGTTACGTCCACCGTTACGTTTGCGCAGCCCATTGCATTGTTTACCGTATACGCAGGAAGTGCATACAAGTCGCCTTCTACGGTTGTTTCCACAAACTCGGCAAAGTCAATCACTATATCATCAATACTGTTAATAACGTTGATTTGCAATACTTCTCGACTTTCGTTTCCGTGTGCGTCTGTCGCCGAATATACGATTGTGTAAGGCACAGGCATCTTCGGGGTAAACATACCGTTCTTCACGTTGACAGACATGGGGTTTGAGGAGTGATAGTTCATATATACTTTCACTTCCGTTTCCAATACGCCGTCCAATGCATCCGTCGTTGTTACGGGGAAAATAGGATACGCATGGTTAAGAAGAGCAGAAGGCACAGTATCTTTTGTATATGCACCGTAATCCACCTTAATAACAGGCGCCACCTCATCGCAAATTTCGGGATTCGTCAAGTCGTAGTTACCGTATTTTGTAACCAAAAAGCTTGCAGCATCCTTCTTATAGTCGTCGCACTTTATACGACAATATACTTCACCCGTCGTAAAGCCCGACCATATATTCATACCAAAATACGCAGGATCGTCCAAATCGATGATTTGTTTTTTGACTCCTCTATAATCCACAACGCTTATTGTGTTTTTAATAACATCGTAGAAAAATCCTGCCCCGCTATATTGCTGAATAACGTCGCCGAATGCGAAAACGGAATATTCGCCGTATTCGTTGTTGACGTGCAATTTACCAGAACCAACCTCATAGCCCGTCAACTTTTGCCCATTGCTTGCACCGGCAAGGAAATAGGACGTTGTAGACGAATCTTCCATTTGCGGCATACAGTTAATTTTAATTTTCAAAAAGTTTGTGGGATCGTAAGCGTCCACCACTTCGATAAACATTCCTTTATATTCTGCAACGCCTTCTTCCTCAACAATGGGAAGCAAGTCGAGAAAAGATTCTCCCTTTTCATACATTTCATTTAAATCGATAACGTTATGAAAGGTCAGCGCATCATCAGGGGCAAGCGTCGCTTTAATACCCATTACCGGGGAGTTGTTATCTTGACCGTATACGGCAACTGAGTCCTCTTTCCCTACCGTATACGCCGCATTCCCTTTCGAAACTGTCGTTTGCGTATTTTGTGCAAGCGGCTCTTTCGTTTTTTCGCTGCCGTTCGCACCCGCCGTAATCGCTATACCCGTAGCAACGCTAGCTGTCATCAACGTTGAAAGAAGTAAGGTTATGATACTTTTTTTCTTCATTTCTTTATTTCACTCCGTTTTTGTTACTTTAATCCGCCAATAGAAACATTGCCGAGCAACTTCTTTTGGAAAATGATAAAAATAATAAGTAAAGGCATTGCCATCAACATACAGCCACCCAATTTCATTGGAACGGTACTCGTTTCCAAATCGTAGGAGCCGTTTACGTAATACCAAAGCCCGTATGCAAGCGTCGGGAAGCTAGGCATATAAATCATGGGCGTTTGGTAATCGTTCCAAAATGCGATAAAATTAAGCAAAAGCACGGTGGAAAATACCCCCGAAGCCATTGGCAACATAATGCTTACCATTACCCTAAAATTACCTGCGCCATCCAAATACGCAGCCTCCGCAAAATCCTTGGGGATAACGCGAAGCGCCGCATAGAAGGACAAGAAATACAAACCCGTTACGTACGATTTCATAAATAGCATGCCGTACACGGTATTGTATAACCCCAAAGACTGTGCCATACGCAATTCCGACGGCAACGTACCGACGGTAGGAATGATCATTTGCAAAATGATGACCGTATAAATTATTTCGCAAAATTTAAAACGAAATCTTGCAACGACGTATCCAACCAAGAAGGATGTAATCGTAGATACAATAGCCGTGCCGAGCGAGTACCAAATGGAGTTCAATAGCATAACTCCCATTCCCACTTCAACCTCAAGCCCATCCGCCGTTTCCATTGGCGCAATAAAATGTTGGAAAATAGTTATGTAGTTTTCAAATACAAATTCCTTCGGCCACCCAAAACTATTCACGAGATAGTCGTTGTAATAGTCTTTAAACGAAGTCATTAAAGACCAAAGCAACGGGAATATCAAAGATATCGCATAAGCAAACAAGAAAATAAAGCTAATAATTGAAAAAACGGAAATTTGCTTCTTTTGAAAGAATTTTTTTACTTTATTCATACTGCACACCTCCCGTTAATCTACCGACGGGCCAAATTTCTCCAAAGCCCTACGAGTAAGTAAGGTAAGCGGTGCAGCAATCAAAGTCAACGCCACGCCGTAAGTTGCCAAAAGCGGATATTCGTATTGCGTTGCGCTTTCTGTGTTTTTGAACAGATAGTACCCCACCGTCATATACTGACCTTCCGCACCAAATCCCTCGAATGCGACCAAGTTGATTTGGTTGATAAAAATCCCAGCTACACCCGTTACCAAGAAGGTTTGAATTGTCGGAAAAATCAAAGGCAAAATTATATAGAAAAATTCCACAAACGGATTTGCGCCGTCCAGTTTCGCTGCTTCCGTAATGGAAGGATCAATGCCGTTCATTGCGCCTGAATACATTAAAATCTGCGTACCAAAGCCAATCCAAATGTTAAAGAATATAATCGTCCCAAGTTTTGTTTCCGCATTCCCCAATAAACCTTGTTCCAAGCCGAAAATTACGGGAACTGCACCTTCCACAAAGAATCTATAAATGGTAACCGTTACTGACGCCGAAAGAATAGATGGTGCAAATAAAAGCACGCGGAACATACCTGCGCCCGGCATTTCCTTAAAAATATATAAGGAAAAGATAAGCGCAAAGGTTATTCCTACCAACGTAATCATAACGAATGCCAACAAAGAGTTTTTCAACGCCGTACCGAATACGCCTTCATTTTCAATTTGGAACCACATATCCTTAAAGTTATTCAACCCATTGAAAATATACGCACCGCGGTTGGTAATTGGATCCACCTCATATTTTTGAAATACCATTGCCAAGGAAGTGATATTAACACCGATGTAGAAGATTGCAAATTGCACCATCGGCACTAACAACACCAACAAACAAAAGATAATGTCGTGTTTTTTTCTATTTTGAGAAAAAGCCTGTTTCATAGATACGTCCTTTTACTACTTTTATGAAATGAATCCGTTTGTTAAATCAAAGAAACTAAAAATTAACCAAGTAATGCCTTCCAGCTATTTGCGTCATATTTACTTCTAAACTGATTAAAGAAATCCACTGCAGAAATTTTCGCACGGATTGCGTTAATCGGTTCCGCATATTTCGTCGTACCGATTTCATAATCGCCAACAAAAGCTTCATAGTTCTTTTGAATAATCGGAGAAGACGAAGCAGGCATAATATAGTTGCTGCTAGCCAAAAGATCTACTACGCTCTTGGAATAAGGGCACAAATTATCGTATACTTTGGAATAATCAATTTTATAGTTACGCGTCAAGCCCGTTTCAAGAAGGAATTCTTCTAAAGAAGCTTGCGTCGTACAGTACTGCAAGAATGTCGTTGCAAGTTCTTTCTTGCTTTCGTCGATGTATGCAGAGATAAATGCGAGCTGATTGAGCGAGTCAACAATTGTCGTCTGCTCTCCTACTTGCTCTGCCGTCGCTTTGGGTAAAGGCATAACTTTAAGGTTTCTTTCCTGCAAGGATGAGCCTTGGTAGGAAGACATACTCTTGAATGCTCCGCTTGCTTCATTTACCCAATACAAACCCTCGATAAGCATTGCGATGTCCGTTTCGGAAGTGAAACGGCTCTTCAAGAAATACGCCTGCGCGTCGCCGTGCGATACGTTTTCATTGATTGCATATTTGGAATAATACTTACCGTTATACATCTCTTCAATGAACTTGAAGGTATAATAATAACTTGCGGAAGACAATACTTCGTAGCCGTTATTTTCGGTAATTACCACAGGATCTTTATAAGTAATATTGCCATTCTTATCGATGGTATCTACGATATGGCTCATCGTACCGTTAAAGGTGTAAGAAACAGTAGCTTCTTCCCCATCAAAGTCTGCGCGGAGCTGTTTCGCAAATCTCGTGGTGTACCATTCGTACATACCCGACCAAATAATCGGGTCTACACCACGCTTTTTCATCGTTGCGCAAAGTGAGAAAAATTCTTCGTACGTAGCGGGCAAACCGTCGTCATACGTTCCCTTTACGTTATCTACGCCCTTGGAAAGATTCGTAGCGGTGGACGTATATTTAAATTCCCCATCCTCGCCCATAAACAATTTCTTTTGATCAAATAAATCTGCATCATAGGTAATGAGTGTAGGCGACTGTGCGTGAGGTAAGCCGTAATATCTGCCATTTACTTTATAATATTCTTTTTGAGAAGGGTACAACTTATCTTCAATCGTCTCCGTTTCCCCAAATTCCGTTAAAGGTTCTGTTACCATATCGGTGATATCAAGGAATCTGCCCTGCGCAATTTCGTCGTGATAGTTAACTTTTTCAAGGAAATAAATTTCCTCTTTTGCTTTTTTCATTGAACCACCGATGTTTACCATACCTTTCTTGTGGTTGGAAACGATAACCTGTACACCTTTTTTGCCGGGCGTAAATTCCGTTTCTGCATAGTCTGCTTCAAAACGAGCAATGTGTGCATCCAACCAATTGTGCCCTACACCACCGTTAAAGTTGGAAACGTACAGCTGTGTTTTGGTCTTATCAATTTCAACTCCGCCAGTAGCTCCTGTGCACGCAGCAAACGGCATACATGCCGTCAATGCACAAAGTACTGCCATCATCTTTGTTAAGTTTTTTTTCATATAGTTGCCCTCCTGTACTGCGGCGAAGCCGCTTAAATTACCATTAATTATTTTTGTTTGTCGAGAACGACAAACAGCCCCATGGGGCTAAAATTTCACACATAAAATGAAACTATTTTTCATTATCATTATACAATAATTATGGTTACGTGTAAATATTATTTTTTGACTAATGAGTTGCAAATTTTTACCTTTTTAGTCTTATTTTTTCATACATCTCGCTACAAAAAAACAGAGTTGGATAATACGTTTCCAACATACACGTAAAAATAAAGAACGGCGTGCCAATTAGCATACCGTTCTTCTTAATTTCGTCAAAATTTTATTTCAAAAAACCTTCCAAGGACACCTTAGAGAACATCGCCGTTTTCAACAGTTCGTGCGACGAAAGCACGCAGCAAAAAAGGATAGGCGTTTTGCCTATCCTTTTTGCTGGTGACCCTTAACCAACCTAAATCGAACCTTTTGAGGTTATACAACATTAGAATACTTGAAATTTGTCGAAAAATATGGTATAATAGAAAAAATATTGTAATTAAGGATAGACAAATGAAAACGGAAAAGTTAAACAAATGGGCTGAATTATTACTTGATACGGGGAAACGCAATAACCTTATTCATTTCAAGGAAATGGGTTCGGTTGAAATTCTTTCCCCTGATTTTGTTACGCTTTTTAATCGCGCGGAACATTCTGCTGTGTTTGAGGTTTACGACCCCAAATTAGAAGATGAAGAAGAATTCGATTTTGTTGAAGAAGAAACCGAAGAAAATCGAAATGACAAGCACATTTCAAAAGACGACTATTTAAGCGCATACGAAAGAAAACTGAAAAGACAGCAAATCCTTGTTTACAATATTAGCAATAAGCCCATTTCCGCGTTAAAAAATATAAGCAAAAAGGCAAAAACTGCCATTGAAGAAACGGGTATTAATATTGCCTATATCGCATTTGGCTTTATCCATTGGACGGAAAATGAAAATTCGCAATACGTTATGCGCGCTCCGATTTTACTTGCGCCTATAACGATTGAAAACGAATCGTCTATCGAACCTTACTATGTAAAAGTTACCGATGATGAAATTATTGTCAACCCTACCTTTGCCTTCAAATTACAAAATGACTATGGTATCAAACTGCCCGAATTTGACGACGATGAAGGAATCGAAGCCTATTTCGCAAAAATAGAAGAATTGGTTTCCAAACTCAAATGGAAAGTATCGACCGAATGTAAAATCGGGATTTTCTCTTTCTTGAAAATCAATATGTATAAGGATTTGAAAGATAACGCAGAGAAAATCGTTAAAAATGGAAGCGTTCGCGCCCTGCTTGGAGAATCGCATATAGAATCTATGTCGGGCGAGGGCGAATCTTCCGCACGTAAAATAGACCTTTTGGATTTGCATAACGTTGTGGATGCGGATTCAAGCCAAGCCGAAGCAATCGAAATGGCGTTACTTGGTAAGAGTTTCGTTCTGCAAGGGCCTCCAGGTACAGGCAAGAGCCAAACCATTACCAACATTATCGCGGAGTGCCTTTTGAACGGAAAAAAGGTATTATTCGTTTCCGAAAAGCTCGCCGCTTTGAACGTAGTATATGAAAAACTGAAAAACGTAGGTTTGGAAGAATTCTGTTTGGAACTCCACAGCCACAAAGCGAACAAAAAGCAGGTTATTGAAGAACTTTGTCATACGTTAAAATTGCAAAAAAGCGGTGTTTCCGACCAAGCGGAAAGAGAATTAAGAGCCAAAAAAGAAGCGCAACAAAAATTGGACGATTATGCAGTAGAACTGCATAAGGTTCGCCCTGTTATTAACAAGACCCTTTATCGGCTATATGAAGAAGTATCGGCGTGCCGTCTTGCCCCCGATATAGACTTTGTTATCCAAAACATTAAAAATAAAGGCGAAGAATACATTGAAAAAGCGGAAACGGCACTTTGTAGATACGTTGATTATATCCCCTCGATTGGATATGATTATCACCATAATATTTGGTACGGATATACAAATCCCGACTGTTCCTATCAAGCGGTAATGCAAGTTAAATCTGATTTGCTCTCCGTAGCCGAACTTTGCCGTACATTACAGGAAATCGAAGCAACGGCAAAGGTAAAATATGATATAACGGCAAATACACTTACCCACGCTCACGCTTTTGAAAAATTCTTCTCGATTGCCAAAGACAGCGGTTTTATTACTCCTGCGTTGTTGGTTGCAACTACGCTTAATAAAGCGTTGAATACCTTAAAGCAAATGCAAGAACTTGCCAAGGAAATCCTTGAAAAGAAAGCTGTTTTAGAGGAAATGTTTGACGAAGATATTTATAAACTCGACGGACAAACCCTTTATAAAAGACTGACAAAACAGTTTAACGGTTTCTTCTCCCGTCTGTTCAATGGCGAATATAAGCGCATTATCGGCGATATAAAACTTTGCAAAAAAGACGGCAAAAAGCCTAAATATAAAATTGCGGTAAGTGCAATAGATAATCTCCGTATTTATCAACAAAAATACGGCGAGTTTAACGAATTGCAAACCAACATTCAAGACTTGCTTGGTGAATCGTATAAAGGTGTTAATACCGATTTTGGGCGTTGCTTATGCGAATTGCGTGATTTAGCAGACATTTTCGCAATAGGTATAACGTTTGAAAAGTTAGCTACAATGAGCAAAGACGAATTTGTAGCCGAGCAACCTATTTTTGCCGAATTAGCAAATAGATATCAAAAAGCATTTACCGAAAAAGGCGAAGCCGAAAAGCGGATGCTCGCTTGCTTTGACTTGAAAGAATATGATTTGCAAAGCGTTCCCCTTAATACTTTAATCGAAAAATGTGAGGGTTGCCACGAAAACGCAGACGAACTCGATAATTGGTGCGAATTCGTTAAACTTTTACAGCAATTAAAGGGCTTGGATTTGCGTTCCTTTATCGACTATGCAATCGAAAAGAAAGTTGAAGCGAATAAAATCGTGGTTACGTATAAAAAAGCGTTCTATTCCCAATGGGTGGATGCCGTATTGCACGAATCCCCTGCGCTTATTGAATTGGCGCGCGTTTCTCACGATGAAGCAGTAAAACGTTTTAGAGAAAAAGACGAATTACACTTTGAAATCAATAAAGCAAAAATCAAGGCAAACCTTTCCGCACAAAGACCAAATCTTGATATGGTCGCACAGGGTAGCAGTATTGCTATTTTGCTCCGAGAGGGGGAGAAAAAGCGCAAGCAAAAAGGTATTCGCCTGTTATTGTCGGAAATCGGTGAATTGGCGCAGACCTTAAAACCCTGTTTCTTAATGTCGCCGTTGAGTGTAAGTACGTATTTAAGCGCGGATATGAAATTCGACGTCGTTATTTTCGACGAGGCTTCGCAGATATTCCCCCAAGACGCAGTTGGGGCGATTTACCGCGGAAAGCAGTTAATTGTCGTGGGCGACTCCAAACAAATGCCACCGAGTAACTTCTTCAATTCTTCGACGGAAGTTGACTCCGATGACGAAGCGGAAGATATAACCGACTTTGAATCGATTTTAGATTTGTGTTCGACCACATTCCCCCAACGCAGATTAAAATGGCATTACCGTAGCCGTTTTGAACAGCTTATTTCGTTCTCGAATAAAAACTTCTATGACAACGATTTGGTTACCTTCCCGTCGTCCAAGACGGACAAAGTCGACATTGGCGTTGATTACGTTTACGTAAACGGCGTATTCGATAGAAAAACAAAAACGAATCGTGCGGAAGCTGAGAAAATCGTTGATATGGTATTTGAACATATCGAAAAATACCCCGAACGTAGTTTGGGCGTTGTGGCGTTCAGCGTAGCACAACAAAGTTTGATTGACAAACTCATTTCAAAGCGCAGACAGCAAGACCCGTCAAAAGATTCCTTCTTCAAATCCGATAAGTTAGAACCTTTCTTCGTGAAGAATTTGGAAACCGTACAGGGTGATGAACGCGACACGATTATATTCAGTATCGCATATGCAAAAGATTCACAAGGAAGATTGCTTTTGAATTTTGGTCCTATCAACCGTGAGGGCGGTGAACGCCGTTTGAACGTTGCGGTAACGCGTGCAAAATACAACGTTAAACTTGTATCGTCTATGCACTATACGGACATTGACTTATCGGGTTCTAAATCCGTTGGCGCAAGATTGCTCCGCGAATATTTAGACTACGCCGAAAACGGCGCGGTTGCATTGGAAAGAGCGGTAAGCGTGAATCCCTTTGAACACTTCGACTCCGAGTTTGAAATGGAAGTTTGCGAGTTTTTACGCGAAAAAGGTTATGCGGTAGATACGCAGGTCGGTTGTTCTTCTTTCAAAATCGACTTGGCCGTAAAACGCCCCGATTCTTCCGATTACGTATTGGCTGTTGAGTGCGACGGCGCGACGTATCATTCGTCTAAAACTGCACGTGATAGAGATAGACTCCGTCAAGATGTTTTGGAAAGAATGGGTTGGCAATTCTATCGTATTTGGTCAACCGATTGGTTTAGAAATAAGCGCGTAGAAAAAGAAAGGCTTTTAACGGCTGTTAAAAAAGCGTTTGAAAATGCACCGAGAAAAGCAGAACAATCTACCGCGCCCGAGGTATCATTTGAGGAAACCGTCATAGAAAAACACTTCGAGTTCCCCAAATATCAAATGGCAGATGAATTATCGCTTAGCAGAAGAATGAACTATGATATAGTTCGTGTTACTCGCGCTATGCTTGAAATCGAATCACCGCTTTCCGAAGAATGGCTTTTGAAACGTATCGTCTTTTTATTCGACGGGCGAGAAAAGGTAACAAACGTTGTACATGATGAATTCGAGAGGTTAATGTGGAATTGCAAAAGACAAGGTATTATCCGTCGCAACGGCTTCCTCTATTTGCAGGGCAAAGAAATTCCTATGTTGCGTGTACCTATGGACGGCAAAACGCCCCGTGATATCAAATATATCGCCATTGAAGAATTGGCAAACGGTTTAAAAGAATTACTTAAACGAAACGTAACAGCAGAAAAAGCAGGTCTTTTCAAATTGCTTGTAGAACAGCTTGGCTTTACTCGTATGGGCGATGCGATTTTGGCACGTTTGGAAAGCGCATTAAAACTCATTTCAAAAGACATAGAAACCAACGGTGAAATGCTTTCGTTGAAATAGTTAAAAATTAGGTCTTGGCACTACGGCGTGCGCTTACATAGTACGGATAAAATTTATAAAGTGACCCGTACGGGTATCTGCCGTTTCTCGCAAGCGAGAACTCTCGGCAGGGCGTCGCAAGCATAGCTTGCTCGCGCGAACCGATGGGTTCGCCCAACGGAAGCACGCAGCAAAAAAGGATAGGAATTTTGCCTATCCTTTTTTGCTGGTGACCCTTAACCAACCTAAATCGAACCTTTACAGCTCGATAAATTGAAATTTGTTTAGCAATTCTTTGTTGCTATGTTACTGACAGAATAATACATCATCACAAGCCCTGCACTAAGCAACACACCGCCGATAATATCGCTAATCCAATGCACGCCCGACACAAGTCTGCCTATCACCATAAAGGCAATAAACACGGCAATCGCAAACATTACACATCGTCTAAACAAGTCGTTTTTAATACGGGCGCGAAGCTGCATCATTGCCGTAGGCATCACGCACATCACAAGCATCGTTGTTGAAGACGGATACGAAGCTTCCAAATGTCCATTAATCAGCGTCGGTCTGTAATTGATAACAACTATTTCAAAGAGGATATATACCGCCATTACGACAATGTAAAATCCACCGAGTGTAAGAATGCTTCGGTCAACTTTTAATAGGCTCTTTCTTTTAATCCATTGTACAAGACCGAGAACGGCAAACGCGAATGCAACGCCAATCGGTACAAGTCCAAGCCAATCGGTTACGGTGTAAAGAAACCAATTCACACCCGTAAGCTCGTGTATAAATCCGTTAATTGTCGAAAAGCCAACGGACGAACCTTCGGGACCAATTGCCTGAACGTCAACGAAGCAAATCAACACCGTCCACAACACAAATACCGCAAGCAAGCCCGCTCCTATCCAAAACGACCTTCTGTTTTTCTTTTTCATTATCCTTTAACCTTCCTTTTGTGTATTGGCTCTCGCCTGAATACATTTTAACGGAAGGCATAAAAATAATCAAGAAACGGCTCGTCACAAGCGTGATACCTTTCGTATCATTGCCTTTTTATAAGCATTAAAGCCTTAATTGCCAAGAGCGCGAACGCAAAAACGGCAACATACGGCTGTGAGCTTATCATAAAGACCAAGACAGCAATGGACCCGAGCGCAAGTGAAACCGTTGTTTTGCTTTTTACCCAAGCCACCCATTGACAGTTTTGTAATGCAAGTGTCAAAATGCCTATTACGATACTCGAAATGACAACGGCAAAGTACGCTATTTTCAGGTACGGCTGGACGCCGTCAAGCGCGATGAGCGAAACACTTTGAATAGCTCCGTCCGCTTTTTCAGCAAAGAAGGGCAGAAAAAGGAGCATTGCAATACAGATATCAAGTAAGCCGTATATCAAATCACGGAAATGCTTTTCTTTTCGTTTTCCATCTTCCACGGCTATCGTCAGCATCTCGTTGGGGGAGAGTAACTCATCAACAGTAACCGAAAAGAATTTGGCAATTTCTTTTAACGAGTCTATATTCGGGTATCCTCTACCTGACTCCCATTTTGAGATGGCAGTTCGGGAAACGTAAAGTTTTTCAGCAAGCTCCTCTTGCGTCAATCCCTTTTGTTTTCTTAATTCTTGAAGTTTTTCATTAAATTCCATAGTTCATGTTTGCCTACAAATTCTTATTTATCGGTGAATTTATTATACCATAATTAACATCGAAAGTCAACAATTTGGTACTACGGCGTGCACTTGCATTGTAAGGCAATAATGGAGTAGGTGACCCGTACGGGTATCTGCCGTTTCTCGCAAGCGAGAACTCTCGGCAGGGCGTCGCAAGCGTAGCTTGCTCGCGCGAACCGATGGGTTCGCCCAACGGAAGCACGCAGCAAAAAAGGATAGGCGTTTTGCCTATCCTTTTTGCTGGTGACCCTTAACCAACCTAAATCGAACCTTTTCGCGGGAAACTCCGACACCCTTAAAAGGGAACCCTCGGAGAGCGTCGGCAATAAATTGCCTTGGCTACGCCAAATAGCAAGCTGAACGCGCGAACCGTAGAACCAAGTCAATCCGTACGGGCACCAAAAAGCAAAAATCCTAAAGCAAACTGTGTTCGCTTTAGGATTTTGCTGGTGACCCGTACGGGACTCGAAGCCTATTAATGAAACGCTGAAAGCCTTTATTTTAAAGGCTTTCAGCGATTAGCGACCCAATAACGACCCAAATTAAGCCAAAAGATAAATATATCGAAAAGCCCAAGCAATTTCCTCTTTGCTTGGGCTTTTTACTGTTAATATTACGCCGTATCTTCCCTCAAGCACAGAGGTGGACGAAGCAAAGCTACCTCTCTCAATCCCTTTATTTTAAAGACTTCCAGGCCTTTGTCCCATTATCTTCCCAACATAGCCGCAAGAAGAGGCAAATATTGTAAGTAAAGCAATAATAGGCTTATCATATGTTCTAAAACTTCTTCTGCTCTTTTTTTCATCCTTCAACCTATTTCTTCTCTTAATATATCTTCATAAGACACCAATCCCTTATATATACAACAATTATATAATCTACTATCACCCTTATATTTCCCACGCCTCCTTATTGCGTCAATGCAAAAGATAAAACAAAAAACTCCTGAAACCCTTTAGATTTCAGGAGTTGTTTCATTGAAGAGAGACGGGACTTAAATTTTTGTTATGCTGATACAGCTTTGTATCAGCATAACAACTTTATTTTCATTATTTGCCCCAAACGTCCGTTGCGTATACTTCATGGTTGTTTTTGTTGTCGCCTGCCCACAAATTCGTTTTAAACATCGAATCAAACGTTGCGCCAGCGCCGAAAAGTTGTTCCTTCGCCGTTAGTGCCGTGTAATCGCTATCGCCGAATGCCTTTACTGCAATCGTCCAGTTTCCGTCCGCTTGCTTTTCAAGCTTCACGAAATACCACGTGTTTGCTTTGTTTCCGTTTTGACCGTCCGTGTTGCTTAAAGCTACTGCCATGTTTGTCTTATACGCAAAGTACAATTGCGTATAATCAGAAGCTACGATATTAAGATTCGCAATGCTTTGGTTAAAGCCGCCGGTTGTCTTGTAGATTGCTAATCCGCCTAAAGTTTCTGCAAGTGCTTCGCTGGAATTGAGAGCGCTGCCAAGCTTTTCTGCGCCCGCAGCTTCCCATGCCGCTACTTCACCGCCGACAACCGTAACGCCCCAAACGTCCGTTGCATATACTTCATGGTTGTAAGCGTCGTTTGTCCACAAATTCGTTTTAAACATCGAATCAAACGTTGCATTCGTCCCGAAGAGCTGAGCGTTCGCTGTTAACGTTGTGTAACTGCTATCT